>NZ_CP187368.1:0-658909 GCF_049810355.1 Rubrivivax soli
AGCAATCGCAAGCGCCTGGGCCTGTCGGCTGCGGATTTCGGGTTGCTGGTCGGCGCATCTGGGCAGAGCGTTTATGCCTGGGAGCAGGGCAAGGCACGCCCCAGAGGCAAGAACCTCGCGGCGATCGCTGCCTTGCGCGGGGTCGGCAAGCGCGAGGTGGTGGAGCGCTTGGCAGCCCTGAAGTCGGGCGAGCAGTCGTAGGAGAGCCGACGCGCGGTCCGGCGTCCTGACCGGACCACCGGCGAGCGCTCCTCGCCACTCTTGAAGTGCACGGCCTCGATGGGATCCTGACTGCATGGTGGGCCGCCGGCCTGCCATGCAACCGATCAGGAGTCCCTCATGAAATTCTCCAAAGCCGAGGTCGACGCCATCATCGAGGCGTCCCCTCGCACCTTCGTTCCGTTCAACAAGCTGGTGCTGTCCGAGGACCACCAGGCCCGCCGTGCCACGGCGCCCGTGATGTCGCTGCCGGAACTGGCCGCGTCGATCAAGGACAGTGGCGTGCTGCAGAACCTCGTCGTGGTCCAGGCGGCGCGCGGGCGCTACGAGGTCTGCGCCGGCGGGCGGCGGCTCGCCGCGCTCACGCTGCTCGTGCAGCAGGGCGACATCGCCGACAACTACCCCGTGCCGGTACTCGTCGTGCCGGCCGACAAGGCGCTCATCGCGAGCCTTGCCGAGAACTGCTTCCACGTGCCGATGCACCCGGCCGACGAGTTCGCCGCCTTCGCCAGACTGCTCGCGCAGGGCAAGTCCGTCGAGGACGTGGCCGCAGCCTTCGGCGTGACGCCGCTCATCGTCAAGCGGCGCATGAAGCTCGCCACTGTCTCGCCCCGGCTGATGGCCCTGTACCGCGAAGGCGGCATCGGCCTGGACTGCCTCATGGTGCTGGCCTCGGTCGACGATCACCAGCGCCAGGAGCAGGCCTGGGCCGGTCTGCCGAGCTGGAACCAGCGCCCGGAGCATCTGCGGCAGCTGCTGACCCGAGGCGAGATCGAATCGGACGCAGACCCGCTGGCCCGCTACGTCACCGTCAAGGCCTACGAGAAGGCCGGCGGACCACTGCGCCGCGACCTGTTCAGCGACGACGACAGCAAGGCCTACCTGCTGGACCCGGCCCTGCTGGAGCGCCTCGCCGCCGACAAGCTGGGCAAGCGCGCGAAGCAACTGCTGTCTGAAGGCTGGAAGTGGGTCGACATCCGTCCGCGCTTCGCCTACGACGAGTACGTCAAGCACGGCGAGCTGCGGAAGCCCCGCCGCGCACCGACGCCTGAGGAAGCCGAGGCGCTGAAGGCGCTGGACACGCGCATCGCGGCCCTGCACGAGCAGATGGAAGCGCTTGTGGACCGCGACGGCGATGGCGATGGCGTTGGCGATGCCGGCGAGGGCGTCACCGGCGCCAGCGAGGCGAACGACGCCGCCGACGAGGACGACACGTCGCGCGACCGCGCCTTCCTCGCCCTGGAGTCCGAGGCCGAAGGGCTGGAGGAAGAGCGCAAGGCCAGGCTCGAGGCGTTGACCGAATGGCCCGTGGCCTGGATGGCGCTCGCCGGGTGCGTGCTGCATGTGGGCGCGGACGGCCGTGCCGCGATCAGGGCAGGGCTCATCCGTCCCGAGGATCGGGCCGATCTGGCGCAGGCCATCACCAAGGCTGCCGAAGAGAAGTCGGCTGGTGGAGGCGGCTCGGAAGGCGACGCGGATCCTGCGCGCGGCTCGGGGCTCCCGGCCCTGCAGTCGCTTCCATCGGCAGCCGGCGCCACGGCACGGCCCGTGCACTCCGAGAAGCTCATGCGCCGCCTCACGGCCCACCGCGTCGCCGCGATCCAGGCCGAACTGCTGGACCGACCCGAGGTTGCGCTGGCGGCACTGACGACCCACCTGACACTGAAGCTGCTGGCCGACCCGCTCCATGGCGCCTACCGACTGCCCAACCTGCTGGCGATCAGCGCGACCGGCAACCAGCACGAACTGCGGGGCGCGGCCGAGGACATCGAGGCATGCCAGGCGGCCCAGCGCATCGAAGCCGACCGCATCGCCTGGATCGAGCACCTGCCCAAGGAACCCGACGCGGTGTTCGACTGGATGCTGCGGCAGCCGCCGCAGACGGTGCAGCGGCTGCTGACCTTCCTGGTCGCGTCCACCGTGAACGGCATCACCGGCACCGACACCGGCCGACCGGTCAATGACGGTCTGGCCCGCGCCCTCGGCCTGGACATGACGCGATGGTGGTCGGCGACGGGGGAGGCCTACCTTCAGCACGTGTCCAAGGCGAGGGTGGTCGAGGTGGTGCATGCGGTGGCCGGCGCCAAGGTTGCTGGTCCGCTCGCGGACCTGAAGAAGGATGCCGCAGTGGCGCAGGCCGAACAACTGCTCGCCGGGCGTGGCTGGTTGCCAGACTGCCTGCGCGTGCAGCCGCACGCCGATGCCCCGGCGACGGGTGGCGAGGAGGTCGACGCCAACGATCCTGCCCGGACCGAGGCGCCCGCCTGCGCCTGAACGCAGGGCCGGCCCGGAGCGGGCCGGCTCATGCGACCGGGACAGGCGTGTCACCGTCGTCCCCGATGCTCCCCGGCCCAGGCTTGCCGGTCTCGCCCTGGGCCGGGTCGCGGCCCCCTGCAGGCGAGCGCCGGATCGCACCGATGTAGGCGATATGTGCAGCTGCCCATATCGCCTATTTAGGCCAGTCCGCGGTTATGCGCAGAAAGCCCGCTGCGCTCACGCCCGACATGCGAGAGGTCGCGTCTGACTCAACATAACTCCGCTGATCTACGCGGGACGGTTCGGGTGTAGGAGCCATCCAAGCGCATTCAGCCGGCCTACCCAGACGCCGGCCGGCTGATGTCGTGCGCGCAGCCCCGCCGGCGCGGGTGAAGTACTGCCGCGCGGGTCGTGGCCTTCAGGCGCTACAGCTCGAGCACCCGCGCTGCATCTGCACGGGCGGACACTTGACCGAGCCGTAGGAACAGAACACGCAACAGTCGCCGGCCGTCGGCCGCAGCACGGTCTTGCAGTGCTCGCACTCGTAGAAGAACTGGCACGCGTCGGTCGGCATCACCTCACGCTTGGCGTGGCCGCACGCCGGGCATGTCAGCACCGATTCCAGTTCCGGGTCAGCCATGATCACTTCCTCACCGTCGAGGGGAAGCCAGCATCCGTCGTGGCCTTCGCCAGTGCCGTTGCGTTGGTCTTGTCGGCGTCAAACGTGACGGTGGCCGTCTTCTTCGCGAAGTCGATCTGAGCCTGGCTCACACCGGCCACCTTCTCGAGTGACTTCTTCACCGTGACCGGGCACAGCCCGCAGGTCATGTTCTGCACGTCGAGCACGGCGGTCTGCGGCGGCGCAGCCAGCGAAGCCAAGGGCATCAGCATGACGAGTGCTGCGGCAATCAAATGGCGCATGGGTAGGTCCTTCACAGAAAGAATGGCGCCAACCAGGGCACCGACAACAACGCGAGCAGCCCCAGCGTCACCAGCCAGAAGATCAGCCGCTGCCGCTTGAGGACGATCGGCTCGGCACACGCCGCGCCGAGCTCGCAGACCTGTGGCTGCAGGTACAGACGCCGGAACGCCAGACCCAGGAACAGCAGCGTCGCAGCGATGAACCAGGGCCTCAAAGGCTCCAGCGCCGTCAGGTTGGAGATCCACGCACCGCCGATGCCCAGCGTCAAAAGCACGAGCGGACCGACGCAGCACACCGACGCGCCGACGGCGGCCAACGCGCCGGCGAGCAGTGAACCTCTTGCTTTGAACGTGGCCATACACCGGGTGAACTTGTTTGATGTCGGAAAGTCTAGAGTCCGTACCATGGTACGGAGTCAAGGGGTCCAGATGACAAGCGAGCTGACGATAGGGCGATTGGCCGACGAGGCCGGCGTGAACGTCGAGACGATCCGGTACTACCAGCGCCGCGGCTTGATGGCTGAACCGGACAAACCGGCGAGCGGACATCGCCGCTATGGCCCGGCGGCGATCAAGCGTGTACGGTTCATCAAGCGCGCGCAGGTGCTGGGCTTCACGCTGGAGGAAGTCGCCAGCATGCTGGAGCTGGACGAGGCCTGCGCCTGTGCTGAAACACGCGAGCTTGCCGGGCACAAGTTGCAGGTCATCGAAGAGAAGCTCGCCGACCTGAAGGCGATGCGCAAGGCCTTGTTGGCGCTGCTGCGCCAATGCGATACGGGGGCGGCCACGGGCAGTTGCCCGATCATCCATGCCCTGGCCGCCGACTGACAAGCTACTCTGCGCGGCTATAGCGAGCGCAACCAGTCGAGCAGAGACTTGCTCTGCTGCCAGGATGGCAACGCTGGCGACGGCGACTCGCCGGCCACCTTCTCCAAAGCGCGCCGCTTCATCTCCAGGTTCGCCCGGGCGTAGATCTGCGTCGTCTTCACATCCACGTGCCCGAGGAAGTCGCGGATCATCTCCAGCGACACGCCGCTCTGCAGCAGGTGCATGCCCTTGGTGTGCCGCATGCTGTGGGGGCTGATCTTCTGCGTGAAGCCGGGCACGGCCGACCGGGCGGCCTGCACGTGGCAGTGCAGAAGGTACCGCAGGCCCGACCGCGACAAGCGCCCGCCCTGGCGGTTCTGGAACACCGGCAGGTGGCCTCGCTCGGGCCGATCGAGATCGTTCTCCCGCAGGTGTTCACGCAACAGCCGAGCCGTGGCGTCCATCAAAGGCACCACGCGAACCTTGCGCCCCTTGCCCAGCAACCTGACCTGGGCCTGCGTTGTCAAACGCACATCGTGGGCGTTCAGGTCGATCAACTCCTGCGCCCGGGCGCCGGTGTCGTACAGCACGCTGAGCATCACCGCGTCGCGCCGCCCGGCCGGCGTGGTCGGATCGGGATGCGCCAGCACCTGAGTCAGCTCGTCCTTGGACATGTAGGCCACCGGCACCTGGACATGGCGCCGCAGCGGCATCGCCATGATCTTCTGGCACTGCAGCATCCGCTCGGGCACCTCCGACTGCACGTAGCGGAAGAATGCGTGCAGCACGGCCAGCCGCTGGTTCTGTGTGCGGATTGAACACTTCCGCTCCTGCGACAGGTGATCGAGGAAGGCCTCGACGAAGGTCACGTCGATGTCGGCCAGGCAGAGGCGCTCGACGGCAATGCCGCGTCCGTCGCGGCCAAAGCGCAGGAGCAGCGTGAACACATCGCGGTAGGCCTTGATCGTGTTCGGGCTCAGGTTGCGCTGGCCGGCGAGGTAGCGCGTGAGGTAGTTCGTCACGTGCAAGGAGAGGTCGGTCGGCTTCATGACGACCTCCAGGGCCTGGGTGGAATGACGTCGCTGTAGGCCGCGTCCGACCGCGAGACGATCTCCGGATGCAGCTCGGCGGTCATCTGCAGGTAGTCCTGGGTGCCGTCGATCGAGGCGTGCCCGAGGTAGGTCGCCAGCACCGGCATCCTGGGCTGCAGATCGGCACCCTCGCGGTACCAGCGCAGCAGGGTATGTACCGCGAAGGTGTGGCGCAGGTCGTGAAGTCGAGGCCCTTCGCCGCGGCCGCCGTGGCCGATGCCGCATCGGTGCAGCAGTTCCCTGAAATTGCGGTACACGCCACCGCCGTCCAGCCGGCCGCCGCGAGGCGATGGGAAGAAGTACTCGTCGTCCGAACGAGGCCCCAGCGCGGCCGCGTACTTCTGCAGACGAACGACCAGGGGCCGGGCCGGCGGCACCAGGCGGTCCTTGCGGAACTTGGTGTCGTTGATGCGCAGCACCCCCTGGACTAGGTCGACGTCGCGCATGCGCAGGCGCAGAGCCTCTTCGAGACGCAGGCCGCATCCGTACAGCACGCGCAGCAGCTCCGGCAGCACGATGTGGCGCAGGTGAGTCGACGCCATCGGCTCGATCCGGTCGGCGGCTTCGAGCAAGCGGCGCACTTCCCCGTGCGTCAACACGCGCGCCAGGAATGGCCTCGAATCCTTGGCGCCCACGGCGTGATCAGGCACGTCGGCAGGAAGGTCCAGTCGGCGCATGAACAAGGCGAAGTTGCGAACCAGGTTGACCCGTGCGCGCTGGGTCTTGCCGGTCTCGTGCGGCTGCTTGGCCAGCCAGGATGCGGTCGCGGCCTTGGGCAACTCGACTTGCTGCAAGCCTTGGCTGCACAGGTGGGCGTCGAGTCGGCGCAGGCTGGATGCGGCGGGGTTGAAGCGATAGCCACAGGCTCGCTTCTCCTGAACGTATTGCGCCATCAGCGGAGCCAGGGGGCTGCTGCCGGTGAATGTCACGGGCTTACGAGGCGTGGCCATGGAACACCTCCTCCGGATCGATGGCCGCGATGCGCAGGGTCTCCACGTCGGCCTTGGCATAGATGAAGGTCGTTGCCGGCGAGGCATGCCCCAGAACGGCCGAGATGACGGGAAACGGCGTCTGCGCCCCGAGCAGCCGGGTGGCCAACGTATGGCGCAGCGAGTGCAGTCCCTGACGCTGCGGGGTCTTGAACTTGATCCCGGCCAGTTCCCGCCAGTACGCCACGACGCGGTGGAGCCGGTCGTTCTGGCAGATCGGCGAGAACGGTGGCGTCAGGTTGGTGAACAGATGCCGGTGCTCGACCGGCGGTCGCCCAGCTCGCAGGTAGTCGATGAGTGCGGCGCCGACCTCCTCGATCAGCGGCAGCACCAGCGGCTCCCCCGTCTTGTTCTGCACGATCTCGATGGTGGACGTGGTCCAGTGCAATTGATCGAGCGTCAAGCGCTTGATGTCGCCCAGGCGAAGACCCAAGCGCGAGGCGAGCATCAAGATGGCGTAGTCACGCCGGCCCTTCGGCGAGCTGCGATCGACGGCAGCAAGCAGCCGCTCGACCAGTTCTGGCTCCCACGCCGACGGCACCTTGGCATTGCTGGCCAGTCGAACGGTTGGGATGGCAGCGCTGAGGTCGCGCGGCAGGGCGCCGCGCATGAAGAGAAACTGCAGGAACAGCCTCACGCTGGACGAGACGCACGCTACGGTCCTCGGCTTCCAGTCCGTACGGGTCTGAACGAAGGCGCTGAGGTGTTCGGCCTGCAGGGCGTCCAGCGTCTCCAGGCCGCGAGTGCGCAGGAAGTCCAGGAAGACCGCGATGTTGTGCATCCGCTCGGCCAGGCTGGTGGGCCGAAGATGCCGCCGCTCCCTGGCGTATTGCTCGTACTCCCGCAGGGGCTTGTGCATGCCCGCCGGTACTCGAAGCCCGGTGGTCTCGACTACGAAGCGGCTGATGGTGCCGGTGCGCGCGAAGTCGTCGAGCACCTTGATGCCGAAGACCAGGTGCCGCCGCCACTGTTGGCCGAGCTTGAGCACCTCCCCGTCGCGAACGCCGTACGCCTGCTCGAAACGCAGGGCCAGTTCACGCGTGTACTCGGCAGGCAGGCCCTGGGCGCGGACGAAGTCGGCCAGCTGCTTCCACACCCGCTTGTAGCGATTGACGGTGCGGATGGTGTAGCTGCGCATCAGCAGTTCCTGCGCAGCGCCTTGGCAGAGCGGCTCCAGCGCCAGCGCGCCGGGCCCATTGGAGTTGAGCGAATCCATGATCGTCTCCTCGTTGACGGCGGCCACAGCGGCCACCGGGGAGGACGATCTTGGAAGCGTTATGCGCGGTCGCGACGGCCTACGTCATAGGTGGATCGCTCGGCTTGCGGCCCTTGCTGCGCATAACCGCGGACGAACCTAAATAGGCGCCGGCCGAGCGCAGGCGGGCATGGCCCGCGATACGGGCCACGCGCAGCCGCGCCTGGTGGTCGAGGTCCTGATCGACCGGCCCACCGCCACGCACCGGCGCGGGCGTGCCCGTCGTGTCCTGGTACTGGCCTTGAAGGTGGTCGTGCCGCGCCCCGTGCCCGGTGGTGCCGCTCTCGCGCTTCGTGAGGCCGAACTTGCGCAGCGCATAGTCCAGCCTACGGAGGTTGGACTTCAGGTCCCGATCCGGCGCCCCCATGTGTGCGTCATGGCCGCTGACCACGCTGCGGGCATGCGCGATGGCCGCCTGCTGCTCCTCGGTGGCCAGCGGCAGCCAGCGCGCACGGCCTCCCTTGCCCTTTGTCCACAGATACCGATCCGCCTCCCGTTGTTCGTCGGGCAGGCCTGTCTCCTCGAACGGATGCACGTGGGCGTAGGGGCTGCACATCACCGACTCCTTGCGCCGCAGGCCGACCTTCACCATCAGGCGCATCGACGCGCCGATGCGGGCATCGTAGGCAGAGACCTGGGCCAGCAAGGCCTCCACGTCGATGCCGTTGCCGCTCCAGCTCTTGTCGCGCTGGGCGTTCTCGTGGCGCTCGTACTCGTCAGGCGTCAGGCCGTAGTGCCCGGGCCTGCGGATGAATCCCGGCTTGTTGAGCCACATCGCCAGGCCGCGCAGGAAGCTCAGGTAGGTCTGGATCGTCCCCGGCGAAAGCTTGCGGCGCTGCCAGACCTTCACCATCGCCTGAACATGCCGCTGGCCCAGGTTGCGGGGATCGGGCGCCAGCTTGAAGCCGGCGTCCGTGTGCAGCTCGCGGAAGAAGCGCCGCAGGAAGTGCGCGCGCTCGTAGCGTGTCTTGTGCGACACGGTCTTCTCCAGCGCGGTGTGCAGCGGGTTGAACAGCTCGATCAGCACGTCCACCACCCGGTTCACGGGCGTCCTGCCCGGCGGGTACATGGCCAGCACCTGCTGGGGCGACTTGCCGGCCCAGTTCTGGCGGCGCGGCGAGTCCTGGCCGTGCAGGCGGCCTGGGCTGGCCGAGGTCATCGCGGTGGTCCTGGGAGGTCGGGTGGATGAGGAGGGCAGGGCGGAGCCATCGCGCGGGTCGTTGCGGCGGTCGTTGCGGGAGAGAGGTGCCTGCCGGCGGCGGCGCGAGGGTTCTTCACGGCGGATGCGGGACATGGTGGGCTTTCTGCGAGATGGCGGACTGCCCGAACAGCGCGCCGGTGGATGAACGGTCGGGAGGACCGGAGTTGGAGGAATCCATCTGGACATCCCACGGGGCCGATTCCTGGCAAGCCCACGGCGATGGAGATCGTGTGCAACGTCGGTGCGGCGGTCGATCCCTGCAGCGCCACACCCACCCATGGCTTTGCTGGTCCGGGCTCCTCGTGGTCTTTGTCGAGGGGCCTGGGTCAGCTCGGTCAACCTTAAAAATGGAACACGTTGATCCAGGCCGTCTGCGCATTTCTGCGACGCGACGACAGGGGTGATGTCCACCCCGCTCGGGGCTGGGTGCGACATCGACGCCAGGGTCGAGCCCTGGGTCATTCGGTGGATCAGGCCTGGTGTGCAGCGCCGGCCGCTCGCATGGGTCCACCCCTGACCGAGAGTCCAGGGCGGTGTCGAGTTGATGAGCGAGGGTCGTGCGGGGAGCCTCATGGAGGCCATCACGCCGCGCGATGCGCGTCATGCGCGCGTGCTCAAGGGCTGGCGGGAACGGTGCGCGGCATCAGGTGCCGCCGCGGGGTTCTGCTGCGCCGGTGCGCTTCAGGAGCGCCCAGCCGTCATCGCGGCGATGAGGCTGGCAACGACCGGGCAGGTCACTGCTGGGGTGGATGACTCGGCACGCTCGCGGCGTCGATCCTTCTGGAGGTCGAGGCCGGTCGCGCCACCCGTTCGGGACGGGAACTTCGGTTGAAGGCACGAGGCAGGTAACGACTGCGACGCCTGCGATGCTCGTCTTCTTCGAGAGGACGGAGTGGGCCAGGAGCCCTCGGGAGCCCACAGTGGAAACCGCGACGGCATCTGCGGTCAAGGCCGCGTGCGCAGCGCTTGCCGCAAGACCCCTGATCGGGCGGCCCTTGGGGCAGGCAGTTGACGGCACGAGATTCGGCGGCAGGGCCCATCTAGCGTCGCAATGGCCCGGATCGCCAGCAACGGCGCGGGGTTGACAGGCAAGGCTGCCGCCTCAGGTACCTCGCGCGGCCGTCGGTCTGGCTGGCGCGTCCGCAGCCTGTCCGCGCGAGTCGAACTGGGCAGGGGTTGAAAGGCCCGCGCGAGGTGAGACCGTGGTGACAGAAGTGCGGCCTGCGAACGGGCTCATGGCGAGCCGCGGGGCGCCTTCTATCGCTGCGATGCAGTTCCGCTGATCCTGCATTGGCACTGAAGTCGAAAGACGCGCCGATTCGAGGCCATTGAGCGTGGAGAACGCGGTCTGGTGCGGTGACGCTGATCAGCCTTTCAAGGCAGTCAACTGCGCCAAGGAGCAACTGCATGGAATTCATCGCCAGAGCCGTGGATGTCGGATCGGGCAACACGAAATTCGTCACCGGCATCTCGGGAGCCGACATCCGATGTGCCAGCTTCCCCTCGGTCGCTTATCCGTCGAGCGCCGACACGTCGGCCATGCCTGCAGCGGAGAAGCGCAAGACGGTCTGCATCCCTGTCGGCTCCTTGTTCTATGAGGTGGGTCCGGACATTCACCTGGCCGCGGACACGTTCCGCGCGAAGCAGCTGCACGACGAGTACACCGAGTCGCCGGAGTACATGGCGCTGCTGCGCGGGGCGCTGTCGATGATGAAGGTGCCGCACATCGACCTGCTCGTCGTCGGGCTGCCCGTCGCGCTGCTGGCACTGAAGAAGGCGGCACTCGAGAAGGCGATGACGGGCAGCCACGAGATTGCGGCGGGACGGACCATCACGGTCCGCAAGGCATTGGCGGTGGCGCAGCCGCAGGGTGCGCTCGTCCACTACGCGGCCGAGCACGAGAAGATGGCCTCGATCGGCACGGAGCAGAGCCTGGTCATCGACCCGGGATCGAGGACATTCGACTGGCTGGTCTGCCGCGGCATGCGGCTGGTCCAGAAGCAGTCGCACTCGATCAACCGGGGAATGTCCGATGTGCTGCGGCTGATGGCGGCCGAGATCTCGAAGGACATCGGGACACCCTACCGCGACTACGACGCCATCGACCTCGCCCTGCGGACCGGCAAGGCACCGGTCATCTTCCAAAAACCGTACGACATGAAGCGGCACCTGCCCATCGCCGAGAGCGTTGCACAGCAGGCCGTGTCGACGATGCGCCAGTGGATCGAGACGCCCGAGAGCCTGCAGAACATCATCCTCGTCGGCGGCGGCGCGTTCCTCTTCAAGAAGGCCGTCAAGGCAGCCTTCCCCAAGCACCGGATCCACGAGGTGAAGGAGCCCCTGTACGCGAACGTGAGGGGCTTCCAGCTGGCCGGGCAGAACTACGCGCTGACGTCGCTCGCGACGCCGGCGCCTTCGGATCGTGCACCAGGGGGTGGTGCATGAGTGCGCAGGAACGCGGAGCCCTTCGACCGATCCGGCTGGTGTTCGAGCTCTCGCGCGAGGAGAACCCGCGCCTTTTCGATGAACTGAGCCAGTTTCGGCAGGGGCGCAAGCGGGTCAACCGTCTGCGACTGCTGGCCTACGACGGTCTGCTGGCGCAGCACGGCGTGTTTGCGATGGCTAGCCTGAAGACGCCCGACACGATCGAGGTCCCGAAGCAGCCTGACGTGCAGCAGGCCGCTGCAGTGACGAACGGGCTGTTCCAGCCTGCCATTCCGGAATGAAGGTCGACAAGCGTCGACGCCGGGCTGGACGCAGGTCGATCGTGGGTGGGAACCCGACCGAACGGGCGCTCAGCGCCTCCCGGCTGGCCGAGATGGGCTTCTGCGAGCGGTGGGTCGTCCTCGAGCAGCGGCATGGCCGGCCCCGTTCCAGACCGCTGCAAGCGGCCCGGGAGCGCGGGTTGGTGTGCCATGCGCGATTCGAACGTCAGGCAAGGCTGGCCATGGGTGTTGGCCATGTACCGTCACATGGGCTGAAAGGGCGTTGCTGCGTCGCGACCTTGGCCTTCGGCGAGGGATGGCAGACACAGAAACTCCGCTACTTCCGGGATGCCGTGCTGCGACGCCGAGGCTGGGGACGGTCGATCGTGTACCACTACTACCGCGCCGGTCCCCGCATCTGCGCGGTGCTTGAAGCGTCTCCAGCACTGCTCGGATGCATGCGATGGCTGCTCGGGCAGGCCGCTTGGCTGTGGAGGTGGTGGTCACGAGAGGCTGGACGATGGACATGATCGAAGTCGTACTGGCGATGATGATTCTTGCCGTCGCGATCGGCTTCGTCGGATGGGTCATCGCTGGCAGGCGCGCTGCGGCCGCGGAGCGTCGGCAGAGACCGGCGCGCCTACGGGATGCAGCGCTGGTTTTCGTCGAGAGGCAGTTCAGATCCTTGGGTCGCTGGCCGGTCATCGCACGCGTCGACAGGGTCTATCGGAAGCCATCGGGGATCCTGGTACTCGTGGAGTTGAAGACCCGTGCGAGCCCAGTGGTGACGCGTTCGGATGTCATCCAACTGTCGGCGCAGCGAATGGCGATGGAAGACGAACTGCACGCCACAGTCGCCGATGAGGCCTACGTGCTGATTCCTCGGGGGCATCGCGGCACCTCGCTGATTCCTCTGCCTGTCAACCTCATGGCCCGGGAGGAAGTCGAGGACCTGATGCGCCGACGTGATGCGTTGCTGCGTGGGCTGGTCGAGCCTCGTTGGCCCGCAAGCCAGCGGACTTGCCGTACCTGCGGGTTTCGCGATCGATGTGGGCGGGCACCGTAGGTGGCGCCACGAGACTTCAGGCGAACGGCTCAGTGTTCGATGATCCGACGGGTCGCCTCATGGGACGACAAGCATTGGCCACCGGTGTGCGACGCGTGGCACCGGCGGCGAGTGCGGTAGAGGCGCAACATGCCCGATGCCGTTGCACGCCGGCGATGCCTGAACGAAGATGCGCACGTCGACGTACTTGAATGGAGAGCAGCATGGAGAGGCTCACGACCACAGTCTTCAACAGCGACGACGGCCAGGCCGTGCGCATTCCTGCAGAGTTCCGACTGGACGCTGACCATGTCAGCATCTCGCGTAGCAAGTCGGGCGATCTGGTGATCCATGCCTTGCAGGCCTCGCGCGGCGCTGCGCTGCTCGAGGCCCTGCGAGCCGTGGGCGAGGCGGACGTTGACTTGGTCGCAGCGTTGGGGGCTGAACAGCCCGGCCAACGACTCCTGAGGGGGTGCGAGGCTCTGTGATCTGCGTGCGTGAAGGCGCTTCAGCCGCTGATCACAGCACGCCCCAAAACCCGGCGAGGCCCTTCACCGTCTGGGTGAGGCCCTGCCGAAGCAGGATGTCCAGGTAGCGATCGACGTCGATCGGCGGGTTCTTCAACTGCTGTCGCTGCCGCTGTGCAGCGGCGACCACCGCGGCCGGGTCGAGATCGAAGAGGTTCTCTACGAACAGATCCGGGTGTTGGGCCTCCAGCCCGAACGCACCCAGTACGTCGGCCGGGAAGTCGCGCTCGTTGAAGGTCACGATCACGCTGGCGTGGCAGCGGATGGCTGCAGCGAGAACATGCCGGTCCCCAGGGTCGGGAAGGGTCAGACCTTCAATCAAGACTTCGTGTCCGGTCACCAGACCGTCAGGGATCGCCCGATCCATGAGGTCAGAAGTGCGATCGATTTGCTCGGCCGTGATGTCCGGCCGGTTCTTGACCAGATTCCGCTTCCACTCATCGTGGATCTGGGCGCTCCAGCGCGCACGAAAGCGCCCGGACAAGGCAAGCCACATGAGGAAATCGCGCAGCGGCGCCGGATACAGCACGCAGGCGTCGTAGACCGCGGTGAACGACGAACTCCTCACTCGTAGCCCAGTTGAAGTTCCTGTGCCTGCTTCGCGAGCGCCTCCATCGCCTGCGCACTCGCACGATCCTGCTCGGTCTTGAAGGCCATCAGGTCTGCGAAGCGGATGCGCCGATGCTTGCCGGTCTTGTGGAATGCCAAAGCACCGCTCTCCAACAGCTTGACGAGATGAGGGCGGGACACGTTCAACATGTCAGCGGCCTCCTGTGTCGTCAGCTCAGCATGGATCGGCACGACCTTGACCGCATTGCCCTCGGCCAACTCCGACAGGACGTCGACCAGCAAGCGGAGGGCGGACGTGGGCAGTTCGACCTGGTGGGCCTCGTTCTTCGCGTCGAAGATCTGGATGCGCTGGGTCTCGAACTGCGTGCTCAGGAAGGCGGCCAGGGCACGCTGGCTCTCCACGGCCGCGGCAACTTCGCGCTCGACAGGCAGTGCGGTTTCCAGGGCTTGGGCGCGGGTCATGGCGTGTTCCGGATCAAGGTCAGTGCGGAGATCTTAATCGAAACAAGCGAAAAGCGCAACAAACGAAACGACACCGCGGCGTCTGGATCCTGGTCGTGCGGCTCAGCAATCCAAAGGCCGTCGTTTAGCGCAGGGCGGCGTGGGCTTCCGCCCGAACCGCCAAGCGCCATCGACGACGACGGATCAGTGCTCGGTGTCGCGCGGCGGATTGGGGTCGTTGCCGGGCTTGATCGTGTCCTTGCTGACGATCTTGCCCTTGACGCCCATCGTCGTCAGTTCGCCACCGCCCTGGTTGCCCAGCATGCGCCGGGCCGCCTCCTGGGCCTCCGATTGGGTGGTGTGGACCGACGAGGCGCGTTCCGCGTCCTGCCTCTTGTTCTGCCAAGTGCCATCGTCCCGTCGAGAGACAGTGCGGTCCTGAGGTTTGCTCATCGCTTTGTCCAATCTGAAGCTGGTAGCTTCAGGACTGTATAAAAAAGCAGCCGACCTCTCAAGCGACCGGCGCTTGTGCTTCGCTTGCCAGCTGGGCGATGATCGTCGGGACTGCTGCCTGCGAGAGGTTTCCCCGCAGGGTCCTTGCTGCTACATTGGCTGCGATCCTGCTCAGTGTTCGGCCAAGTGACAAACGTGCATCTGGCCCCACCTATGAAAGTTGGAGGATTCCCGATGGAGGGTCCTTTGACGGGAGATGGAGGGTGCCAGCGGGGCCGGAGCGTTATGCGACGCGGACTTAGGTGCGATTTCCATGTGATGATCGACCATATGTGACGCGATCCCGGGGCGTCTCTGGACGTCCCGGAAGATCCCGAACGAAGCCCCAGATCGTTGATTCGACTGGGGTTTTTGTCTTCTGGCGTCCCCGGCGGTTTCTTGACATCGCATCGGGACGGGGCCACATTTGGAGCCACCGGGGCGGCGGTGGCCCCGTTTGGTGGCCCCACATGCGACACATCAACTACGTCCTGAAGCCCGCGACGATCGACAACGCAAAACCGAAGGACAAGCGCTACGACTTGACCGATGGCGGCGGCTTGGTCCTGGAGGTCATGCCCTCGGGCTCGAAGACCTGGCGCTTCAAGTACCACCTCGACGGCAAGCGCGAGAAGGTGACGATCGGCGCCTACCCGGCCTTCACGATCAAGCAGGCGCGCGATCGCCATGAGGAACTGCGCGCGCTGGTCGAGCGCGGCCAGAGCCCGGCCAAGGCCAAGCGGGCGCAATCGACGGAGCAGAAGGCCGCCGACGCGCGCCGCCTGAGCTTCCGCACCTTCGCCCAGCGCTGGGTCGACGAGACGCTGTTCTATCGGTCGGGCGGCTACGTGGCCCAGACCGTGCGCTGGCTCGATGCCTATGTCTACCCGGCCATCGGCGACATGCAGCTCGACGAGGTGCAGCCGGGCGACGTGCTGGCCATCATCAAGGCGCGCGCCGATACCGCGGTGACGGCCGAGCGCATCCGCGTGATCGTGCAGCAGATCTACAACCACGCGATCCGCAACCTGCTGGTGACGACGAACCCGGCGCAGCCGTTGCGCGGCGCCATCGCACGCGCACCGGTCGAACACCACCGCCACCTGAGCGAGAAGGAGCTGGGGGCCTTCTGGCGCAAGCTGGACGAGCAGGGCGCGCACACCACCACGATCGCCGCGACCAAGCTGCTGCTGCTGACGATGACCCGCAAGAGCGAACTGCTGCGCTCGAAGTGGCCCGAGTTCGACCTCGATGCCGCGCAGTGGGACATCCCGGCCGAGCGCATGAAGATGGGCAAGCCGCATCGCGTGTTCCTGTCGCGCCAGGCCGTCGAGATCCTGCGCCAGGTGCACGAGCTGACGGGGCATGGCGAGTACGTCTTCCCGTCGATCTTCCGGGGCAGCGTGCCGATGGGAGACGTGACGCTGAACCACTTCTTCAAGCGCATCGACTTCGGTGTGCCCGACTTCAGCCCGCATGGGACGCGCGGCACGGCCGCGACCCTGTTGCGCGAGCATGCGTTCGGGCGCGATGTCGTGGAGCTGCTGCTGGCTCACAGCGAGAAGAACGCCACCGTGGCGGCCTACAGCCACATGGAGCTGGCGTCGGATCGGAAGAGGGCGCTGCAGTACTTGGCCGATCGAGTCGAGGCGCTTGCCGCGGGCCTGAACGTGATCCCGTTGCGCGCCGCTTGAAGACGCACCACAAACGATTTGTGTCGCTCGCGAACTACTTACGCGTCGACACGCACGCCGATGCGGCAATAGCTCAGGAACTCTATGGCAACGAAAGCACGAGCGTTCAGAGGTTCTGACAGCCTTGCTGCTGAGGCAATGACGCGCGACGCGGTCGCACCTTTTTTGGCCGAGCGCGGGTTCGAGGTACTTGAGGACCAACGCAAGGTGACCGGCACTGCAACTGAGCAGTTCGTCGTCGCGCGAGCGCCTGACGGCAAGAACCTGAAGATGCGAGTTCGCGTCTGCTGGCGGCGTGAAGGCAGGAATCCAAGGGAGCGTCAGTACGCAGCGGCACAGTTGCGTGCGCGGTTGCGCAATGACGATTGGGAGGGCACCTTGCGCTTCATCGTTGAGCGCGATCGGGTGCACGGCAACACGCACAGCCTTGTGATTCAGCGGGACGGAGCAGCGATAGTCTTCGCAGCCCTCATTCCGAGAGATGCCCTGATGCCGATCTGGCTGCGGCAGCGCGAAATCAGCGCGGACCTTCACCAGCGGAACCTGATGGGAGATATCACCAAGAACCACGCGATGAACGGGTCCAGCCCGACGCTGTGGCTCCAAGACGACCGGACGCCCGCCGCACACGTGGTCGCCGACGCTTTGTGGAGTTGGCCGGGCGTTGCGGACTTGGCAAAGATCGAGGCCGGCCCACTCGGCTCGATGGACGATACGTTCGACGACTGTCCGAGCGTTGACTACGCGGCCCTTGGAAGCGATGGCAATGCACGACGACCTGTGCTTCGCTCGGAGGTTCGCCGCGATGCCAAGGTGCGGAAAACCGTCATCGAGCGGGCAACTGGTTGCGAAAGGACTGGATGCGGCGAGTCCCGGAGCTATCGCGGGTTTCTGGATGTGCATCACATCCTCGGCGCCGAGAAGGGTGACCGCGTTTGGAACTGTGTGGCGCTATGCCCGAACTGCCATCGCGAGGCGCACTTTGCGCCGCATGCCGATGAGGTCAACGCACAGCTGCTGGTGTTTGCGGAGCGCTTCCGACCAGCCTCGTGACGGCGGAGCCAACATCACAGTCTCGGCGGCAACCGCATTCGGAATGTTGTTCAGCAACGTGCGCGGGCTTGGCTGCATCCGGGCAGTCGGCCCTAGCCGCCTCCGCCCTTCGGGGGCGTCGATGCAGAAAGTTGAAACTGCCCGTGACGTTGGTTGGACTTGCTGGGACATCCCGGGTGCATCTGAGTCCATGCGGGACGAGGACGCGCAGCAGCGCAACGCTTGACGGGTACTTCCTCGTCTTGGAAGGCAGCGGCACGATGCGGTCATGCGCCTGCCGTGGAACAAGTCCAAAGATGTTCAGCTTGACCTGCTCGATGCCGAGCCAAGGTCAGCAACGTCGCATCAATCGGTAGCGGCCGCGCCGCTTGCCGACGTATCGAGCCCCGACGCAGCGGCGAACTCGACCGATGCAGCCATGCCCAGTGGCAACGATGGAAGGCCGTTGCTCCTGGCCGTGTCTCTGCTGTACGAGGACACGCACAACCCGCGCACCGAGTTCCCCGAGGAGTCGATCGCCGAGCTCGCTGACGACATCCGAAGGCGAGGCGTCCTGCAGCCGCTCGTCGTGCATCCTGCCGACGGCGATGGCCGGCACCAAGTTCACTTCGGTGCCAAGCGGCTGCGCGCGGCGATCAGTGCCGGTCTGCATGAGGTCCCGGCCGTCGTGCGCGACCTGCCTGCCGATCGCTATGCCCAAGTCGCCGAGAACCAGAAGCGCCACGGTCTGACCCCGCTCGAACTGGCCAGGTTCATCCGCGCGCAGGTCGATGCGGGCGACTCGAACGCGACAATCGCCCGGCAGCTCGGCATGAATCTGACAGCGGTGGCGCACCACCTTTCGCTGCTGGACCTTCCGCCTGTGCTCGACGATGCGCTGAAGTCCGGCCGATGCACGTCGCCCCGCACGCTGCACGAACTCAGCAAGCTGCACGCCGACAGGCCCGACCAGGTTCACGCCTTGCTGGCCAGCGAGGCAGACATCACGCGCGCATCGGTGTGCGCCATCCGTTCCGCGGCCGACGAGCCTGCGCCAACCGAGCCCGCCTTGTCGCCGCCCGACAATCTAATCGCTCAAGCCAACGCCGCCTGCAATCGGCTGGAGCGCGCGCTCAGTCGCATCAAGCCGCCCGACGCGAGCCCGACCGCAGCGGCCGACCTGATCACCTTGCGCATCCGGGTCGAAGGCATCACCACACGATGGCTGCAGGGGTCTGACCGTCAGACCCCTTCGCAGGCCGCGCGCTGAACCCGTGGAGAGTGGAGTGAAGAGGTCGAGAAAAGATGGATGGCAGGATAGGCGGCCCGCCAGTGAATGGATGCCATGCGGCATCCGGCGCGAGGTTCGACGTGGCGAGCCCGTCGCGTGATCGCGTGACGATCGACCTGCGCGGCATCGGCGATTCCGTGCGCGCCGCCGCGGCTTGCCGCGGGATGGGCGTTGCACAGCTCGTGCGCCGGGCCGTCGTCATGAGTCTCGACCTGCATGCGCCGGCGACAGTGGTGCCGATGAAGCAGGGGTCTGACGGTCAGACCCCGGACCAAGCCCCAACCCGAGAGACAGCCAAGCTCACGCTGCGACTCCCCCAAGCCCACGCCGACGCGCTGATGCTGAACGCGGGTGCGCTCGGCCTGTCCTACGGCGACTACGTGGCGCGGCTTGTTGCCGGCAGCCGTCTGCCGCAGCCCGTTGCCGAGCGCCAGGCCGATCGCGCGGCACTGCTCGCGTCCAACGACCGCATGGCCGCGCTGTCGACCGATCTCGTGGCGCTCGTCACCCTGCTTCGCCAGGCGAAGGTGGAGCAGGCCAGGCCGTACCGGGATCGCCTCGAAACGGCTGACGCCGAGATTCGCCGCCACCTCGATCGGGCCTCGGCGCTGATCGACCGCCTGTGAAGGAGAACTGCCATGCCCAGCAACGTCGATGTCCTGCTCGTGCAATGGGGCGACCGGCTGTTCTACCCGTCGAACCGGATGAAAGCGTCCCGCACGCCTGTGCTGACGGAGGCAGCCATTCGGCAGCGCGCCCAAGCCTTGCGGCATCGCATCCGCGCGACGGTCGCGCGCCGCGCGCCGCAAGTGATGGTCAAGGTCACCGGCGGCGGGCGTGGCATGGGTGCCATTGCGGCGCACCTGCGCTACATCGCGAAGGCTGGTCGACTGCCCATCGAGGATGACCGCGGTGCCGTGCGGGAGGGCAAGGAGGCTTTGCGCGCGATTGCCGATCAATGGCGATTGGGCGGCACCCGCATCCCGGAGGTCAGCGAGCGCCGAGAGGCCTTCAACATCATGCTGTCCATGCCGGCCGGCACCGATGCCCTTGCGCTGCGGCGCGCGGCGCGAGAGTTCGCGAAGGCCGAACTGGCGAACCACCGCTACGTGATGGTCCAGCACACGCACCAGGCCAACCCGCATGTGCACATCAGCGTGCGCGCGGAGGGGCGCGACGGCTCGCGTCTGAACCCGCGCAAGGCAGACTTGCGTCGGTGGCGCGAAACCTTCGCTGAGCGGCTGCGGGGTTTGGGAATCGAGGCCGAGGCGTCTTCGCAGGCGGTTCGAGGTTCGCGGCACCACGATGAAAGGGTGTGGTCGAAAAAGAGAATGCAGGGCAGGGGCTCGGCGGCCGTCGACAAGCAGAAGCCGCCCCGTATGTCGCCAAGCCACCGACGCGCTGGCGAGGCTTGGGTTCGGATCGCGCAGGCGCTGGCGGCTTCGCCGGAGCCGACGGACCGCGACCTCAGCGGCGCGATCCTGCGCTACGTCCGTGACATGCCGGTGGTCCGCGCCGGGATGGCGCGGTCGGCTGCGCAGAAGGAGCTGCCAGGCATAACGCGTTCACCAGGCCCGAGGGTGACGCCGACTCCGACTCCGACTCGGAAGGGGCCAGAAATGGAACGGTAGGCCAGTCCGAAGGGAGGGTGTCCTCGCCGCCGGACGGGCTCGGGGACTGGCCGCTCAAGAGCCGCCAGCCCGACGGCCGAGCGTCGGCGCCCGGCGCACCGCGTCAAGGGTGCGCTGGCGCCGGGCTTCGCCCGCCCTTGACCCGGCCCGCCGCGCGAAGGCTGAAGGCGTTATGGCCGCTGCGTATGCAAAAAAGCAGCGTCGAGCGCTTGATTTCGCATACGCCATGGGCGCATCATCGCTTGCCACGTACGGACACTTGCCGTACATTGGACGCAGAGAGCCCATCATGACCAACCAAGACACCCCCGACACCACGCGCGACGCCCGGCTTGAAGCCCGTGTGTCCGCAGCGCAGAAAGGCCTGCTCCAACAAGCGGCGGCGCTTTCCGGCCGCACGCTCAGCGAGTTCGTCGTCGCCAGCGCGCAGGACGCCGCGCGTCGGGTGATTGCCGAACACGAGTCGATCCGCCTGTCGCGCGAAGAGCAACTGGCCTTCGTGCAAGCCCTGCTGAACCCGCCGGAGCCGAACGCGCGCCTCAAGCGCGCAGCCAAGGCCTACCGCCAACGCACCGGCGCATAGCCGGTGACCTTGACCAGTATCACTGTCGAGCCCCTGGGTCGACAGCACGACCGAACGGCCTTCCAGTGCGGCGCGGAGGCGCTCGACCGCTATCTCAAGCAACAGGCCCGGCAAGACGCGGACAAGCGCGTGGCCGCGCCGTTTGTCGCAGTGAGTCCACCGAATGCACGTGTCCTCGGCTATTACACGCTATCGGCCTCGGTGCTGACCCTCGCCGACCTGCCTGACGACCTGACCCGCAAGCTGCCGCGCTATCCGCAGCTTCCCGTCACCTTGCTGGGCCGGCTGGCCGTCGATCAGTCCACCAAGGGCCAGGGGCTTGGGGAACACCTGCTCCTCGATGCCTTGCACCGCAGCCTGGCCCATGCCGATCAAATCGCAGCGATGGCGGTGGTAGTCGATGCCAAGGACGAAGCTGCCGCGGCCTTTTATCGGCACTACGGCTTCCTCACCCTGCAGGCCCAACCGAGCCGGTTGTTCGTGCCCATGGGCACGGTCGCTCAATTGCTCGGCAGGTGATACGCATATGGCGCATACACCTAGTGAACGACCCGGCAACTTCGGATTCCTCGCCGAGCACGCGCCGCTTCTGGCCGATCTCGGAGCAACAGCCGAGAGACTGTTTCCCTTCGACCCAGCCAGCTGCGTGCTCAAGCTGCGCCTACTGGCGGAGTCGCTGACGCAAGAAGTCGCTTCCCGAATCGGTCTGCGCCTCCAACAGCCAACCCAGGCCGAACTGCTGCGCGCCGTAGACCAGCGCCTGGGCCTGGACGCCCAGGTGCGCCAGATGTTCCATCTGCTGCGAGTTCGCGGCAATGAAGCCGCGCACCAGGCGGCCCACGGCATTGGGTACCGCGAAGGAATTGAAGCGCTAAAGGTCGCCCGTGAAGTCGCATTGTGGTTCCACCGCAGTTTCGGATCGGAGCCGGACTTCAAGTCGGGCCCGTTCATCCTGCCCGACGATCCCAGCCAGAAACTGGTCCAGTTGCAGCAGCAAGTGGCCGCCCTGGCGAAGGATCTCCAACAGGCTCAAACGGAACAGGCCGCCAAGGAGCAACTGGCGACGCTGCTCGCAGCACAGGCCGAGCAAGAGCGCGAGCTGGCGACACGCGCGAGCGAAGAGCGCAGCATCTACGAAAGCCTGGCTGATGAGGCCAGCACCCGGTACGCCGCGCTGAAGGCGGAGTTCGACGCGAAGCTGCACGCCGTTGCTGCCCAGGCCGCAACAGCATCTGCACAAGAGGTTCAGCGCTTCTCGCAGCGCGCCTTCCGGGCGGCGCAGCAGGTCACGATGGACGAAGCCGCCACCCGCCTGCTGATCGACCAGATGCTCCGTGATGCAGGGTGGGAGGCCGACACCAACGCCCTCACGCACGCCAACGGCACGCGCCCGGATCACCAGCGCAAGCTGGCCATTGCCGAGTGGCCAACGGAAGGTAAGCAGAGTGCCGACTACGTGCTCTTTGCCGGCCTGTCTCCACTGGCCGCTGTGGAAGCAAAGCGCCTGAACATCAACGTCGCCGGCAAGATCGGCCAGGCAGAGCGTTACGCCCGCGGCTTTGGCCTCAACGCCGAGCATGAGCCAGCCTGGGTGGCCGAAGGCCGAGGAGTGCCTTGGCCCGACGGCCAGGGCGGCAGTTTCAAGTTGCCGTTTGCTTATTCGTGCAATGGCCGGCCTCTGATCAAGCAGAGCCCTGAGGCCAGTGGCACGTGGTTCCGCGATGTGCGCCAAGCCTCCAATCTGGCCAAGCCGCTGCAGGGATTCCACTCGCCTGACGGCTTGCTGGACCACTTGCGTCGCAGCAGGGCCGATGCCGAGGCGCGGTTGCAGCACGAGGGATTTGCCTATCTCGGGCTGCGCGACTACCAGCAGAAGGCCATTGCAGCGGTCGAATCGGCACTGGCAGCCGGTCAGACGAACTGCCTGCTGGCCATGGCCACTGGCACGGGTAAGACACGCACCATCATCGGGCTGATCTACCGATTGCTTAAGGCCGAGCGATTCCGCCGCATTCTGTTCCTGGTGGACCGCACAGCCCTGGGCGACCAGGCTCTGGATGTCTTCAATGAAGCACCGCTGGAGCAAAGCCAGCCATTGTCCAAGATCTACAACATCGCCGAACTGGGCGACATGGCTGCAGAGGCGGAGACGCGTGTGCAAGTGGCGACCGTCCAGGCCATGGTCAAGCGCATCTTCGCCAGCGACAGCCCGCCACAAGTAGACGCATTCGACTGCGTGATCGTGGACGAAGCACACCGCGGCTACACGCTGGACCAGGACATGACCGAGGGCGAGCTCGCCCTGCGCGACCAGGCCCAGTACCTGTCCACCTATCGCCGTGTGCTGGACTACTTCGATGCTGTCAAGGTAGGCCTGACGGCCACGCCAGCGCGTCACACCACAGAAATCTTCGGCCGCCCTGTCTACACCTATTCGTACCGCGAGGCCGTTGCCGACGACTGGCTCATCGACCATGAACCGCCCATCCGCTACCAGACCCTGCTCAGCCAGCACGGCATTCATTTCGACAGCGGCCAGCAGGTGGAAGCCATCAACTTGAGCACCGGCGAGATCGAGTCGGCCGAACTCGAAGACGAGCTGCACTTCGAACTGGAAAGCTTCAACAAGCGCGTCATCAGCGAAGACTTCAACCGCGTCATCTGCGAACAGTTGGCGCAAGAACTGGACCCGATGGGCGAAGAGAAGACCATGATCTTCTGCGTCACCGACGCCCATGCCGACATGGTGAAACGCCTGCTGGGCGATGCGTTCAAGGCCGTGCACGGCGAACACTACAACCAGTCTGCGGTGGAGAAGATCACCGGCGCTTCCGACAAGGTGGACCAGCTCATCCGTCGCTACAAGAATGAGCGCTACCCCAGCATCGCCATCACGGTGGACCTGCTCACCACCGGCATCGACGTGCCGCCCATCTGCCACCTGGTGTTCATGCGCCGCGTGAGATCGCGCATCCTGTACGAGCAGATGATCGGCCGCGCCACGCGTCGCTGCGACGAGATCGGCAAGACCGTCTTCAAGATCTACGACCCGGTGGACCTGTACGCGACGCTGCAGGCCGTCAACACAATGCAGCCACTGGTGAAGGACCCCAAGGTCACGCTGGAACAACTGCTCGATGAGCTGAACAACCCGGCCGCGTTCGAGGCGCCCGGCAGTGCGCCGGACCGCAGCCACGCGCACGACGTGCTGGACCAGTTGAACCAGAAGCTCATGCGCGTGCTGCGCGACGCCGCCCACAAGGCCGAGAAGCACCCGGCCTTGCGGGCGCGCCTGGACGCACTGGAGCAGCAATGGGGCGTGGCGCCCCAGAATCTGCACCGCCACTTGCACGAGCTGGGCCGAGAAGGCGGCCCACAGGCCGCCGCTGACTATTTGCGCCACAACACCCGGCTTCTGCTGCAGTTGGCCGAGGTACAGCAGTTGCTCGGCACGGCGTACATGCCCGTCATCTCGCAGCACGCCGACGAGTTGCGCGAACGCACCCAGAGCTGGGGCCAATACACCAAGCCCCAGGACTATCTGGACAGCTTCAGCCACTTCGTGCGAGCGCAGCTCAATCAGTCGGCCGCCATCGCCACCGTGGTAAACCGCCCGCGCGACCTCACGCGCGAGCAGCTCAAAGAAGTTCGCCTGTTGCTCGATGGGGCCGGCTACTCCGAGGCCAACCTCAAGGCCGCCTGGCGCAAGCAGAGCAACCAGGACATTGCCGCTGGCGTCATTGCCTACATCCGCCAGGCCGCATTGGGCGAGGCGCTGCTGCCGTTCGATCAGCGCGTGGCCCGCGCCATGCAGACGCTGTTCGCCCAGCATGCCTGGACACCGCTACAGCGCAAGTGGCTGGATCGCCTGGCCAAACAACTCACCCACGAAATCGTCATCGACCACGGCTTCGTCAACACCGCGTTTGCCAACGACGGCGGTGCCAAGCACTTGGACAAGCTGCTGGGTGGCCAGCTCGAACAAGTGATGAACACCCTGGCCGACGGCCTGTGGCCCCAAGCCGCCGCCTGACCATCGGCCCCAAGCTCCACCATCGGGCACGACACAAGAAGACCAAACATGACCACCCAAGACATCGTCCAAAAGCTCTGGAACCTGTGCGACGTGCTGCGCGACGACGGCATCAACTACAGCGACTACGTGACCGAACTGGTGTTGCTGCTCTTCATCAAGATGGAGCACGAGAACACCGAAAGCGGTTTGCTGCAGAACCACAAGCTGCCGCCTTATGCGCGCTGGCCTGAGCTGCGAGACAAGAGCGGCCTGAGCCTGCTGCGCCACTACCGCGAAACGCTGCTGAAGCTTTCCACCAGCGACGACAAACTGATTGCCGCCATCTACGCTGACGCACAGACCAGCCTGAAAGAGCCGCGGCATTTGGAGCAACTGGTGAAGAGCCTGGACGGAATTGACTGGTTCAGCGCCCGGCAGGACGGCCTGGGCGACCTGTACGAAGGCTTGCTGGAGAAGAACGCCAGCGAAACCAAGAGCGGCGCCGGCCAATACTTCACGCCACGCCCGCTGATCGATGCCATCGTCAAGGTGATCCGGCCCCAGCCCGGTGAGACCGTGCAAGACCCTGCCGCAGGTACTGCCGGCTTCCTGATCGCAGCAGACCGCTACATCAAGGACCATACGAACGATCTGTACGACCTTCCAGAGCGGCAGATCAAGTTCCAGCGCAATCATGCCTTCCTGGGCATGGAGCTGGTGCCCGGCACTCGGCGCTTGGCGCTGATGAACTGCCTGCTTCACGGGATGGAAGGTGACGATGAAGGTGTGGTGCACGTGGGCAACACGCTGGGCAGTGCCGGCAGCGCGCTGCCCAAGAGCCACATCATTCTGAGCAACCCACCTTTCGGCACCGCCAAGGGTGGCGGCGGCCCCACGCGCGACGACCTCACCTTTGCGACTGGCAACAAGCAGTTGGCTTTCCTGCAGCACATCGTGCGCCACTTGCGCGACGGTGGGCGTGCGGCCGTGGTGCTGCCCGACAACGTGCTGTTCGAGGGCGGCGTAGGCGCCGACATTCGTCGCGACCTGATGGAGAAGTGCCGGCTGCACACGCTGCTGCGCCTGCCCACAGGCATCTTCTACGCCCAGGGCGTCAAGACCAACGTGCTGTTCTTCGAGAAAGTCAGCCAGGCCGCCACCGGCAGCACGCAAGAGGTTTGGGTGTATGACATGCGCGCAAACGCGCCGAAGTTCGGCAAGCGTACGCCGCTGACCGACGCGCACTTCACGGACTTCATCGCCGCGTATGGCGACGATCCCAACGGCAAAGGCACCCGACAGGACCAAGGCGTGCCAGGGCGTTTCCGCAGCTTCAGCCGCGACTGGATCGCCAGCGAGAAAGGCGACAGTCTGGACATTGCCTGGCTCAAGGACGATAGCGCTGAGGACGCCGCTGACCTGCCCGAGCCGGTCGTGCTGGCGCGGGAGGCGGTGGAGGAGTTGAACGGGGCGCTGGCGGAGTTTGAGGCGATCTTGGCGGAGTTGGGGGAGATCGCGGAATGAGCGGACTTCCGAAGGGGTGGGTACCAACCACCATTTCAGAACTCGCAGGTACATCAGGCATCTTTGTTGATGGTGACTGGGTGGAGAGCAAAGACCAAGACCCAAACGGCAACATTCGGCTCCTGCAACTGGCGGACATTGGCGATGGCGCGTTCGTAGACAAGTCTGATCGTTGGATCAATGACGATGCTTTCACGAGGCTTCGCTGCACCGAGCTTGCCACTGGCGATGTTCTGATTGCTCGCATGCCCGATCCACTGGGTCGTGCGTGCCTGATGCCAGCGCTTGAGCAACGCTGCGTCACCGTGGTGGACGTTGCTGCGTTACGCGTTGACCCACTCTTGGCCAACAACCGTTGGGCAATGCACACCATCAATGCTCCACAACTGCGAGCAGAGATTGATGCGCAGGCATCGGGAACAACGCGTAAGCGAATCTCTAGAGGCAACCTTGGAAACCTGCAAGTGCCGCTTCCTCCCGAGGCCGAGCAGAAGCGCATCGCCAACAAACTCGACACCGTCCTCACCCGCGTAAACGCCGTCAATACGCGCTTAGCCCGCGTCGCCTCCATGCTCAAACGCTTCCGCCAGTCCGTCCTGGCCGCCGCCACCGTGGGGCGCTTGACGGACGATTGGAGACGTAATGAAGCGCCGGCGTGGAGCGAACTATGCTTTTCAGACGTTGTGCTTGAGTCCTCTACCGGGCTTGTTCGCTCAGCGACAGATCAAGCCCCAATGCGCGATGGTTTGACTCCTTACCTGAAGATGAATTCAATCGGTGAGATGTGGGGTTATCAGTGCAATGACCTCCCAGGGGTTCACTGTTCTACTGAGGAATTTAACCGCTACGAGCTGAAAAATGGGGACTGGTTATTCAATACGCGGAACAGTGTTGAGCTCGTAGGCAAGTCATGCGTTTGGAATGGCCCGGCGGGTGTCGTCTTCAACAACAACTTGCTGCGGGTTCGGTTCAAGGCGGCCATTAACCCCAATTGGGTGGAGATTTACTTTCGTTCCCCAATCGGGCGCAACCTTCTCAATGCTGTTAAGTCTGCGACGACGAGTGTTGCAGCCATCTATCAGCGCTCTTTGATGGAATTGCCATTGAAGTTGCCGCCAGAGCGAGAACAGACCGAGATCGTCCGCCGGGTTGAAACGCTATTGGCCTTTGCCGACCGAATCGAAGGCCGTCTGCAGACAGCGCAGACTGGCGCTGAGCGCCTGGCCCCAGCCCTTCTGGCAAAGGCCTTCCGCGGCGAGCTGGTGCCGCAAGACCCGAACGATGAACCCGCCAGCGAGTTGCTGCGCCGCTCACAGGCAGATCGACCTGCGAGCAAGTCCACGCAAGGCAGAAGGGCCGCCGCGTGAGACTGCTGTCGATCGAACTCTTCGGCGAATACAAGGGCTTGAAGAATCAAGCTTTTGACTTCTCTGCCGCTGGTGGCGATGTCGTTGTACTGATTGGCATGAATGGCTCTGGCAAGTCTCAGGTGATGGAACTCATCGCCGAGGTCTTCACCTATTTGGAGCGGAGGCAGCGCTCAGACTTTCGCGTGAGAGAGCCTCTGGGGTATGAATTCCGGGTCGAGTACCAGCTGGCGTCGGCGCTGTTTCAGGGAAGCCGCCGCTATGTGGTGGACTCTCGCAATGGACTTCAGATCGAGGTCCACGAAACTGCTCCTGATCCTGCGGCGGATCCGCAAACCCCGCCCGACGCGTGGCATCCGGTCCAGGGTGTCGCTGGGTTGGACGACGTTCTCCTGCCGCGACTCGTGGGATACGCCTCCGGCCTCTCCGAGAACCTGCAACGTCCTTTCATGAGGAACGCGCTTCAGTTTCATGACGTGATCCGCGTGCGATCCAGGCTCAAGGAAGAGCTCGCCCGGCCTCATGTGGACGAACGCGCAACGATTGAAATCAACCAAAGGTACTTGGCCCGGCACCGCGGAGTATTCAGCGCGGAGAGCGACGTCGACGGCCCCGAGCTGTTCCGCCTGAGGGAGGCCGACACCGTTGCACCCAGGAGCCTGTTCCTCGACTACGACTGCGCGGCCTTGCTCATCGCGCTCTTGGGCATGTTGCCGGTTGGCGACCGCAATGCCATCTGGCAGGAGATTCCGTTTCGCCACCCAGCGCGCGCCGTCTTTCGGTTTGATCTTCGAGGCCAGGCCACTGCCGGTGACAACGCACGCGACATCCAAAGGCTGATTGACTTGGCCGGGCCCGACAGGGTGGCGCCACTCTCGGCCAGGGCATCGGAGGAGCAGTTCGATCTCTTCCAGTTGGAATACCTCGCTGGCGACATCGAACTGGACTTCACCGACCCGCAGGTCATCGGGCGTATCGAGGGTAGCGGGCGTGATCCGAGCCAGTGGTTCTCAGCGCTCTACAAGCTACAGCTCCTGGGTGTGGGAGCCTGGCCGGGCGACGTCAAGAAGTCGCTGCGGCGGGACGGCTTCCAGGGGCATGTGAAGAAGCCGCTCAAGGGGAAACTGCCACTGTCAGTGCAAGCACTTTGGATGTCCGACGGACGAAGCCAGGCAGCGCTCGACGACCTGAGCGATGGTGAGATTCAACTGCTGCTCACGCTCGGGGCGGTGAGGTTGTTCGGCGACAACGAGACTCTGTTTCTCTATGACGAACCCGAGACCCATCTCAACCCCAGCTGGCGAACGCGCTTTCACTTGGACTTCGAGCGGGCCAACGAGGCACATGGATCTGCACAGGCCTTGGTGTCATCGCACTCCCCGTTTCTCGTTTCGTCGCTGCCGCGCCAGGCGATTTTTCACTTCAAGAAGATCGATCGGGTGACGTCGATGGACATGCCTGACAGCGAGACGTTCGGCGCCTCGTTCGAATTGCTGATCAAGAGGCACTTCGACTTGAAGGCGGCGATCTCCGAAACGGCCATCCAGGAGATCCGAGGGAAGTTGGCAGACAACAGCCTTAGCACGGGCGACAAGCTCGCCTGGCTGGAATCATCGGTGGGCGACTCGGTCGAACGCACGTACCTGATTAACAAGCTGAGGGCCGAGTAGTGCTGTTTGCCATCAGGCCGGCCCTGGAGCCGTCAAGGGTGTTTGACGGCTTGAACCGATTGCTTCGAGAGGTGATGCTGGCCGCGCTGGAGGGGCGGGCCGTCGACCCGAACGTGCTGCCTATGGGCTTGCACGCAGCCGTCGATGGCAATCAGGCGACCCGGGAGGCTGTCACAACATTGCGGGCGGCGTTGGTCGGGCTGGACCAAGGACGGAAGACCGCACTCCGAGACGAGCTCCTGCTCAACCGGGAGCCATGTAGTTTCTTGACCGATCGCGCTCTGCCGGTGCCGACCATCCCCGACGTTGTCTTCTCCCACCTGAAGACGCTATCAGTTCATCTCTACGAGCGGACCGCGAAGCTCGTCGGCGTGGAGGCGGCCTGCGGTGAGTGCATCGACGATCACTGCGCTCGTTTTCGCGCGCCGGCGGAACCGGGAAACGGCAACGTATGCTGTGTCTGCGGCACGGATTCCTTGGCTCAGATCCGGGCGGGCGTCGACGACAACGAGCAATGGCGCGGTCCGTACGACCACTTGCTGGCGAAGGACGACTACCCGCTTTTTGGTGTCCATCCGGGGAACCTGCTGCCGATCTGCCATACGTGCAACTCCAAGGCCAAGTTGGCGAAGGACTTGCTGCACAAGAATGGCCTGCGCCGCCTCAGCTTCTCGCCATGGACCGAGTCCGCCTTGCCGGCAGAGATTCTGGTCACGATCGACGACACCGACGTTTTCCCGCGCGTAGTAGTCGAACTCCAAAGCGGCACTGCGGATCGGCAGGAGAAGCTGGACACTTGGAACGAGGTCTACAAGATCAAGGAGCGGGTGGAAGGCGAGTTCCTTGCGCTGCGCGAGAAGGTTGGCGAGGACGTGACAGCAGTCGACGAAGCAGGTTTCCTGGCGGGTCTAGAACAGCGGGCGCTGGCCAAGGCTGCCGCTTCCAGGGTGAGTCCCTTCAACTACTGGCGCGCGCGGGTTTATCGCGCAGTGCAGACCATGGACCACGCAAGCCGCGACGCGCTCCGCCAGGCCATTCAACAGTCCACACCGTCGGCCCAAGCCATGGAGAACCTGTTTTTCAGCTGAGCGGGAAGCGTGGGGGAACCATCACGTATTTTTCTGCCGTCGAGCGGCCCTTCCTCACCCAGCAACGCCTGTTCGCAGGAAGGGTAGCGAACGGGGCCACGGATGGGGCCACGGTCGATCTCCGGTCGTAGCAGGCCCGCATGAATGCTCGCTCAGCGCCCGATTGGGAAGTGATGATCGAACATGTGACGTGGCCCCGGGGCGTCTGCGGGCGCCCCAGATGGTCTCGATAGAAGCCCCAGCTCGTTGATTCGACTGGGGTTTTTTTGTCTTTTCGGGTCTCGGTCCGCTTCTTGACATCGCCGCGAGACGGGGCCACCTTCGGGGTCACTGGGACGTCGGTGGCCCCGCTTGGTGGCCCCACATGCGACGCATCAACTACGTCCCGCAGCCCGCGACGATGGACAACACGAAGCCGAAGGACAGTAGGCGTCCGGCGAACCCATCTTGACGACGGGCGCTGAGGTCAGGCTGACGTGTGCAGCTGCCAGTGTTGCGAAAGGATCTCTTCGATCCGGTTGGCGGGCTGCGTTGGAAGCCACTCGAGGACGTCACGCAGGTAGGCGTCAGGGTCGATACCGTTGAGCTTGGCCGAGTGGATCAGGCACATGACTGCAGCGGCAGGCTAGCGCTCGATCGCCACGGTTCAAGACGGGTTCGCCGGACGCCAACGAAGGACAAGCGCTACGACCTGACTGATGGCGGCGGCGGCTTGGTGCTGGAGGTCATGGCGTCGGGCTCGAAGACCTGGCCCTTGGAGTACCACCTAAACGGCAAGCGATAGAAGGTGACGCCTAGCACTTACTCTGCCTTCGCGATCAAGCAAGCCCGAGACCGGCTCCACGAACCACTTGCGCCGGTCGAGCGCGGCCAGTGCCCTGCAGGCTCCTCGGGAGGATGACGGCACCAGAGTGCGCTGGGCCCCTCTGCACAGCAGATCGGGAGGCTGCACTGCCGGTACGTAGGCGCTCGACGTCCGGCACGACCAGCGACCTCGTCGGCGCCCAGACCAGTCATCGGGCCACCGCAGGGTCGATGTGCCGTCGGCGGCCAACCCTCCTGAGCGCGCGCTCGACAACCACGGCCAATGGGGAGACGGTCTTGCGGGCGTTGTGACAGCCGCAGTGGCGCGCCGACGGCGCCAGGGTGCTCCGCGCCACGCCGCTGACGGCGCGGCAGTGCAGGGACGGCTGGTGGCCTGCGCACACCCGCAGCAGCCGGGGCGTCGATCACTGCACGCCGGCGGTCTGCTGCTTGACCACCTGGTACCGCGCGAATAGCGCGGCATACACCGGACCCGGCCTGCCGCACGCGGCGGGCACGCCCACCGGCATACCGTCGATCTTCGTCACAGCCAGCACTTCCTTGGTCGCCGAACTGAGGAGCACCTCGTCGGCCGCACGGACCTCCTGCTCGGCGACAGGACGCAGCCGGTAGGGAATGCCGCAGTCCTCGCACAACTGGCGCAGCAAGTCCATGCGCACCCCCTCCAGCACGTGCCGGCTCTTCGGCGGCCCGATCAGGCTGCCTTCCCGCACGATCCAGACGTTGCTCGCCGCGGCCTCTGTCAGCCAGCCGTCTCGGAAGAGGATCGTTTACGCGGCGCCTGCATCGGCGGAGATCTGGCGCGCCAGCACCGCACCGAGCAGGCTGGTGCTCTTGATGTCGCCGCGCGCCCAGCGAAAGTCCGGCGCTGTCACGCACGCCACCCCATCGCGGCGCTGTGCAGCGGTGGGTGGTTGCAGCGGGGTCGCCATCATGAAGACGGTGGGGGACAGGCCCGCAGGCATCTGGTGATCGCGCGGTGCGACTCCCCGGGTCACCTGCAGATACACGCACTGATCGAGCGCGCCGGTGTGCGCAGCGACGCTGGCCACCAGGCGGTGCATCAGCCCGATCCACTGCGCGCGCGGAAAGGGATTGGGAATGCGAACGCTGGCCAGGCTGCGCTCGAGCCGGTCCAGGTGTTCGGTGCATCGGAACAAGCGTTGCTCGTAGGCCGGCACGACTTCGTACACCCCGTCGCCGAAGATGAAGCCGCGGTCGAGAACCGACACGTTGGCATCGGAGATGGGCAGCAGCCGGCCGTTCAGGTAGCACAGGGGGGAGGTCAAGTACAAGTCTCCGGTCGCTCATTCGATGTCAACTTGCCCGCAGCACCGTTCCAGCGCGCAGTCCGGTCGGGCTGCCCCCCTGCCAGGCAAGGACGCCGTTGACCCAGACCGCGAAGATGCCCTCGGCCGGCTGCGCCGGGAGGGCGTAGGTGGCCCGGTCCGCGATGCGGTCGGCGTCGAACAGCACGAGATCGGCAGCTGCTCCGGGTGCGACGACGCCACGATCTGCCAGCCCCCAGCGCGCAGCCGTCAGACCGCTCATGCGGTGGACCGCCGTCTCCAGCGGCAGGCCGCCGCTGCGTGCCCAGGCGAGCATGCGCGCGAAGCTGCCCCACAGGCGGGGATGCGGCACGGGATCCCAGGGCAGGCCGTCGGAGCCGATCATCGTCTCGGAATCGGCGAGGATGCGCTCCACGTCTGCCTCGTGCATCGAGAAGTAGATCGCGCGCGCCGGCGCGAGTCGCCGGGCCGCGCTCGCCGGCGGCAGGCCCCAGTCACGCGCGATGTCGTGGAGGTCGCGCCCTGCCTGGCCCGGCTCGGCTGCGGAGTGCGTGACGAGCACACGCGCGGCAATCGCAAGCCGGTCGGCATCGAGCACGGTCGACGAGGCGGCGTAGGGGTAGCAGTCCTGGCAGACCTGCTGGCTCAGGCGTGCCAACCGCAGGCGGTGCAGCGTCTCGGCCGACCGTCCATGGTTGCGCGCCCCCGTCAGCTTGTGGTGCGAGATCACGGTCCTGACCTGCAAGCGCACACCGATGCCCAGCGCTTCGTCGAGAGCCGACAGCACGCTGTCTCCCTCGTCGCGCAAGTGCACGCTCAGCACGCGGCTGCTTCCCGCCATCGCAGCGCAAACCTCGACGATCTCGTCCGTATCCGCGGCGCGCGCCGGGGCGTAGAAGACGCCAGTGGACACGCCGAAGGCACCGGCGTCGAGCGCCTCGGCCACATGGTGCGCCATCGCGCGCCGCTCGCGAGCCGTTGCGGGCCGCGCCAGGTCGGTCATCTCGCGCACACGCAGGGTGGTGTGGCCCACGAGCGCCGCGACGTTGACCGCCGGCTGCGCGGCGTCGAGCGCATCCAGGTAGTCCGCGAACCGCGCATGACGGAAGGCGCCATCGCCCAGCAGATCCAGCGGCGCTGGAACACGGCTTGCAACCAGGGGCGCTGCGCTCAGGCCGCAATGCCCGACGATCACGGTCGTCACGCCCTGCGACAGCTTGGGATGCAGCCGCTCCGCGTCGAACGCGGCCGCATCGTCGTGCGCATGCGCGTCGATGAAGCCCGGGGCGATCGTCAGCCCGCGCGCATCGACGATCCGAGCGGCGCACCGTTTGCCGAGGTCGCCCACCGCGACGATGCGGCCCCCACCGATCGCCACGTCGGCACGGCGCGCAGGCGCGCCGGTTCCGTCGACCAGAGTGCCGCCGCGCACCAGCACATCGGCGGCGGGTGCCCGTGCGTCGTTCACTGGGGTTTCAGACCAGCCACGCGGATGACCTCCCGCCAGCGGGCAACCTCCGTGTCGATCTGCGACGCGAACTGCCCTGGCGTCGTCGGGCTCGGCGTCGCGCCGGCATCGGCCAGGCGTGCGGACACGGCGGGGTCGGACAGCACGCGCGCTACCGCCGAATTCAGGCGAGACGTGACGTCGGCAGGCATGCCGGCAGGACCCAGCAGTCCGTACCAGGCGCTCACGTCGAAGCCGGGCATGCCGCCCTCGGTGAACGTTGGCAGCGCCGGCAGGGCCGGGCTGCGCTGGGCACCGGTGATCGCGAGGGGGCGGATGTGGCTGGCGCGGATCATCGCCAGCGACGACGGAAAGTTGTCGAACGTGGCCTGCACGAGACCCGCCGCGAGATCGGTGAGTGCCGGTGCGGAACCCTTGTAGGGCACGCTGACCATGGTCGCGCCGATGCGCTGCAGGAACCAGGTCATGCCGAGGTCACCGATGCCGCCGGCACCGGCGTTGCCGTACGACAACCTGCCCGGATGAGCACGCAGGTGGGCGATGAATTCGTCCAGTGTTCGCGCCGGCACGGAAGGGTGGACGGACAGCGCCATCGCACTGGCTGCAAGGTTGCTCACAGGTGTGAAGTCGCGCCGGGCGTCGTACGGCATCCTGGCGGTCAGGTTGGGCAACGTGCCATGGGTGCTGACGGTGGCCACGCCGAGGGTGTAGCCGTCGGGCGCAGCACGCGCGACCTGTCCGATGCCGATCAGGCCGGCCGCGCCGCCGCGGTTGTCCACGACCACCTGCCGGCCCAGTTCGGCTCCGAGCGCCTGGGCGACGATGCGGCCGACGATGTCGGTCGGTCCACCGGCTGCAAACGGCACGATCAGCGTGAGAGGCCTGTCCGGGTAGGTCGCCGCGCGGGCGGGTCCGAGTGCGGGCAGCGCAAGCAGGCTGGCACCGGCCTGGAGCCAGCGGCGGCGCGAAGAGGTGACAGGAAAGCGCATGCGGCATACCTCCGGTGTTCGAGAAGGGATGACAGGACGAGGAGATTCTTTTCTGGTGGCCGTGTCGAAGACAATCGAGTCCTTCTCCTGCTTGCATGCGGAAATCTCATGAATGAACGCCGTCTGTTGCGCCTGCCCTCGACGCAGGCGCTGGCCTGCTTCGAAGCTGCCGAGCGACTGGGCTCCCTGACCCGCGCCGCCGCGGAACTGCACCTCACGCAAGGGGCGGTCAGCAGACAGATCCAGGCGCTGGAGAGCCGCGTCGGAACGCGCCTGGTGACGCGTGGTCGCCATGCACTCGCACTGACACCCGCCGGCCGCACGTACCTGGCCGACGTGCGGCCGCTGCTGCAGCGACTGGAGCGCTCGACCGCGGACCTGGCGTCGCACGGTGGGCTGGGCGGCCGGCTGCGCCTGTCGGTGGCGTCGACCTTCGCGAGCCACTGGCTGATCCCGCGATTGCCATCCTTCACCGCGGAGCATCCCGACATCACGCTGGACCTGGCCACGCGCATCGGTCCGGTCGACTTCGAGCGCGTCGATGCCGATGCGGCGATCACCTTCATCGATGCACCACAGCCACCCGCGACGGGTGTGCACCTGGTGCCGCTACGCCTGCGGCCCTACGCATCGCGCCCTGTCGCGCGCAGCCTGCCGCGCGGCGCCGGGGCGCCGTGGCTGGAACGGGCGGCGTTGCTCGTGAACACCTCGACTCCCGACGGCTGGTCGTCCTGGGCTGCCGCAGCAGGCGTCGATGGAGCACGCCGGGCCCAGTTGCGCGCCGGGCCGCGCTACGACCTGCTGTCGATGGCATTGAACGCCGCGCTTGCCGGCATCGGCATCGCCTTGTTGCCTCCCTTTCTTGCGGCACCGTCCGTGGCGAACCGTCGGCTCGTCGCACTGTCCGCCTTGGCGTGGCAACCTGCCAAGGGCTACCACCTGACCTACCCGGTCCACCACGCCGAGCTGCCCGCGCTACTTCGGTTCCGGGTCTGGGTGCTTGCTCAAGCGTCGGCCGGCGCAGACGCGCCGCTGTCGTCTGCCGCGCGTGCACAGGCGGTGGCGGGCTGATTGCCTGGTGAGCAACCGGCCGGCGCGCAGTGGCGCCGCCCCAATATCTTGACCCGGAGCCGCGGACCGTACATGCCCTGGGCGCGCCCGCCGGCCGGCGCCGGGCAGCACCGGCCATCCTTCCGGTTCAGCGTAGCCCCGGCTGTGGAGATGGCTGCGGGTTGCGTGACTCGGCGGGCGCGCAATCGGGCCCGCACAGGCTTGGCCGGCCACGCCGGCCTCAGACCAGCAGCGCGCGGTGCACACTGGCGGTCAGCTGCTGCGCGATGACGGCCGCCGTTCGCACGCCGCCCATGTGGTGGGGCACGTGTCCATCGAAGGGGTAGCTGCCGCTCTGGAACCCAGCGCACCAGACCATCTCGGCGCTGCCGAAACCCGCCGTCGCGAGCACGCAATCCGCCGCGCACGCCGCCACCGCGACCGGGTTGGCGAACAGCACGGCCTCGGGGCAACGGATGGTGTTGAGCACCAGGGCGCCACCGTACGGGATCAGCGCGGCGAGGCGTTACTTGGTGTGCATGACCACGCGCGCGATGCCGATGACACCGGCCTCGAACATCGACGCGCGGAGCAGGGCGTAGGCCTTGTTCCCATTTCCGATGGCCTCCAGGTGGCGAGGCGTCTCCAGAAGCGTGAACGGAATCCCGCTGGCCTTGACGAATGACTCGATCTCGATGGTCTGGGTCGACTTCGGGTACGCGGCCTTGATCTGGTTCTCGCTCAGGACCACGTGGTCGCCACCGTCCTGCTTGATGCCCTTGACGATGTCGTCGGACTGGATCTCAGTGCCGGTGCGCTTGTTGACGCGCTTGTAGCCCACCGGGTCCATCGACCGCTGGTCGAGCCAGTCGAAGCCGATGCCGATCTTCAGCGAGGCCTGGTAAAGGGCCACAGGCACATGCATCAGGCCGAAGTTGATGGCGCCGTTCCAGATGACACGGGGCATGGATGCTCCTTCGTCGGCGCAGTGCCGCAAGTGGGTGGGTGGTCATCAAGGCGCGGGTGGCGAATCACGCTGGGGGCGATCGCCATTTCGCAGTTCGGACCGCCCTTGACGATTCGGACGAGCCCCACCGGCACGTCACGCTGGTCGCCGACCATGAAGGTCCAGCGGCTCGGGCTGAACGGATGTGCCACATTGGGGCAGTTCCTCCAGGCAGGCCAGCTTCCGGTGCGGATCGAGGTGCACCGCGTGCGGCGTGCCGGCCAGCGCTTGGGAGCCGCGCGACAGGCCCTGGGGTGATCGTGCGCAACACAGGGCTGCACCAGCACATTGGAGTTCTGGGCAGATCGAGCGGGGTCCGACAGGTGTCTAGCCGGTGAGGAGGCCTTGTGCTGGACCACCAAAGATTGGTGCTCTCGGGCGCCACCTTTCTCGCCTGGGAGCTCGGGACGACACTCGTGCGCGAACCTGGGTGTAGGCACACAGGCTCACGGATTGCATACTCCATCACTCCATACCGCGGCACATGGGCGCTGGCAATCCGCATGCGTCGGTTCCTTGGTATCGAGTGCGACGCCGCCCCGCTCTCTATGAACCACAGGATCCTGTCCTTTGGAAACTTCGAGCTGCGCCCCGCTGAGAGGGTGCTGATGGAAGGCGACCGGCCGGTGCCGCTTGGCAACCGTGCGTTGGACATTCTCACGCTGCTGGTCGCCCGCGCCGGTCAGGTGATTGGCAAGGATGAACTGATTGCGGGCGTCTGGCCGAGCAGCGTGGTGGAGGAGGCGACGCTCCGCGTTCACATTGCCTCGCTGCGCCGATGTCTGCGCGACGGGCGCTCGGGGCATCGGTTTATCGTCAACGTCACCGGCCGCGGATACAGCTTCGTCGCTCCGGTCAAGGAACTGCATTGTGCTGAATCACTGCTCTCAGCGCCATCGACCGCACCGACATCGTCATCGGCGCGGGCACTATCCGGTCTGCCGTTTCCGCTGCCGGTTGATCACTTGCTCGGCAGAGACGAGTCGGTTGCCGCGCTGCTTGCCAAGATCCTGCTTCGCCGGTTCGTGACGGTGGTCGGCGCAGGAGGTGTCGGAAAGACCGCATTGGCGCTGCATGCCGCATCGGTGTTGTCGGCGGATCTGGAGCATGTTGTCTACGTTGATCTGGCACCGGTGCAGCAACCGGCGCTGGTGCCCAGCGTGCTGGCTTCGGCACTCGGCATCACAGCACTCCAGGACGACCCTAGCGGCGAGGTGGCCGATTGCCTCGCGTCGTGTCGGGTTCTCCTGATCCTGGACAGTTGCGAACGTGTGCTCGACGCCGTCGCCCAGTTGAGCGAACGGGTCTTTCCCCAAGCGCCGGGCCTGCACATTCTGGCCACGAGCCGCGAGCCTTTGCTCTGCGCGGGCGAGCACATCACACGACTTGGTCCGCTGGATGTGCCGTCGGGCAACGGTCCAATCAGTGCTGCCCAGGCTGCGGCGTCGCCCGCCGTACAGCTTTTCCTCGAACGTGCGGGCGAAGTCTCGGACAACGTTCGCCTTGACGATGAGAGTGCTGCACATATTGTCGCCATCTGTCGCTACTTGGACGGAGTGCCGTTGGCGATCGAACTGGCGGCCGCTCAGGTCGGTGCACTTGGACTGCAGGGGCTGCAGTGCAGGTTACACGATCGGCTCTGCCTGCACATGACCAGCGGCCGGGACGGGGTGCATGCGCGACACCAGACACTCTATGCGACGATGGAATGGAGCTACGGCCTGCTCTCGGCACCACAGCAGCTGGTATTCCGGCGTGTCAGCGCGTTTGTCGGGCGCTTTTCGCTGCCGTCGTTGTTGGCGGTTGTTTGCGGGGAGGACCTTGGCGCTGCCGAGGCCGCCTTCGTGGTTGCAGACTTGGTCGACAAGTCGCTGCTGGTGGCCGAAGTGAGCGGCGAGGTTGTCTTGTATCGCCTGCTGGATACGACGCGCGCCTTTGCGCGCGAAAGGCTTGCGGAAGCAGGCGAGACAGTCGATATCTCGCGTCGCCACGTGCGGCTTTGCCATCAGACCTTTGAGGGCGCTGCACGCGATATCGACCGCATGAGCCCCGCCGAGTGGCTGTCGCGCTATGCAGCATGGCTGGGCGATGTGCGCGCTGCGCTGGACTGGACATTCGAATCTCCTGGTGAGGAGCGTCAGGGTGCGTTGCTGACTGTTGTGACCGCGCCTTTGTGGGATCGACTGATGCTGTTGCGTGAGAACCAGGCCAACATCGAACGCGCGCTGATCGCTCCGGCGGTTGCGCGCGACGATGCACTCACCAGGTCATTGTTCGCAGCGTTGGGTGCTACGGTCAGCCAGGCTAACCTGGCTAGCCCGAAGCGGGCGATTGTGTGGTCGCGCGTGCTGGCAATGGCCGAGCGTTGCGGCGACTTGCCGCAGCAGCTTCAATCATTGTGGGGGTTGTGGGTCACCGAACTCAACATGGGCCACTTTCAGGTGGCTCTCGGTCTGGCCAGGCGCTTCCGCCTTGCAGCCGAGAACACTGCCGTGCCGAACGACGTCTTTGTCGGAGACCGCATGGTGGCCCACTCGCTGCACCTGACGGGTGACCAGATCGGAGCGCGTCGACACATCGAGCGCATGCTTGCCGGCTACGAGCCGACGGAGCGCCCGACGCACGTCTTTCGGTACCAGTTTGACCAACTCGTCATCGGCCTCATCACGCTGGCCATGGTGCAGTGGGTAGACGGGGAGCAAGATGCGGCCATCGCCACCATCGAGAAGAACGTGAGCGACGCGCTGCGGGTAGGGCACGCGCTGTCGTTGTGCAACGCACTCATCAAGTCCTGCTGCCCCGTGGCACTGCTCAGCGGGCGCATCGATCTGGCGCAGCGCTATGTCGATCTGCTCGTCGAGCACACAACGGCACCGCCCTTGTTCATGTGGCAACCGTTCGGACGCTGCTATCAGGGGCTGCTGCAGCTTGCCAGGGGCGAACTCGACGCTGGGCGTGTGATGGTGCGACATGCGCTCGCTGAGATGCCGCACGCACGCTTCGCCGTGCCGCAAAGTTGGGTGAATTCGGTGCTGGCCCTGGCGGACGCTGAGTGCGGTGCCGTGGAACTGGGCATGGCGACGATCGATCAGACCATCGATCAGGCCCGACGCGACCACGAACTCTGGTGCCTTCCGGAGCTCTTGCGGGTGCGGGGTGAGGTGTTGCGTGTACGCGGTGAAGGGGTTGCCGCACGGGCCGCCGTTCAGCAGGCCCTGGCGCTGGCTCGCAAACAAGGAGCGCATGGTTGGACGCGCCGCGCCGAGATCAGTCTTCGTGCCTTCGCGCACAGATCCCGCTAGTCCTGATGTCCACCGGAGACCCGCAGCTCCGGTCCAGAATCTACAAGGACGCTGGGGCCAGGAGCAACTACAAGCTGTGATCCTATCGGACGCACTGGACGTGCCTCGCGACGTCAGAAGTCGTAGCGCGCCGTGAAGATCGTCGTGCGCGGCGGGTTGTAGTAGCCCGCGTGAATGTCAAGCGCCGGTATGCGGTTGTGGAGCAACACATAGCTCTTGTCGAACAGGTTGCGGACCCGAGCCGACAACGTCCATCTCTGCCGCGCATCCGTGAAGGATGCTCCCAGATGCACATAGGTTTGCGGCGGGATGCTTGTTGCCGACGAGTTGCCGATGTCGCCGTACTGACTTGAGGTGTGCTGCAGTGTCAGATACGCCGAGGCCGAGGCGCCACTCAGGAATGGATGCCGGTAGCTAATGGTGGTGCCCGCGCTCACGTGCGGCGCGTTCGGCAACTGGTTGCCCACATAGTCGTTGTCCGGCGAGCCTGTCGGATTCGCAAACTCGTCGAACTTCGACCGCAAGAGCTCTAGGGTGAGCGTCGCGTCCACGCGATCGCTGACTCTCGCGTTCAAGTCGACATCAATCCCGTACGTCTTGGCCTTGCCCGCGTTCACGAGTGTCGCATCGGTGACCAGCACGCCATTGATGACCATGTTGGGAACGTTCGCCAGATAGTCCCGATAGTCGTTGTAGAAGAGGGCAACGCTCGCGTCCAGGCGGCCGCCGAACATGCGCGTCTTGCTGCCGGCCTCCCAGGTCGTGACACGCTCCGGGTCTGTTGCGGTCCGCGCGGAGGTCATGGACTCTGCCGCCCGGTTGAAGCCTCCGAACTTGGCGCCTTGCGCCATGCTGGCGTAGAAGAAGACATCCTGGCCGAGTTGCCGATCGATGCCCAGCCTGAGCAGCGCACCGGTCTTCGAGGTCGACAGGTCGTCCGCGACGTAGATTGTCTGTGTGTGCTGACGCTGCGCATTGGTGCGCCGGAAAGCGTTGCTCGCCTGCTGCTCGGTTTGGTAGACGCGCATACCTCCCGTCAAGCCGATCCCATTCGCGAAGGCGTGGCGCAATTGACCATAGAGGCCCACGTCGCGCGTTTGCTGCTGGGTCTGCGCCTCGGTATGACCTACGGGTGCCCCAGCGGGCGGCGCGAAGTCGACGTAGCGGAGGAAGTCGAAGTTGTCGGCCACGAACATGAGGCCTGCCGTCCAGGTGTTGGATGCATTCTGACCTTGCAGTTGGAGTTCCTGGGAGAGCGCCTTTTGCTGGATGTCCTGGTTGATCTGATACTGCAGCGCCTCCTGCCCCCCGAAGTCCGCGACCATTGGGAAGTCTCGATACGCCCTGTACCCGGTGATGGCTCGGAGCTTCAGCCCCTCGGACAGGCGAAGATCGAACCGAAAGGAGATTCCACCGGCGTCTCGTTCAAACGTTCCGGCTTCAGGATTGCCCGTGTATGTCACCCGTGGCCTCGTTCGCGGGTGGTTGAGCGGGAAGTTGATGGTGTTGGTGTCGGAGCGGTCTCGCAATCCGTCGACTGCCAGAACGGCGTCCTGCGCAGCGCCGCCACTCCAACGCAGCTTCGCTCGAAACTGTGTCGCGTCGATCGCATTGACGTTCTTGTCGAGTGTCGAGTTGTAGCCGTAGCCGTCTGACCTGCGGCGAGAGAAGGCCAGGCTGGCTGACAAGGGGCCTTGCCCCACGTTCCTGTTGACATACCCCCGCGCCTCGCGCAGGCCATGGTTGCCTGCTCCGATCGCCAGCCAGGCTGCTGCATCGCGGCTTGGGTCCAGTGAAACGTACTTCACGGCGCCCGCGGAACTGTTCTGACCATAGAGCGACCCCTGCGGCCCGCGGAGTACTTCAATACGCTGGATGTCTGGCAGGTCCCACAGCGCAGTCGCGTAGCCTCTTATGAGGGGCACGTCGTCCACATAGATGCCGACTGCCTGGCTCATGGCTGGCAATGACACGCCGACGCCACGGATCCCAACCGCCTGAGGCATGTTGCTGAATCCATTCGGCACTGAGACGCCGGCGACCGCACCAACCAGTTCGTTCAGCGCAGTGACTCCCTTGCGCTCGAGTTCACGCGACTCAATGACGACGACCGATATCGGTGTACGCCTCAGTGCCGTCGTTGTCCGCTCGGCCGTGACCGTGATCTCCTGCGGGACGATGGAACCGTTCTCCGGTGGTAGATCGGCTTGAGCTGTCGTTGCCGGCGACGACAACGCCAAGCCAAGCAGCACCAACGCGGCAGAGCAGATGCTGCCGGAGGGCGTTGGACGACGGTGATCGTGGATATGCATCGTAGTGAAGGAATCTGCTGCTTTGGAGGTAGTCCAGGGTGTTGCCGAAGATGATGCGGTGGATCGCTGCTCGAGTTCGGTGAATTGGCGTGAATCGTTGCAGCCAGTGCGCCACTCCCATTGGTGCCGTCAAGGCCTGCGACATTGACCTCGCATCAGATCGACGCAGAGCGCCCGTCTCATTCCGGAGTGTTGCGGGCTCAAGCCTGCATCTACCTCCCGTAGAGCAGGTTCAGTCAGTCGGCCACCGGCCTGCGGGCCAGCCCGCGGGGCGAGGTCAGCAGCACCACCGCGCTCAGCACGAGGGAGCCGGTGATGCAGGTGAACATCGTGAGATGTCCGCGGGTCTGGAGGAGCGGCAGCAGAGCAAGCACCGAGATCGCAGCGCCCAGCCGATTGAACGACCACGTCAGCGAGAACGACCCGACTCGCGATCGCGCCGGTAACAGCTCCGTGGCGTACAGGTTGAGCGCCGTGACGTAGACCACGGCACTGACCCCACAGGTGACAGCTGCCGCACCCAGCCAGACACGCGATTCGGAAGCGACGAACACGCCGCCCGCCAGGACCATGAGCAAGGCACACCCGATCAACGCCCAGCGGCGCTCCACGCGGTCTATCACTGCAGAGGCCGTGATCGTCGCTAGCGTGGGACCGAGGTACAACAGGCCCACGAGGAGCAACGCATCGGACAGGTTGAAACCGCGCAGCGTGAGCACCGCTCCGAGGAGCATCGGAAATGCCACGGTTGCGACCGGACCGACCAGAAAGAGGGGGACGATCCACCACCAGACCGAAGCGGGGCCGGATGCCGAGACGTCTCTTGGAGTCCTCGAGGAGTCAGAGGGCGGCGACTCCCGGGCATGCAGCGCCGGAAGCAGAGCGCGGGAGCGTGCAAATCGCTCATAGACGGCCTGCGCCTCCGACCATCGTCCGTTGGCGTGGAGCCAGCGCGGCGACTCCGGCAAGCGCAGTATGAGGAGACTCAGAACACCGGAACCGATCGCGCCAAGCAGGAGTGCGACTTGCCAGCCTGCCAGGCCCAAGATCTCACCAGAGCCGAGCGCCCGCACGAAGAAGATTCCAGCAGAAAGCGCCAAGGCCGAGACGCCGGGCGCCCGGAGCATGAGCGGTCCGCGGCGCGCCGCAGGCAGCAGATTGGTCAGACACGACATCATCAACGGGGGATACGCACCAACTGCGATACCCGACAGCATTCGCGCCACTGTCAACTCGAGCAAGTCGGCGCTGAACGCGGCCCAGGTTGACGTCGCTGCCAACCAGGCCAGTCCGCCGGACAGCATGCGGCGACGGCCGAAGCGATCGGCCATGTATCCCAGCGCTGGTGCCCCCACGACGGCACCGACGTACACCGACGCGAGCAGCCACGCCAAGGTGACCGTTCCTACTGCCCGCTCCGGCGCCGAGAGGACTGCCGCAAGTGCGCTGCCGAGGGACAACTCAAAAAGATCGAACGCAAAGCCGGCCATGCAAAGTGCCGCCCCCAGCAGGTGCAGGGTCGGCACCGGCAGTCCGTCCATGCGCTCCGCAATGTCGACGTCCTCCGGTTGTCCTTTAGCCATATCGCGCAACAGACATCTCGTCAGCCAAGCCGGCACGGTAGGCGATCCCCGACCGCGACGAGCAGCGGCGGGGACGTTGATCACGAGATTTCACGAGTCTTAACAGCGACTCGTCGCACTCGGCGTCGCTTCTAGGGCAACGTCGTCGGTGTTCGTTCCTCCGCCTTCGCCGGGAGGCAAGGCCCTTCCCTCGCCACGAGCGGACCGCCTGTGCCCACGCGCTGCGGGCACAAGTGCGATTTACGGCGGTTCGCAACTCATGACGTCAACCGACGATCGGGGCAAATACAATTCCTACCGGCTGTGACTGGCCGTTTTCCCACCTCAACCGACACTGGTACCTTGGCGCCAATCCTGGAACCAAACCGCGCACGGGACCTGTTTCGCCTGGCGCAGCTTCGGCGTTGTCCGGAGGAGGTTGTACCGTCCCGAGCCCGGCCCTGGTTCGGTTTGGCGCGGAGGATTCAAGGTAGCTTCGCGCCCGCTCGCAGCAGTCCCGTTCCCACGGAGCCTCGCCGACACTCGGCGGTAGATCGCGTGCGAGCGCCATGAAGACCCCGAACGAAACCGCCCTGCGCTTCGGCCCCTTCTCGCTGCACCTGCGCCGACGTGTCCTCACCGAAGCTGGCCGGGAGATCCGATTGGGCGGTCGTGCCATGGATCTCCTGGCGGCGCTGACCGTGCGGCCGGGCGAAGTCATGACGCACGAAGAACTGGTCCGCGAAGTGTGGCCCAAGACGATCGTCGAAGAAACCAGCCTGCGCGTCCACATCCACGCGCTGCGCAAGGCTCTCGGCGACAGCCGCGAACAGGCGCGCTACATCGCAAACGTGCCAGGAAAGGGCTATCGCTTCGTTGCGCCGATAGAAGTCTGCGACACCGCCGAGCCGGGGGATGCGGGCGCCGTGCGAGTCGAGGAACAAACGGCCGCCGAAGTGCCTCGTGGCCGCCTGCCTTTCCACAGCGATGCAATGGTCGGTCGGGCCGGCATCGTCCAAGACATCCAGACGAAGCTCGAGACTGCGCATCTGGTCACGGTTGTCGGCGCCGGAGGCATCGGAAAGACCCGTGTCGCCGTGGCAGTGGGGCATGCGCTGCGGGATAGCGTCCAGGATGGAGTTTGGTTCGTCGACCTCTCGCCGATCGTGGCGCCAACAATTGTCTGCGCAACCGTCGCGATCGCGCTTGGCGTCTTCGTCCACGGCGACAAGCCTTGGCCAAGACTGAAAGCACACCTCAGGGGCAGACGGCTCCTGATCGTGCTCGACAACTGCGAGCACTTGTCGGCTGAAGTTGTCTCTCTCGTGACGCGCATGCTGTCTGCCCCGGGCGACGTCCGCATCCTAGCAACGTCGCGTGCCCCATTGGGCATCCCTGGCGAGGTGGTCACCCCAATGCCTCCCCTGGATGCCGATGAGGCGTCTCAGCTCTTTGTCGAGCGCGCTCGCTCTGCCGCCGGTGACTTCGGGTGCGAGAGCGACGCCAAGGAACTCGTCAAGGCGATCTGCGGTCGGCTGGATGGCGTTCCGCTTGCGATTGAACTCACTGCCGCCCGCGTGGAGTCCCTGGGTCTGGACCAATTGCAGGCCCGGCTGGAAGACATCGGTCAACTGCTTGCCACGGGAAGGCGCGCAGCGGCGCCACGACACCGAACGCTCGAAGCACTGCTGGATTGGAGTCACGAACTTCTCGGCGTGCAGGAACGGCTCGTTCTTCGGAGACTGTCCGTGTTCCGTGGTCGCTTCACCATGCAGGCCGCCATCGGCATCGCGACGTGCCCGGAAGTGGGAGCGTCCGCCGTCGAGCGCTGCATCGAGTCCTTGGTTGCCAAGTCCCTGATCGTTCGTCAGGGGAATGGCGCGACTGCACCACTCCGACTTCTCTACTTGACCAGGGCCTACGCTGAACAGAAGCTGGCGGTCAGCGAGGAGGCACCAGAGTACTGGAGGCGGCACGCACGTCATGTTTGCCAACACCTGTACCAGGCATGTGCGGAACTCCGAGAGATCGAAGAGGCTGACCTGGATGCTTGGCATGAGCGTGAGGCCACGATCCTCGATGACACCCGGGCGGCCATCGACCGTTCGTTCGCGCCGGGTGGTGACAAGCTCTCCGGCGTGGAGGTCTGCGCAGCTGCACGCTTTCACGTGCAGGAGTTCGGGCTGTATGCCGAGTTTGCTGCGCGCATTCGGTCTGCGCTGATGCTGGTGGAGCAGTTGAGGGCAATCGACCCGCTGGTGGAACTGCGGCTGTGTATCTCGTGGTGTTTTGTCGGGCTGATGGTCGGGCATGGCGTGGGCAGGGAGACCTTTGCAGACCACGTCCTCCAGTTGATCGATCAAGTCGCGGATCGGGACGACAAGATTGAAGGCTTGTACGGTCTGCTCATCTGGGCCTCGAATGTCGGCGATCACATGGCGGCACTGGAGTACCTCGGCCGGCTTCGGCAACTCGTGCCTGAGGACGACCACCCGGCGTGGGCGCTGCTGGGAGAGCGGATGCTGGCCACGACCTACCACCATCTCGGCGATCACGATGCTGCTCTTCCACGAATGCAGAAGGTGTTCGACCACCCAACACGCAAGGTTCATCGCGAGTATGTCGGCCAGGGTTCGCGCAAGGTTGCGGCCTGTTCTTACCTGATCCGGATCCAGTGGATTCAAGGTCGAAGTGACGACGCTGCATCGTTGCTCGAGAACGCGCTGACCGGAGACTACGCGCGCCACCCCATGGCCATGGGGACCTTGGTGGTTCACGCGGGGCTCCCCTTGCTGCTTTGGCAGGGGAAGGATCGACAGGCGCAGCAACTGCTCGACGCTCTGAAGGATCAGGTTGCGCACCATGAGTTGGTGTTCTGGACCCGCTATATCGACGTGTTCGAACAAGTCCTCAATCGGAGGCTGCTAGGCGCTTCATCAACCTGTTCCTGCACCAGCCTGCCGGTGATCGATCTGTTTGCAACGTTTGCTGAAGACATGCTGCGGCCGGAGACGCTTGCGCGCGTGGAGGCCGGCTCCATCGGCTGGTGTGCACCCGAGATTCTTCGCGCAGATGCCGAGAACCGTCTGCGTGCCGATCCATGCGATCCGTCGGCCGAAAGTGTTCTTGATCGTGCGCTTGCCCTGGCGCGCTGCCAGGGCGCCGTTGCATGGGAGCTCCGAGTCGCCTGTAGCCTGGCGCGGTACTGGGCGAGTCGCAACGCAACTGTCCGCGCGCATGCCCTGCTTGCTGGAACCCTCGGACGGATCCGACAAGGCTTCGATACGTCTGATGTGGTCCGGGCCACGGAACTTCTTGTCGACCTGGAGCGAGACTCGAGATGAGAGCCTCGGACATGGCGTGAACTCAAAGCCCGTTGCATGGGGCAACTTCATGCTGGAAGGCAGCCCGGATCGCCTTGTGCATCGGGGTGTGCCGCTGGATCTTGACGCGCACAGCCTGATGCTGCTGCGCGTGTTGCTCACGGCGGATGGCGTGGTGCCTGAGATCCGGTTGAAGAGCCGACTGACAGTCACAGCCGCGGAACTGATGCAACGCGCGGAAGCCTTGAACATTGCGCTTGCGCAGGCCGATCCCAAGGCGGGCTATGTGGCCCACTTTCCAGGTCGAGGCTTTTCGCTCGTCCGCCTTGACGGGAAGCGCAACAGCGAGCCCTCGAGCGTTGTCCGCGCGCCGGTCATTGGACGCGATCGTGCGCTTGCAGCTCTTGCGGTGCTGTTCGCGCACCAGCGGCTGGCGACGATCGTCGGGCCCGGAGGTATGGGAAAGACAACCCTCGCCCTGGAGTTTGCCCGCCGCTACGCAACGGAGTTCGCCGATGGGTGCCTCGTCGTGGATCTGGCGCCGGTCAGTGATCCCGCGCATGTGCTGCCGGCGCTGGTTGCCGTCGTCGATCTGCAGCCGTGGGGCGGTGATCCGCAGGCCCGATTCCGTGCTGCGCTGCGGCACAAGCAGGTGCTGGTGGTCATCGACAACTGCGAGCATCTCCTGGAGGCGGTCGCCGAACTGACCCAGGACATCCTGACCTTGGAAGGGCCGCTGAGGATCCTCGCAACCAGTCGCGAGCCGCTGTTCGTGAACGGCGAGAGCGTCTTTCGCATCGAGCCGCTGAACCTCGCGGCCAATGCTGCGGCGCTACAGTTGACGAAGGCGCTTGACCTCGCTGCCATCCAGCTCTTTGTCGAACGTGCGCGCGCAGCACAACCAAGCTTTTCACCCGATCAGCGCGATGTGCCCACACTCGCCCGCATCTGCCAGCGTCTGGACGGCATGCCCCTGGCGATCGAGATCGCGGCTGCCCGCGTGCAAGAGCTTGGGTTGCGTGAACTGGCGCAGCAACTCGTCGAGCGTCCATTGGTCGCCCTGCAGGCCGAACGCGTTTCCAGAGGCAGGCACTGCAGCTTGCTCCAAATGATGGACTGGAGCTTCACGCTGCTTGAGACGGACCAGCAGCGCACCTTGGTCAGGCTCTCCGTGTTTCGGGGACCGTTCACCTATGACGCCGCCGTCTTCGTGGTCTCGGACGCGCTGCTTGACGAGGGAACTGTGGAAGCGTGCATCCTGGCCCTGACTGAGAAGTCGTTGATCGCCATTTCGGCCACCCCGGGGACTCGTGTGCTCCGGTTGCTCGACACCACGCGGGAGTACGCTGACGGGAAACTCTCGGCAATGGATCGCGCAGGGGTCCGCCTGCGTCATGCCCGGTTTCTGCTGGACTTGCTTGAAGGTGCCGAAGCGAACTGGGAGAAGATGCATCCAGAAGAGTGGCGCCAGACCTACAGCGCCTGGTTGCACGACATTCGGGCGGCGATCGACTGGTCATTCTCCGATGGCGGGGATGTGGTGTTGGGTGTCTCTCTCACCATTGCCGGTATCGCCGTCGCAGCACACGCTGGCCTGATGAGCGAGTTTGATCAACGCGCCCGAATCGCCCTTGAGAAGCTGAAGACCTTCCAGCCTCGGCAACCTCTCCTCGAAGCATTGCTCATGGCTCTTCCCGTGATCGCGCGGCCGAGCGCCCTTGACCTGGACGACAGTCGCCACGCTGACCTGCTGTGGTCCCTGGATGTCTGTCGCCGCATGGGCACGGTGCGCCAGCGGCTGACCGCTCCTATCGCGCTGTGGTGCTCTGCCTTTTTCTCGGCTCGCTACGATGATGCCCTGCGGTGGATCAAGGAAGCCGACCAGCTTGTCCGAGTGCACGGTGATGTCCCCGCACAGCGAGTCGTAACGCGAGCACGGGCGCTCACGTTGGGAAGCGCCGGCGCACACGCCGAAGCGTGTGCGCTGGCGCAAGACCTGTTGGCCGAAGGCAGATTGAAGGGGCCGCTGCTGATCACCGGCTCTCCGGTCTCTCCCGCCGTTTCCATGCGAACGACGATGTCCCGATCGCTGTGGTGCCAGGGTCTTCCGGACCAGGCATGGGGTGAGGCGAGCGAGGCGGTACGCCTTGCCGTCGCTGACGGTCCGAGTTCGGTGTGCTGTGCGCTGGCCATTGGAGCGATGCCGGTCGCGCTATGGCGGGGAGACATCGATGCGTTCGCTGCGTTGCTTCCACAGTTGCGAGACGCCATCACGGAGCACCACGCTCCGTATTGGACCTTGTGGCGAGACATGTACGAGCAAGCTCTGCATTTGCTGCAGCAGGCATCAAGCGCCGAGATCAGCGCCTTGAGGCTGGAGGGACTGCAGAATGTCGTCGTCCGCTATCACATGTGGTCCTTCAGATTGGGCACAGTCGATCAAGGCGTCGTCGAGGATGCGATGGCCGGGAGGTGCGGTTGGTGCGGACCTGAATTGCTTCGCGCTGCGGCTGTTCCATCTTCGAGCGAGGCTCTTCTGAGACGAGCGTTGCGCCTGGCCGACCAGCATGGGGCGGCTGGCTGGTCCCTTCGGGCGGCCAGCAGTCTCGCAATCCTGTTGAGCGATCGCTGCATGCACCGCGATGCCATTGAAGTGTTGGAGCCCGCGTACGAACGCTTCACCGAGGGATTTGACACCGCCGACTTGCGTACCGCAGGCAGCCTTCTGGAAGCGTTGCGGTGAACTGGCCAAAGCGGGTCCGTCAAGAGAAATCAATGAACGCCGCTCCCACAATCGTCGCGTTTGGTGCATTCACGTTCGATCGAACGACCAGAACGCTGTGTCGGAAGGGCGAGCGTGTGCCCATCGGCGATCGGGCATTGGATCTCCTGGATGCCTTGACCGAGCGGCCTGGCGAAGTTCTCAGCCGGCAGGAACTCGAGTCCAGGGTCTGGCCTCGGACCATCGTCGAAGAGTCCAGTTTGCGCGTGCATGTTTCAGCACTGCGTCGAGCCTTGGGTGAGGGAGAAGACGGCGCGCGCTACATCGCGAACGTGCCTGGTCGCGGCTACACCTTTGTTGGAACGCTTCTTGAGCCGTTGCAGCAGCACGTGGAACCCGGAAGTGCACTCCGATCACATGAGCAGCGCCACAATCTGCCCCCGCTGCCATCCCGACCGGTCGGCCGGGACTCGGTCATCCAAGCGTTGACCGGCATGGTGGAAGCGAGGCGCCTCGTCACTGTTGTCGGAGCAGGTGGAATGGGCAAGACGACGGTGGCCATTGCAGCTGCAGAATCTGCCTGCGACCTATTCGCGGACGGTGTCAAGTTCGTCGATCTCTCCCCTGTGGTCGAGCAAGCCCGTGTGTTGCCCATGGTCGCCAGTGCCCTCGGCATCAAGCTTCCCTCCGAGATGGGCACGATTCACCTGCTTCGGTCGTTGACCAACAAGCGTGTCCTGATCGTTCTAGACAACTGCGAGCAAGTCATCGACGCAGCCGCCAATGTTGCGCAGGAACTGATTGCGGGCTCGCCGGGGATTCATATTCTTGCTACCAGTCGCGAATCGCTCAATGTCGGTGGCGAATGTGTCTATCGCCTGGGGCCACTGGGACTGCCACCACTCGACCAGCCGGACGATCACTCCTCGCCGGCTGTGCAGTTGTTCGTGCAACGGGCCCACGCGCTCGACGACAGCTTCACGATCAGGGCCGACACTGCGTCCTTGGTGCACCGGTTGTGTCGGCAGCTTGATGGCATGCCGCTGGCCATCGAGCTGGCTGCCGCCCGTGTCTACACGCTGGGCGTGCATGACCTCGTCAGCCGACTCACGGACAGCTTTCGCGTACTGACGCGTGGGCGTCGAACTGCTGCGCCAAGGCACCAAACGCTGCAGGCATTGCTGGACTGGAGCCATGATCTATTGAACGAGACCGATCGGATCGTCTTGCGCCGGCTGGCGGTCTTCAGTGGCCCGTTTTCCATCGAGACTGCATCGGCAGTGGTCGCATGTGACATTGTTGGTGCAGCCTCTGTGCGCGAGAGCGTGCTGGGTCTCGTCTCTAAGTCACTCGTTGGAGTGGATCGCAGCCTCGGATCTCCACATTGCCGATTGCTGGTCACCACGCGTGCCTATGCCATGCAGAAGCTGATGGCGTCAGGCGAATGGAATTCGGTGTCGCGGAGACACGCCGAACGGGTTCGGGTCCGGATTGAGGCGGTCGAGGAGGATATCGAGGAGCTGGACGTTGAGACGTTGCTCAGCAAGCATGGCCTCTACGCAGTACTGCTCGACGACATGCGAGCTGCCCTTGACTGGGCAAGCTCTCCGCAGGGAGATTCGCGGCTCGCGATATCCATCACGACCGCGGGAGTGGCCCTTGTCCATCAGCTTGGTGTCATGGATGAGTTCCGCCCGCGCATGGAGACGGCGCTTCGCCAAGCGCAGTCCCTGGACCCGCACGATCCGGTCCTGGAACTTCGCGCCTTGTCGGCGCTTTGCCGCGTTGCCGGGGTTGCAGCGCACCACCACGCGCACAGTGCCGACTTCTTGGCGCGCCTCAGGCTTCTTGTTTGTCAGACCTCTGACAGGGACGACAAGATCGACGCCATCGAGAGTCTGATGACTTATGCGATGGGACGTGGGGACTATGGCGACGTGATCGATCTGGCACGTGAAGTCATTCGCCTGTCGGTCAGTCCCAACGCGCCATCGGCCCTGTTGCTGGGTGCACGCTTGATGGCGCAGGCGCAACATGCGCTGGGTCGACATGCAGAGGCGGCGAAGACCGTCGAGCACATCCTGGCGCATCCCTCTCGCAGGACGTACTCGAAGTACGTCGGAAGTGTTCCAACGTCCGTGTCGATGCGCGCCCTGAAGGCCCGGATTGCATGGCTGTGTGGCGAGGTTGACGACGCTCTCTGCATCGCGAGCGAGTGCGTCGAACTTGCCCGAGTCATGACGCCGTTCGCACTGGGCCATGCGCTCGCCATCGGGGCCATCCCCGTTGCGATGTGGCGAGGAGATCTCGCCGCCGCCGGGCTCATCGCCGAACTGCAGGATCTGGCGAACAAGCACTCCCTGGACTACTGGGCATCCTGGGCCCGCATGTGCGAGACAGCGCTCGTTCTGCGAGAAGGCGGTCAAGGAGTGTGCGTGCCTTCTCGCTTGCAGTTCACAGCCCGGGAGGCGGAAATGGCCAGCACGCTGCACGAGCGGTTGGCAACCCAGGTGGCACTCGAGCGTGCAGACGCTGGTCTCGCAGGCTGGTCGGCGGCGGAAACCTTGCGGGCCGCGACCGAACAAGGGCTGTCCGAAGGGACTGTCGATCCAGAGACGGCCGACTTGTCGTTGCGGCGTGCCATGGCGATCGCTCTCTCGCAGACGGCAGCATCATGGGCACTGCGAGCGGCCATGAGCCAGGCCAGGCTTCATGCGCGGGATGCCGCCGGCCGTGGTCATGCGGTCGGTGTCCTGGATCGCGCGCTGGCTCGATTCACGCAAGGGCACGCAACGCGTGACCACGTTCGCGCGCGTCACCTGCTGGAAGTCCTGACCCGACAGGACGGCACACCGCTTGCTGCGTGGGTCTGAGGTTCGACGTTCTCGTCGACTGAAAGAACACGGTCGGCGTTGGGGCTGCGCAATGCCCCGCAGGGGTGCACAACGGCACACACAGCCTGCTGCACCGCGACGCTCCTGCTGGTGTTTCCGCAGGCGGAAGAGACCTTCAATTGCGGGGCAACGACCGCCCAGGGCAGGCTGTTGAGGTCGGCTGACCAGTTCGCCATCACGAAGCTGCAACACCGCCTCGCCACCAGGCCTGCGCGCTTCGACGCCGCGAGGCACGAGCAGGCGGCCGCACAGTCAAGGACGGGCGGCCCGGTCTCGCAGGTCTCCGGGACAGACGTCACGCTGTCGACCGGGATCCTGACTGGTCGCAGTGAGAAGGTCGAGATCGCCAGTGGCATTGGGGAGGCAGCGGCCGTCCCCGAGATGAAGACGATGGACAGGTTCGCCTGAAGCCAATAGATTCCCGCGTGCCATCGAAGTGTTGAACCGGCGTGGGCCGGCTCGTGCAGCACGGTCGTTGATTTAGGCGGGGGGTGTTCCATGATGAACCGCTTGCGCGTGGCTGTTGGCGCGGTCCTTGCCCTTTTCGTCCAGGGCGTCTCGGCGCAGGACTACCCGGTACGTGCCATCACGCTGGTGGTCGCGTTCCCGCCGGGTGGGCCCACCGACGTCGCTGCGAGGATGCTCGGTGAGCAATTGGCCGAGGTGCTGAAGCAGCCCGTGGTCATCGCCAACCGGCCGGGCGCGGCGGGACGGATTGGCTCGCAGATGGTGGAGAGCGCACCCGCCGACGGTTACACCCTTCTGCTGGCCAACACGGTCACGCATGGGATGCTGTCGGCGGCGACAAAGCCCCCCCCGTACGATCCTGTCAAGGGCTTTACGCCGGTCATGCGTCTGTTTGGCTACCAGGCGCTGATGGTCTGCAGCGCCAAGCTTCCCGTGCGCAATGTCGAAGAACTGGTGGCTTACGCTCGAAGTCGACCCAATGGTCTGGTGTACGCAAGTTCGGGTGTAGGGACTGGCGCTCACTTTGCAGGCGAGATGTTCGCAGCCATGAAGAAGGTGCGTGCCGTGCATGTGCCGTTCTCGGGCAGCGCCCCTGCCATGCAGGCAGTCTTGGCGGGCGACGTGGACTGCAGCTTCGACGGCCTCGCGCGCGCGCAGATCGATGCCGGCAAAGTGCGGCCGATCGCGACACTCGGGTTGAAGCGCGATCCGCACTACCCCGATGTGCCCACGCTGGATGAAGCGGGCGCGGCCGGCTTCGACCTGGGTCTCTGGCAAGGGTTGCTGGCGCCTGCCGGTTTGCGATCCGAGGTTCTGGCCACGTTGGAGCGCGGTTTGCAGCAGGCGCTGAAGGCGCCGGAGCTGCAGGAGCGGCTCAAGTTGCTGGGTCTGTACCCTCTGCCTGGCACCGGTGCAGATCTGCAGCAGGCGATCCTGCGCGACATCTCGCGGTACCAGCGACTGGCGCGCGAACTGGCGATCACCTTCGAGTGATCAACAGGACAGGCCGGTTCATAGATGTACTCTATCGCCGACGCCGGCACCCGGAATCGGAGACCATGACGAGCAATGTCCCTGCCGTGCTCGTGACTGAAGCGCTTTGGACCACCGACGGCGCACGGTTGAGCGAGGTGATGGCCGAGAGTGCAAGAGCACTGGTGCTGAAGCCGGACCAAGCCCCTCAGGCGCAGGAGTTGGCCGACGTTCGAGCCGCGTTCCTGTCCACCGATCTCATCGGACCCAGAAACAAGCAAGCGCCGCATGCAGGACTGGCGCAGTTCGGCGCGGTGGTTGAAAGATGCACCGGGCTGCAATGGATGCACGTCTGCTCGGCGGGAACGGACCGGCCTCTGCTTCAGACCGCGATGCGCCGTGGCGTGACCGTCACGTCGTCGACCGGTGCCAACGCGGAAGCGGTAGCGCAATGCGCGATCGCTGGCATGCTGGCGCTGCACCTTGGCGTGGCGCACTGGGTGCGATCGCAGGACGCGAGGCGATGGGCACCGCACGCACCGGAGGCCGCGCCGCGCGACTTGACCGGCCAGCACGCCGTGGTGATCGGACTGGGCGCCATCGGTAGCCGCGTCGCAAGGCTCTGCCAAGCGCTGGGCCTGCATGTCACGGGCCTGCGAAGGCAGCGGCAGCTGCATCCTGCTTGCGCCGCTGTGGGGACGCTTGCCGATCTCCGGGAGGCCGCCGCCTCGGCCGACTGGCTCTTCCTGTGCTGCCCACTGTCATCGGCGACTCGGAGCCTCGTCGACGCGGACCTGCTGTCGCGCCTGCCGTCCCATGCGCGTTTGGTCAATGTCTCGCGCGGCGAAGTGGTCGTCGAGGCCGACCTCTTCGCCGCGCTGCAGCGCGGAGCGCTGGGCGGGGTCTATGCGGACGTTTTCGAGCAGGAGCCCTTGCCAGAGGACTCGCCATGGTGGACCTTGCCGAACACGGTGCTGTCCTCGCATGTTGCCGGACTGACTCAGGGTCTGCCTGCACGTACGCGAGACCTCTTCCTGGCGAATCTCGAGCGATGGCTGGCCGGGCGCGAACTGCTCAATGTGGGGCGGCCGCTGTAGCCGACTTCAGTCGGCTGCTTGCTCCGGTCGAGGTGCGCGCCGCGACGAGCCATCGGTGATCACCGGTATGCCGCGCGCGGGATCCTGAAACGGGACAGGGTCCAGCGTGTGACGCGTTCTTCCCATTCGTCGCCCGCCGTCGGTGTGAGAGGCAGAGCGAGATTGGTGACGACCATCCACGTGTCCGAGACGGCGGTGCTCGCCGGGAACAGCAGTCCCCGCGGCGTGCCGTCGGGGCTGACTCCGAGGAACTCACCGGCTCTGACTCGGATGAGCCCATGTTCATCGACCCCAAGCACGACATCGGCCTGGTTCGCCGCAACCCAGAGCAGTCCGTCGTGGAACAGGAGCCCGTCAGCGCCCGGAAGGCTTTCCGACAGGACGGAGACCTGGCCGCTCTGCAGGTTGAGCTTCAGCAATCGGCTGTCACCTGCGTTGGTGATGTAGAGGGTGTCAGGCGTCTTTCCGAACGCCAGTCCGTTCGCTCCAAACGGAAGATGATTGGCCGTGGCCAGCTTCGGGTCGCGCGAGATGACCCTGACGGCGCATGGGCTGCACCGGGTTGCGTTGTCGACTCGATGGATTGCTCCCTGGAACGAATCGGAGATGTAGAGGTTGTTCGCGTCGTCGAAGACCATGCCGTTGATCGCGGCGAACCCACTCGAGCCGAACGCCACCTGATCCGCGCTGCCGTCGGGATTGGCCACCGACCTCGGTGCGGTGGAGGACGGCGTCAGAGCACCGAAGCTGGCAACGTCTTCCAGTGGACTGTCGGAAGTGAAGGCAGCGTCCAGGCGCTGGAGTTTCGACGCCCCGAAGTTGAGAACGAAGAGCTTGCCATTGGCGAAGGCCAAGCCCGTCAGGGGCTGTGCCCCGAACGAGTACCGCGCCAGCAACCGACCGCTCGACGAGTAGCGCAGGATCTGGTTGTTCCGGACCGCTGGGGGTTCGCGTGCGTCGAACGTTCCGACATAGATGTCGCCGTTGGCGGGATTCGAGGCGAGGCCCTCCGGATGGCGTGTGTCGTGCGGAAGCACGACGAATCTCTCCACGGACAGCTTGATCGGCTCGGATGGCGCCGCCGCTTTCTCGGCCCGCGCTGAGACAGCCAGCAACACGCAGAGGAAGAAGGACAACTTGTTCATGGCAGCTCCATGGGTCGTGGAAGCCGCGCGGCTGCGCGGGGTGTGACACTCAGCTCTCGAGGAACGCCAGGAGGTCCTGGTTCAACTGTTCCTTGCTCGTATCGCCGAGGCCGTGGCTGCCGCCCTTGTAGATCTTGAGCTGGGAGCCGTTGACGAGTCTGGACGACATCGCGGCCGATGCGCCGATGGGCACGATCTGGTCGTCGTCGCCGTGAATGATCAGCGTGGGTACGTCGAACCTCTTCAGGTCCTCTGTGAAGTCCGTTTCCGAGAACGCCTTGATGCAGTCGTAGGCGTTCTTGTGCCCACTCAGCATTCCCTGCATCCACCATCTCTGGATCAGACCCTGCGAGACCTTCGCACCCGGACGGTTGAAGCCGAAGAATGGGCCGCTGGCCACGTCCATGAAGAACTGCGCGCGGTCGGCCAGGTAGGCCTTGCGGAAGCTGTCGAACACCTCAAGTGGCAGGCCGTCCGGATTGGCCGTGGTCTTGACCATCAAGGGCGGCACGGCGCCGATCAGCACCGCGCGCGCGACACGCTTCGTGCCGTGGCGACCGATGTAGCGTGCAACTTCGCCCCCGCCTGTTGAGTGTCCGACCATCGTCGCGCCCTGGATGTCCAACTGCGTGAACAGTTCGTTGAGATCATCGGCATAGGTGTCCATGTCGTTGCCACCCCACGGCTGGCTCGAGCGGCCGTGGCCGCGTCGATCGTGAGCGATGCATCGAAAGCCATGGCTGGCGAGGAAGAACATCTGTGCCTCCCAGGCATCGGCGCTCAGCGGCCAGCCGTGGCTCAACGTGACTACTGGGCCGCACCCCCAGTCCTTGTAGTAGATCTGGGCTCCGTCTTTCGTCTGGATGTAGCGCATGGCATCAGTCGCGTGCGTTGAAGGGCTGTTTAGGGTTGTACGCAAACGCACCTGATCCAGTGGTCGAGTCCCGAACCGAACGGGTCCTGCTGCACGGTGCGGGACAGTCGCACGGCGACCCAGTCCACATTGCATCGAGGCGCGGATGACCTGTGCAGGCCGAGCGTGTCGCCCGTGATCGAGGAGGCGCGGACCGCTGTCGCGACGATGGTGTATCCAGGGATGGCCGTGGCGTTCATCTGGAGTGTCCTGTGGTCAGCTGCAACGGCGATGCGAGCTCTGTGGTGGATGCGACTTTCAGCGACTGCACCAGCAGGGACATCCACCGATCGATCTTGTGATCCCTAGTCCCGATGGCCGACTTCACGGACTGTGGAGGCGTCACATTCGGATCAAGCACGAAGGCGCCGATCTGTCCGAAGCGGACACCCACTGGGCATTGCTGGCATGGACTGCCACCAAGCCTTGAGTCGTTGCCTCGACCGCGTTCGGAATCGATGCCACTGGCTTCCCCTCTGCGACGTGCTGGTGGTGTCGAGCTCTTGTCCGCGCGTTCTTTCGCACAGGGAGCGTGCGCCTGGCGAGTCTGCAGATGGTTTCCATCGCTCGCGCCGCGCGCGGCTCGCAGATGCGCAGCCATGGTCGCTTCGCAAGTTCCCGCTTGGCCAGTGAAATCGGGATGGGGCCCCTGTGCAGCTCGCGCTGGACACGGGTCTTGCTCACGTGGGGCTGTGGCGAGACTGTGTCGCCGCCGGCGACCAGACAGGCCCGCATCCAAGTGTGCGACCAGGGAACGCGTTGCGATGCCCTCGGCGTTTGCGCGCGCTACTCGGGGGGCGCGGCCGCGGCGAACCGGCTCGCGTGTCTGGCAAGAGGCCATGCGGGCCGCGCGCGGCAGCCCGGTTTCGGTTCCTGCGCCTGAAGCGCAGCGCTTGATCGGTTCTCAGCGGTGGGCAACAACAATTCACGCCGCTTTGCACCGGCAGACTCTTTGGCATCGGAAGATCAGGACCGGCTCCAAGTTGTCCGTCGAGGTGAGGCCATGAACGACTTTCAGCGCTCAATCCAAGTCACCGTCTCCCATGCCGATCCGCTCCTGGCCGTAGGCGTCTGCCAGGCCTTGCGAGGCGCCCCCGGCATCTCACTGAAGGCCGAGGATGCCGACGCCGAACATGCCCTGGCCGGCGATGTCCTGGTATGCGACTACGACACGGCGATGGCGGCCATCACAGGCCACTGCGGTCCTGGCAGCTGCGCGATGCTGATGCTCTCGCGGTACGACTCTGAGGTAGACATCCAGCGGGCCTTGCAGGCCGGAGTTGGCGGCTACCTTCTCGCCGGCTGCAGCCTCGATGAGCTCGTGGTCGCGGTGCGCACAGTGGGTCGCGGCGGACGGCACATCTGTGATCGTGCCGCCAACGTCGCGGCGCAGAGCTTGATGCGGACACCTCTGACTGCCCGCGAAGCAGAGGTCCTGCGGCTGATGGCCGATGGCCTGTCCAACAAGAGCATTGGTATCCGCCTGGACATTGCCCTGGGCACTGTGAAGGCGCACACCAAGGCCATCCTGTCCAAGCTGGAGGCGGCGAGCCGCACCGAGGCCACAGCGGTCGCCGAGCAACGCGGGTTGCTCGGCAGGAGGCTGGGTGTCGATGCACCTTGAAGCATCGGGGTCGGCGATTCCGTGCAGCGCCTCGTGGAGCAGGACACGCGCTGCTTCAGCCAGATGCCCCTCCAGCGCCATGCACAGCCGCTTCTCGATGGAGGTTGTAGGTCAGGTCGGGAGGTTCCGCCACCGCAACCTTCCTTGCGGCAATGGCCCTGCCGGTGACGACTGCCCGGGATGCTGACTTGGTGACTTTCAGTAGGTGGGTCGGGAAATCGGCCCTTGGCTTCGGCCGAGGAGAACCCCACCCGTTCAGAGGGCCTTCGCCTTGAAGGGAGGGACCATGCCCCCCGGCCGGTCGACCGCGGGAGCGAGGAAGTCCGAGCGAGAGAATCCGTCTTGTAGCCGACCCGGATGATCGCGATGCACCCCATCGCGATCGAGATCGTCACCAGGATGGCGTTGACGTTGGCGAAGGAGGTGTTGATCCTGTCGAAGCCCTGGGCGAGAGGCTCGGAACCTGCACACGCCACGACCACACCGGGTAGTGGGGCGAGCCTGTGTCTTGCGAACGCATGGACCGACCTGGCGATTCCCTGGGGTTCAGACATGGGACGACTGGTCCTGGTTGCGCTAGCGTGCGCGTTGGCTCGATGCCTGCCGCCGGAGATCGTCCGATCCAACGTGGCGAGCGGCACTTGGAGGGTCGCGCGGTCAGTCGAGGGACCTTCGACGACCGTCGGCGATCGGCCAGGAGCGGACGTTCCCAAGCGATGCCAGACAGCTGACGTTCGATCGTCAAGCTGCGCGATTCGCTGGGGCGATGACGGAATCCATGCACATCGATCTGCTGTCGGAAGCGAACGGTGGCCTGCGACCCATGCACTTGGGCTGTCGGATCGGTTGCAATGCTCCGCTTGCCCGGTCGTCGCGCGACGAAGCCATGGGGATCCGTCAGACGGCTTCGACCTGAAGGGCCGCAGCAAGCCTGCCCCATCGGTCATCGGCGCGCTGTCGGAGTGCGTCCTGCCGAACTTCCGTCTCGACAGCCCCAGACCTGGACAAGGGACTTGCGCTCCGGCGGGTCTGCTCACGGAGCTGGGAGCCACGGTGGCCTGCAGCTGGCCATCGATTGGCGTCACGGCGAAGGCTCGTCCACGCAGTCCTGGCCGCGGAGCGCATGCCTGGTCTCGAACGAACGCGGCACCCGACACTCTCCGATCACTGCCAGGTGGTCTCTGGACGCCGACACGTTCCGCCGTCCCATGCACGCGCCGCCCTCCAGCAGCCACCGCGATGCACCTCAGGCGCCGTTGCAGCCGCCGAACGGCGACTCACGGCGTGGCGGCCGGTGCCGACCCGACGGTCAACCCCCGTTCCTGCAGCAGTTCCTGCAGGGCCTGGGACGCCTCGATGGCACGCGGGAAGCCCGCCGGTACGGTCACCAGGTAGACGATCTCCTTCAGTTCAGCGACAGGGACGCCCGCATCGAGCGCATAGCCGGCGTGCACCTTGAAGAACGGTCTCAGGCCCAGCGCAGCGAAGGCAGCCATGGCCGACAACTGGCGTGTCCGGGCATCGAGGACAGTCCGGCCCCAGACGTCTCCGAGGGCATACCCTGCAGTGGCGTCGGCGAGGAAAGGGAAGTCCCGCCGCATGGACTCGAACACGGGTTGCGTGCGTCCGCGATTCAGGTCCCTGAGAACCTGCTCGCCGCGCGCAATGCGCTCGTCTGGCTGGGCAGGTGCCATCGCCAGGGTTGCCAAGGGCAGCGCACAGCACGTCAGAATTGCGGCGGTCGCGGTGCGGGACAAGAGGTGTGCGGCGGTTTTCATGCAAGCTCCGTCTGGATGGGAGGATTCAGTCTAGAAGCGCATCCGCACCATCCAGTGCCCGATCGTTCACGTTGCTTGCCCGATCCTCCGTACATCCGCCCCAGGCGCGGACGACGCTGAGAATCGGCCCTTCCACCGAGCCGCCGCCCATCGATGCAGCAGCGGCAGCCCCGGCATCAGCCGCTCCCCTGCAAGGAGACAGTTCCGACATGCGCCCCCAGTTGCAAGAGCTTGCCGGTCTGCTGCTGTCCTGTTCGCCAGATGAAGGCGTGAACGCCACGTCGCTTCCGGGTGTGTCGGCCATCCGGGTGTCGCAGCCCGGCGACGAAATGACACACGCCTTGCACCAGCCTGCCGTCTGCCTGATCGCGCAGGGCGCCAAGCGGGTCATGCTGCGGGCAGATGTCTACGCGTATGACCCGAGCCGTGTCCTGGTCTTCACCGTCGATCTGCCCGTCAGCGCGCAGGTGACCCTTGCCTCCCGCGCAGAGCCCTACCTCGGCTTTCGATTGGACATCGACCCGATCCAGGTGGCCGACATCGTGGTTCAGTCGCGGATGCCGCCGCCGGCCGCACCCGCGGGACGCGGCGGCCTGTATCTCAGTTCCACGACACCGGAGTTGCTGGACGCCGTGCTGCGGCTGATGCGGCTGGCAGGCAAGCCGGACGAGGCGGTTCTGCTGGCCCCGCTTGCCGTGCGCGAGATCCTCATCAGGCTGCTGCAAGGTCCTGAAGGCCATCGGCTGGCGAGTGTTGCCAGCGGCGAATCCCATGCAGGACGGGTGGCCAAGGCCATCGCATGGATGAAGCTGAATCGATCCGAGCCGCTGCGCATCGAGGAGATCGCCCATCGGGTGCACATGAGTCCGTCTTCGTTCCATCTGCGGTTCCGGGAACTGACGTCCATGAGCCCCCTGCAGTACCACAAGCAGTTGCGACTGCAGGAAGCCCGGCGCCTGATGCTGGCCGAGGGCGCCGATGCGGCCACCGCCTCGCATCGGGTCGGCTATCAGAGCCCGTCGCAGTTCAGCAGGGAGTACGGCCGCCAGTTCGGGACCTCACCGGCCCGCGACATCCAGCGGTTGCGGCACAACAAGCCGGAGGCCGCCTCCGCATAGCACTCCTCCGGTCTGCACGATCGGGCAACTTTCCAGGCGTTGCGGGCTACCGCCGAGTCTGGCCGCTTTCCTAGACTGGGTTCACGTTCAACCCCGACCTGGAAACATCATGGGCAAGATCTGGTTCATCACCGGCGCCGGCCGTGGAATCGGCATGGCGATCGCACGCAGCGCACTCGAAGCCGGCCATCGGGTGGTCGCCACCGGCCGGAACGCCGCAGACCTCGCAGCGACCTTCGCTCCCTACGGCGACAAGGTCCTCTGTGTCCACCTGGACGTTGCCCAGGAGCCGCAGTCAGCCGTTGCCGTTGCCCGGGCGGTCGATCACTTCGGGCGGATCGACGTGCTGGTCAACAACGCCGGTTACGGGCAGCTCGGACTGTTCGAGGAGGTTCCCAGCACGGCCGTCGATCAGCAGTTCCAGACCAACGTGTTCGGCCTGATGCACGTCACCCGTGCCGTGCTGCCGCTGATGCGCAGACAGCGCAGCGGCCACATCTTCAACCTGGCGTCGATCGGCGGGTTCATGGGGTTCGAGTCTTCATCCGTCTACTGTGCCGCCAAGTTTGCGGTCGAAGGCTTCTCCGAGTCCTTGGCGCTGGAGGTGGAACGCTTCGGCATCCACGTCACCATCGTGGAACCTGGCTTCTTCCGCACCGACTTCCTGGACGCCTCTTCGGTGCGCTACGGCAGCGGGCGCATCGGTGACTACGGCGACCCCCAGGGGCCGCCGCGGGCTGACTACGAGACCTACAACCACCGGCAACCCGGCGATCCGGCGAGACTGGGTCGGGTCCTGGTGCAGGTCGCGGAGTTGGCCCGGCCGCCGCTGCACCTTCTCGCGGGATCCGACGCGGTGGCATACGCCAACAGCGCCGTCGAGCGTCGGCAGGCGGAGATCGCCGCACATGCCGCGCTGTCGGCGTCCACTGATTTCCTACCCGATGAAGTCGAGGCAGGAAACGACGCGTCTTCAACGCCCTGCTGATCGCGGCGGCCGGCGCTGCAGCATCACCCGGGCCAGCACAAGCCCGCAGCAGGTCTGCCGCGCCTGGTGCCCTCGCATCCGGGGCCGTGCCGGACAACGGCGCGGGGACAGGCGTTCGACGCTGCCGCTGCCAAGTGCACGTCACTAGCGTGTCGCGGCCAGTGTGCGTCGCGAACTGGCGTCGCTCACACGGCACTGCGACTCCGACTTCCAGTCCTCGCATGCCCGGCAGCCCAGGCGGCCATCAGTCCACGCTGTCGCCGTTGCGCAAGACGGGGGCTTGCGCAAAGGCCGGTGCACAGGCCGCGCAGAGAACCAGGTCATTGCGAGCGCAGTTCCGATGTCGTCGCGATGCTGCTGCCTCCAGCGAGGCGGCTTCGGAGCGGATCGTTCCAGGACCGCGAGCATCGGACTGGCAGCCGTGCATGCCCTTGGTCGAGCGACGATTGACAAGGCTTAACTCGACTTTCGCGCGGCTTGCAACAAACATGGATACCAGGGCGGCCCGGACACGGGAGCGCCGGTCACCACCTCGAGTTCCCCAAGGAGCTGTGCATGAACCCAGCCACCAGATCCGAAGCACCTCCCATCTGGAGCCATGCGTCCGCTGGTACCGCCCGGCTGCGTGCCGCCTGAACCTGGAGAATCACCATGGACCGACTGAGTGCCCTGGCCACGTTCAAGGCCGTGGTCGACCACGGCGGCTTTGCGCGCGCCGCGGCCGATCTCGACGTCTCCTGCGCCAAGGTGTCGCGCACCGTGCAGGACCTGGAGATGCTGCTGGGCGTGCAACTGCTGCAGCGCACGACGCGGCGTGTCTCGTTGACCTCGGTGGGACAGCAGGTCCTGCTGCGCGCGGTGACGCTGCTCGATTCCTACGACGAACTGGCCGCGCTGAGCAGTCTCAGCGCCACGGAGCCTTCCGGCGTGGTGCGGCTGGCAGCCCCGGCGGCGTTCGCCCGCCGACTGCTGGGCCCGGCGCTGGCCGAGTTCATGCACCTCTACCCGCGGGTGGAGGTTGACCTGCGTACTCGTGACGGCCTGATCGACCTGTTCGATGACGAAGTCGACGTGATGCTGTGTCTGCGCAACGACCTGCGCGAGTCGCTGATCGCACGGCGCATGGGCGCGGCCGAGGTGGGGGTGTTCGCGGCGCCGGCCTACCTGGCCCGGCATGGCGAACCTTGTCACCCCGACGACCTGGCCGACCACAACTGCCTCACCTGCGACGACGTTGCCAGCGGTGCCAGCTGGCGCATGACCTGGGCGGAAGACAGCGAAGTGCGCGACGTGCCCGTCAGGGGGAGCATGCGGTGCAGCCATGCCGACGTGGTCGTCGGCACGGCGCTGCATGGTGCCGGCATCGCGCTGCTGCCGCGATTCATGGTCGAAGAAGCCGTCGCGCAGGGCGGCCTGAAGCCGCTGCTGCGCGACTGGCGCTGCGAGCCGCTGCCGATCCAGTTGGCCTGGGGTTCACGACGCAACCTGCCGCTGAGCGTGCGCAAGCTCATCGATCACCTGGCCCTGGCACTGGGCGGCGGCGATCGCCTGAACGAGGCCCGCCCGAGCCCGCGCATGCTCGCGGCCTGATCGATGCGGAGGGTGGCCGCGTGCTGCCTTGCTGCCCGCCCCGCCCGGGTCGAGCCTCCCGCTTGACCGGCCGACTTGCGCGCCAGAGGATGGCCCGCCGGCAAGCGATCGGCAGACTGGGGCGATGCGATCCGACGCCGTCAGCGTGAATCCGCCAGTCCGGGTGGAGCAGCAACGACTGCTGCTCGTGCGATCCTCGAACGCGGACTGCAAGGCCTGCCAGGCCACCCACGATGCGCGGCCCCATCCTGCCCGACGTTGTCGGCGCCACGACCGATGCATCGAGAACGCTGGCTGCTGGCGAGCGCCTGTCGAGAGCCCTTTCATGCCACGCGGGCAGGCGTGCCCATCCTCGTCTGCATCCACCGTCCGATGCACCAAGCGCAGACCGCGGGCGATCCGGAGCAACCATCGCTGGAAGCCGTGCTGGCATGCGGCTGCATCAGCGTCCCGCAGCACGACCTGCAGGCGCGGGGATCCAACTTGCGGGGCGCCGCCGTGCCGGACCAGGCGCTCGAACGCATCGAATGCAGCGCGATGTCGTCGAGCAGCAGCGCGGGGGCAGGCGAGAAGACCTGCGCGGGCGCGGTCGCGGGATCGACTGCCACCGCCGTGCACAGACTGCGGATGGCCGGCGCACCGGCCGGTGCGTGGCCGGGAGCAGGCGGGTTGTGCGAACGCGAGCGCTGGCCGGGATGCCCTGCTGGTGCCGGCGTTTCGGTGGGCCGGCGGCTCCCGTCAGCGACCTGAACAGCGCAGCACTGCGGTTCCGCGCACCGCATCGGTTCTCTCGTAGCGACACGCCTCGTTCTTGCCCTGGTCGGCCAGTTTCAAGGCAACGGCGGCAGTGCCCGGAACGATCAGATACTCGACGACATAGGTGTGCCCGGCCTCGACCGCGGCCTGCAACGTCAGCTCGCTCGACCTGCGATCCGGCGTTGCGAAGAACACCCGCAGCGTGTGCTTTCCCGGGGCCAGCCGCAGGGAGACCGGATACCCGCCACCGCCACGGGAGGGCAGGGCATCGCCGTTGACGTGCGTGAAGTGCAGCGTTGCACCTTCACGCACGCCCCAGACGGTCGCCACCGCAGAGGCCGGGGCCTGGTCGGCAACGTCGACGCCATACGGGGTGAGAACGGGATTCCACGCGCAGGAGGCAAGGAATGCCGAAGTGGCGAGCAGGAGGCGCAGGTGCATGTCGGTCTGGACGCGCGACGTGGCTGCAGCAAGACATCGCGACGCGAGATGAGAGACCGGAAGTATGACAAGCCGTCGAACAGTTGCGGAAGCACTGGCCGGTTGCAGCGTGCCGCCGTCGTGTCCCCAGCCTCGAGGCGGCAGCGAAGAAACGGTGGTCGAACACCGGTGTCCTGGCTCAGTGGTGGGCTCGTCGGCACGCGGTGGTGTCACTGCCTTGCGGGCGACCTGGTGGCCGGGAACGTCCTGTCAGAGGCTTGCCACGGGTCCGCCGTCCAGGAGCAGCAGCATGTCCCTGTGGCGCGCGTTGATCGTGCCTGCCGCCACCGGTCGGTACGCCGGGACCGCCCGGCTCGCATGGGATCCAGCCGCCATTCCGTGCGATCGCGCCAACAGTGCGCGGCAGGTCCTGATCGCGCCGGCAGCGACGACAGCCAGCGGATGCCCCGTCGCCGTGGGCGCCCCACACAGTGCCGTCGGGGAGTTGCCGCGATGACCGCATGGCCCCGGCGCAGGACGCGCAGGGGCTTCCACAGGCACCCGTTCCCGCGTACAGTACTGTGCATGCATACAGTTATCGCGCGCTAGGTCCGATGGTCCTGGCGCGCCTGCTGCCCCGTCAACGCCGCATCCGCGCGGCCTCATCTTCTCCGTAGACAGCGCCGCTGGCCCGGTCTGCGGACCGCGCCCGCCATGAACGCACCGCTACGACCCGACGTCTTCGTCCGCCTCCAGCCCAGCCCGCAACGGGACCTGCCCCTGGTCGCCGACGGCGTGCAACGCCACGTGTGGGAGAGCCGCTTCGGCACCATGCTCATCGAAGTGCGGGGCGGGCAGATCTTCGTCAACGGCAGCCGCGTGGAGCTCGCGGATGCACACCAGACCGCCTCTGGCGCGCCTTGAAGCGCAAGCTCGCGCGGCCAGCATGAACAGCGACGCAACCAGCGACGACAGTTTCCCGGACGGCGCGCCCGTGGGGGCGGACACGACCGCGGCTGCCATGCGCCCGCGCGAGCCCACGGCCTCTTCGGGCTTCGGCTCCCCGGGCAGCGATTTCACGGTCAAGCGCATCGACCTGAACGACGCCCTGATCCGCCACCCCCAGGCCACTTTCGTGATGCGCGCCGCTGGCGAGGCCATGGTGGCTGCAGGCGTCGGCAATGGCGACGTGCTGCTGGTCGACCGCGCCGTGACGCCCCGGCATGGGCATGTGGTCATCGCCAAGGTCGACGGCGAACTGCTTTGCCGCCGTCTCGTGCGGCAGGGCGGCGTCATCGCGCTGGAGACGGCCGAGACGCCCCCGCAGCGGGTGCACTGCAGCGAGACGCAGCCGCTGGAGGTGTGGGGCGTCGTCACCACGGTCATCCGCCAGCTGCCGCTCTGAGCGCCAGGGTGCTGCTTGTTCGCGCTGGTCGACGTCAACAACATGTACTGCTCGGTCGAACGCGTGTTCGATCCCGGGCTCGACGGGCGCCCGCTGGTCGTTCTGAGCTCCAACGACGGGGCCTGCATCGCGCGGTCCAACGAGGCCAAGGACCTGGGCGTGCAGATGGCGCAACCCTGGTTCCAGGTGCGCCACCTGCAGAAGCGCCACGGCCTCGTCGCGCTGTCGGCGAACTTCGAGCTGTACTCCGACATGTCGGCACGCATGATGGCCATCGCCGCACGCTACGCACCCAACGTGGTGCCGTACTCCATCGACGAAGCCTTCATCGACTTCAGCGGCATCCCGGGCGACCTCACGGCCACGTCGCGGCATCTGCGTGCCACGGTGCTGCAGGAGCTGGGCCTGCCCACTTCGGTGGGCATCGCACCGACCAAGACGCTGGCCAAGCTGGCCAACCACATCGCCAAGACCTGCGACCGCAAGCCGGGGCACTACCCGCAGGCGCTGTCGCACCGTCTGGCGCAGGTGTGCAACACCGCCGAACTGACCGCCGCCGAGCTGGAGGCCCTGATGGCCGCCACCGAGGTCGGCGAGGTGTGGGGCGTCGGACGCAAGATCGCAGCACAGCTGACCACCGCTGGCGTACGCACGGTGCGTGACCTCGTGCGCGCCGACGTGGCCACGCTCAGGCGCCAGTTCAGCGTGGTCTTCGAGAAGACGGTGCTGGAGCTGCGCGGCGTGCCCTGCATGGGTGTGGAAGAGGCGCCTGCCGCGAAGCAGCAGATCCTGGTGTCGCGGTCCTTCGGCAAGGCGGTGACGGACATCGACGGCATCGTCGAAGCCGTCAGCGAATTCGCGTCGCGCGCGGCAGAGAAGCTGCGGCTGCAGGGATCGGCTGCAGGAGCCGTCCAGGTCTTCATCCGCACCAGCCCGTTCCGCGAGAACGACCGCCAGCACAGCCCGAGCACCACGGTGCCGATCCGTCCGACCGCGGACAGCCGCCAGATCGTGGGTGCCGCCTGCGACGCGGTGCGTTCGATGTTCAGGCCAGGGTTCAACTACGCCAAGGCGGGTGTGATGCTGATGGACCTGCGGGAGGCCGCAGCCCTTGGAGAGCAGGGTGAGCTCGACCTGGTCAGCGGCGCCCAGGACCAGACAGGCAAAGGACAGGACCGCAGCGCCCTGATGGACGCCATGGATGCACTGAACCGCCGCTTCGGCCGCGGCGCCGTGCGGATCGGCAGCTCCACGGCGGCTGTGGCCAGCGACGCAGGGGCTGCGTCGTGGTCGGTGCGGCAGGAACGCCGGACACCCCGCTGCACGACACGCTGGGCGGAGATGCCGGTCGTGCGGGCGTAGGGGCCAGGTCACTGCCGGAGAGGCAACGAAGCCGTTCGGATGCTCCCGAGGGCAGGGGGGTACCGCGTCGAGCATGGCACGGCGCAGGGCGGGCGGCTGCGTGGCGCCAACGGTCGCAGGCGCGTGCATCCACCGACCGGTCGATGCACCGCCATGGCGACAAAGACCCCCGAAACCCGGCTTGCAACCATCGGCTCCCGCATCGCTGCGTTGCAGGCGCAGGCCGAGGCGGTTCGGAACCAGGAGGCTGGGGACCTGCGCGTCAAGGCGTGAGGCAGTGCAGGGCGCAGGCGTCTGCCAGGAGCCGATCGAGTGCGCGACGACGTCGCCCGCGGCGCTCAAGCACGCGCATCGGATGTCGATATCGAGATGAGTCTGCGTGTGGTCGGCCACTGGGATCCTGTCTTCGGCCACCACTGTTCGAAGCCACCAACTGCGAGTCGGCGCGTCGATATGCACAACACGATCCAGCCTCCACCCCCGAGCGGGCAACCAACGCAGCCTGCGCGGAGCATCGGGTTGCGCACACTGCTGACGGCGTTTGCCGCAGCTGCGGTGCTGGTCTCCGCGTGCCTCAGCGGGGTGTCGTTGTGGGGCGCCTTCCAGGCGCGCGACGCGGCGAGCAAGACGTTCACCGCCAAGGATGTCACGGCCGACATCCTTCCACCGCCGATGTACCTGATCGAGATGCGGCTCGTGCTGTCACAGGCCGTCGAAGGCACGCTGGCGCCCGACGGGGTCCAGGCCGAAGTCCGGCGGCTGAAGGCGGAATACGAGGCCCGTGTCCAACACTGGACCGCCCACCCACCGCATGGCCTGGAAGCCAAGCTGCTGGGCCCGCAGCACACCGAAGGCCGCGCGTTCATCGCGCACGCCGTCAAGATCGCCGATGCCGCTGCGGCAGGCGCCGACCCCGCCACCCTGCGTGCCGACTTGCAGGCGGCGCACGCGGCCTACCAGGCGCATCGCGCCGGCGTCGATGCCACGGTGCGTGAGTCCTTGAAGTTCGCCGACGCGTCGCTGGCGGCATTCGACACCACGGTGCAGACCACCAAGCATCTTCAGTGGGCCATGCTCGCACTGGCTGCAGCCTGTCTCTCGGGTCTGGGCATGTACATCCGACGTGCCGTTTGGTCGGCGGTCGGCGGAGAACCAGCGGACGTGGCTGCAATCGCGCGGGCCGTGGCCCGGGGCAATCTTTCTGTCCAGGTGCCGGTGGCAGCCGGCGACAGCACCAGCATCATGGCCACCATGGCCCAGATGCGCCAGTCGTTGGCCGGCATCGTGATGCAAGTCCGCTCGAGCAGCGACAGCATCGCCACGGGGGCCAGCGACATCGCCCGCGGCAACAACGACCTCAGCGCTCGCACCGAACAACAGGCCTCTGCCCTGGAGGAGACCTCGGCGTCAGCCGAGCAGCTCCAGGCCACTGTCAGGCAGACATCCGACAACGCGCATCAGGCCAGCCGACTGGCCCGCGATGCCACCGACGTCGCAGTGCAGGGTGGCGAGGTCGTGGCGCGGGTTGTCGAGACAATGAAGAGCATCAACGACAGCAGCAAGAAGATCGCCGACATCATCGGCGTGATCGACGGCATCGCTTTCCAGACCAACATCCTCGCTCTGAACGCGGCCGTCGAGGCAGCGCGCGCCGGCGAGCAGGGCCGGGGCTTCGCGGTGGTGGCTTCAGAGGTGCGCAGCCTCGCGGGTCGGTCCGCCAAGGCAGCCCGGGAAATCAAGTCCCTGATCTCCGCCAGCGTGGCAGGTGTCGAGCAAGGCACGGTGCTGGCCGACCAGGCCGGGGCCACCATGACCGAGGTGGTCGGCGCCATTCAGCGTGCAACCCGCATCATGGGTGACATCAGCAACGTGAGCACGGAGCAGAGTGCGGGCGTGGCGCAGGTCGGTCAGGCCATCGGCCAAATGGATCAGGTCACGCAACAGAACGCCGCACTGGTGGAACAGAGCGCCGTCGCTTCCGAAAGCCTGCGGGCCCAAGCCCAACAGCTGGTGCAGACCATGGCGATCTTCAAGCTCGCGTAGGGATCCTGGACCCGCAGCGCGGCGCCGCCGTTCGGTGCGCTGTTCCGTGGTCGTGCGGGCCAATGGCAGGCCTCGTTGCTGCACTTCCTGGATCCAGTCCGGCGGGTCCGAGAGGCCGCCTCGGGACGCCTGCCCCGGCGCCAACGAGGACTCCGAAGGGGCAGGCCCTGCGCACCAGGTCCGGAAGGACGGTTGGTTCGCCGAACCGTACCGGGCTGGAGGCGCGCCAGGGGCCGCTGTCCGGCGCCTTGCGCTGCCAAGGCGGCGTCTGCCGTGTGAAGGATGGCGGCACACTGGCGTCGCTGCCGCTTCTGCTGCGCGTGCCGCTGGCCGTGCGCGCGCCGGCTCAGCCGTCGCCGAGCGCGAGCCGCAGGGCCGCCGCTTCGTCGCCGACCGTGCCGGCCGCCTGCGGCGGCACCGCGCAGCGCGCCGCGAACGCCGCACGCAGCTTCGCGAACACCGGCCCGCGGCTGTCGCCGCGCTGCGCCACCAGCCCGTCGGCCCATGCCTGCACCGCCACGGCGTCGGCACTGCGGCCCTGGTGCAGCGGCACCCAGGCCAGTGCGTCGGCGAGCCACCAGACCATGCCGTCGCCGCGCAGCAGCGCGACCGCCTCGCGCAGCCGGTCCAGCGTGTCTGGCGACGCATCGCGCGCCACGCGCAGCACCGCCGCCTGGGCGGCGATCGGCGCGAAGGCCCGCAGCCGAGCCTGCGCGCGCATCGTGTCGACCGCCCTGTCGAGGACTTCGCAGGCTTCGTCCGGCCGGTCCTGCAGGAACAGCGTCTGGCCCAGTCCCCACGCGGCGCGCCAACCCTCGACGGCGTCGCCGAAGGACCGCGACTCCGCCAGGGTCTCGGCCCAGAAGGCGCCGTAGGCGTCGATGTCGCCGCGGTCGCGCGCGAGCACGGCGTCGATCCAGCGCACCATGCGGCGCTCGTAGTGCGTGGGCGCGGGCCCGAGCAGCGCTTCCATCGCCGCCCGCACCGGCGGCACCTCGGCGCCGCGGCCCACACGCAGCAACAGCATCGCGCGGTGGTACTGCAGATACAGGCGGCGCGCGCCGTCGGCCGGGCCGGTCCAGCCGGCGGCGCCGCCGAGCGCCGCCTCGGCGGCGGCCAGTGCTTCGTCCGGCGGCAGGATCTGGCCGAGTGCGCCGAGCAGCGCGCGCGCGACCTGCCAGCGCGTCGCCAGCGTCGGCGGCGGCGCCGGCGTGCCCGGCGCGGCCAGCCGCGCCTGCAGCCGACGCATCCACCCGGCGGCGTCCTGGCGCAGTCCGGCGCGCACGCAGAAGAGCGCAGTGGCCGAGAACAGGTCGAGCGCCGCATCGACGCCCGCGTCGCCAGTGTCGGCCTGGTGGAGGGCGTGCGCCATCGCGGCCTGCAGGTTCTCGGCCTCGGGCAGCAGCGGGCCGAGCCAGCGGTCCTCGCCGCTGGCGGTCGCCCGAGCGTCGGCAGCGGCGAAGCACGCCAGCACCCACGCACCGTGCGCCGCGCGCGCCGCGGCCTGCGCCGGCGGGTCGGCCGCGAGCCGCTCGGCGGCGAACACGCGCACGCTGTCGAGCAGCCGCAGCCGCTGGCCCTCGGCGGCGACGACGAGCGAGCGCTCGCGCAGCTCGTCGAGATCGTCGACGGTGGCCCAGGGCTCGTCGCCGGCCACCGCCTGTGCGGCATCGAGCGTGAAGCCGCCGGCGAACACCGACAGCCGTGCCAGCAGCGCCGCGGCGCGCGGCGGCAGCAGGCCGACGCTCCACGCCAGCGCCGCCTGCAGCGTGCGGTGGCGGTCGGGTGCGTCGGCCGCGCCGCGCGTCAGCAGCCGCAGCCGCTCGCCCAGGCGCGCGCGCACGCCGGCGGTGCCGAGCAGCGGCACTCGCGCGGCGGCGAGCTCCAGCGCCAGCGGCAGCCCGTCGAGCGCGGCCGCGATCGCGCGCAGGTCGTCAGCGGCCGCGGCGTCGGCCCGCCAGCCCGGCAGCAGCGCCTGGATGCGCGCGACCAGCAGCTCGACCGCCGGCGGCGCCGGCAGCGGCGCCAGCGGCAGCACCTGCTCGCCGGCCAGGCGCAGCGCGCGCTGGCTGGTGACGAGCCACTGCAGCTGTGGCGCGGCCGCCAGCCAGACCGCGAGCGCGCGCGTCAGCGTCGCGGCGTCGGGGTCGGTCGCCGCGTCGGCTTCCGCAGGCGCCGCGTCGAGCAGGTGCTCGGCGTTGTCGAGCACGATGCGCGCGGCCAGCGGCGACAGCGCCTGCGCGAGCGCGGCAACGCTGCGGCCGGCTTCTGCCGACAGGCCGATCGCGCGCGCCAGCGCGGCCGGCACCTGTGCCGGCCGTGCGAGCGCGTCCAGCCGCAGCAGCCAGACGCCGTCGCGCGGCGGTGCGGCATGCGCAGGCGCCGGGGCGGCCATGGCGGCGATCGCAAGGCGGGTCTTGCCGACCCCGCCCGGGCCGACCAGCGTGACGAGGCGGTGCCCGGCGAGCGCGGCCTGCAGCCGCGCGAGGTCCTCGTCGCGGCCCCACAGCGGCGCCCCGACAGCCGGCAGCGTGCCGGGCCGGAGGGGCTCGGCCGCGGCCGGCTTGGTGACGGCGATCGCCGGCGCCGCGGCTGCCGTTGCCATCGGGGCCGGCGCCTGCGGGTTGGCCGCCGCAGCCGACGCGTCGACGTCGTCGGCGAAGCGATAGCCGCGCCGCGGCACCGTGTGCAGCCAGCGCGGCGCCTTCGCGTCGTCGCCGAGCGCCGCGCGCAGGCCGTTCATCGCCACCTTCAGCACCGAGTCGCTGACGAAGCGGTGGCCCCAGACGGCGTCGAGCAACTCGTCCTTCGTCACGAGCCGCCCGGGCCGCGCGGCGAGGTGTGCCAGCACCGCGAACGGCTTCGGCGCCAGCGCCACGGCAGCGCCGTCGCGCAGCAGCCGGCCGCCGGGGCCGTCCAGCACAAACGGGCCGAAGCGCAGCGTCGACGGCCCCGCCCCGGTGGGATCGGCGGGCGCGGGCGACGGGGCGGCGGCGCGTCGGTCGGGATCGGGTCGCGGTGGCATGAACGGCGATTCTGCCGGCAGCGCCACCCCGGCCTCCGAACGCATGGCTAACCGAACGCTGACCGTTCGCGAAGGACGCCGCGCGGCCCCCCGCCGAGACTGCCGGCCATGGCAACGCAAGCCCTGACGACACCGACGCAGCCCCGCGCCGCGGCGCTATCGGCCAGAACCTGCAAGCGCGGCCTGAGCTTTCCCCCAACCCCATCCCACGAGGACGACACGATGAACCGCACCCCCCGCACGCTGACCCTGATCGCCACCGCACTGCTCGCCGCCGCCGGCGCCGCGCAGGCCCAGCAGACGATCGACCACAACAAGGCACTGGCCGGCAACATCACGCCGGGCGACGCGCCGGGCTATCCGATCACGATCACCCGGTCGGGCCACTACAAGCTGATGGGCAACCTGACAGTGCCGGCGGGCTTGCAGGCCATCTTCATCCAGGCGGACGACGTGACGCTGGACCTGAACGGCTTCACGGTCGCCGGCCCCGGCACCTGCGTGCGCGCCGCCAACCGTGCCGTGACCTGCCAGGGCAACGCCTCGCAATTGCCCGGCATCACCGACCCCTTCACGGCGGCCCAAGGCGTCGTCGTCCGCAACGGCACCGTGCGCGGTTTCGGGTACGGCATCTCGCTCTCGGGCAGCGCGATCGTGCAGGACATGTTCCTCACGCAGAACGCGATCAGCGGCGTGTCGGTGGCCAACGGTCGCGTCGACCGCGTCGTCGCGATGCTCAACGGCCTCAGCGGCGTGACCATCGGCCGCGGCACGGTCGCCAACAGCGTGGCGAACAACAACGGACAGCAGGGCGTGATCCGCCTGGGCGACAACCCCTCGGCGCTCGTCGTCGACACGGTCGCGCAGGGCAACTTCGCCCTCGGCATTCAAGGCCCGAGCGTGCGCGGCACGCTGCTGCACGACAACGGCCAGACCAACCGCAACGCCATCCGCAGCCTCGGCGGCAACGCCGACGCCAACGGCGTGTACTGAGCCGGTGCCGGCGATGCAACGATCACGCCACGCCGTGCGGGCACTCGCCTGCGCCCTGCTGGCCGCCGCCGCGGTGCACGCGCGCTGCGTCGCGGCGGCCCCGACGCCGGAGCCGCCCGTCCGGCAGGCCGGCGACGGCTGGCAGCTCGTGCCGGACGCCGCCGGCAGCGGCGAGCTGGCACGGGCACTGGCGCGGGCATCCGGCACGGAGCTGATGGCGAGCACGGAGGCGCTGGCGCGCATGCGCCCGCTGCGCCGCCCGGTGCACGCCGCCAGCCTGGCGGCTGCGTGGCAGGCGCTGCTGACGGCCGCCGACGGCCACGCGCTGCAGTGCGATCGCCGCCAGTGCCGCGTCTGGATCGTCGCCGCGGCGCCCGCAGCAACCCGGCGCGTGACGCCGGTCGCCGCCGCGCCGGTCGCCGCTGCGCCTGCGCCGACGGCCCATGCGACCGCATCGTCGGTCGCCCACGAACCCGATCCGCCGGGCCTGTTCCCGAGCGACTGAGACGACCGACCGACCCCCCTGGAGACGCCTTCGATGAACCGCATCCGCCTGTTCCGCCCGGCTGCCGCCTGCGCCACCGCCCTGGCCCTGTCCGCCCCCTTCGTCGCGCCACCGTCCGCCGCCGCCGCCGCCGCCGTCACCTACACCTTCGCCGGCCTCGTCGAATCCGACGACGGGGAACGCGGCTGGGACCGCTTCACCGGCAGCTTCCGCTTCGACACGACGACGCCCGACGCGATCGCCGACCCGTCGACCGGCGCCTACGCGCACGCCGGCGCCCCGTGGGGCCTGACGCTCGACTTCTTCAGCGGCGCGAGCCACGTGCACGCGCTGGCGATCGACGCGAGCTTCTTCGTGCTCGTCAGCAACGACCTCGGCAGCGAGGACCAGCTCGGCCTGCTCGCGCAGGACGCCGGCGGCACCGACGCGGTCTCGATGACGCTGATCGACACCACCGGCAGCACGTTCACGAGCCACGCGCTGCCGCTGCCCGCCGGCGGCCTGACGCTGCCGATGTTCGCGATCGCCGCGCTGCGCTGTGACGGGGCCGGCGGGGCGCTGCAGGGCCGGCTCGATGCACTCGGCTGCATCGAGGGTTGCACGGCTGCGGTGCCCGAACCCGGCACCGGCACGCTGCTGCTCGCGGGCCTCGGCGCCGCGACGCTGCTGCAGCGGCGCCGGCGCATCGCCTGTGCCCCGACCCGACAGGACCGGACACCCCGATGACCCCCGACCAGATTGCGCTCGTGCGCACCACCTTCGCCGACGTGCTGCCGGCCGCCCCGCAGGCCGCGGCGCATTTCTATGCGCGCCTGTTCGAACTCGACCCGGCGCTGCGGCCGCTGTTCGGCGGCGACATCGAGCTGCAGGGCCGCAAGCTGATGGCGATGCTCGGCACCGCGGTCGGCCTGCTCGAGCGCGGCGACGCGCTTGGCGCCGCGCTCGAGCGGCTCGGCCAGCGCCATGCCGGCTATGGCGTCGAGCCGGGCCACTACGCGACCGTCGGCCGCGCGCTGCTTGACACGCTCGCGGCCGGGCTCGGCGAGCGCTTCACGCCGGCGGCCCAGGCGGCGTGGATGGCGCTGTACGGGCACGTCGCGGCGACGATGCAGGCTGCCGCCGCCGCCCGGCCGGGCGCCGCATCGACGGCTGACGCCGCCCCCGGACACTGACCCTGCCCGTCAAGGAGATCCCCATGAGAACGTTCCTGCACGCCTGCTTGCTTGCCCTCGTGCTGGCGTCCCCCGCCCACGCCGTCGCGCCGTCCGAGGTCGACGACGTGATGGTGCCGCTGAAGGCCTACCTCGAGGGCCACGCGACCGGCCAGGAGGCCGCGTTCCGACGCGCCTTCGCGGCCGATGCCGTGCTCATCGGCCACCGCGACGACGCCTACCGCAAGGGCACGGTCGACGCGTACATCGCGCGCGCCGCGGGCGGGCGGTCCGCCCCCGACGAAGCGCAGCGCCGCCGCTGGATCGCCTCGGTCCACGTGACCGGGCGCGTCGCCACTGCGGTGATCGAGCTCCGGTACCCGGGCATGCACGCGCTGGATCACATGACCCTGGTCCGCTTCGCCGACGGCTGGCGCATCGTCGTGAAGGCCTACGACGCCGTGACACCGCCGGCGCGTGTCGCGAGATGACGCGCGGTGGGCGAGCGCGCCAGCGTCCTCGCCGACGAGAGGAAGACCACCGACGCGCGCGCCGCGTCAGGTGACGGTGACCGTCAACGGCCCGGCCCGCCGCGGAGCCGTGCGATGCAGTCGTCGCCGCCGGGCGACGGCCGGCCTCCGCCCCGGACGTCGAGGATGGCAAAGCGATTGCGCTGACGCGGGTCGCCGCCATGGGCGCGCATGGCCTGCCGGCACGCGGATGCAGTCCTGCCCGCCCAGCGGGCCGATGCGCGTCGGCAGCATCACCAGCGACCGACCCCGACCATCGGCCTGTTCGGTGCACTCGATGAAGGCGGGCACGGCGGTCGGCACCCCGGCCATCGACGACGGAAGGGCCTCGCGCCCGCCGGTCCAGACCCCGGGCATGGTCAGCTCCGGCCCACGCGCCGGCGGTGGTGCACTGCGCTAGGGGGCATCGAACGCGCGCCAGACCACGACCCTTGTGCGCGGATCGGCGTCGAACAGCTCGGGTCCGGTCTCGGCGATCGCGTTGTGGGGCAGGCCGGCGGGCGGCGGCTGCAGGTAGTTCGTGGGCGCGCAGTGCAGCACGCGCGTCGCGCGGCCGTCGGCGTCCGCTTCGGTGACGATGCCCACATGCCCCGGCAGGCCGTCGCCGCCGCGGCCGGTCGGCTTGGGGTAGACGAGCATCGAGCCCGGGATCGCGCGCTCGACCGGCCGGAACAGGCGCTGGGCGCCCAGCGCGTCGGCAAAGAGGGTGTCGGTGCTGATCCACCCGCTGTCCCAGGGGCCGCTGTCGCGCGCCACGCCCAGGGCCCAGCAGACGAAGCCCGAACAGTCGCACGCCACGGCGGGCAGCGCATCCAGGGACAAGCCGGAGTCGGCCAGCGCCGCCAGGTAGGCCGCATGGACCTTCGGGCGCTGAACGCGCATGAGCTCCAGTTCGCGCGGCAGGTCGAGCGCGCGCCCGGGCTGGCTGGACGGGCGTCCCGAGGACTGTTCGGCCCGTGTCCAGCCGCCCTTGCCCAGCCAGTACAGCGTGGGCAGCAAGCGGGCGGACAGGGCGCGTTGCAGGAAGCTGGCAGTGTTCATGTCGATCCGGGCGAGAAGCCTGCTTTGTCGTCGATCGGGGTCCGCTTGGCAAGCCTGTTCAACGTGCCGACGGGGCGGCAGCGGCCAGCACGTGGGTGGCGGGCTCCGGCGCACGGTCGGGCAGCGCGTAGTTGGCGATCAGGCTCAGCATGTGGAAGGTCACCAGCACCGAGGCGGCGATCGAGGTGGCGACGTGGGAGAGGGGGGTCTTCGTGGGGGTCTTCATGGTGCAGTCCGTGTTCAAGGTGAAGCCGGTGTCGGCGGGTGTGAATCGATGGGCCTCACTGTAGAAATCAGCCGCCGGGCTGGCGATACCGCTTCGGCGGCATGCGGCAGCCTGCGCCTACCGTCTTTGCGGTAGCGAGGCCTGCGCCCACCCGCCGGCGCGCGTGCGCAGGGGCAGAATGGGCTGCATCGACAAGGCCCGGCAGTGCGCCGATGGCCGGCCAGAAAGGGAAGACCTGCATGACGGACCGCAAGCCGATCGGCGTGCTCATCGTCGAAGACGAGCCCGAGTTCCTGGGGCGGTTCAGCGATGCGGTGCTCGAAGACCCGCAACTGCGCCTGCTGGGCGCCGTGTCCACCGGCCAGGCTGGCCTGGCGCTGCTGGACGTGCAGCCGCCGGACGTGCTGCTGGTCGACCTGGGCCTGCCCGACATCGGCGGCATCGAACTGATCCGCCACGCCGCGCGTCGCCACCCGGGCTGCGACACGCTGGTGGTGACCATGTTCGCCGACGACGCGCATGTCATCGGCAGCATCGAGGCCGGCGCCACCGGCTACCTGTTGAAGGACGCCAGCGCAGCGCGCATCGTGGCGGCCATCCACGAGGTGCGTGACGGCGGCTCGCCGATCAGCCCGAGCATCGCGCGCCGCGTGCTGGCGCGCTTTCGAAGCGGCCCCGGGGCCGCCCCGGTGGCGGCGCTGGCCGCACCCGCGGCGGCCGATGCGTCGCCGCTGTCCGAGCGCGAGACCGAGCTCCTGCGCCTGATCGCCAAGGGCTTCAGCTTCGATGCGGTGGCCGAGGTGCTGTCGATCTCGCCGCACACGGTGGTCACGCACGTGAAGAACATCTACCGCAAGCTGGCCGTCCACTCGCGCGGGGAGGCGGTCCATGAGGCACGCCAGATGGGCTTGCTCTGACGCGTGGCCACGGCACACGGACACGCCGGTCCTGTGGCGCTGGGTCGGTGTGGCCGGCGTGCGGGTGACAGGGCTGGTGGCCAGTCTGGCGGCCGGTCTGCGGGCCGCTCGCACGACCGCCTGGATGGCCTGTCTGCTGCTTGCCGGGCCGGGCCTGTGGTCGGCGGCGCTGGCGTCACCGTCGCTGCACGCGCTGGCACCCACGCACGCGCAGGTCATCGTCACCGACAGTGAATCGCCACCTGCTGCCGATGACCCGCGCTGGCAGCGACGACCCCTGGCGCAAGACGAACCCGGACCCAGCGCCTGGTATCGCCTGCGCTTCGACGCGCCGGCACCAGGGACCCCGGCGGACGGGCCGCTGATGCTCTACCTGCCGTACTTCTATGGCGGCGGACGTGTCCTGCTCAACGGCGGCCTGGTGGCCGAACTGCCACGCACCACCGCCGCGCAGCGTGTGCGCTGGGAGCGCCCGCTGCTGCTGCCGGTGGCGGCACTGCAGGCCCGGGGCAACGAATTGCTGGTCCATGCCCATGCCGAGTACCAGGGCACGGCAACGTCGCTGCCGCGCCTGGTGCTGGGCCCGCAGCACCTGCTGCAGCCGATGTTCGAACGCCGGCTGTTCTTCGTGCGCACGCTGCCGGTCGTGACCTGGGTCGCCGGCAGCGTGGTCGGCTTGCTGGTGCTCTTCATCTGGCTGCAGCGGCGCGACGAAGTGGACTACGGCCTGTTCGGCCTGGCGGCCTTGCTGTGGGCACAGCGAACCAGCACCTTCGTGCTCGAAGTGCTGCCGGCCGGGACCTGGGACCTCTGGCGCGCCGTCTATCACCTGTGCACGGGCGGCTTCGTGGTGGTGATGGCGCTGTTCGTGCTGAACATGGCGGGCTGGGGCCGGCGCGGCCTGACCCGCGCCTTGCTGGCCTACGCGGCCCTGGGTCCGCTGGCTTACCTGGCGTGGGGTGAGGGCGCTGCACGTGTGTGGACCGCCGGGCTGCTGCCGGTGGGGCTGGGCATCCTGGTGGTGGCCATCGCGGCCACCTGGCGACGGCGCTCGGCCGAGACCGTCGCCGTCGCGGCCGCGGTGGTGGCCAGCGTGCTGGCCGGCGTCCACGACCAGCTGGTGGCCACGCGCTCGCCGCTGATCATGGACCGTCTGCCCGAGTGGGGCGACCACCACCTGTTCCTGCTGCACCATGCGGCCAACGTGCTGCTGCTGGTGATGGGTGTGCTGCTGGCGCTGCGGTTCGTGCGCAGCCTCAACGCCGTGGAGCTGGCCAACCGCACGCTGGAGGCGCGTGTCCAGCAGCGCGAACGCGAGATCGCCGCCAGCTACCAGCGCATTGCCGCACTGCAGCGCGAACAGGCCGCGACCGACGAACGCCAGCGCATCATGCGCGACCTGCACGATGGGCTCGGTTCGCAGTTGTTCACGTCGCTGTCTCGAGCCGAACGTGGCGCCATGGACAGCGGCGCCATGGCCGACACCCTGCGCGGTGCCATCGACCAGATGCGCGTCGCCGTCGAGGCGCTGGCGTCGGAGGAGCAGGACTTCCAGGCGGCGTTCGGCAACTTTCGCTTCCGCTGGGATGCGCGGCTGCGCGAATCCGGCCTCACGCCGCGCTGGGACATCGTCATTCCCGACAGCGGCGCGGACGGAGTTTCGCCGCTGGCTCCGCACGACGCGCTGCAGCTGCTGCACATCATCCAGGAGGCGCTGACGAATGTCCTCAAGCATGCGCGGGCCAGCACGGTCACCGTGCGCGTGGCGCTGGTCGACGCCGAGTTGGCCGTGGAGGTCGCCGACGACGGTGCGGGCATCGCCGACACCGGGCCCGTGCCCACGGCTGCGGGTGATACACGCCACGGGGGGCGCGGTCGGGCCAACATGCGCAACCGCGCGCAGCGACTGGGAGGACAGCTCGAGTGGCAGTCCCTCGGGCCGGGCACCTGCGTGCGCCTGCGGGCCCCTTGGCAGCGGCCCGCGGCGACTGGCGGTGCGGCGTGCGACGGGTAGCCGACCGGACGGCGGCCGGTCGTGAACGACGCTGGATGGCCGCGTCCTGCCGAATCCAGACATCCCCGAGGGCGGTCGCCTGCAGGTGGACGATGCCGCTGTCTGCACTTCCGGCGCCAGCCGACCCTCTGCACCCGCTCAGGCACCGGCCCGCAACTCCCGAACGCCGCGGCCGAGCTTGCGGCGCAACAGGGCGCGCAGGGTCACGCCGTCCGAGTAGCCGATCTGCGCGGCGATCTGGTCGATGCTGTCGGTGCTGGTGCGCAGCAGGTGCACGGCACGCTCGACGCGCAGGTCCTGGAAGTACGACAGTGGTGACTTGCCCAACACGCCTTGCAGGCGCCGCGCCAACGTGCGTTCGCTGGCACCCGCTGCAACGGCCGCCTCTGCCAGCGAGAAGCCTTGCGCGAGCCGCTGTCGGGCCCAGCCCTCGAAGCGCTCGACCACCGGGTCGGCGTGGGCGAGGTGATCGGGGATCACGAACTCCGCTTGCGAGCCGCGCGCCTCGACCAGCAGGTAGCGCGCCGCCAGCGCCGCCAGTGTCGGGCTGTGGCTGCGCACGATGCCCAGCGCCAGATCGAGATGGGCCAGGGCGGCACCGGCCGTGGTGAAGCCGGCAGAGGTGACCAGCATGCGGGATTCGTCGACGGACACGCGCGGATAGCGCTGCCGGAACATCGGCGCCAGCCACCATGACGTCGTGGCGCGTTGTCCGTCGAGCAGCGCGCTTTCCGCCAGCAGGAAGGTGCCCGTGCACGCGGCGCCGACGACCGCGCCGGCCGTGGACCACCGTCGCAACGCGATGGCCGCGTCGGCCACGTCCGCACGGGCCAGGCGCGCCGCGAGTGTGTCCGGCATGTTGGCGCCGAGCGCGGGCACGAGCACGACAGCGGGGTTCCGCACACCATGCACCGGCACCACGGGCACCGTCAGCCCTTGCGCCGTGCGCACGCGACGCCGCACTCCGACCAGCGTGACCTCGATGGGTGCTGGCGCTTGCGCCAGCGATCCGGCCAGTTGTCTGGCCGTGCCCAGTGTGTCGGCGAGGGCCGCCAGGCCCAGGTCGAACACGCCGTCGAGAACAAGGATGTGAACGCGCATGGCGAGAATGCTATCAATATTGGCCTTCTTGCCACTCGTGGGCATGGCCGGCACGGCGTAGTCTGCGACACCCCGCAAGCGCTCAGCCGTTCAGCCAAAGGATCAGCCCATGACCCGGTTCGCCCTGTTCGTCCGTCTCGAAGCCAAACCTGGCCAGGAGACCGCCGTTGCCGACTTCCTGGCCGGGGCGCTGCCGCTCGCCAACGCCGAGTCGGGCACCACCGCGTGGTTCGCGTTGCAGTTCGGTCCTTCGACGTTCGGCGTGTTCGACGCCTTCGCCGACGAGGCGGGTCGCCAGGCCCACCTGGATGGCCCGATCGCAGCCGCGTTGATGGCCAACGCTGGAGCCCTGCTCAGCGCACCGCCGAACATCGAGAGGATCGATCTGCTGGCGGCGAAGTTGCCCGGCTGACGCGCCGACCGCGGGCCTGCACCGATGCACGCGTAGTCCGGACGCGACTCCGCGGCGCCGCCTGCGTGGCCCGCGTTCACCGAAGCCTGCAAGCCCGCCCCCCATGCTCCTCGCCGGGCGGCCACAAGCCGCGCGTCCCTTGCCTCTGGCGACGGACTCCACCTGCACGGGCCGGCGCGTGGTGGCGCTTCACGACCGTTGCGCGGGCTGGCCGGAACGCGCACCGGGCGGACGCCCCGGAGCGCGGTCGCCCGGTTCCGCCCGGCAGGCCGCCCGCCTCCCGCACCCTTCTTCCCCACCCGCCCTTCGACCACCCCAGGAGCACGCATGAAACTGATGGACTACGGACTCGCGCCGATCGACTTCAACCACCCCGCCACGACGGCTGGCAGTGCCCACGCCGGCCTGTCGCGGCGCGGCTTCGTGATGACGTCGCTGGCCTCGGGCTTCGCCGTCGCGTCCAACCCCGTGCTGGCCCAGGCCATCACCACCGACAGCAACGGCCTGGTCGCCGGCGAGGTCAGCGTGCCGGTGGCCGACGGCAGGATCCCGGCCTATCGCGCGATGCCGGCAGGATCCGGCAAGTTCCCGGTGATGCTGGTGGTGCAGGAGATCTTCGGAGTGCACGAGCACATCAAGGACATGTGCCGCCGCTACGCCAAGATGGGTTACTACGCGATCGCGCCGGAGATGTTCGCCCGCCAGGGCGATGTCTCGAAGATGACGGACATCCCCACCATCCTGTCTCAGGTGGTGTCCAAGGTGCCCGACGCACAGGTCTGCGCCGACCTCGACGCCACGCTGGCCTTTGCCCGCGCCAGTGGTCGTGCCGACACCGGGCGCACGGGCCTGGTGGGCTATTGCTGGGGTGGCCGCACGGCCTGGGTCTACGCCCGCCACAACAGCAGCCTGAACGCCGCAGTGGCGTACTACGGCCTGCTCGAAGGCCTGAAGATACCCGACCTGCGGCCGCAGGACCCGATCGACTTTGCCGCCGAGATCAAGGTGCCGGTGCTGGGGCTGTACTCCGGCATCGACGCCTTCGTGAAGCAGGAGACCATCGCCAGGATGCGCGGCCTGATCAACCAGGGCGGCAGCGGCTCGGAGATCGTGGTGTTCCCGAACGTCGACCACGGCTTCAACGCCGACTACCGGCCCAGCTACGACAAGGCCGCCGCCACCTACGCGCAGAAGCTGGCCAACGACTGGTTCAAGAAGTACCGGGTCTGAAGCCAGGCCGCGCAGCCCAGCCGGCGGCTGCGCGGGCGCCCGCGTTCATGCGGGCCATCGTGCCTGCGCCACCCATCCCGTGCGACAGCCTCGGGGGGATGGCCGCTTCCCGCTCCGGCTCGTGACGCGCCGCCCACTGCGGACCGCGCGTCGGATCCACCTGGTCTTCGATCTGCTGGCCGAGACCCTGGGTGCCGAGCCGCACGCGCGCGGTGCCTGTGCCGGAGGGTTGACCGGGCCAGACGCACCGCGCCGGACAGGCCGCATCGCGAACCAGGCGAAGCGCCGAATGCAGGTGGTGCCCGCGGCAACGACCCCGTCCCGCCCCCGCTGCGCGTCGCAGGATGCGCGGGGCATGGCTGCAGTCCGACGCGCCATCTGGGCTTCCGTGCCGACCGGCGCGGCGTTCGCACCCAGCTGCGCCGCGTCCGTCGCAAACCCCGCGTGCAAGGCCGCGACGCCTGCTACCGTGCCTGCTGCGTAACGAGTGGCTGCGAGAACATGGTCCTGCACAGACTGCTGATGGCCGGCGCACTTGCCGTGGGCGGGGTGGCTTGCGGTGGCGGGGCCGGTGACAGCCCGGCGCCGCCGCCACCGGCACCGAGCAGCCACGACCTGGTGTTCGACAGCGAGGCGCCGGATGGCAGCCGCGGTCTGTACCGGGTCGCGCTGGACGGCTCGGCCGTCGCGCCCGTGCCGAATGCCGCCGATGCCGTGCGACCACACGCGCGGGACGATGGCCTTGCCCTGGTGTTCACTTCCTTCAGCACCGATCCGCGCAACGTGCCGACCCTGATGTGGCTGTCCGGCGTCTCACGCCCTGCGAAGGTGCTGTCCACCAGCGCCGGCGTGTACGAGCGCGAGGCGGTGTTCGCGCCCGACGGACGCCGTCTCGCGTTCGTGTCGCAGCGTGATGAGCCGGAAGGATCCGATGTCTTCGTGGCCGAACTCGATGGCGAGGAACTGAAGGACGTGCGCAACCTGACGGCGCGTGCCGCGGGCAGTCCGGGCCTGGACGTCACGCCGGCGTGGTCACCGGACGGCCGGCAGATCGCCTTCGCGTCGAACCGCGACGGCACCGACTTCAAGCTGTGGGTCATGCATGCCGACGGCAGCAACGTGCGGCAGCTGACGTCGGGTGGATCCAGTGCCGATGTGTTTCCGAGTTGGTCTCCCGACGGGACGCTGATCGCCTTCCAGCGGCGCAGTGGTGACCGCACCCGCGTGGGTCTGCTGCCTGCAGCGGGAGGCGCTCCGGCCTTCTTCGAGTTCGACGGCGACGCCTATGCGCCCGCGTGGTCGCCCGACGGCAGTCGCATCGCGTTCGCGGGCCGGATCGGCAGCGAGCTCGACGTCCATGTGCGCGACGCAAGCGGCTCTGGACCGGTGCTGCGCATCGCCCATCCCGGGCCGGACCGCAATCCCGCCTGGATCCGGCGCGTCTCCTCATGAGCCGCCGTCTGCCGGGACCGTCGCGGGATGCTGCAGTGCCTTGCAAGCCGCACCCGGCACTGCTGGACCGACTCGCCGCCGAACTGGAGTTCGCGCACTTCAATGCGCGCAGGACCTGCGCCTCGTCTTCAGCGCGGATCTGTCGGGGCTCGACCCGGAGCCTCCTGCACCTGACGGATGGTTCGCGGGCCCGCAGCGCCTACTACAACCGCGCGGTGGCCAGCGTGTCGGATGGCCTGAGCCCCGAGGCCGTGGACGAAGTTCCGCCGGACGTCGTCGCCATGGAAGTGCGGCCGAGCGAACTCCGACCCGGCACGGCGCGCCGGCTCCTGGCGCTCGGGTTCCAGCCGGACAGTGCGCTGTGCTACCTGCACGGGCAACCGTCGGGCGTGCCCCTGGACGTGCCGCTGCGGGTCACACGGTTGGACGCCACGCAGACGGACCTGTTCTTCGACCTGCTGGGGACGAAGCCCATCTCGCCGACCACGGTGCGCGTGGCCAGGGTGCGCGGGCGGTGCCGTCGGCCGTCGGTTCCGGCGCGCTCGATCACCAGGCGCCCGTCGGCCACGATGTCGATGCCGTCGGCCGGGTCGCCCTGGCGGTACAGCGTGGTGGCGGTCTCGAAACGCCGCCGCTGCAGCCGGGCCAGGAAGCCGGTGACGTCCACTCCGGCGCCCAGCTCGTCTTGCAGCCAGGCCGCGAATCCTGCGTCTTCCTGCGCCTCGCCCGGTGGGCGCGCGCCGGCCGGGCCCTGGTGGACGTCGCGGCCGGACTCCGCGGCGGCGAGCACGCGCTCCTCGCGCCAGGCCAGCGCGGTGTTGAGGTCGTCGAACGGCAGCGGCGCCTCGTGCTCGCCCCTGGAGGCACGGACAGTCTCGCGCCCCAGCGCCGCGGCGATGTTGCGCGCCACCGCGCCGTACACCAGCACGGCGCCGGCACGCCGGCACAGATGCCGCAACTTGGCCAGACTGAGGGCCGCGGACGCGTCGGCGCCGGTCACGCGCTCGAAGTCGAGGATCACGTAGCGCACCGCACCGGCGGGCCGGGACTGCAGCGTGCGCTGCACGTCGTCGAACACGCCCTCCGACGAGCCGAAGAACAGATGGCGCCACCACCGAGTGGTCCAGCAACGGGCCGGTCCTGGCGGGCTCCTCGTCGATCGGCGCTGGCCCTCCGGTGCCCGCATGGTCTTCGCAGCGGACGGCGCCGCCGCGGCACGGCTCAAGAGTGAACGGGCGCCCGACGCGCCGCTGGCCGCCGCTACCAGCGCGGCGGCAGATCCCTCAGCAGCGCGATGCGCTCGCGCGTGACCTCGATGTAGCCGCCTTGCACCAGGTCGTGCATCAGCCGGTTGACCATCGCGCGCGACGCACCCACGCGCTCGGCGATGCGCGCCTGGCTCAGCGGGCCGGGCACGACGCGGCACCCCGCCTCCTGGACGGCCAGCGCCTCGAACAGGCCCACCATACGGCCGTAGACGTCGACCGAGGTCAGGCGGCCGACGGTGCGCGTGAGCACACGCACGCGCTGCACCAGGCGGTGGATCAGGTCGAGCGCGATGTCCGGCCGCGTGCGCAGCGCGCGTTCGAACTCTGCGCGCGTCACGCGTGTCAGGCGCGCGCGGGCGGTCACCTCCACGCTGGCCGAACGCCTCTCGCCGCTCAGCACCAGCTCTCCGAACAGGTCGCCCGGGCCCAGGGTGTTCAGCTCGGTGCTGCGGCCGCCGTCGCCCGTGACCACGGCCCGCAGCGCGCCGCTGTGCACGATGTACATGCAGTCGGCCACGTCGCCCTGGGCCACGACCACCGATCCCGGCTCCCAGGTGCGCGTCTCGCCCAGCCTGGCCAGCTCGGCCAGGATCTCGTCCGGTGCCGGGACCGGCGCTGCTTCGTCCATCGCCTCGATGCTCCTTCCCCGCCTGCAACGGAGCGACTGTAGCGGGGCCGCGCGCGGCAGCCACGGCGCTGCGTGCCCGCGCCGTGCGGGCGTGGGCAGCGCGCCCGGGCCGTCGGCTTCGCGGCGGGAGACGGCGCGTGGCCGGGCGGCGGCAGTTCGGCGCCGGTGCAGAGGACCCGCCGCGCCACGCGATGCGTCGCAGGCACAGGTTGCCGTCGCGAGCCGGTCGCCCCGAGTGCTTCCGCTCGACGCCACGCCAGCACGCCTCGCGTGTCGTCACGAAGCCGACACGCCATCGTCACAGGTCTGCGCCATCGTGTCGGGTTGCCGTCCACCACCGAGACTCCCACGCCCATGCGCCGATCAAGCAACGCCCTGCATCACCTCAGGACCATCGCTGCTGCCGCAGCGCTGGCAGCTGCATGCGCGATGTCCGGCACGGCCGCGTGGGCCGCCGATGTCGGCATCAGCCGCCTGTGGCAGTTCGACCACAAGCTTCCTGGCGCCATCGCCGGCCAGAAGGCCGAGATCGTGGCGTACGACCACCACACCGACACGCTCTGGGTGGCCGGAGTCGTCGGCGTCGACGTGCTCGACCGCACCAGCGGCCAGCGCGTGGCGCAGATCGACGTGCGCCACCTCGGCGCCGTCAACAGCGTCGCCATCCACGACGGACTCGCCGCCCTGGCGCTGGAGAACACCACCAACCGCGATCTGCCGGGCCTCGTCGTCTTCGTCGACACACGCAGCCGCGCCCAGGCCGGACAGCCGGTGGTGGTCGGTTCGCTGCCCGACATGCTCAGCTTCACGCCCGACGGCCTGCGCGTCCTGGTGGCCAACGAGGCCACGCCGCGCGAACGCACGCTGGTGGAAGATGCCAACGGCAACCTCGTGCCCGCGCCGGGCGTCGATTGCCCGGCCGACCCGGAGGGCGGTGTCAGCGTGATCGACGTCGCCTCGCGTGCGGTGGTTTCGGTGCCGCTGTCGCCGTCGACGCCCGGCTACGACACGCTGCGCCTGTTTCCTGCGCTGGGCACGCTGTCCACCCAGCCGGCCACGTATTGCCCCTATGGTCCCGAGCCCGAGTACATCGCCGTCGACAAGACGGGCAGGAAGGCCTATGTCAGCCTGCAGGAGGCCAACGGCATCGCCGTGCTGGACCTCGTGAAGCTCCGCTTCGAGCGCATCCACAGCCTCGGCCTGAAGGATTTCAGCCTGCCTGGCAACGAGATCGACCCCGACGATCGTGACGACCGCCTGGAGGTGCGCCCGGTCCCGGTCCAGGGCCTCTACCAGCCCGACACCTTGGCGACCTACGAGCACCGGGGCCGGAGCTACTTGGTGATGGCCAACGAAGGCGACGCGCGTGACAACGGCTCCGGCGACAGCGAGGACGAGCGGCGGGGCGGCGCCGGCGCGTCCTCGGTCGAGCTCACGAGTGCGACCGAGCTGGCGCGCATCACCCTGTCGAACATCGACTCGGCGCGTGGTGGCCCGCTGGTCAAGTTCGGCGGGCACTCGTTCTCGATCCGCACGCCGGACGGTCGCCTCGTCTACGACAGCGGCAGCCTGCTCGACCGCGAAGCGATGCGCCTGGGCATCTACGACGACGGCCGCAGCGACAACAAGGGGGTCGAGCCCGAGGGATTGGCGCTGCTGCACATCGAAGGCCGTGTCCTGGCCTTCATCGGACTGGAGCGGACCCTCAAGGCGGCGATCGCCGTCTTCGACATCACCCATCCGCGCAGGGTGCGCTACGTCGACATGATCGTCGGCGAAGGTGATCTCTCGCCCGAAGGTCTGGTCGCCTTCAAGGCCGGCGGCCGCTACCACCTGGCGGCTGCGCACGAGGTCAGCGACACGACCTCGTTGTACGAGATCACGCTGGACCGGGCGCAGGGTCCGAAGCGGTAGCGCAGCCGGGTTCGCCCGGCGATCCGGCCTGGGTCCTCCCATGCCGGATGCGGCGCACACCGGCCGCGGCTGCGCTGCTGACCGCTGCAGACGGTGCCGCCCTCGAGGGGGTCGTCGCGGTGGCCCGATCGGCATCGCCAGGTGCCGCGCCTTGCCCGGCGCGACGTCGCAGGCCGCGCACTCGCGGGACGATCGGTGCACGGCGCGCGTGGCCGGGCCGTGTGTCCGCTGGACGGACGGAGCGCGCCGCTTGCGGGACCGGTTTCCCGGGGTCGTCCCGCGACACATTCGTCCCGCGGACCAGCGATGCCACGCCGCACCGAACGCCGTACCGTGCGTTGCCGCACCACCACCACCCAGGCCCCGACGTCATGGCAACCGATCCCCGGTATTTCCCTTCCAACGGCGCCTACATCGCGGTGCCCGGAACGATCTATGCCCAGTGCATCGAGACGTGTCCGAATCCTTGTCGCAAGTACCACGTCAGCACGGCGGTGGACGGTGCCGAAGCGGTCGCGGGCGTGGTGCTCCCGTTTCTCGCCGCGCGACGGATCTTCCACAAGGTCGTTCAGTCGCGCAGCCTGCTCATCCGACAGACCTACAAGCAAGAGAAGACCTACGGAGACCAGGCCGGCAAGTTCATCACGATCTACATGCCTGCCAACGTCGAGCAGCGGAACGACACCATCCGGGAACTGGGGCAGCAACTGTCTGCGCTGGCCAGGCAGGGAGCGGCAACCCCATGCCCCCGCATCCCGCGGTCCCGTTCGCACGGCCACGTCTTCGCTGAACAGCCGCTCGACGAGGACTTCTTCATCTACGGCGGGTTTCTGTGTGATCCGAGCGAGTAGCCGGGCCCGCCGCCCGGCACCTCCGTCCCGCATCGGCCCAGGGGCCGTCGACCTGAACGCCTGTCCGGTCAAGACTCCCACGCCCTGGCATCAGGCCTGGCAGGGCCTGTTGCTCGGTGCGGTCGTCGCGCGGGTGGGCATGTGGGTCCAGGGGCTGCGTTGTCCCGGCCGGACGCCCTGCCTGGCAGGTCGTGCAGGTCGGCTTCGCACGCCGGCACCTGCTGCAGCCTGCGTGCAAGCGGATCGACGGCCAGGGGCGCGCCTCCTGGACCTGCAGGGACACCCGAGACCTTCCACGACTCCACGCGGATGGCGTGCGGTTCGGACGCGCTGCGCGCCCGCCCACGCGCGCGCTGCGAACGCCGCTCTTCGAGGTGTAGGCATGCCGGGCATGCCGCCCGCCACCGTGCGGACCGGCCAGCGGGACGGCCGCGTGCCGCCGGTGCCACCGGCGCAGCGCACGGGTCAGCGCTGCTGGGCGCCGCGCCGGGCGAGGTGCGCGCGCAGCGCCGCGCTCTGCAGCGTGGCGTCGCGGCCGGCGGCGATGGCGGCGTCCACGTCGGCCGCCGGCAGCGCCAGCCGCGTGGGCATCGCGCGCAGCCGCTGCGCGCGTGCCGGGTCCAGCGCTTCGGCGCTGATGGTCTCCACCACGAACTGCACGTCGTCGCATTGCCAGGCCTCGCCGGCGGGCAGATGGCGGCGCACCGTGGCCGCGTCCAGCGCGCAGCGGTACCGCACGATGCTGTTGCGCCACTCGGCGGTCATCGCATGGAAGGCGGCCGAACTGAGCCGGGTGGCGGCGTCGATCGCGGCGTCGGCCGCCGCCACGCCCACGTCGACGCCCGAGGGCCCGTCCAGCCGCAGCGCCCAGTCGCCGGCCGGCGGGCGACCGGCGTCGACGATCAGGAACAGCAGGCGGCGGATGCGCACGGCGTCGGCCTCGTTCAGCGGCCCGTAGGCGGTGCCCGAGAGCGCGCGGGCGACGAGGATGCTGGACAGGCCCTGGTTGTCAGTCAGGCCGCCGTCGGCCAGTTTCAGGAAGCGCATGCGCGTGGCGTCGCGGTAGTGGCGCATCGCGCGCGCCACCGAGGCCACCGGGTCGGTGGCCACGCGCGCCGGGTCGCCCAGCAGCGCCTCCAGCCGCGGCGGCAGCGGTGTCAGGCAGTGGTCGGGGAAGGTGTGCAGCACCACCGGGGCGAACACCAGCGGCACCGCCATCGATGCGGCCACCGCCTCGGACACGCGCAGCGACGGCAGGTCGCTGCACAGCGCCAGGAAGGCCTGCGGCGTGAACGGGAAGGGCGTGCGGTTGTAGAGGTCGGTCGCGTTGATCCACACGTCCGGCTTGTTGCGGCGGTACAGGTCGGCGAACGTGGCGCCGTGGAAGACCTCCGTGTCGAGGCGCTGCGCCAGGTTGCTGCGGTCGTTCAGGCCGCCGGCCAGCAGACGCAGCAGGTTCGACGGCGACAGCAGGTCCACCCGCAGGTCGCGCTCCAGGTCCTGCAGCAGCACGCGTTCGCGCAGATGCGCCAGGCCTGCGCGACCGTGCAGCGCCACGTAGGCCGCCGTCAGCGAGCCGCCGGAGACGCTGGAGATGAAGGTGATGTCGTCGTAGACGTCGCCGGCACCGGCCGCATCGCCGACCAGGGCCTGCAGCACCCCGAACGAGAACGCGGCGGCGCGCATGCCGCCGCCCGACAGCGACAGCCCGATGACGTCGCGGCCCACGATGTCGCGCGGCGCAGCGGCCTGGCGCACGAACTCGGGCGTGATCGGCCGGTTCAGCGGCTGGTTGTCGAACGTGGTCGCGCAGCCCAGCAGCAGGCTGGCCGTGGCCAGCGCGGCGACCCGGGCGGCCAGCGATGCCGGCATGTGGCGGAGGCACTGCACGGGCGCATTGTGCGTCGGTGCACGCGACCGTGCAGGCGGCGGCGGGCCGCGCTGCCGGTCGGACCCGCCCGGTGCACCGGCTCAGCGCAGCGCCTGCATCACCGCGTCGCCGAAGGCCTGCACCTTCGCCGAGTGCCGCCGCTGGGCCGGGCTGACCACGTGGATGGGCAGGTCCGGCGCGGGCCAGTCGGGCAGCAGCACCTGCAGCTGCCCGCTGGCGAGCTCGGCATCGAACAGCCAGCGCGGCGAGTAGCCGATGCCCATGCCTGCGAGCACGCTGGCGCGGGCGATCTCGCTGCTGTTGGTCTGCAGGTTGCCGGTCACGCGCACGACCTGTGTCGTGCCTGCCGCGGCGCCCGCACCCGGCCCTGCCGTGAAGCTCCACGCATGGCGTGCCGCCAGCTCGGTGTAGACGATGCAGTTGTGCTGCAGCAGGTCGGCCGGCACCCGTGGCAGCGCCGGGCTGCCGCGGCCCTTGGGCAGACCGCGCAGGTACGCGGGCGTGGCCACCACCGCGCGCCGCGTGGTGCCGACGCGCCGCGCGACCAGGCTGCTGTCGGCCAGCGCGCCGATGCGCACCGCGACGTCGATGCCTTGCTCGACGAGGTCGATGAAGCCGTCGTGGAGCTTGAGGTCGATCTTCACGCCCGGGTGGTCCGACAGGAAGCGCTGCACCACCGGCAGCAGCTTCAGGCGGCCGAATCCGACCGACGCCGCCACGCGCAGCCAGCCCTGCAGCTGGCGCTCGCCACGGCGCAGCGCGGCCTCGGCCTCGGCGATCTCGGCCACCAGCCGCCGCGCCTGTTCGAAGTAGCGCTCGCCTTCCTCGGTGAGGGCCAGCGACCGCGTGGTGCGGCTGAGCAGCTGCACGCCCAGCGCGCGCTCGAGTGCGGCAACCTGCTTGCTGATCGCGCTCTGCGTGGCGCCGGCCTCCCTGGCCACCGCCGAGAAGCTGCCGGCTTCCACCACCCGCACGAAGGTCTGCATGGTCTGCAGGCGGTCCATCGGGGCTCCTTCCTGTTCCTCACGGGACTGAATGTTAGGCCTGCGCCGTGTCTAGTGGACATGGTGGGAAGCAATCAAAGTGCGCTCCACCGCATCAACCCGACCCGAGGACACCTCCATGCCCACCTTCACCGTCCCCACCCGCGACCAGGTCAGCCCCGCGAACCAGGCCCACTTCGACATGCTGCAGAAGTCCCTGGGCAGGGTGCCCAACCTGTACGCGACGCTCGCGCTCAGCGAACATGCGCTCGGCAGCTACCTGGCCTTCCAGAACGCCCGCAGCAGCCTCGGCGCCCAGGCGCGCGAGGTCGTCAATCTCGTCGTCAGCCAGGTGAACGACTGCGCGTACTGCCTGGCCGCGCACACCGCCATCGGCGGCATGGTCGGCTTCACGCCGCCGCAGATCCTCGAGATCCGCCGCGGCGGCGCGTCCTGGGACGCGAAGCTCCACGCGCTCGCCGTGCTCGTGAAGCACATCGCGGTCGCACGCGGCCATGCCGACCCGGCGCTGGTCGACGCGTTCCTGGCCGCGGGCTGGACACAGGCGCAGCTCGTCGACGCCATCGTCGTCATCGGCGACAAGACGGTCACGAACTACCTGCACGGCACGACGCAGGTGCCGGTGGACTTTCCGCCCGCACCGGCGCTCTGACGCCCCGCCGCGCACGCGCGGCGGGCGCGCCGGCGGCGGGCCGCTGCCCGTGCGCCAGCGTACAGACCACGCGCCGCCGCGCCCGCGACGATGGGGCCTCCGCACCGCAGCCGCCATGACCACCACCAGCCCCGCGCAAGACCCCGACACGTTGCCGACCTCGTTCGGCGTCTTCAAGCCGGTCGGCCACGTGATGGTGGGCCTGCCCACGCAGTCGGAGGCCGACGCCCTGGCGGTCGCGTTGCAGGCGGCGGGCTGGCCGCGGGCGGCGGTGCAGCCTTTCGTGCCGTCGGACAGTGCGGCCGAACTGCGGGCACTGGTCGACAACGCCGGCCCGCTGGCGGGCTTCGGCCACGAGATCACGCTGCTGCGGCGCTACCAGCAGCTGACCGCCGCGGGCTACCGCTGGCTGCTGGTGCGCGTCGAGGACAGCCGGCCCGCCGCGGCGGCCGCCGAGATCGCCAGCGCCTGCGGCGCCACGCTGGCGGTGCACTACCGCACGCTCACGGTGGAGGACCTGATCTCGTGAGCGCAGCGGCATTGCCGCCGCCGTCACCGGCGCGGGCGGCTCCGGGCTCGGCCATGCGTGCGAGGTCGACCCAGGCGTCGTAGTCGGCGGCGGCGACGCCACCGATGTCCAGCGCCGCCTGGCGCAGGTCCAGGCCGCGGGCATGGGCGTGGTGGGCGATCAGCGCGGCGCGGTCGTAGCCGATGTGCGGCACCAGCGCCGTCACCCCCAGCAGCGAGCGCGCCAGCAGCGCCCCGGCCCGGTCGGCATCGACCTCCAGGCCCTCGATGCAGTGGGCGCGGAAGCTCGCCATCGCGTCCGACAGCAGGCGCAGGCTGTCGAGCAGGTCGAAGGCGATCAGCGGCTTGCAGACGTTGAGCTCGAACTGCCCCTGCGCGGCGGCGATGCCGATGGCGACGTCGTGCCCCATCACCTGCGCGCAGACCATCGTCAGCGCCTCCACCTGCGTCGGGTTGACCTTGCCCGGCATCATCGAGCTGCCGGGCTCGTTGGCCGGCAGGCGAAGCTCGCCCAGTCCGGCGCGCGGCCCGCTGCCCATCAGCCGGATGTCGCTGCCGATCTTGTGCAGCGCCACCGCCAGCGTCCTCAGCGCCGCGTGCAGGCCCACCAGTGCCTCGTGGCCGGCCATCGCCGCGAACAGGTTGTCGGCGACCACGAACGGGGCGCCGAGCCGCTGCGCCAGCACCGCCGCGACGCGGGTGCCGAACGCGGGATGCGTGTTGAGCCCCGTGCCCACCGCGGTGCCGCCGATGGCCAGCCCGTGCACGTCGGGCAGCGCGCGGCGGATCGCGGCCTCGGCCAGCGCCAGCTGCGCCTCGTGGGCACCGAACTCCTGGCCGAAGGTGACCGGCGCTGCGTCCTGCAGGTGGGTGCGGCCGACCTTGAGCACGCCGCGAGTCGCCGCTGCCTGGCCGCGCAGCGCCGCGCGCAGCGCGGCCAGCTGCGCCAGCAGCGGGCGCGTGCGCAGCACCGCGGCGATGTGCATCGCGGTCGGGAACACGTCGTTCGACGACTGGCCCAGGTTCACCTCGTCGTTCGGGTGCACGCGGCGTGCGTCCGGCTGTGTGCCGGCAAGCGCCGCGGTGGCCAGATGGGCGATCACCTCGTTGACGTTCATGTGGCTCTGCGTGCCCGAGCCGGTCTGCCACAGCGACAGCGGAAACTGCGCATCCAGCGCACCGGCGGCGACGCGCGCGGCGGCATCGGCCACCGCCGCGGCGCGGGCCGGCTCCAGCAGGCCGAGCTCGGCGTGCACCTCGGCCGCGGCCCGCTTGACCTGCGCCAGCGCGTGCACGATGTCCAGCGGCATGCGCTGCTCGCCGATGGCGAAGTGGTGCAGGCTGCGCGCGGTCTGCGCGCCCCACAGCGCGTCGACCGGCACGTCGATGGGACCGAAGCTGTCGGTCTCGGTGCGGAACCCGGGCGGCGGCGTCATCGGGTTCTCGGGCTTGCCGGCCGCGACCGCGTGTGCGGGCCGATGGCGCACGCACCGGGGCGCGGCCACCGCGGCTGCCTGCCGGGCTCGAGCCTGCGCCTGGCCGCGTGCTCGCCTGCACATGCGGGGTCGTGCATGCGCACCTGCAAGCGCGTGCGCGGCTCGGTCCGCGACGGCGGGCCTGGGGTTTGTCCGGCGCGGATCCTGGTCATCGGGGCAGGGCAGGGGGATGCGGGCGGTGCGTGGCGGGCTCAGGTGCCAGTGTGCGGACCGCGCCGGCGGCGGATCTGTGCGCTGGCCCACGCTGCGCCCGCGGCGGTCCTGGAACCGGGCCGGCCGCTGCAGCCCCCCGCCGGGCAGGCCCATGTACCGCGGCGGCCCGGCGTGGCGCATCATCGGCCGATGGCTTGCGCGTGCCCTGCATGAACCCGACCGACCTGCCCGCCTCCGGGGCGCCGCCGTCGGGGCCGCCGCTGGTGGTGGTGTTCAACGTCGGCGCCGGCCACGGCCGGGCCGACGAGGTGCGCGCGACGCTGCGCACCGGCTGCGCCGCGGCGCAACGCACGCTGCACCTGGTGGAAGTGCAGGACCCGCGGCAGCTGGGCAGCATCGCGCGCCAGGCGGTCGCGCAGGCGCGGCAGTGCGGTGGCGTGGTGGTCGCCGCCGGCGGCGACGGCACGATCAACACCGTGGCCCAGGCCGCGCTGGGCAGTGGCTGCGCCTTCGGCGTGCTGCCGCAGGGCACCTTCAACTACTTCAGCCGCACGCACGGCATCCCGGCCGAGACCGCCGATGCACTGCAGGTGCTGCTGGCCGGCCACACGCAGCCGGCGCAGGTGGGGCTGGTCGGCGACCGCGTGTTCCTGGTCAACGCCAGCCTGGGCCTGTACCCGCAGCTGCTGGAGGAACGCGAGGACTGGAAGCGCCAGTTCGGCCGCAGCCGCCTGGTGGCCTTCGGCGCCGGCCTGGCCACGTTGCTGCGCGGCCACCGCAGCCTGCGCCTGCGCGTGCACAGCCAGGGTCAGGAACGCGAGCTGCGCACGCCGACGCTGTTCGTGGGCAACAACGCACTGCAGCTGCAGCAGCTGGGGCTGCCCGAGGCCGTGGCCGTCGAGGACGGGCACCTGGCCGCGATCGCGCTGCGCCCGGTGGGGCTGCTGCAGATGCTCGGCCTGTTGTGGCGCGGTGCCTTCGGTCGCCTGGGCGGCGCCGACGAGCTGATCCACATCGCCACGCGCCAGCTCACGGTGCGCCCGAGCCGCCGCCTGGGCACGCTGGGTGCCATGCGCATCAAGGTGGCCACCGACGGCGAGGTGGGCTGGATGCGGCTGCCGCTGCACTTCCGCGTCGCGCCGCAGGCGCTGGACCTGCTGCGGCCGCCGGCGCGGCAGGACACGGCCGCGGAGGCCGGATGACGCTGCTGCTGCAGGTCTCGGACCCGCATTTCGGCACCGAGCGCCCGGCCGTCGTCGACGCGCTGGTGCGGCTGGCGCTGGCGCTGCGGCCGCAGGTGCTGCTGCTGTCGGGCGACATCACCCAGCGCGCGACGCGGGCGCAGTTCGCCGCGGCGCAGGCCTTCGTGCAGCGGCTGCAGGTGCCGCGCTGCGTGGCGGTGCCGGGCAACCACGACATCCCGCTGTGGCAGCTGCCGCTGCGCCTGCTGCGGCCGTATGCGCGCTACAGCGCCGCCTTCGGCACCGACCTCGAGCCGAGCCTGGAGACCGACGACCTGCTGCTGCTGGCCGTGAACACCACGCGCTGGTGGCGGCACGAGGACGGCGAGGTCTCGGCCGCGCAGGTCGGGCGGGTCGCGCAGCGCCTGGCCCGGGCGCGGCCCGGACAGCGGCGTCTGGTGGTGGTGCACCAGCCGCTGGCGGTGACGCGGCCCGAGGACGGCAAGAACCGCCTGCACGGGCACGCCGCGGCGCTGCAGGCCTGGGGGGCGGCGGGCGTGGACCTGATCATCGGCGGCCACATCCACCTGCCTTTCGTGCTGCCGCTGGCCGGCGGCGGCTGGGCGGTGCAGGCCGGCACGGCCGTCAGCAGCCGCGTGCGCGCGGGCGCCGGCAACTCGGTGAACGTGATCCGCATCGAGGCCGCCGCCGCCGAACGTGCGGTGGTGGAACGCTGGGACCACGATCCGGACCGGCAGGCCTTCGTGCCGCGCGAGCGGCATGACCTGCTGGCGCCCGAGCGCAGCCCGGGCGGCGGCCGCGGCACCTGACCGCGCGGCGTGCCCGTCGGGCTGTGCGCGCCGGCGGCCCGCCGTGCCTGCGGCTCACCTGGGCGCCGAGGCCGCCGCGTCTGCCGGCGGCCGCCGCTGCACGGTCGCGGCGGTCTCCAGCGGCGCCCGTGCGTCCTGCACCAGCTGTGCGCAGGGGCTGTCGGCGCCCGGGCCGCCGTCGAACAGCGGCAGCAGGGCGAGCAGCGGGTTCACCAGGCCCAGTGCCAGCGCGCCCAGGCCGCGCGCCACCATCTGGCCGCTGTCCAGGCGCACCTCGGGCTGGCGGAACGGGCCGCGCAGGAACACCGGGCTGCGCAGCGCCACCAGGCTGGTGACCTTGGTGCGCGGCACGAAGCGCAGGTCCAGCGTCTCGTCGGCCAGGCTGATGCTGCCTGCGCCCAGCACCGTGCTGACGGCGGTGTCGAGCACCAGCACCCGCGGGCGCATCGTGCCGCGGGCGACGTCGAAGTCGGCCACCACGCAGTGCAGTGCCACCGTCTCGTCGCCGCTCAGGTTCAGGCGCAGGATCTCCAGCAGGTGCAGCCCGATCTGCTCCATCAGCAGGCGGCTGATCGCGCCGTCCTGCGCGACGAGGCGCACGCGACCATCGGCGCTGGCCAGCAGCCGGCCCACCGACGCGCCCTCGCCGCTGAGCGCGGCGTCGCCCTGCAGGCGGCCGATGCTGGCGCGCTGCAGGTCCACGGCGGGCAGCAGGCGCGCCAGCTGCACGTCGCGCAGCTGCAGCCCCAGCTGCCCGCGCAGCGGCTGGCTGCGGCCGTCCAGCACCACCTGCGCGCGCAGCTGGCCGCCGGCGAGCGAGAAGTCCAGCGGGTCCAGCGTCAGGCGGCGGTCCTGCAGGCGCAGGCGCAGCTGCAACCGGTCCAGCGGCAGCGCAGCCGGGCGCAGCAGAGTGGCTGCGGCGAGTGTCACGTCGGCGTCGAGGCTGCCCCAGCGCGCGGTGTCGAAGGGCAGCTCGGGCAGCACCGGACGGGCCGACGCAGGCGCGGCCGCAGGCGTGGGCGTGGCACCCACGGCGGGGCCCAGGTCGGCGAGGTCCAGGCGCCGCGAGGTCAGCGCGCCCGTCAGCAGCGGGCGCGGCCCGTCCGTGGCGACCTGCAGTGCGCCGGCGACGTCGCTGTGGCCCACCTGTCCCCGGAAGGGCGCGAGCAACCAGTTGGCACCCACCCGCTGCAGCCGGCCCTGCACGCGGTAGGCCGGAGTCGGCGGCAGCGCCACTCCGACCAGCGGGTACAACAGCGCCAGGTCGGGCCCGCGCAGGTCCAGCTGCAGGTCCGCGGCGCTCCAGCGCAGCAGGCTGGTCACCGTGCCCTCGGCCTGCAGCTGCGTGGCGCCGATGCTGCCGGCGACCTGCAGCGGGTAGGGCCGGGTGCCGTCGCGCCAGGCCAGCACGCCGCCGCCGCTGCCGGCGACCTGCAGATCCAGGCCGCGAAAGCGCCCGTGCGCCTGGAAGACCAGCGGCCGCGCGGGCGCCGCCCCCGGGTCGACGGTGGACAGCGCGACCTGCAGCGCCGTGCGCTGCACCGGGTCGAGAAACTGCACCTCGGCACGGTCCAGCCGCACCACGCCGACGTCGACGCGGGCGGTGTCGTCGCTCTGCGCCGGATCGAAGAGCCAGGTCCTGCGTGGCTGGCCGTCCGCGCCCACGCCCTGTTCCAGGAACAGCCGGGGGCGCAGCAGCGTCACCTCGGGCAGGGCGAGGCGGCCGCGCAGCAGCTCGCGCAGGTCGATGCTGGCTTCCAGTGCGTCGGCCTGCAGCAGCTGCGGCGCGCTGGCCCAGGCCGGGTTGGCCAGGCGCACACGCTCCGCCCGCACCCGGGGCAGCGGCCAGGCCGCGGCCAGGCGCAGGTCGCCGTCGATCTGCAGAAGGCGGCCCGTCTTCCGCAGCACCAGGTCCTGCAACGGGCCACGTGCCCAGTTCCAGCCGAGCACGGCCAGCAGCAGCGCCGGCAGCAGCAGCATGACGGTCAGGCCGGCCAGCACGCGGGCCGTCCGCTTCAGAGCCAAGGCGCGCATCGGCATGCACCGGGTTGTAGTCGCCGGGCGGCCCCGGCGTCGGTGCGCCTGCGCACAGCCGCGTCCGTCTGCGATGGTGCGGCAACGGACAGACACGCGGCGCCGGCCCGCCCAGCATCGGCTGCTGCATTGCACCGTCACGGATGTCCACGACCGCGCCCCCGCCCCCCCACGCCGCCGCCGGCGCGCCCGGCCGCGACGACCGCGCCCGGCGCCTGACGGATGCGCTGCGTGCCGCCCCGCGTCCGCCGCTGCTGCAGGCGCCGCGCCACGGCCTGCTGGACCGCACCGGTCGCAGCACGCTGGCCGCGGTCGCGCAGGTGCTGGCCTTCGTGGCGTTCGTCGGCGACGTGGCGGTGGCGGGCGCGGGCCTGCTGCGCCGGCCGCGCGGCTGGCGCTGGCGCGTGCTGCTGCGCGAGATCGAGCTCGGCGGCTTCGACGCCTTGCCGATCGTGGGCGTCACCGCCTTCCTGCTGGGCGTGGTCGTGGCCTACCAGGGCGCCGACCAGCTGCGGCACTACGGCGCCAACATCTTCGTCGTCGAGCTGGTGGGCTACGCGATGCTGCGCGAGTTCGCCCCGCTCATCAGCGCCATCATCATCGCCGGGCGCTCGGGCTCGGCGTTCGCCGCGCAGCTGGGCACCATGGTGGTGGGTGAGGAGATCGACGCGCTGCAGACACTGGGCATCCACCCGCTGCAGCGCCTGGTGTGGCCCAAGCTGATGGCGATGGCGCTGGCACTGCCGCTGCTGACGGTGTTCGCCGACATCGCGGGCGTGCTCGGCGGCATGGTGATGGCGCGCTCGCAGCTGGGCATCGGCTTCGCCGAGTTCACCGACCGCTTCGGCCGCGTGATGCAGGGCTCGGCGCTGCTGCTGGGCGTGGGCAAGGCGCTGGTGTTCGCGCAGATCATCGTGCTGGTGGGCTGCTTCCAGGGGCTGCGCACGGCCGGCGGCGCCGACAGCGTGGGCCGGCAGACCACCGCGGCCGTGGTGCAGGCCATCTTCCTCGTCATCGCGGCCGACGCGCTGTTCTCGGTGGCCTTCAACCTGCTGGACCTGTGACGTGGACACCGCGACCGCCCGCCCCGCCTGCCACGCACGCGCCGCTGTGCCCGACGCCGTGGTCGAGCTGCGGGGCATCGCCACCCGCTTCGGCACGCGCAGCGTGCACGAGAACCTGGACCTGACCGTGCGGCGGGGCGAGATCCTGGGCCTGGCCGGCGGCAGCGGCGCCGGCAAGTCGGTGCTGCTGCGCGTGATGATCCTGCTGCAGCGGCCCAGCGCCGGCAGCGTGCGCCTGTTCGGGCACGACGTGCAGGCGCTCGACCCCGACGCGCTGCTGGCGTTGCGCCAGCGCTGGGGCGTGATGTTCCAGCGCGGTGGCCTCTTCAGCTCGCTCACGGTGCGCCAGAACGTGGGCCTGCCGCTGCGGGAGCACAGCGGGCTGGACGACGCGCTGGTCGACGAGATCGCCGAGTGGAAGCTCGCCCAGACCGGCCTGCCGCCCGATGCCGGCCTGAAGCTGCCCGGCGCACTGAGCGGCGGCATGCTCAAGCGCGCGGCGCTGGCGCGCGCGATCGCGCTCGACCCCGAGTTGCTGTTCCTGGACGAACCCACCTCGGGCCTGGACCCGGCCAGCGCCGCCGGCGTCGACACGCTGATCCAGGCCACGCAGGCGGCCAGCGGCGCCACGGTGCTGATCGTCAGCCACGACCTCGACCTGCTGTGGCGCGTGTGCCACCGCGTGGCCGTGCTCGGCGAGGGCCGCGTGCTGGCGCTGGGCACGATGGCCGAGCTGTCCGGCCACCCGCACCCCACCGTGGCGGCCTACTTCGCGCCGCGGCCCGGTGTCCCGACCGGCAGCGCCTGAGCATGGACGACAAGACCAACACCACCCTGGTCGGCGCCTTCGTGCTGGGGCTCGGCGCGGCGCTGGTGGCCGGCGTGCTGTGGCTGGCCGCCGGGCTGGGCGGGCAGCCGGCGATGGACGGCTACCAGGCAGTGATCCGGGAATCGGTGGCCGGGCTGAACGTCGACGCGCCGGTGAAGTACCTGGGCGTCGACGTCGGCAAGGTCAGCGCCATCGGCATCGACCCCGGCAACCCGCAGCAGGTGCGGCTGCGGTTCCTGATCGCACGCGGCACGCCGATCCAGCAGGACAGCGAGGCGGTGCTGAAGACCCAGGGCCTGACGGGCATCGCCTACGTGGAGCTCAGCGGCGGCAGCGCCAGCGCGCCGCCGCTGCGGCCCGGCCCCGACGGGGCCGCGCCCACGATCCCGTTCAAGCTGTCGCTGGGCGCGCGGCTGGAGAACGTGCTGAGCAACGTGCTGGCCAACGTCGACCGTGTCTCCAACAACCTCAACGCGGTGTTCGACGCCGACAACCAGCGTGCGCTGAAGTCGACGCTGGCCGACGTCGCGGCGCTCGCCCAGGCGCTGTCGGCCCAGAAGGCGGCGCTGGGCGCGGGTGTGGCCGATGCCGCACGCACCGCACGGCGGGCCGCTGCCGCCGCCGAGCAACTGGGCCCGACGCTGGACCGCATCGGCGACAGCGCCCAGGCCGTGGAGGCGATGGCCGACGTGGCACGCAAGGCCAGCGCCAGCGGAGGCGCCGCGGCCGAGGCGGCCCGTGCCAGCGTGCAGCAGCTGAACGGCGAGACGCTGCCCGAGCTGGCGCGGCTCATGGCCGAGCTGGCGACGCTGTCGGCGTCGCTGCGGCGCCTGAGCGAGCAGACCGCCCGGAACCCCAGCAGCCTGCTGCTGGGCGCGCCGGCACCACCCCCCGGGCCAGGAGAGGGCACGCCGCCATGAACCGATCGGTCTTCCCGCCCGGCAGGCGCGGCGTGCTGCTGGGCGCCGCGTTGCTGGGCGCGGGCTGCACCGGCAGCCTGCTGCCCCGGCCCGCGGTGGCGCCGCTGCGCTACACGCTGGGCGAACCGGCGGACGGCGGCGGCGCTGCGGCCGCCCACGCCGCGCGGCGCCCGGGCGCCGCCGTCCTGCTGGTGGCGTCGCCCACGGCGGCGCCCGGGCACGACAGCCGGCGCATGGTCTACCTGCGCCAGCCGCAGGCGCTGCAGGCCTACGCCCGCGCCGAGTGGGTGGACACGCCGGCGCGGCTGCTGGCGCCGCTGCTGGTGCGTGCGCTGCAGAACACCGGCGCCTTCGCGGCGGTGCTGCAGGCGCCGTCCGCCGCGGGCGCCGCATTGCGCCTGGACACCGAACTGCTGCTGCTGCAGCACGAGCACACGCGCACGCCCAGCACGCTGCATCTGGCGCTGCGCGCGGTGCTGATCGACACCACCACGCGCCAGGTGCTGGGCACGCGCGGCTTCGACGCCCGCGTGCCCGCCGCCAGCGACGACGCCGCCGGGGGCGTGACCGCCGCGGCCACGGCCGTGCGCCAGGTGCTTGCCGCGCTGGCGGCCTACGTGGCCGACTTGGCCGACGTGGCGGGCGCGGCTGGGGGAGCTGCCTCCGGGACCGGGGCGACGACCCGGCGCGAGCCGTGACGCTGGGCGAACATCCAGGTCACCTCGGCGCCGTACAGGAACACCTGGGCCGAGGCATACACCCACACCAGCAGGCCGACGATGGCGCTGGCGGCGCCGAAGCCGGCGGTCAGGCCGCTGCGGGTGAGCAGCCACGCGATCAGTGACTTGCCCAGCGTGAAGAGCACGGCCGTGATCAGGCTGCCCAGCATCACGTCGGCCCAGCCGATGCGCGCGCGCGGCATGCCCTTGTAGATTGCGGCGAACAGCAGGGTCGTCAGCACGAAGCCGAGCACGTGGTTGGCGGCATCCAGCAGCACCAGGCTGCCGCCGAAGGCCGGCGCCCACCAGCGCCCCCAGGCGGCCAGTGCGGCGCTGGCCGCCAGCGACACCATCAGCAGGAAGCCGACGCCGAGCACGAGGCCGAACGACAGCAGCCGCGCGCGCAGCAGCTGCCACAGGCCGCCGCCGCGCCGCGGCGTGTCGACGCGCCAGATGTGGTCCAGCGCGTCCTGCAGTTCGGCGAACACCGTGGTCGCGCCGACCACGAGAAGCACCACGCCCACCACCGTGCCCAGCGTCGATTGGCCGCTGCGGCGCACGTTGTCCAGCAGCGCCGCGATGGCCACGGCACCGTCGGTCCCCAGCAGCAGGCGCATCTGCTCCAGGATCTCGCCGCGTGCGGCGTCGATGCCGAACACCGCGCCGGCCACCGAGATGGCGATCAGCAGCAGCGGCGCCAGCGAGAACAGCGTGTAGTAGGCCAGCGCCGCCCCCATGCTGGGCGCGCGGTCGTTCACCCAGGCCACCGCGGCGGCGCGCAGCAGCGACCCCAGGGCGCGCAGGTTGGGACCCAGCGGGCCGGGGTCGGCAGGGATGGCGGGGTCCGGACTCGGTGCGCGCTGCGCCATCGGGCTGCTCCTTCGGTGGCCCTCGGGCCTGCGGACCACCTGCCGTGGGGCCTGGCGCCTGCCGCCCGACGCCGCGCCCCGGTGCAGGCGGGGTGGTCAGCGCGCGCCACTGCGCCTGATCCAAGGCGTCGGGCAGGCGCCGGACATCGGGTCCGGTGCGGAAGTGGCGATCCTGGCTGCGGGGGCCGCTGCAGTCTGTGCGGAACCGAACCGGCGGCCGGCCAGCGGTTCAGAGCTGCGGTCCCAGCCAGGAGGCCAGCCGTTCCCCGACCCGCTCGCGCAGCGGCCGCGCGAGCCACTGCGCATGCGTGACCCGGTGCGCGCGCGCCAGGTCGGCCTCGAAGGTGGCGGTCTGCCGCTGCGCGAAGGCGGTGTCGACGACGTTCAGCGTCGCCTCGTCGTTGAGCCGGAACGACCGGTTGTCGAAGTTCGTGGAGCCCACCGAGACCAGCCTGCCGTCGACGATCAGCACCTTGCAGTGGTACATCGTCGGGCCGTACTCCGCGATCACGGCGCCCGCCGCCAGCAGCGGGCCCCAGGTGGCCCGCGAGGCCTGGCGCACGGTCTCGCTGTCGATGTGCGCGCCCGGCACCACGATGCGCAGGCGGACGCCCCGCCGCATCGCCGCGAGCAGGGCGCGCAGCGTCAGCGCGTCGGGCACGAAGTACGAAGCGGAAAGGTCGATGGACCGGGACGCCGCGGTCACGGCCAGCAGGTACATCAGCTGCATGCTCTCGCTGCCGCCGCTCGGCGAACTGCTGAACATCTGGGCCATCACCGGCCCGGCCGGGGCCAGCACCGGAAAGTAGTCGGGACCGTGCAGCACCTGCCCGGTGACCTTGATCCAGTTGTCGATGAACACCGACTGCATCTGCGCCACCACGGGCCCTTCGACCTGGAAGTGCGTGTCGCGCCAGTGCGCGGGGTCCTGCGCGTGGCCGGTCCATTGCGGTGCCACGCCGACCCCCCCGGTGAAGCCGACCCGGCCGTCGACGACCAGCAGCTTGCGGTGGGTGCGGTTGTTCAGCCGGCCCAGGTGGGACCAGTGCGGCGGATGGAACTGGCGGACCTGGACTCCCGCGTCCGACAGCGTGGAGATCAGGCGGGGATCCATCTTGGCGCTGCCCACCCAGTCGAGCAGCACCTGCACCTTCACGCCCTGTCGTGCGCGCTCGGCGAGCGCAGCCGCGAACGCCTCGCCGATGTCACCGGCCCAGTAGATGTAGGTCTCGAAGTTGATCGACACCCGGGCGGACCGGATGGCCGCCAGCATCGGCGGGAAGATCTGGTCGCCGTTCAGCAGCGCCTGCACGCGCGCTCCGCCCAGGAACGGCGGCCCGAGCAGGACACCCAGCTCGTGCACGAAGCGGGGATCGTCCAGCGCGTACAGCCGCTCGATGCGGCGCTCGATCTTCGTTTCGCCGCCCAGCAGGTTGGACGCCAGCACGCCGGCGATCAAGGCCAGGCCGACGATGCCGCCGCCCCACAGGATCCGCCCGGGCCAGCGCTTCATCGGTGCCGCGCCCGGTCGGCCGGTGGCCGCATGGCGGCGCGCCGGTGGTGCGCAGCGGCAGGGTCGTGGTGCATGGCGTCCTCAGGGGGCGGCGGCGACGCGCCAGACCACGTTGCCGACGTCGTCGGCGACCAGCAGCGCGCCGCGGCTGTCGACGGCCACGCCCACGGGTCGACCCATGGCCTCGCCGGCGTCCGTCAGGAAGCCGCCCAGCACTTCCTCCACCGGTGCGCCGGTCGGCCTGTTGTGGCGGAAGGGCACGAAGACGACCCGGTATCCGCTGCGGGGCCGGCGGTTCCAAGAGCCGTGCTGGCCGATGAACATGCCGTCGGCGAACGCCGCGGGCCACCGGCCTCCTTCGGAGCGCGCCAGCCCGAGCGGGGCGGTGTGCGGGCCGAGCGCGTAGTCGGGCACCAGCGCGGTGGCCACCAGCGCGGGCTTCGACTGCGGCACGCGCGGATCCAGGTTCCGGCCGTAGTAGCTGTAGGGCCAGCCATAGAAGCCGCTGTCCTGGACCGACGTCAGGTAGTCGGGGACGAGGTCGCTGCCCAGCTCATCGCGCTCGTTCACCACGGTCCACAGCGTCTGGCCGGCTTCGTCCCACGCCATGCCCACCGGGTTGCGCAGCCCCGTCGCAAAGACGCGGTGGGGGCCGCCATCGAGCGGCACCTGCCAGATGCTGGCGCGGTCCTGTTCCGCGGCCATGCCGCGTTCGCCGATGTTGCTGTTGGAGCCGATGCTGACGTACAGGTGCTTGCCGTCCGGGCTGGCGAGCAGGTTCTTCGTCCAGTGGTGGTTGATCGGGCCACCGGGCAGGTCGAGCAGCCGGGTGCCAGGCGCGGTGATGACGCTGTCGCCGGGCTGGTAGGGAAACGCGAGCACGGCGTCTGCCGTGGCGACGAACAGGCGCGCGCCGACCAGCGCCATGCCGAAGGGCGAGTGCAGGCCCGAGAGCAGCACCGAGCGCGTCTCGGCGACGCCGTCGCCGTCGGCGTCGCGCAGCAGGCTGATGCGGTCGGCGCTGGGCGTGCCGGCGCCGGCGCGCCGCATCACCAGACCCATCACGAGGTCCTTGATCCCCCCGCCGGCGCCGGGCCGGGCCGGTGCGTTGGTCTCCGCCACCAGCACGTCGCCGTTCGGCAGCACCAGCAGCCAGCGCGGGTGGTCGAGTCCCCTGGCGAAGGCCCCGACCTGCAGGCCGGCGGCCGCACGCGGCATCGAGCCGGCGGGCCAGCCGACGGCCGGCGCGATGTGCACCGTGGGCAGCAGCGGCGAGGCCGGTGCCGGCAGTGCAGGGCGCGGCCCGCTGCCCTGTGCCACCGACAAGGTGGCGGTCTCCCCGCAGCCCAGCAGCGCAGCGGCGAGCAGCGCCCAGGCTGCCAGGCGCGCCTGCCGCCGGAACGTGAGAAGCCCGATCGGGCGAAGGCTGTCCATGGCGAAGGTCCCCGGCTGCGAGCGCCGCGGGAGGACGCCTCCCGCTGCCGTCGCATCGTGGTCCCGGGCCCGGGGACCGTCTGTGCGGTACGGAACCCAACCGGGTCCGGCGCCGGCCCGGGGAGGGCGCTGCGCGGGAGCGAGCAGCCCGCGGCGCGCCGGTCGGTGCGCCGGATGGTGCGCCGGGTGGTGCGCCAGGTGGTGCGCCAGTTGGTGCCAGCGCCGGCGCTAGCGGCCGCCCGTGCGGCGGTTGCGCAGCGCGTCCAGCACCTCGATCGCCGCGCGCACGCGCGAGGGCACCAAGCGGCTGGAGGGGTAGACGAGGTGGATGGGCATGCTCTCGGGCCGGACGGTGGGCAGCAGTTCCACCAGCGCGCCGCGCGCCAGGTCGTCCTCGACCAGCATGTCGGGCAACTGGCAGATGCCCAGCCCCAGCTTGGCGGCCTGCACGAGGCCCTCGGTCTCGCTGATGCGCACGTGCGCCCTGGGCGTCATCTCCACCGGCGTGCCGCGCTGCCGGAACTGCCAGGGACGGTCCCGCCCGCTGGACGGCAGGCGGAAGACCACGGCCCGGTGCGCGGCCAGGTCTTCCAGGCGCCGCGGCGCGGGGTGTGCCTTCAGGTAGGCGGGGCTGGCCACCAGCACCAGGGCCTGCTGGTCCACGCGCCTGGCCACCAGCGTGGAGTCCTGCAGGGGGCCGATGCGCACGGCCAGGTCCACTCCGTCGCGCACCAGGTCCACGCGGGCGTCAGTCAGGCGCAGGTCCAGGCGCAGCTCGGGGTGGCGCATCGCCAGGCGCTGCAGCAGCGGCATCACGAAGCAGCGCCCGTAGTACACCGGCATGTCGATGCGCAGGGTGCCGCTGGGCTCGGCGCGGGTGCCGGCGGCCTCGGCCCGCAGGTCGTCCACCTCGGCCAGCACACGCTGGCAACGCTGGAACAGGCGCTCGCCGTCGGGCGTGAGCGTGACCAGCCGCGTGGTGCGGTGGAACAGCTTGACACCGAGCGAGGCCTCCAGCCGCGCCACCGCCTTGGCCAGCGTGGACGGGGCCACCCCTTGTTCGCGTGCGGCAGCGGCGAAGCCGCCGTGCTTGGCGGTCTCGGCAAAGGCGATCAGTTGCTGCAGGCCTTGCACGGGTCGATTTCCATTAACGACAGAGTGTCGGCAATGTTACGGCACTGTGCAGTCTTCTCGATGCAATCCTGCGTGGCGACACTGCCGTCCAGGCAGCGGGCGGTCCGTCTGCCACCTCAACGGAGCACCGCATGCACGTCATCGAACAACAACGTCCCCAGGCCACGCCCATTCCCGGCGTGGAGCACGCCACCTGGGCCGGCCGCGCCGACGGCCTCAGCCAGCTGTCGCTGTGGCGCCAGACCCTGGCGCCGAGCGCAGCCACGCCGCCGCACGGCCACGATTGCGACGAGGTGGTGCTGTGCATCGCGGGCGAGGGCGAGGTCCACAGCGAAGGGCGCGTGCAGCGCTTCGGTGCCGACACCACCGTGGTGCTGCCGCGCGGCCGGCTGCACCAGATCTTCAACGTCGGGTCCGTGCCTCTGGAGATCCTGGGCATCTTCGCCGCCACGCCGGTGGCCACGCAACTGCCGGACGGGCAGGCGCTCGAGCTTCCCTGGCGGTCATGAACCGCCCCCGGTGGCGGACCGGTGCGACGCAGACCCTGGGGTGACTGTGCGCGACCGCGCGGGATGCGGCCTCTACACTGCCTCGCAGCCGTCGAAGGCGCTCGAGGACGCCATGCGCCAAGCGGACACCGACAACCTCATCATCGGCGCCGGTGCCACCGGCCTGGCGTTCGCCGACACCCTGCTCAGCGAGACCGGTGCGCACATCACGCTGGTCGATCGCCATGGCAAGCCGGGCGGCCACTGGAACGACGCCCACGCATTCGTCACGCTGCACCAGCCTTCGTCCTTCTACGGCGTGGCGTCGATGGAGCTGGGCAGCGGGCTCAAGGACGCCGTCGGGCTGAACCGCGGCATGGCCGAGCTGGCGAGCGGGCCCGAGGTCAGCGGCTACTTCGACCGGGTCATGAACCACCGGCTGCTCGCCAGCGGCCGGGTGCGCTACCACCCGCTGAGCAACTACCTGGGCGAGATCGACGGCCTCAGTGCGTTCGAGTCCCTGCCGTCGGGAGAACGCACGCAGGTCCGGGTGCGCCGCAAGATCGTCGATGCCACGTTCTTCAGCCCGTCGGTGCCGTCCACGCACACGCCGGCCTTCGCGGTCGGCGAGGGGGTGCGCCCGGTCGCCCCGAACGCGCCTGGGTCGTCAACCGCCTGGGCACGCAGAACGGTCCGGAGTGCTTCCAGGCGGCGATCGGCGGCCAGGCCGACCAGATGCAGGCCTTCGCCGAGGCCCGCTCGATCGACGACTTGTACCAGCGGCTCGAGGCCTGCGGCGCGCCGCTGCGCATCGACCGCGGCCGCACCCCGACGATGTTCCACCTGGCGACGCTGTCGGAGGCCGAGGTCGAGGTGCTGCGCCTGATCCGCGATGTCGTGCGGCTGGGCCGGGTCACGGCGATCCATGCCGGCGGCATGCAGCTGGAGCAGGGTCGCGTGGCCGTCGAGCCTGGCGCGCTGTACATCGACTGGACTGCGTCGGCCGTGCACTTCAGGCCGCCTTCCCCGGTGTTCCAGGACCGCAGGATCGTCGTGCAGCTGCTGCGCGCGCCGCTGGTCTCCTTCAGTGCCGCACTCACGGCCCATGTCGAGGCACACCATGACGACGAGGCGCACAAGAACCTGCTGTGCAGGCCGGTGCCGTTCCCGCGCACCACGGCCGACTACGTGCGCACGATGGCGGTCAACACGGGCAACCAGTTCCCGTGGGCCCGGGACCCGGCGCTGCGCCAGTGGATCCGCCATTGCCGGCTCGATGCGTTCGGCCGCCTGACCGCCGGCTGAGGCGGCCTGCGGAGCGCCGCGTGTCAGTTGAGCACCAGCTCGGCGATCTCGTCCCACAGCGCCGGGGGCCACCGACCCCGCACCGTCTTCACCACCTGCCCCGCGCGATCGACGACCACCGTCGTCGCCTGCCGTGCCGCGTGCTCACCGAACGTGTCGCCGTGCGCAGGGTCGCGTCGCCAGACGATCCGCATCTGCGGATCGGGCGCGACGACACGGTCCAGCACCTTCTCGTAGGCCTGCAGCCCGGCCAGTGTGCGATCCTGGTTGACCGCGACGATCTCGAACGGCCGCGTGCGCCAGCCCGAGAGGTTGCGGCGCAGTTCCGGCAGCAGGTCCAGGCACACCGCGCAGTCGGTGGACCAGAAGAACACCAGGACCACCTTGCCCCGCAGCTGGGCCAGGTCGACCACCGAACCTTGCGTCGTGCGTCCGACCAGGGCCGCCGCCTCCGGCACGGTCTGGGACTGCGCCAGCGGTGCCCAGCACAGCAGTCCCACGGCCCAACAAGCGATCCGGTGCCACATCTCCACGCTCCCGCGTCCAGAAAGCCTGTCCGCCCGGGTGAGAGTCGCGCGAAGCCGGGCGTCCTTACGCCCGGAGGCCCGCGCAGCACCGTGCGGTGCAGCCGCCGCCGCGGGCGTGCGCCATGCTACCGTTTCGGCGGTACCTGAATCCGACCCACCGATGGCGACAACGCAGCGCGATGCACCGCTCGATCTGAAGGAAGCCTGCGTGCTGGCGGCGCGCGAGGTCATCGCCGAACTGGGCGTCGAGCAGCTCAGCCTGCGCGAGGTGGCCCGCAAGCTCGGGGTGTCGCACCAGGCGCCGTACCGCCACTACCCCAGCCGCGATCACCTGCTGGCCGAGGTGATGCGGCGCTGCTTCGAGAGCTTTGCGCGCGCGCTGGACGACCGCGAGCGCTTCGACGCGCCGATGGACGACCTCGGGTCGCTCGGCCGGCGCTACCTGGGGTACGCGGCCGCGCATCCGCTCGAATACCGGCTGATGTTCGGCACGCCCTGGCCGGAGCCGGCGGCGCACCCGGCGCTCGCCCGCGAAGCGGCGCATGCCTTCGACGTGCTGCGGGGTGTGCTGCGCCGGTCCGGCGGCGACTCGGCGACGGCGCGTGCCCAGGTCGACCTGCATGCGATGTTCGTCTGGTCGACGATGCACGGCTTCGCCAGCATCACGCAGGCCAGCGTGATGGACTGCCTGGCGGTGGCCCCGAAGGTCGCGGCGCAGGCGCCCGCGCACGTGATGCGGATGATCGAGGCGGCCCTGCGCGGCGCCGCCAGCGCGCCTGCGGTCAGGGCGCCGGCGCCCGCAGCACGGCGTCGACCGCGCGGCTGACGTCCGACGGGGCCCGCGCGGGCCGCAGCGCTCAGCCCGACGCGGCGACCGGCCGGCCGCCGGCAGGCGCGAGGTCGGCACGCGCCAGCGCCTGGAGGAGTGCCGGCAGCCGCTCGCGCGCATGGGCCTCGCCGCGGCGGCGGGCGTCGATGAAGTAGCTGCGCCACGGACCGGCCTGGTCGTCCAGCGCGGGATGGATCAGGAAGTCGGCCCGTGCCACCTCGGGGTCGATGCGTGCGCGGCGCTGCAGGACGCGCTCGCGCTGCGACGGCGACGCGCCCGGCGGCGTCGTGCGCGCGGTGATGTCCACGGCGATCACGAAGCGTGCGCCGGCCATGCGGGCCGCCGAGACGGGCACCGGGACCGAGGTGTCGCCGTCCTCGTACTCCACGCCGGCGATGCCCACCGGGGAGACGATCCCCGGCATGGCGCCGGAGGCGCGCACCGCCACGCCGGTGCGGCCGCTGGCGAAGTACCGCGCCGAGCCGTCGGCACGCCGCGTGGCCGCCACGATCAGGCGGCGCGGCAGCTGCTCGATCGAGCGTCCTCCGACGCCGCCGTCGACATAATCCTGCAGCCTGCGGCCGTGGATCCAGCCCCGGTCGGCGAAGACCGACGGGTCGAAGACGGTCAGCGGACCGCCCTCGAACGAGCGCCGGTCGATCTCGGTGGCCGACAGCCCGCTGGCCCAGAACGCGCCGATCAGCGCGCCGACGCTGCTGCCCACCACCAGGTCGGGGACCAGGCCGGCGTCCTCCAGCACGCGCAGCACGCCGATGTGCGCATAGCCGCGCGGGCCGCCGCTGCCGAGCACGAGCGCGACACGCGGTGCCGGCTCGATCGGCGCCGGCACCGCCAGCGCCCGCGGCGCATCGGCGTCCCGGTAGTCGAACGCCGCGCAGCCGGCCAGCGCCAGGCCGGCGGCCAGGGGCGGTGCCAAGGCGGCCCGGAGCAGCCCGCGCCGCCCGTGCGACGGAGATTCCCCGATCCGATCCATGGCCGGCCTCGCGCTGGAGTTGACAGTGTCAACCATGGTGCCGGCGGATGTTGACAATGTCAACATCGGGTCTGGCGCCGGCATGGGACCGGCGCGTGGTCCGGCATCGTGGGGCGTCGGTGTCGTCCTACACGATCGTCATGGCACACAGCCACACCGTCGCCAGCACCGTGGCGACGCGGCTGCGCGGCGACGCGCGGCCGACTGCCGCGAAGAGGAACAGGTTGTAGGGCAGCGGCGAAAAGTGGATGGCCGCGGCCGCCCAGGTCGGGCTGCCCTGGCTGGCCGCCAGCATCGCGACGAAGGTGGCCAGGATGTTCACGGCGGTCCCCCTGGCGAGCATGTCGCTCCACAGGACCGTCCGCATCGGCACCTCGCCGCGCCAGCGCCGCGCGAAGAACCCGGTCACGCGCCCCGCGCCCGCCGGAGCCAGGCGGTTCATGGCAGCACCTGGGTGGCGACGTAGATGGCCGCCTTCACTATCGCGAACACCACGCCCGAGACGACCGTGGCCGCGAGGGCGGCGATGCCGAGTCCGGCCAGGATCCACAGTCCATCCCGTTCCAGGATGCCCAGCGCCAGCAGGCTGATCGCCAGCGCCGGCAGCATGTTGCCCAGCGGCACGGGCAGGACCAGCACCACCGCCAGCAGCAGGCACACCACGCCGACGAGGTGCTCCATGGGCGGCAGTGCCAGCCAGGCGACCCTGGGCTTCAGCAGCGCCTCGGCGCGTGCCAGCCAGGGGCCGACGCGCAGCACCAGGGCCGCGAAGTCGGCCCGCGCCACCGTGCGGCGCGCGATCACCGCGGGCAGCCAGGGCCGCCGTCCGAAGGCCAGTTGCGCGGCCAGGACGACCAGCGGCGCGCCGAGCACGGCCGAGGTGCCCGGCGGCACCGGCAGCACGTTGGGCACCGCAAAGACGAACAGCAGGGCGGCCAGCGCGCGATCGCCCAGCGCGGCCAGCAGGTCACCCACGGCGATGCGTTCGCGGCTGTCGTCCTGCGCCAGGGCGTGCAGCATCGCCGACAACGGCAGCCGGCCGGCTTCCGGCGTGGCTGTGGCAGTCATGCAGACGGCGGCGCCGGCCGGCCCGTCAGCGCGGGCACGGGGATGCGTCCGTCGAGCCGCCCGGCGCCGCCGCGCCGGGCGTCCCGCCGCTGCCGTGGCCGGACCAGCACGGGTCGACGCGGAGGACGGAGGCGATCACCTGCAGAGGCATGCCGCCGAGTGTAGCCAGCCGTGTGCCGCCTGCCGGGAAGGCCGCCCCCGGGGCAGCGATGCACTGCGGTGCCACGACCACCGCATGCGTTGTAATGGATATTTCAAAGTCTGTAGCGTATGATGCAGACATGTGGGCCGCTCTCTTCCTCACGTTGCCGACGCAGCCCAGCGCCGTCCGGCTGCGCATCTGGCGGGCGCTGAAGACGCTGGGCTGCGGTGCGCTGCGCGACGGTGTCTACCTCCTGCCCGAAGCGCAGGCGACCCTGTTCGATCCGCTGGTGGCGGAGGTGCGTGCGCACGGCGGCCACGCCAGCGTGCTCGACGTGTCCACGCGCGACCCGGCGCAGCACGCCGAGGTGCTGGCGCTGTTCGACCGCGCCGAGGCCTACGGCCAGTGGCGCATGGAGGCGCAGGCGCTGGCCGCCGCACTGCCGGCGCTGGACGCGACCGAGGCCCGGCGGCGCCTGCGCGCGGTGGGCGATGCCCTGCAGGTCCTGCAGCGCGTCGACTACTACCCGGGTGCGGCTGCCGCGCAGGCCCGGGTGGAGCTCGATGCCCTGCGCCAGGACCTGGAGGCGCGCTTCTCGCCTGGCGAGCCCGTGGCGCAGGCGCCGCACGGCATCCCGCGCCTGGACCTTCGCAAGTTCCAGGGCAAGCGCTGGGCCACGCGCGCACGGCCCTGGGTCGACCGCCTGGCCTGCGCCTGGCTGATCCGCCGCTTCATCGATCCCGACGCGCGCTTCGTCTGGCTCGCCGATCCCGCCGGCTCGACCCCCGCGCCGCGCGGCGCCCTGGGCTTCGACTACGACGGCGCACGCTTCACGCACGTCGGTTCGCGCGTCAGCTTCGAGGTGCTGGCCGCCAGCTTCGGCCTGGATGCCGATGCCCGGCTGCAGCACATCGCGCGTGCCGTGCACTTCCTCGACATCGGCGGCATCCCGGTGCCCGAGGCTGCCGGCCTGGAGGCGGTGCTGTCCGGCCTGCGCGCGGTCCACGCCGACGACGATCCACTGGCGCAGGCCGCGGCGACCGTGTTCGACGCGCTGTACGCCGCACCTGGTCCATCCGCATGAGCACTGTGCCCACGCCCCCTGTCGAGCCGCCGGCCACCGCACCGGGCATCCCGGCTGCAGTGGGTTTCGCCGAGGCGTTCCGCTTCTGGCTCAAGCTCGGCTTCATCAGCTTCGGTGGCCCGGCCGGGCAGATCGCGATCATGCACGCCGAGCTCGTCGAGCGGCGGCGCTGGATCAGCGAGCAGCGCTTCCTGCACGCGCTGAACTACTGCATGCTGCTGCCGGGCCCCGAGGCGCAGCAGCTGGCCACCTACATCGGCTGGCTGATGCACCGCACCTGGGGCGGCATCGTGGCGGGTGCGCTGTTCGTGCTGCCGTCGCTGTTCATCCTGATCGCGCTGAGCTGGGTCTACCTGCGCTTCGGCGACGTGCCGCTGGTCGCCGGCATCTTCTACGGCCTCAAGCCCGCCGTGACCGCGCTGGTGCTGCACGCCGCGCACCGCATCGGCACGCGGGCCCTGAAGAACCGCTGGATGTGGGGCATCGCGGCGGCTTCGTTCGTCGCGATCTTCGCCTTCGACACGCCGTTCCCGGCGATCGTGCTGGCGGCCGGCCTGATCGGGCACGTCGGCGCACGGCGCTGGCCGCAGGTGTTCGCGCTCGGCGGCGGCCATGGCAGCGCCGGGGCCAGCCACGGGCCGGCGCTGATCGACGACCACACCCCGACGCCGGCGCACGCACGCTTCTCGCGCAGCCACCTGGCCAAGGTGCTGGCCGCCGGCCTCGGCGTGTGGCTGCTGGCAGGTGCCGTGCTGGTCGCGACGACCGGCCTGCACGGCACGCTGACGCAGATGGGCTGGTTCTTCACCAAGGCGGCGCTGCTCACCTTCGGCGGCGCCTACGCCGTGCTGCCCTACGTGTACCAGGGTGCGGTCGAGACGCACCAGTGGCTCAGCGGACCGCAGATGATCGACGGCCTGGCCCTGGGCGAGACCACGCCCGGGCCGTTGATCATGGTCGTGGCCTTCGTCGGTTTCGTCGGCGGCTGGCTGAAGCAGGTGCTGGGGCCCGAGGCACTGTTCCTGGGCGGTGCGCTGGCGGCCGCCGTGGTCACCTTCTTCACCTTCCTGCCGTCGTTCGTCTTCATCCTGGCCGGCGGCCCGGTGGTCGAGGCCACGCACGGCAAGCTGGGCTTCACGGCGCCGCTGTCGGCGATCACGGCGGCGGTGGTCGGGGTGATCCTGAACCTCGCCCTGTTCTTCGCGTACCACGTGCTCTGGCCGCAGGGTGTCGGCGGGCGCTTCGACGGCCTGTCGGCCGCCATCACCGTGGCCGCCGCGTTGGCCTTGTTCCGTTTCAAGGTGGGCGTGCTGCCGCTGCTGGGCGCCTGCGCCGGCGTCGGGCTGGTCGCGACCTGGCTGGGTCCCCTGTTGCGTTGAAGGAGTCTGCATGCACACATGCCACCAACCGCCACCTGTCGGCCCGGCCGCGCCGGCTCGCCTGGAGCCCGCGCTGGTCGCGAGCCACCAACGTGCGGGAAGGGCGTGACGGTGGAGCCGGCCATGCAACTGGCGCTCGACGCCAGCTTCGGCAGTGTCCTGCACTGGCGCACGCAGTTCGTCGCCTGTGCCACGACCCCGGGCGGTGGCGCCGGCGCGGCGCTGCTGGTGTTCCAGCCGCGCGACGGCGCGCTGGCCATCCAGTGGGCTGCCGACCCGGCCACGGCGGCGGCGGGCGGCGTGCCGATCCTGGCGCTGGACATGGGTGCGCTCGCGCACCGCGCGCGCGACGGCACCGCGGCCGGCGCGGAGGTCGATGCGTGCATGGCCCGCATCGACTGGGCGGCCGTGCACGGTCGCTACCAGCGGGCGGTGCACGCCGCCAGCGAGCCCTTGGGCGCCGGGCAGGACGCGGTCGCCGATGCGGTGCTGCTCGACGTGCGCCGCGCCGGCGCGTACGCGAACGCGCAGACGATGCTGCCGGGGGCCTGCTGGCGGGACCCGGCCACCGTGGCGCAGTGGGCGGCCGCGCTGCCGGCAGGCCGGGCCGTGGTCGTGTACTGCGTGCATGGCCACGAAGTCAGCCGCGCCACGGCCATGCGGCTGCAGGCGGCGGGCCGCGACGCGCGCTTCCTGCGCGGAGGCCTGGAGGGCTGGCGCGCCGCGAACCGCCCGCTCGTGCACAAGCCCGGGTAGGACGCTCCCTGAGCGTGCGGGCCGCCAGGGCCGCCGCAATCGGCGTGCGGTCAGGACAGGGTGTCGCCGTCGACCACGTGCATCGATCTGGATGACGACGCCAGCACCTGGCGGAGCACTTGCGCAAGATCGTCCTGCAGCCGTTCCTTGCGCACGAGGGCTCGCACGTTGCCGCGTCGCACCGACGCCCGCAGGTCGTCGGTCACGTAGCCCGATGCCAGCACGACGGGCAGATCCTCCCGGATGCCTTCCAGCGCCCGGGCCAGATCGACGCCGGACAGTCCGGGCATGTTCACGTCGCTGATCACCACGTCGAAGGCGCGTGGATGCGCGCGCACCGTGTCCAGCGCGAGCTCGGCGCTGCCCACGCCCGTGACCACGCATCCCCAGCGCTCCATCAGGGCGACCGCCATCACGACCAGCACGTCGTCGTCGTCGACGTAGAGGACACGTGCCTCCAGGCGCGGCTCCTCGGTCGCAGCCGGCAGCGCGGCGGTGCGCTCCGCGGGCACCGCCGCGGTGAGCGGCAGGCGGATGTGGAAGGTGGAGCCGCGCCCCGGATGGCTCTCCACGGAGAGCTGGCCGCCGTGCTCGCGCACGATGCCCTCGACGACGGCGAGCCCCAGGCCGGTGCCGCGCCCGATGGGCTTGGTGGTGAAGTACGGCTCGAAGATGCGGCGCAGCGTGGCCTCGTCGATCCCGCAGCCGTCGTCCTGCACCCACAGGTGCGCGCAGGGCGTGCCCTCGGGCCCCGACGAGCGCTCGAGTCCGTAGACGATCTGGCCCGAGGCGCCGTCCATCGCCTGCCACGCGTTCGTCCCCAGGTTCAGCAGCACCTGCTCCAGGCACGTCGGGTCGCCGGTCACGATGATCGGTTCGGCCGGCAGCTGCGTCACGATGCGGATGCCCGCAGGCACGGTGGCGCGCAGCATCGCCACGGTCTCGCCGACCAGGCCGCCAAGCTCCTGCGGAGAGTGGTCCTTCGGGCGCCTGCGGCTGTAGGCCAGGATCTGCTGCACCAGCGCGCGGGCACGCTCGGCGGACTTGCCGATCTGCTCCAGCCAGCGGTCCACCGGTCGACCCTGGCGCAGGTCGTCCTGCGACAGCGACACATTGCCGAGGATGGCCGCCAGCACGTTGTTGAAGTCGTGTGCGATGCCGCCGGCCAGCGTGCCGATGGCCTCCATCTTCTGCGACTGGCGCAGCTGGTCCTCGAGCGCGCGACGTGCGGTGGTGTCGCGCTCGATGGCGACGAAGTGCCGGGTCTGGCCATGCTCGTCGCGCACCGGCACGATCTCCATCTCGACCCAGTAGCGCGCGCCCGTCTTGCCGTAGTTCAGCAGCTCCACGCGGACCGGCGACTGGTTGCGCAACGCCTCGTCGAGCCGCCTGACTTCGGCCCGGTCGGTGTCGGGTCCCTGCAGGAACGACGGGCTGCGGCCGAGCACCTCCGCCACCGCGTACCCGGTCATGCGCTCGAAGGCGGGATTGGCGAAGACGATCGGATAGCGCGGATGTTCGCCCTCGGGGGCGACCGACGTGATCAGCACGGCGTCGCCGAGGTGGGCGATGCAGGTGGCCAGCAGGGTGAGTTGCCCCTGCGACTTCGACTCCAGCGCCTGGTGTTGCTCGCGCAGGCGTTCGAGCATGCGGTTGATCGACGTCGCCAGACTGGCCACCTCGTGCGGGCCGGCCTCCGGCGCGCGCGCATCGCCTTCGGCGGCCAGCGCGACCTGGCCGGCGAAGCGTTCGAGGCCGTCCAGGTCGCGTGTCAGCGACCGCGCCACCCAGCGGGCCGCGACGCCGGCGGCCAGCACCAGCAGGGCTGCCACCGACAGGAAGACGAGCACGAGGCTGTAGTCCCGTGGCACCGCCAGGCCCTCACCGGGACGCACCATCTTCAGCGCCAGCGCGTCCAGCGGGGCGGCCAGCGGCAGGCGCGTCTCGAGGTCTCCCGCCGACACCGGTGCGTCCGCCGGCAACAGGCGGTGTGCGTCGTCCTGCGGCAGGTCGGCGAGCCGCAACGATGCCCACACCTGGCCTTCCACCGTGTTGCTGCGCGCGTAGGTGATGCCCAGCGACAGCCAGATCCGTGCCTCCCCGTTCGACGTTCCGAGCCCCACCCGCGTGTCGCGCGTGCCGAGTTCGGCCAGGAACCAGGCGCGTGCCTGCGGAGACAGCTCGAACCGCTGGTGCGTGGCGATCAGCTTGCCTTCGAAGTCGACGATCGCGAACCGGACCGGAATCCCGTCGATCTCGCGAATGCTCTCCAGGTACGGCTGCAGGTACGAGACGCGTGCTGCGCTGTCGGTCAGTGCCGTCTGCAGCAGGGGGCTGAGCGCCACCTCGTGCAGCCGGCCGGCCACGTGGCCGAGCGCATCGGCGGCCCGGGCCGCGTGCCACTGGAGATCGCGCTCGGCGATCTGGTGCGCGGACTGCCGGTGCAGCCGCTCGGCCCAGGCCCACGCCGTCAGGGCCATCACCAGCAGTGACGCGGCCGCCAGCCACGCCGACGCCACCGCGAAGCGCCGCTCGAGGCTGTGCCTGGGGCGGCTAGCGCGCATCGGGCACCAGCGCGCCATCGGCGCGGTAGCGCGCGATCAGCAACTCGCGGGGGCCCAGCGCCTCGTGGCGGGTGCGCGTGAACGGCGGCGCGTAGTGCTTGATCAGACCGCGGTGGCTGCGGACCTGCTCCAGCGCGGCGCGGACCGCGGGCCGGTTGGTGCTGCCCGCCTGGTCCACGGCGAGGGCCAGGATGTGCAGCAGGTCGTAGGCGTGTGCCACCCCGGTCGGGGCCTCGATGTGTTCGTGGCCGGTGGCGGCGCCCAGCCGGCGGGCGGTGGCCATGAAGCGTTCGCGCTGCCGCGCGTCGGCGTCGAAGAAGCTGAACGTCTGCAGCACGCTGACGTCCAGCGTCTGCAACGCCGGGCCACACATCGGCACGAAGCGCCCCCCCGTGATGCCCTGGTGGAACAGCAGCGGCACCCGCTCGGAAGCCGGCAACTGCGCGACCTCGCGCACGAGCAGCGCGCCGTCGTCGTCGTTCGCCACCGCCACCACGATCTCGGCGCCGTTGGCGACCAGGCTCCGGTAGCGATCGACGACCGTCCGCTCGCCCCAGTTGTACCAGCCGACCCCGGCGATCGTGCTGCGACCGGCCGTGCCGACATGGCGCTGTGCCGCGGCCAGGTTGCTGCGGCCCCAGCCCGTGTTGGCCAGGAACAGACCCGCCCGGCGCAGACCGCGCGTCGCCGCGGTGTCGAGCATCTTGGGCATCGCGAGACTGTCGCGCAGCGCGAGCCTGAACACGTAGCTCGGCCGGTACGCATGCTCGACGATCGGATCGGCCGACGACCAGACTGCCAGCAGCGGCAGCTGCAGTTCCTGGGCCAGCGGCACCGCTTCGATCATCACCGGGCTGAACTTGCCGCCGAACACGGCCACCAGGTCGGTCTGGCCCGCCAGGTCGCGCAGGTTCGACATCGCGCGCGCGGGCATCGAGCGGTTGTCGCGGGTCACGAGCTCGAGCGGCCGGCCGCCCAGGACGCCGCCGGCCTGGTTCACCTCGGCGATGGCCACGCGCAGCCCGAGTTCGATGGCCTGGGCGGACGTGCTGTCCTCGAGACCGAACTCGGCGTCCACGCCGACGCGCACGGGGCTGGAGCTTGCGAGCGCGCGCAGCGTCATCGGCAAGCCGACGACGGCGGCGGCGGCGCGCAGGAAGTATCGACGCCGGCGCGTGCCGGGCGTGGCGAAGTGTGGCGAGGACCCGCCGATGGAGCTGTGACCCATGGGAGACCCTTCTCGTGTGTCGCTCAGTCTTGCAGCCGCGCGGCCCCGATGGGGCGCGCGACTTCGACAAGGCTACGCCTGTCGGGCGCGGCCCGCGGCGGGAAGTGGACGGAGAAAGGGGGAGTCCTCGCCGGATCGCGTTGCGCGCCCGGCGGCGCATCGTTCAGACGTCGTGCGCGGGCATGCCTTCCAGCAGATCCGCCAGTTCGTCGGCGTGCTCTTCCTCCACCGCCAGGATCTGCTTGAGCAGGTGGCTGGTGGTCGGGTCCTGGTCGCCCAGGTAGGCCACCATGTCGCGGTAGCTGTCGATGGCGATGCGCTCGGCCACCAGGTTCTCCCGGATCATCTCCGCCAGCGTGCTGCCGGGCACGTACTCGGCGTGGCTGCGTTCGCGCAGGCGGTCGGGCGAGAAGTCGGGCTCGCCGCCGAGCTGCACGATCCGTGCTGCCAGCAGGTCGGCGTGGCCCTGCTCCTCGTTCGAGTGCACCAGGAACTCGGCACCCACGCTCTGGCCGTGGATGCCGCGCGCCATGAAGTGGTGGCGCCGGTAGCGCAGCACGCACACGATCTCGGTCGCGAGCGCTTCGTTCAGGAGCGCGAGCACCCGGTCCCGGTCGGCGCCATAGCCTGCCGTGACGGCGCCCCGCTCGATGTGCTGGCGGGCCTGGCGGCGCAGCGTTGCGACGTCGGTGAGCGGGTGGGTGTCCGTCATTGCTTGATCCTCAGCTCGTTCTTCACACCGGTCACGCCGTCGGCGGCCCGCGCGATCTGCACGACCTGGTCGATCTGGGCCTGGTTGTCGAGGATGCCGGACAGCTGCACCTCGCCCTGGACGGTGAGCACGCTGATGTCGGCGCTCTTCACGTCGGGTGCGGCCAGCAGGGCCGCCTTGACGCGGCCGGTGACGCCGGCGTCGTCGATCTGGGTGCCCATGGTGGTGGGCGCCGGCGGCGCGGCCGGCGGTGCGTCGGGAGCCTTGTTGCAGGCGGACAGCGCAACGGCCGCGGCGGCGGTCAGCGCAAGCAGGGCGGCGCGCGCCGCACCCGGCGACGGGCGTGAAGTGGGGATTCGCATGAGAGGGCTCCAGGTGGTGGCCAGCGGCTGGTGGTGCAGCCCGCGCTGCCAGGACATGGCAGGACGGGCAGGGCGGAGGCAGACCTTACGGCCGCGGTGCCGTGCGCATCTGTGCGCTGCCAGACCGAGTGCCGTGGCACCGGGCGGTGCGGCTCCGCACAGGGTGCGGCGTGCCGTGCCAGCGCACATTGCTGCAGTGCAATGTACGGCAGCGCACGGACCCTGCGCGGGCCCGGCCCGTAGTCTCGGCCGCAGCGCAGAGTGACACCGGGTCCCGGAGTCGTCGGCGCCCACCAGCGAGAACCCGTGATGCAGCCAGTTGCGACTTCGAGCCCCGCCGGGGTGCACCCGCCCGGACGCGGCCGCTCCCATCCGCCCCGGCCTGCCGGTCGCCTGCGATGAAGGCCGAGGCCTTCGTCGACGGCGCGAAGTCCGTGGGCCGGCGTCGCGGCGCGCTCGGCATGCTCGTGGACCCCGACAACCTGCTGCTGAACCAGGTGCTGGCGCTGCTGCTGCTGGTCCTGCTGGCGCCGGTGCTGGCGGTGGTGGCCTTCCTCATCTGGCGCCGCGACGGTGCGCCCATCTTCTTCGCCCATTACCGGGTGGGCCACGACGGCAAGATCTTCCGCTGCCTGAAGTTCCGCACGATGCTGCGCGATGCGGAACCGGCGCTGGCAGCGCTGCTGGCCAGCAGCGCGCAGGCCCGCGCCGAGTGGCAGCGCGACCAGAAGCTGGAGAACGACCCGCGGGTCACCGCGGTCGGCAACTTCCTGCGCCGCACCAGCCTGGACGAGCTGCCGCAGCTGATCAACGTCGTGCGGGGCGAGATGAGCCTGGTCGGTCCGCGGCCGGTGACGGTGGGCGAACTCACGCGCTACGGCCAGGTGCGCTGGCACTACCTGAGCGTGCGGCCGGGCATCACGGGCCTGTGGCAGGTGAGCGGGCGCAACAACACGAGTTATGCCGAGCGCGTCGCATTCGACAAGCACTACGTGGAGCGGCGCTCGGCCTGGCTCGACGTCCGCATCCTGCTGAAGACGGTGCAGGTCGTGCTGGCGCGCGACGGCGCGCGCTGAGTGCGCGCCATGCCCGCTCCGCTCGACCGCCCCCGGCCGCCGGCCCAGCAGCGGACCGCCGGGTCCGGGACCGACCCCGCGGCGGCACTGCCGCCCGCGGGCGACGACAACGCCGTCGTGCACCTCGTGTCGCAGCTCGACGCCGACATCGTCCACTTGCTCGGTCCGGCCACCGCCGCGCTGGCACGGTCGGGCAGCGCGCAGACCGTGGTCCTGATCGACCACCCCGGCAGCCGCCCGTGGCTGACGCAGCTCGACGCCAGCGCCGCGCTGGTGCTGGTGGCGGCGCAGCGCAACCCGGTGGCGCAGTGGCGCGCACTCGGCGCGGCGTTCGCGGCCTGCGTCGCCGAACAGCGGCCGCAGGTCGTGCACCTCCACGGCTTCGTCGCCTGCCTGCTGGGAGAGCGCGTGCTGGGTGCGCTGGACTCGTCCACGCCGGCCTTCTACTCGCCGCACGGCAGCAGCGCGCTCGGCACGTTGCGGCCGCTGGCCACGCTGGCGCATCTGCTGGGCCGCAGCGGGCGCGGCGCGGCCACCGCCCGGGCCATCGGCCACGGCACGGCCGAGGCCGACGGACTGCAGGGCCGGCTGCACCGCTCGGTGGCGCTCATCGAGGGCCCGGTGGACCGCGCCTACTTCGAGGTCGGGGCACACGCCGCCCGCCACCCGCTGGTCGTCTCGGCCAGCCGCGCCGGCGACGTGCGCGGCGCCGAGGCGTTCGACCAGCTGGCGGTGCTGCTGGGGGGCGACGCGCTCGGGCTGGCCTTCAACTGGATCGGCCCCGTCGACGCGGTGGCCGCGGCGCGCATGCACGCCGCCCACGTCGGCGTCTTCTCGACACAGGTGCACACGGAACGCGCCACGCGGCTGGCGGCGGCCTGGATGTTCGTCGCACTGGCCAGCGGCCGCGGCTTTCCGCTGTGCCTGGCCGAGGCGATGGCGGCCGGGCTGCCCTGCGTGGCCCTGGACACGCCGGCGCACCGCGGCGTCGTCCTGCACGGCGTCACCGGCTACCTGTGCCAGGACCAGGCCGAGGTCATCGCCCGCATCGCGCAACTGGCCGACGCGCCCGGCCTGCGCGAGCGCCTGGGCCTGGCCGGCCGCGCGCTGTCGCTCGAGCGTTTCGGCCAGCACCGCTTCGAGGACACCTTGCTCGCGGCCTACGGGGCGTCCGCCCCGCGGCCGGCCGAGGCGCTCCAGCCGCCGCCCGCCTGGTCGCGCCAGGACACGGCAGCGGAGTCGGACCGGCTGTGATCAGCCTCGTCGTCCCCACCCGCAACCGGGCGCACACGCTGCGCATCGTCGCGCCGAGCTACTTCGCACAGGCCGACGTCGACGAGATCGTCTTCGTCAGCGACGCCGGCGACGACGACACGGAGGCCGTGCTCCGCGCCGTGGCACGTGCGCATCCCGCCGTGCGCATGCAGTTCCTGCGCAACGCCCGGCGGCTCGGCGCCTCGCAGTCGCGCAACATCGGCGTGCAGGCCTGCAGCAACGACTTCGTGCTGTTCTGCGACGACGACGAGTTCCTCGAGGCCGGCTACGCCCGCACCTGCCTGGCCAAGCTGCTCGCACTGGGCGCCGGCGCGGTCTCGGGCCGGCGTGTGTACATGGAAGTGGGCGAGACCACGGCCGACGCGCTGCGCCGCTTCGGAACCGGGCTGCGCAACGCCGTGCCGTTCCGCCCCGTGCTGTGCGAATACGTCAACGGCGCGCGCTTCCTCGGCGACCGGCAGCAGCCCATCACCAACGCCATCATCCTGACGCGGCGGTCGCTGCTGCTGCAGTACCCGTTCGACGCCGCCTATGCGCGCGGCAACGGCTACCGCGAGGAGAGCGACTACCAGATGAACCTGTTCGTGCACGGCCACGCCATCTGGGTCACCAACGACTGCCACAGCCTGCACCTGCCGCTGTCGCAGGTGCGCACCGGCGGGCAGCGCACGCAGACCTGGCGGCGCCTGGTCTGGTCCGTCCACTACACGCGCTACTTCTACGGCAAGTACTACGCCGCCTACGCGGCCCGGCTGGGGCTGCGCACGCCGCGCTGGCTGGCACTGGCGGCGTTCACGGGCTTCAGCGTCTACCGCGAGCTGCTGCGCCCGCCGCTGCACGCCCTGGCGATGGCGCTGTTGCGCCGCCGTGCGCGGCTGGCCGCGGCCGCCACGCGCTGAGGCCGCCGGCATGGATGCGGCCCGCCGTGGTTTCCTGTCGTCGGCCCTGCTCGGCGCGGGCGCTGCCGGCGCCTTCGTGCCGCCGGGCTACCGGCTGACGTTCAGCGACGAGTTCGATGCACCCGACACGGCACGCATCAACGAAACCGCCAGCGGCGGCCGGCCCGGCGCGCCGGCCTGGCGCAGCCGCTACCGCCACGCGCGCAGCACCGCGATCAACGGCGAGAAGCAGGTCTACGTCGACGTCGCCTACCGTGGCAGCGGCGGCGTGGCGCTGGGACTGCAGCCGTTCTCCATCCACGACGGCGTGCTCAGCATCCGCGCCGAGCCGCTGGCCGCGCCCCTGTCGGCCGTGCTGGGCGGGCAGCGCTACAGCTCGGGCTGCATCACCAGCGAGCTGGGCTTCTGGCAGCGCTACGGCTACTTCGAGATGCGCGCGCGCATGCCGGCCGGCCGCGGCTTCTGGCCCGCGTTCTGGCTGCTGTCCAAGCGCGGGGTGTGGCCGCCCGAGATCGATGTCGTCGAGGCCTCGGGCGCACGGCCGCACGGCGTGCACGTGGGCGTGATCGAGCAGGGCCGGTCGCCGGCGCAGCCGGGCGGACGCTGGCTGGACGGCGTGGTCGACACGACCGACGGCTTCCACACCTACGCCGCCGAGTGGACGGCCGAGGACGTGGCCTTCTCCATCGACGGCCGCGTGCACTTCCGCAGCGGCCGCCACGGCCTGCACGAGCCGATGTACCTGCTGGCCAACCTGGCCGTGGGCAGCCACGACGCCCACTGGGTGCCCGACCCCGACGCCAGCACGCCGTGGCCGGGCCGCTTCGAGATCGACCACATCCGGGTCTACCAGCGTGGCTGAACCATCCACCGTGTACCACCCGGCTGCACGCGCGCGACCCATGCTCTGGTCGAGCCTGGAATCGCTGAGCCTGGCGCTGGTGGCGTTCCTGGTGCTGGCGATGCTGGCGCGGCATCTCGACGCCGAGGCCTTCGGCCGTGTCGCGGTGGCGCTGGGGCTGGTGCAGATCGCCTGCTCGTTCGTCGAGAGCTTCTTCCACGACGTCGTGGTGCAGCGGCCGGGGCTGCTGCCCGCCGAGGTGGACGCGGCCCACACCAGCGGCCTGCTGGTGGCGGCGGTGCTGGTGCTGGCCATCGGGCTGGCCAGCGGCTGGGCGGCGTCGCAGCGTGCGCCGGGGACGCCGGTGGGCGTGGCGGAACTGGTGCTGTGGATGTCGCCGTCGGTGCTGCTGGCGGCGTGGTCTGCGATGTCGGTGGCGCAGTTGCGCCGCCAGCTGGCGATGCGCCCGCTGGCGCTGGCCATGGCCGGCAGCCGCCTGCTGGCCGGCGGCACCGCCATCGTCGCCCTGTGGCAGGGCGCGGGCGTGTGGGCGCTGGTGCTCAACCAGAACGTGGCGGCCGCGTCGCTGGTGCTGCTGCTGCTGGCGGTGCGGGCCCCGAAGGCGCAGCTGACGCGCGACCTGCTGCCGGCGTGGCGCCTGGCGGGTTTCGCGGCCTGGAACTCGGCCTCGGGCCTGATCAATGCCAACCTCGGCCGCGGCTTCCAGGTGGCCTGCGGCTTCGTGCTGCCGGCCGCCGTGGTCGGGCAGGTGGCGCTGGCGCTGCGCGTCGTGGACATGCTGGTCTCGGTGCTGGTGACGGGCGTCACGCGCGTGGCGCTGTCGCGTCTGGCGGCGGCGGCCCAGGCCGTGCGCGGTGACGACGGCACCCGCGACCTGGTCGCCACCTACCTCGGCACGACCAAGCGGCTGTCGGCCGTGATGGTGCCGGTGCTGGTGCTGATGGCGGTGCTGGCCGAACCGCTGGTGCAGTGGGTGGGCGACGGCGGCTGGGCCCTGGCCGCCAGCCTCGTGACCTGGTTCGCGCTGGCGCAGGCGCTGCGCAGCCCCAGCTACCTGGCCGGCACGCTGTTCGTGGCGCTGGGGCGCCCGCGCCTGGGCCTGTGGGTGAGCCTGGCCGACCTGGCGAGCCTGGTGCTGATGATGCTGCTGTGGCCCAGCCCGCTGGCCTGGGTGCTGCGGCTGCTGGTGGTGGTGCCGCTGGTGCTGTGGCTGGTGCGGCGCCACGCGGGCATCGGCTGGTCGGCGCTGGCCGCGGCGGTGCGCGTGCCGTTCGCGGCTGCGCTGCTGATGGGCGCGGCCGTGCACGCCGGGCTGCCGGCGCTGCAGGCGCTGTCGGTCGGGCCGCTGCCGGTGCTGGCGCTGGGCGGCGTGGCGGGCGCGCTGCTGTACGCGCTGTGCGCCGCCGTGCTCTCGGGCGGTGCCCGCAGGACGCTGTGGCGCCACCTTGCCACCCCCGGGGGCGGCGCGCGATGACGCCGCCGCCCGCGCTCCCCGCGGCTGCCCCGGCGCTGCGCTGCCTGTGGCTCGCGCGGGCGCTGCCGTTCCCGCAGGACAGCGGCGACCGCATCTACTCGGCGCGGCTGGCGCGTGCGCTGGCCGACAGCGGCTGCGACGTGCACCTGGTCGGCCTCGCCGCCGGACCGGTGCCGGTCGACGACGCCGCGCCGCGGCCGCCCGGTGCCGGCACCTTGCGCTGGGACGCGGTCGGCGGCGGCGCCGCGCCCACCTGGCGCGCGCTGCTGAGCCCGCAGCCCTTGAACGGCGCCATCCACGCCACGCCGGCCTACCGCCGGCGCCTGGCCGCGCTGCTGGCCGAGCGCTGGGATCTCGTCGTCCTCGACCACTACGGCATGGGCTGGGCACTGCCCCAGGTGCTGCGCAGCGCGCAGCCCGGCACCGCACGGCCGGTGGTGGTGCACGTCGCGCACAACCACGAGACCACGCTGTGGCAGGACATGGTGCGCCTGTTCCGCGGCGCGCCGCTGCGCCGCCTGGGGCTGTGGCAGAACCTGCAGAAGCTGCGCCGCGTCGAGCAGCGCCTGGCGACGTCGGTGGACCTGCTGTGCTGCATCACGGCCGAAGACGCGGCGGCCTTCGCGCGCACCCCGGGCGCCCGGCCGTCGCTGGTGCTGACGCCGGGCTTCGGCGGCCTGCAGCTGCCCGACCGCACGCTCACACCCGCGACGCCGCGGCGCGTGGTGATGGTGGGCTCGTTCCGCTGGGTCGCGAAGCAGGAGAACCTGCGCGCGCTGGTGCAGCAGGCCGACCGGGTGTTCGCCGCGCACGGCATCGGCCTGGACGTGGTCGGCGACGTGCCCGCGGCGCTGCGTGCCGAGCTCGCCGGCTGCACCAGCGCCACGCTGCACGGCTTCGTCGAGGACATCGCGCCGCTGTTCCGCCAGGCGCGGCTGGCCATCGTGCCCGAGGTCATCGGCGGCGGCTTCAAGCTCAAGTTCCTGGACTACGTGTTCGGCCGCGTCGCGGTGGTGACGCTCGACGCCGCCGCCGCGGGCCTGCCGCCCGAAGTGCGCGCGGCGATGCTGGGCTGCGCCGACCTGGACGCGCTGGTGGACACCGTCGTGCGCCACATCGACGCGCTGGCGGAACTGGACCGGCGCCAGCGCCAGGCCCACGCGGCAGCGGCGGCGCTGTTCCACTGGCCCGACCGCGGCGTGGCCCTGCGCGACGCGGTGCTGGCGCTGGCGCCGGCCGCTACGGCGCCAGCGCCAGTGCGCGCGGCCTGAGCAGGCCCAGGCGCGCGCGCAGCCAGCCGCCGAAGGCCTGCTCCATCCAGCGCCAGCTCAGGCTGGCCAGCCACCACGACAACGCCAGCGACACGGCCGCGAACAGCAGCGTCGCGGGCCACTGGCCGGCCCCGTCGGGCCACAGGCGCAGCACGGCGCGCTTGGCCGCGAACATCACCAGCAGGTGCCACAGGTAGAAGCTGTAGCTGATGGTGCCCAGGCGTTGCAGCAGCCGCGTGCGCAGCAGGGGCATGGCCTGCGACCCCGGCGCGCACAGGCAGGCCAGGGCCCAGCCTCCCACCGACAGGGCCGCCACCAGCGCCGGCCCGCCGCCCTGCTGCAGCAGCACCGGCAGCGTGGCGGCGGTCTCCAGCCCGGCGGCGTCCACCGCACGCCACAGCAGCAGGAAGGCCAGCAGCGCCGGCGTCGCCAGCCCGTGCCAGCGTGACGCGGGCAGCGCCCGGCACGGCGCCAGCGCCACCGCCACGCCGACCGCGAAGCACAGCGCCACCGGCAGCAGCAGCACCACGGCCGCCACCAGCACGGACGCGGCCAGGCCGCGCACGGCGGCAGGCAGGCGCCGCGCCTGCGCCAGCGTGGCGATCGCGGCCGCCACGGCATAGAACAGCGCCTCGACCGTCAGCGACCACGAAGCCGGATGCAGCAGCGGCAGCGGCAACAGCGGCGGCAGCAGCAGGGCGTTGGCCGCGACGATGCCCAGCCAGTCCAGGAAGCCCGGCGACGGCTGCGCGCGCCCACCCAGCCACGGCCACAGCAGGCCGATCAGCAGCACCATCGGCACCCACAGCGGCAGGATGCGCAGGCAGCGGTCGACGAGGAAGCCGCGCACGCTGGCGTGCCGGCGCAGGCTGAGCACGATGACGTAGCCGCTGATCATGAAGAAGATCTCCACGCCGTGGGCCATCGCGCCCACGCCCCAGTCGAGCGCGCGCTGCCAGTCCGCGCCGACGGCCGGCGGCGTCAGGCCGGACCGGGCGGCGTGGAACACGAACACCAGCGCCACGCACAGCCCGCGCAGGCCGTTGATGTTGGCGCTGTAGCCGGCGCTGCCGCTTCCGGCGCCCGCGCCGCTCAGGGCTTGCGGATCGACGCGGCCGGCTGCCATGTCTGGAAGCGGTCACCGAGCAGCGAGCGCCAGACGCCGACGCCGGCACCGGCCATCGCGCTGAGGATGTCGAACAGCTGCGCCACCGGCTGCACCGGGAACCGGTGCCCCAGCAGCCACAGCGTGGCCAGCAGCGCGACGCCGCCGGCCGCCGCCAGCGGCCACCCGGCGACCAGCGCCGCGGCGGCCAGCGCGACGAAGGCGATGGCCAGCAGGTAGATCGTGAACCAGCGCAGCAGCTTGTGCGACACGTACTTGTACAGCGACAGCAGCGGCAGCCGCCGCAGCCGCGGCCACAGCAGCCGGTGCACGTTGAAGGCCTGGCAGGCGATGCGCACCTTGCGCTGGAACTCCTCGTGCATCGACGACACCGATTCCTCGTAGGCCCGCACGTCGGTGGCCTGCACGATGCGCCGGCCGCCGCAGAGCACGCGGAAGGACACGTACATGTCGTCGATGATGTGGTCGGGCGGCGGCCGGTGCAGCGCGCGCCGGATGGCGAACAGCGAGCCGTCGGCGCCCATCACCGAGCCGGTGTCGGTCTCCAGCCGCTTGATGCCTTCCTCCAGCCGCCAGTACAGCGAGCCGGTGCGTGCGGTGGTCGAGTCCGCGGCGTTGGTGTAGACGAGGCTGCCGCAGACGCAGCCCACGTCGGGGTCGGCGAAGTACGGCGCCAGGTGCGCCAGCGCCTGCGGGTCCAGCATCACGTTGGCGTCGGTGAAGACCACGATGTCGGCCTGCGTGCGCGCCACCAGCTGGTTCATGCCGTGGGTCTTGCCGGTGCGCCGGTCCGACACCACGAGCTGGATGCGGTCGGCGTAGCGACTGCAGATCGATGCGGTGTCGTCGCTGGATGCGTCGACGTAGACCAGGATCTCCAGCCCCGGATGCTGCGCGCGCAGCGCCAGCAGGTTCAGCAGCTTGGCCTCGATGACACGCGCCTCGTTGTAGGCGCAGGTGCAGATCGCGAAGCGGGGCGGCACGGCTGCGGCGCCGCCGGGCGGCGGTGCCGGCGCTGCACGCCGCCAGCGCCGCAGCGCCAGCAGCGACAGCGGGTAGGTCACGAAGGGGTGCAGCGCCAGCAGCAGCGCGCCGCCGCCGATGGCCAGCAGCAGCCAGGTCGTCATGCTCATCACGGGGTCGGCCTCTTGCGGTGGGTGGAACTGGGGCGGGCGGCGCGCGCGGGCCACAGCAGGACGCTGGCCGCGATGCCGACCGGGAAGGCGACGAAGGCACCGTTCACCAGCAAGGTGGTGCACAGGCCGAGCCGGAAGGCCAGCGGGGCGCGCACGCTGTTCATCGCGGCCACCAGGAAGCCGAAGAACAGCACCGCGCCGGTGACGCCGTACTCGAACAGCATCTTGGAGAAGGACATCTCGGCCGTCGCCTGGCGGGCCACTGCGGCGTGCCTGGCGAAGCTGCCGGCGCCGGCGCCGAAGAGCACCCGCGCCGGCTCGGGCCACCACTGGCGGTCGAACATGTCGACCCAGGCCACGAAGCGGGCCGAGCCGCTGGAATGCGCCGACTGGAACTCGCTGGTGCGGCGCAGCAGCGGCTGCAGCGGCAGCAGGTCGTCCAGCAGCACCAGCGCCAGCACCACGAGCGCGCCGACGAGCAGCAGGTCCCAGCGCCCCTTCACCACCACCAGCCCCAGCAGGCCGACGCCGGCGACGATGAGCCCGGTGCCCGAGTAGCTGACGGCCAGGCCCGCCACCAGCAGCAGCACGCGCAGCGGCCGGCTGCGCAGCGACAGCTCGAGCAGCAGGCCGAGCGCCATGAACTGGCTGAAGAACGACGGCTCCAGGAAGAACACGCCGTTGGACTTCAGCGTCGTGCTGCCGTAGTCCAGCGGGATCAGCGTGTTGAACTTCTGGATCAGCCAGGCCGGCGGCACGAAGTGCTCGACCGGGTACGCCAGCCGCGTGCCCAGCGCATGCTGCAGCGCGAACTGCAGCACGCCGAGCGCGGCGAACAGCGCGGCCAGGTCGACCATGCGCTGCAGCGCGCGCGCCAGCGGCGGTGCGCCTGCCAGGCGCTGCACGCTGCCGCGCTCGGGCCGCAGCCGCAGCGTCAGCGGCAGGAACAACGCCGCCAGCAGCAGCAGCGATGCGGGCGAGAACGGGGCGTCCCGGAACAGCTGCGTGCAGCCCAGCCAGGCCAGCATCGCCAGGTACATCATCAGCCGCTCGCGGTGCACGCGCAGCAGGCCGCTGGCGAGGCCCCAGGCCGTCGCCAGCACGAGGATCGGCACGTCGGCGCCGAGGCCCATCGCGCCCAGCGGCGGCAGGGAGAGCTTGGCGAGCACGGTCACGGCCAGCAGCGGCGTGTACTGCAGCACGGTGCGGCCCCACGAGCGGGCCGGCGCGTGGGCTGGAGCCTGTGCCTGTCCGTCTGCATGCCGCTGCGCCCTGACCGATGACCGCGCCGGAGGCGGAGCCGCGGCGCCTGGCGGGGCGGCGGCCGCCCCCGCCGGCACCACGCCCGTCCGGGCCGGCGGCGCCACGGCGGCGATGCTGCCGGCGCTGAAGGTGGCCATGCCGCGTCGGCGCGTCAGCGGCGGTTGACCGCGGCACCGACGATGGCCACGCCGACCTGCCGCAGCGCGTGCACCAGCAGCGCCACGTCGTCGCGCGAGGCGCGTCCCGGCGCACTGACCAGCAGCGCCTGCCGCGCCTGCGCGCTGACGATCTGGGCGTCGGCACCGGTGCTCCACGCGGGCGTGTCGATGATCACGATGTCGTGGTGCAGCCGGGCCTGCTCGAGCACCGGGCCCATGGTGCGTGCCGCCAGCAGCTCCTGCGGATGCGGGGCCCGCGGGCCCGCGGGCAGCAGGCTCAGCGACCCGTAGCCGTCGATGCGCTGGATCTCGTGCCCGTTGCCGCGCCCGCTGACCAGCGTGCTCAGGCCGCGGCTGTTGTCGACGCGGAAGATCGCGTGCTGGCGCGGGTGCCGCAGGTCCATGTCGATCAGCAGCGTGCGTTCCTGCAGCTGCGCGAAGGCCACGGCCAGGTTGGCGGCGATGAAGCTGCGACCCTCGCCGCGGGCCGCGCCGACGATGCTGACGCACTGCGTCTGCCGCTCGTGCATCCAGTGCAGGGCCAGCTGCGCGCGCAGCGTGCGGATGGACTCGGCCACCGGGTCCGTGGCATGCGTGGAGACGACCAGTTCGCTGCCGTCGGCCCAGCGTGGCATGCCCGGCACGTTGCGCTGGCGCGCCAGTGCTGCGTCGACGTCCTCGCGGCTGACCAGGCCCAGCTGCATCGCGGTCTCGCCGAAACGCAGCCGCGTGCCGCGCTGGGCGTCGGCGATGGTCGGGATGTCGTCGGCGCGCAGGTGCCCCAGCGCCACCAGGCGCATGCCGATCGGTTGGTCGTCGCCGTGCTGCACGCGCAGGTCCGGCGCGTTGAACAGGCCGAGCGGCTTGTTCATGCCGGCGCCCCCAGCACCGGGCGGCTGCGGCTGCCCGGCAGGCGTGCATGCGGCACCACGGCCAGCAGCGGAACGCCCCACTGGCGCAGGTCGGCCGGGTAGTGGATCAGCGGCCGGCGGCGGTCGAGCAGCAGTGCCACCAGCACGCCCAGCACCGTGCCCAGCGCCAGCCCCAGCGGCACCAGCAGCACGAGGCCGGGGCGCGACGACTCGGACGGCGCCACGCCGACGCTCAGGATGCTGGCTTCCGGGCTGGGGCTGCTGCTTTCCTGGCGCGTCTGCACCAGGCGCAGCTGCACCTGTTCGTAGGCCTTGCGGGCGCTCTCGGCGTCGCGTTCGAGCATGCTCATGCCGTCACGCGCGGTCTTCAGCTGCAGCACGCGCCGGCGCTGGGCTTCCAGGCTGCCGCGCAGCGAGGCCTCCCGTTGTTCGTTGATGCTGGCGCCCATGCGCAGCGACGCCGCGGCGCGCGCCACCTCGCGGTCGAGTTCGGTCTGCAGCTGCGCGACCTCGTCGGCGACGGCCAGCAGCTGCGGGTGCTTGGCGCCCAGGCTGCCGCGCGCCACCTGCAGGCGCGCCTGCGCCGCGGCCAGGCTCGAGAGCAGCTGCTGCACCACCGGGCTGACCAGCACGTCGGGGCTGCTGCCGGCGCGGGCCTGGGCCTGCTGGCTGCGCGACGACGTCTCGATGCGCTGCGCCCGCGCCTCGATCTGCAGCGCGCTCAGCGCGTTGAGCGAGGCCGTCTCGACGTCGAGCCGCTCGTCGCCCCCGACGATGCCGTTCTGCCGCTGGTACGCCGACAGGCGCGACTGCGCCACCTCCAGCTGCGCGCGCAGCACCTGCGCCTGCTCGGTGAAGAACGCCGCCGAGACGCGCGCCGGGTCGCTGCGCAGCGACAGCGCGGTGGCCAGGTAGGCGTCGGCGAAGGCGTTGACGATGGCCGCGGCCTGGACCGCGTCGGGCCCCGCGTACTGCAGGTCGAGCACGTTGCTGTCCTCGGCCGCCGGGCGCACGTCGAGCGACTTCAGCAGCCGCGCCGCGATCCAGGCCTCGGCGTCGCCCTGGCCCTGTGTGGCGCGCTGCCAGGCGGCGCGCTGCGCTGGGTCGTCCACCAGCCGCAGACGGCGCACCACCTGGCGCGCCACGCCGTCGCTGCGCACCATGCTGGCCTGCGTGCCCAGCACGTTGCGCGGCGTCACGGCGCGGGCCTCGGCGACACCGAGCACCGGGTTCAGCCCCCGCACGTCCAGCACGATGGCCGCCGCGGCGGTGTAGCGCGGCGGCAGCGCGGCGTGCACCGCCAGCGTCAGCGCCAGCACGGCGGCGACGGCGAGCACCACCGCCCGCCAGCGGGCGCCGAGGATGGCCATCAGTCGTGAAATGTCCATCGGGTGTCCGTCGGAAGGCGAGGGTGGTGGGGACCCGCAGCGGAGCCGGGGGAAGCAGGCGCCGGGCAAGGCACGGGCGCCTGCAGTCTGTGGGCCGCGCGGGCGGCCGTCCGTGCGGTGCACCACGCAACGCGGGTCTGCCGTCGGGGCACTTGTGAGCAGACGCGTCCCGGCGGATCGACGGGCTGCCGACGTGCGGTTGGCAGCGTCCCCCGCGCCAGGCAGGCATGGCGGCGCGGTCCGCGCGAGGCGCGCGTGCGTGCGCTGGCGCACAGACAGGCGTGTCGCATGGTGCGCTGGCGCACGCGCGGGGCGCCGGCGGCGGCGCGAGCGCCGCCTTACCGGCACACACAGCGCCTGCCGCGTGCGCCATCAGAGTGCGGCGACTCAGCCCTGGGCCGCCCGCGCTGCATCCCCCAGCCCGCGGGCGCGGCGGTGACAGGTGCGTGGTCCCGGGCCCGTCCCCACCCACGTTCCAGGAGTCGCCATGACCCGTCTCGCCGCACCGCATGCGGTCCTTCTTGCATGGGCCGCCTGCGGCCTCCTGTTCACTGCCGGCTGCGGTGGCGGCGGGTCGACGGCCGGCGCGCCGGCGCGGCCGGCTGCCGCCGTGGCCGACACCGCCGACACGGCGCCGCTGGAATTGGTCGACAACGGCAGCTTCGCGCTCGGGCTGCGCCACTGGAGCGCGCGGGACACGATGCTGGTGCCCAGCAGCCAGCGCCCGGGCGGGCAGATGCTGCACATCGCGGGCACCGCCACGCAGCCGATCGTGGCCGGCCGCCTGGAGGCAGGCCGGTCGTACACGCTGCGCGTGACGGCCCGCCTGGCACAGGCGGGTGCGCCCGCGACGCTGGCCGTGCAGTTCCGCCGGCCTGCGGGGGCCGAGCGCATCCGCGTCTACCCGGTGCAGGTCACGTCCACCGGGTTCCAGGTGCTGCAGGTCGACTTCACGGCGCCGCCGTATGCCGCGATGGGCGAGGTGGCCCTGGCCGCCGGCGGCACGCCGCTGCAGGTGGACACGGTGTCGCTGCAGACCCGCGCGACGATCGTGCAGACCGAGCCGCGCACGAGCACCTGGGACTCGCACGTGCCCTGGGGCTACGAACTGGTCTTCAACGACGAGTTCAACGGCAGCACGCTGAACCGCAGCAAGTGGTTCACGCGCTACCTCTACGCCGATGGCATGCTCGACCGGCTCAACGACGAGCAGCAGCGCTACCGCGACAACGGCAACCACAGCGTCGCCGGCGGCGTGCTCAGCCTCACCGCCCGCCAGGTGTCGACGAACGCCGCCGATGGCATCGACCACGAGTCGGGAATGATCCGCTCGGACTGGACCGCCCGCCACGGCTACTTCGAGGCCCGTGTGCGCATGCCGGGGGCCATCGGCCTGTGGCCGGCGTTCTGGCTGGCGTCGGACGTGGCGGCCGACGGGTCGCTGGCATGGCCGCCGGAGATCGATATCTTCGAGTTCGTCAACAACGGCGTCGAGGACACGGCCGACATGCTGCACTCGGGCGTCGTGCCGCTGCCCGGCATGCCGTCGACCTTCTCGTACGCGGACCCGGCCTTCGACACGCAGTGGAACTACTACCGCGCGCCGTTCCGCTTCGACGCGGGCTGGCACACCGTGGGCGCCGAGTGGACACCGACCGCGGTGACCGTGTACCTCGACGGCAGGAAGCTGTACACGCGCAGCTATGCGTGGACCTTTCCGGACGGCAGCGCTGCCGGGCCGGCGCACCTGCTGCTGAACCTGGCCGTGGGCGGCGGCTGGGCCGGACGCCACGGCGTCGACAGCGCGGCACTGCCGCAGTCGCTGCAGATCGACTGGGTGCGGGCGTACCGCCTGCCGCCGTGAGGCGCCTGCCTGCAGGCAGGGCGTCGCCTGCGGGCACGCCCGGCCCGCGGCATGCCGGGAGCGATCGTGTACAATCGGCGCTCCAGGTCGCCGGGCCGAAGATTCGACACGGCGGCCTGGCGACCCCGGAGCCGGCGTGCGCGCTGCCCGGCCTGCGCGCCACCCACCCGAGGTCCTGCCATGTCCACCCGCCTGCAACGCGCCTGGCGCGCACTCCGTGCCGCCGGCACCCTGGTCCTGGGGGCGCTTGCCCTGCAGCCGCTGCAGGCCGCCGACGCCCCGGCGAACTACACCATCGGCGCCGGCGACCTGCTGCGCTTCGCCGTCTTCCAGCAGCCCGACCTGTCGCTGGAGACGCGGGTGTCCGAGAGCGGCATGATCAGTTTTCCGCTGCTCGGCGCGGTGCGCCTGGGCGGGCTGACAGTGGCGCAGGCCGAGGCCGAGATCACACGCGGACTGCGCGAGGGCAGCTTCCTGCAGCAGCCGCAGGTGACGCTGCTGCTGGTGTCGGTGCGGGGCAACCAGGTCTCGGTCCTGGGCCTGGTCAACAAGCCGGGGCGCTTTCCGCTCGACGTGGTGGGCATGCGCCTGTCCGAACTGCTGGCGCTGGCCGGCGGGCTGGCCCCGGGGGCCAACGACATCGTCACGCTCAGCGGCGAGCGCGACGGCAAGGCTTTCCGCAGCGAGGTCGACCTGCCTGCCCTGTACGGCCGGCAGCCGAGCGGCACCGACCCCGAGCTGCGCAACGGCGACGTGGTCTTCGTCGACCGCTCGCCGGTGGTCTACGTGCATGGCGAAGTGCAGCGCCCCGGCAGCTTCCGCCTCGAGCGCGACATGAGCGCGATGCAGGCGGTCGCGGCCAGCGGCGGCGTCACGCTGCGCGGCACGCTGCGCGGCCTGCGCGTGCACCGCCGCGATCCCGAGGGCAAGCTGCAGATGCTGCAGCCCGGCCTGGCGGACAAGCTGCAGGACGGCGACGTGGTCTTCGTGCGCGAGAGCCTGTTCTGAACACGGCGGGCCGGGCATCGCGCCTCAGCTCCAGCGCAGCGTGATCTGCGTGCTGCACGAGACGGTGTCGACGCGGTACGGCGTCGACAGCACCGAGCCGGCGGCGCGGCGCTCCTGGGTCACGCCGCAGGTCAGCACGGTGCTGCGCGCCGCGGCGTAGCGCACGCCCAGCCGCACCAGCCCGCTGCGGTCGTGGCCGGTCAGCAGCAGCACGCTGCCGTCGTCCTGCACGCGGGCCGCGCTCAGCCGGCGCTGCGTGCGCTGCAGGTCGAGGCCGAGCGTGATCTTGCCCGTCAGGTCGTGTTCGAGGCGCGCGCTCCAGGCGGTGCTGCGCTGGCGTTCGTCGCCGCCGCTCGGGAGGTCGTCACCTGCGCTGCCGGAGCGCAGGAACACGGACTCGCTCCCGGTCTCGCGGCTCAGCGCCGCGCGCAGCCGGGTGCGGCCGGTCACGGTCCACTGCCAGTCGACCTGACCCGTGGCACCGCGGAAGTCACCCTGCGCGTCGGCATCGTCGCGCTGGTGCGTCAGGCTCAGGCGGGCCTGCAGCGCGCTCTGGCCCGTGGCCACCCAGCGCAGGCCGACGTCCAGATCGCGGCGGTGGAAGCTGCGCGCGGTGCCGTCGCTGCCGCCCGGCACCTGGCCACGCGTGGCGCGCGGGCCGATGCTGGCGCTGAGCGGCCCGAGCGGGTTCCACTGCAGCGACGCACCCACGCTGTCCAGGCGCACACGTTCGTCCTCGAACGCCGCGGCCGTGTGGTCGACGCGGCGGTGGCCCAGGGCCAGGTTCGCCACCCACTGCGCCAGCAGCCCGAGCTGGGCACTGGCCAGCGTCTGGTCCACGGTCTGCAGGTTGGCGCCGCGGAAGTCGGGGTCGAGCACGGTGCCGTAGGACGCGAGCTGGCGTTGGCTCTCGTGCGACAGCGCCCAAGAGACCTCGCCTGCGGTCGATCCCCGCCATGCCAGCTTGCCGTCGTGGCCCGTGTGGTCCAGGGCACGCTGCTGCCGGTAGCGCTGGCCGCGCACCGCCAGGTGCCCCTGCAGCTGCTGGCGCCCGAAGCGCTGGTCCAGCGCGGCACGCAGCGTGGCGGTGGCGTGGCGGTCCGCCACGGCCGACGCGTCGGGGCTGCGGAAGAGGTTGTCGTCGTCGACCAGCGCCAGGCCGGCCGCCAGGCTGTAGGGGCTGGGCTCGGTGGCGGGCGCGTCGAACTGCGCCAGCGCCGGCCCGGCCACCGCGCACCAGGCGGCCACGGCCAGCCGGCGGCGCACCGCCCGCGGCGGCGGCTGCGGCATCGCGTGGGGCGCGTTCAAGGCGCAGGCGTGAACAGCACGTCGTAGGTGGGCTTGGCCAGCGGGCCGGCCAGCGGCCGCAGCTGGATGACCGGGCGCAGCGGCGACAGCCGCGCCGTGTGCGCGGTGTAGCCGTGGGCGCGGAAGAGCGCGAACACCTCGGCGGCGCTGCTGCCGAAGCGCCGGGCGTGCGTGTCGCCCAGTTCGACGTAGAAGCGTGTCCGCGGCCGGCGCAGCAGGTCGGGCATGCCCTGCAGCACACCGAGCTCGGCCCCTTCGACGTCGATCTTCACCAGCACCGGCACGTGCGCCGGCAGCTTGTCGCGCAGCAGGTCGTCGCCGCGCTCGAGCTTCACGCAGGGCTGGCCCGGTGCTTCGTCGCCCACGGTGATGCGCGTCGTGCCGTGGTGCGCGCCCGCGACCAGGCGCACGATGCCGCGCTGCGCGCCCAGGGCCACGGTCGTCACCGACAGGTTGCGGATGTCGTTGTGCGCGATCGACTTCCTCAGGCGCCGCACCAGCACCGGGTTGGGCTCGAAGGCATGCACGTGGCCGCCCGGGCCCACCAGGCGCACGGCGGCCAGCGACACGAAGCCGATGTTCGCTCCGACGTCGACGACGACATCGCCCGGCCGCAGCAGGTGCGCCAGCAGCGCGACGATCTCGTCCTGGTAGAAGTGGCCGCAGCGCAGTGCGTAGCGCTCCATCCAGTCGGTCTCGAAGAGGTCCATCTCGTAGCCGTGCGGCTCGACACGGCGGCGCGTGGCCATGCTCGGCAGCCCCTGGCGGTAGGGGTCGCGGCCGACCATGCGGGCCCACAGGCGGAAGCGCCAGAACGGCGAGATCCTCGCCGCCAGGCCGGCGACGCCATGCGCCACCTGCTCACGTATCGCGTTCAAGAACTGCTCCTGCGGGTTGGGGGAGTGGGGCGGGCGCACCCGTGCGGGCGGCGCGCCGTCGGCCGATGGTCGCCGGCCGGCGCCGGGGCGGTCTGTGCGCTGGCGCACCCGGCAGTTCAGCGTGCCGCTGGTGCCGAGGGTGCGGCGCCGCGCGCTGCCGACAGCCGCTGCGCCAGGCCGGCCTGGGCCGTCAGCTCGCCGAACCACACGCGGTAGCCGGCGTCGCTGGGGTGCAGGCCGTCGGCCGCGTGCAGCCCGGGCTGCTGCACGAACGGATCGTCGGCGCGTTCGCGGAACAGGCGCACGACGTCGTTGCCGCCGGCCATCACCAGCACCATGTCGACGCGGTCGCTGCCGTCCAGCTGCGCCAGCACCGCGTCCAGCGTCGCGCCGTCGCGGGCCCGGCTGTCGATCTGCAGCCGCGCGAAGGCCGGCCCAGCAGTCCCGCCACGCTGGCCTGCCACCCGCTGGCGCCGGTGCCCACGGCCGTGCTGTCGCCCACGACCAGCAGCCGCAGCACGGGCTGCCCGGGCGTGCGCTGCAGCAGGGTGCTCAGCCGCACGAGGTCGGCCGAGGCGTGCAACCGCCAGGCGGTCCTGGCGCCCAGCCAGAGCGCCAGCGCGACGGCGCTCCAGCCCGGCAGCTGCCCCGGCGGCACGGGCGGCATGCGGTGGCGGCGTGCAGGCCCGGGCCGCGTCGGCACCTCACGCGGCCTTCGGGCCATCGAGCTGGATGGCCTTGCTGGCGATGTAGCGCCGGTAGTCGGTGAGCGGGATCGCCGCCGAGCCGTGCGAGTCGCCGTCGGTCCAGCTGATCGTCGCGTCCAGGGCGGTCTCGTCGATCTCGCAGGGCCCCGGGCGGATCGTGATGTTTGGCCCGTCGCCCTCGCGGTACTCCACCTGGCCGGTGATGCGTGCGGTGCGGGTCATGGCGGCTCCGGGGGCTGGGTGCATCGGCGCAGCTTCGGCGCAGGGCAGCCGGCTGGTCGGTGCGCTGCCGCACGTTCAGGTCCGCGCGGCCTGCTGGCGGAACTGCCGCGCCGCGAAGGCCCACACCATGCGCGATGCGTCGGGGCCGTGGCCGTCGCCGAAGGGCTGGCCCGCGGCACCGCCGCTCCAGGCGTGGGCCAGGCGGTCGACGACGACCAGCGTGGCCACCGTGCTGCCGCGTGCCAGGAAGTCCACCACCGACATCGGGTGGCGCCTCCCGCGTTGTACGGTGCGCGGCGGACCGGCGCGCGCACCCGCCGCGCCGGCCCAGGCCTGCACGGCGGCCAGGCCGTTGCGCGGCGAGACCACGGTGTCGGCGGCGCCGTGGATCACCAGCAGCGGCGGCCAGTGCGCCTGCATCGTGGCCGGTGTCGCGGCCAGCGGGGAGGTCTGCCGCTGGCCCTGCATCGCGCGCAGCGCCGACAGCGTCGAATGCGCGGTTCCCGGCGGCACGCCCGAGTGCATCGCCACCGCCCGGAAGCGCGCCGGGTGGCGGGTGACCAGCAGCGCGGCCATGCTGGCGCCCGCCGACAGGCCTGCCACGGCCACCCGCGTCGGGTCCACCGGATGCAGCAGGCAGACCTGGTCGATCGCCTGCAGGATCAGGGCGGCCTCGCCGAGGGCACGGCCGGTGCCGGTGTCGAACCAGTTCCAGCAGCCCTGGCCGTTGGCGCGCCGGTCCTGCTCGGGGTAGAGCACCAGGAAGCGTTCGCGCAGCGCGACGCGGTTCATGCCCGTGCTGGTGGCGAAGCTGTCGGCGTTCTGGCCGCAGCCGTGCAGCATCACCAGCAGCGGCAGCCGCTCGCCAGCGCCGACGCCAGGCGGCCTGTACAGGCGGTAGCGCCGCGTGCCGGCAGCGCCCATCACCACGCCGGGCATCCACGCGCCGGCACCGCCGGGCGCGGTGCGGCGGGCGGTCGCGGGCTGCAGGCGGGTGGCCAGCAGCCGCGCCCCCGAGCCGGTGGCCAGGCGGGTCAGCGCCACCAGGCTGTGCTGGAAGCCCGGGCTCCACGCGGTCTTGCGGGCGCGCCGTCTCATCGGCGCATGTGGGGCGTTCGTGGCATGCGGGGTGCGCGTGGCATGCGGTGCATGCGGGGCCGTCGGGGAGAACCGGGCGGCTGGCGGGCCGATGGGGCTGCGGCCAGTGTGGCCGACGCCGGCGCCGGGCGGCGTGCGCGAACGCACAGACGCCCGCGGCCCGCCTGTCTACGGTCCGCCTTCTCTCTACAGGACACCCCATGACAGCCACCAAGACCACCCGCCGCACCAACGCCGCCGACCACGACAAGCCGGCGCCGAAGGACGCCATCGCGCTGCTGAGGGCCGACCACACGGCCGTGCGCCAGATGTTCACCGACTACGAGAAGACACGCTCCGTGGCCACCAAGATGTCGCTGGTGGCCGACATCTGCAGTGCGCTGACCGTGCACGCGCAGATCGAGGAGGAGATCTTCTACCCGGCCGTGAAGGCCGCGCTGAAGGACAAGCTGCTGGTGCCCGAGGCCACCGTCGAGCACACCAGCGTGAAGGACCTCATCGCGCAGCTCGAGGGCGTCGAGCCCGACGGCGAGATGTACGACGCGAAGGTCAAGGTGCTGTCGGAATACGTGAAGCACCACGTCCAGGAAGAGCAGAACGAGATGTTCCCGCAGGCCAAGGCCACGTCGCTGGACATGGTCGAGCTCGGTGCCCGCATGGCGACGCGCCGTGACGACCTGCTGGCGCAGGCCGCCTGAACCCCGGAAGGACATGCGATGAACGAGAGCTTCCAAACCGCCGCCCGGTCCGACGTGCCCTGGCCCACCAGCGCCGAACGCGCCCGCGTGCCGGACACCTCGATGCTGCCCGACGCCGAACGCCCCGCGGCGGCCGCCGTCGCCGATGCCGCCTGGACCGACGGCCTGCGCGACACGCTGCGCACCACCGTGCGCAGACATCCGCTGGCGTGGATCGCGGCGGCGGGCGTGCTGGGCATGGTCGTCGGCCGCCTGCGGCGATGACACGCCACGGCACGCGGTGGCGCCTGCCGGCCGCGGCCGCGGCGCTGCTGGCGCTCGCTGCCTGCGGCAGGACGCCGCCGGAGCCGCCGCCGCCGGCCGCGGCGCCGGTGGCGGACGGTGCCGCGCCGGCCACGGCCGGCGGCACCGACGGTTCGGTGCCCGCCGCCGGCTCGGTGCTGACCCCGGGCTCCGCCGCGCGGCCGGACCCGGCCGCCGGCCGCTCGGGGTCGGCGATGACGCCGGCCCAGGAGTCCGGCGCCATGCCGTTGCCGGGGCAGAACAACGACCACTCCGCGCCGCTGCCGCCGGCGCGCCGCGCCAGCAGCCCGTGAGCCTCCACGTCGCCGCGTCGACCCGGCCCGCGGCGCCTGTGCTCCGCGGCGAGGCCTGCGCACCGGCGCCCTGATCGATGCACGTCCTGGGCGTCGGCACGGCACACCCTCCGGCGCGCTACACCAAGGCGGCCTGCCTGGAGGCGTTCGAGCGCTCGGCCTGGTTCGCGCGGCTGGACGGGCGCACCCACCTGATCGCACGCACGGTGCTGCAGCGTGACAACGGCATCGAGGCGCGCCGCCTGGCGGTCGACACGCTGGACGAGGTGTTCGCGATCGATCCCGACACACTGGCCGCGCGTTTCCGCACGCACGCCCCGGTGCTCGCAGCGCAGGCCGCAGCGCGTGCACTGGCGCAGGCCGGGCTGCGGCCTGCGCAGATCGACGCCGTGGTCGTCAGCACCTGCACCGGCAGCTTGTGCCCGGGGCTGTCGGGACACGTCGTCGAACGGCTGGGGCTCCGCCACGACGTGCAGGCCTACGACCTCGTCGGCCAGGGCTGCGCTGCGGCGCTGCCCAACCTGATGCTCGGCAAGGCGCTGCTGGACGGCGGCGGCTGCGCACAGGTGCTGTCGGTCTGCGTGGAGATCAGCAGCGCCGCGATGTACCTGGACAACGACCCCGGTGTGCTGATCAGCGCCTGCCTCTTCGGCGACGGCGCCGGCGCCGCCGTGCTGGCATGCACGCCCGGCGCGGGGGCCTGCGGCCGGCGGATCGCCTGGAAGGACAGCACGTCGCTGGTGGAGCCCGCCGAGCGCGCAGCACTGATGTTCGAGCAGCGGGGCGGCCTGCTGCGCAACGTGCTGACGCGGGCCGTGCCGACGCTGGCGGCCGACCACGCACAGCGCGTGCTGGGCACCGTGCTGCACCGCGCCGGCCTGCAGCCGGGCGACGTGGGCACCTGGATCCTGCACGCCGGCGGCCGCGACGTGCTGCAGGCGCTGCAGCGACGGCTGGAACTGCAGCCCGCCGACCTGCGCCACAGCGCGGCCATGCTGCGCGAGTACGGCAACCTGTCCAGCGCCTTCGTCTACTTCGTGCTGGAAGCGGCGCTGGCCGACGGCGCCGCGCCGGGCTGGTGGTGGCTGTCGTCGTTCGGCGCCGGCTTCAGCTGCCACGGTGCGCTGCTGGAGGTGCAGTGACGCTGGCGCGCACCGTCAGCGCCGAGACGCTGGACCACCTCGCGCCCGACGACCCCGCCGCGCGGCGGTCGCGCCGCGACCTCGTGCGTGTGCACCGCGCGATGGGCACGCGCGCGATCGTGGCCGGCGGCTGGCAGGCGCTGGTCGGACCGGCGCGCGCGGCGGCGCCGCTGCGCATCCTGGAACTCGGGGCCGGCGACGGCACGCTGCTGCTGGGCCTGGCGCGCGCGCTGGCACCGCGCTGGCCACAGGTGCAGCTGTGCCTGCTGGACCGCCAGGACATCGTCGCGCCCGCGACGCTGGCAGGCTTCGCCGCGCTGGGCTGGCAGGTGCGGGTGCAGGCGATCGACGTGCTGGCCTGGGCGGCGAGGCCGGAAGCAACGGTGCCGGGCACGCGCTGGGACCTGATCACGACCAGCCTGTTCCTGCACCACTTCGACGGCGCGGCGTTCGAGCTGCTGCTCGGCGCTGCGGCGGCGCGCTGCGACCGCTTCTTCGCCTGCGAGCCGCGCCGCTCGGGGCTGGCACTGGCGGGCAGCCACCTCGTCGGCGCGCTGGGGGCGAACGCGGTGACGCGCGAGGATGCGGTGCGCAGCGTGCACGCCGGCTTCCGCGGCACCGAGCTCGATGCGCACTGGCCGCGCGCCGGCGGGCACTGGCACACGCGCGAAGGCGCCGCCGGCCTGTTCAGCCACTGCTTCAGCGCCTGGCGCAGCGGGACCCCGCGGTGACCGCTGCGGCGCACCGGGCCTTCGATGTGCTCGTCGTCGGCGCCGGGGTGGCGGGCACCACCGCGGCGATCCAGCTGGCCCGCGGCGGCTGGTCGGTCGCGCTGGTGGAGCGCCAGCCGTTTCCGCGGCGCAAGGTGTGCGGCGCCTGCGTCGCAGCCAGCAACCTGCCGCTGCTGCAGGCGCTGGGGGTGGGCGATGCCTTCCAGGCCAGCGCAGGCCCGGAGCTGCGCCGCGTGGCGCTGCTGCACGGCGACGGCAGCGCCGAGGCCGACCTGCCCGCGGCGCCCGCCGGGCAGCCGGCCTGGGGCCGCGCGCTGGGGCGCGAGACGCTGGACGCCCTGCTGCTGGCGCAGGCGCGTGCCGCCGGCGCCACCGTGTTCCAGCCCTGGGCGGTGCAGGCCCTGCTGGGCGCGCCCGGCGCCTGGCACTGCGAGCTGCGCGGGCAGGCATCGGCAGCGCTGCTGCGGCTGCGTGCGCGGCTGGTCGTCGACGCGCACGGCTCGTGGGAAGCGCTGCCGACGGACCGTCCGCGGCGCCGCCACGCGCGCAGCGCGTCCGACCTCTTCGCGTTCCAGGCCGCCTTCACCGGCGGCGCGTTGCCGGCCGGCGCGATCAGTGTGCTGGCGCTGGAGGGCGGCTACGGCGGCATGGTCGTGGCCGACGCGGGTGCCACCACGGTGGCCTGCTGCATCCGCCGCGACCGCCTGCATGCCCTGCGTGGCGCGGCGCCGGGCCTGCGCGCCGGCGACGCGGTCGAGGCCTGGCTGCGGCGCAGCTGCACGGGCGTGCAGCGTGCGCTGCAGGGCGCCGTGCGCGACGGGCCCTGGCTGACCGCGGGCCCGCTGGACCCCGGCGTGCACCTGCACGGCGAGGACGGCATCTTCCGCGTCGGCAATGCCGCCGGCGAGGCGCACCCGATCCTGGGCGAGGGCATGAGCATGGCGCTGCAGTCGGGCGCGATGCTGGCGGCGCTGCTGCTGGGGTCCGGCGGGACGTCGCCGGTGCCGTCCGGCCGTGCGCAGGCCGCGCTGGTCCGGGCCCATGCCGCGGCCTGGCGCCAGGCTTTCGTGCCCCGCCTGCGGCTGGCGGCGGTGTTCGCGCACCTCGCGATGCGGCCGCGCGGTGCCGCCGCCCTGCTGTGCGTGGTGCGGCTCTGGCCGGGCCTGCTCACGCAGGGGGCGCGCTGGGGCGGCAAGGTGCGGATGGCGGCGCTGCCGGCGATGGCGCAGCATGCACCGTCCAACGACGTCGGCATCGCCGCGCGGCGCCCGCCGAGCGAAGGGCCGGCGTGAGCGCCACGAGCCCGCGGCGTGCGCGCGGGCGCCTGCGGTCTCAGACTCCCCAGACCACCGGTGTGGTCGCCGCGTGGGCCGACCGCAGCATCTGCACCAGCGGCCAGGTGCGCTGCCGCAGCGTGACCGGGGTTTCGGCGGCCTCGGCCAGGTCGTCGGGCAGCCCGCCCCGTGCACCGGGCGTGTCGCCGGCCGTGCGTCGCTCTTCCTCGGCGACGGCCCGTGCGATGGCCTCCAGCGCCGCCGGCAGCGCCGGCGGCTCGAGGATGCCGCGCGCGGCCGGCTCGCGGCCGATCAGGCGCAGCAGCGCGTCACCGTCGGGCTGCAGCAGGGTCACGTCGCCGGTCGCCCGGCTCTGGAACAGGTAGGTCATGGCGTGCTCCCGGTGGAACGAGCCCGTGGCGCGGGGCTCAGTCGGACGAATCGGACGTGTAGGGCGTGCCGTAGAACCTGTGCACGCCACTGGCCCACGTCTTGTCGGACATCGACGGCCAGCGGTCCTTGTCGAAGCCCGGTGCGTCCTTCAGCGCGTCCCGCTGCACGTTCAGGGTGAAGCGCTTGTTCTCGGTGTCCAGCGCCAGCGCCGCCCAGGGCACGGCGAACAGCTTGTCGCCCATGCCCAGCACGCCGCCGAACGACAGCACGGCGTACGCGATCTTGCCGGACGCCATGTCGATCATGAACTCCTTGATGTCGCCGAGGTCCTCGCCATCCTTGTTGCAGACGTCGTTGCCGAGCAGGGTGTCGGCCCCCATCAGCGCCGGGCCGGGACCCGAGTCGCCGTTGGCGTACATGCCGAAGTTGTCGCGTGCCACGTAGTTGGTGTCCATGTGCGTTCCTTGGAGTGGGAGAGGGCGGTCGGCGGGCCCGGCGCGCCCGCCATGCGGGCGGCGCGGCCGGGCAGCCTCGGAGCAGACCTTAGGGTCCGCCAGGCGCGCCGTCCGTGCGCGAACGAACACAGCACGCGGCGACGCTGCACCCGCGGGCTGCGGGGCGGACCACGTGTGCCAGCGCACATACACGGCCCGCGGTGCCATGCGACGCTGCACCGTCTTGTCCGCCCTGGGAGGTGCGCTCCATGAAGGCTCGTCTTGGTTCTGCCCCGCAAGCGCCGGCCGGCTGGCGCGGCGTGCTCGGCGCCTGGCTGCAGGCGGTGTCGCGCGAATTCCAGCCGGTGGCCGATCCGCCGCCGCTCGAAGCCGGCGCTGCCCGGGTGCGCAGGCGCCTGCCGGTGCGCGTTCTGGTGGTCGACGACAACCCCGTGAACCTGGCGATGCTTGCGTCCCAGCTGGAGCAGCGCGGCATCTCGCCGCTGCAGGCGGCCGATGGTGCCGAGGCCGTGGCGCTGGCCTGCGAGCTGCCGTTCGATCTGATCCTGATGGACCTGCAGATGCCCATCCTCGACGGGCTCGGCGCCACGGCCGCCATCCGGCGCTTCGAAGGCAGCATCGCGCGGCCCGCGGTGCCGGTCATCGCCTACTCCAGCCTGTCGCCGGGTGCGGGCGTGCTGTCCGCGCACGGCCTGAACGGCAGCCTCAGCAAGCCCTGCACCGACGAGGAACTCGACGACTGCCTGGCGCGGTGGTGCCGGCCCTGGCATGCGGCCGCGGTGGCGCCGGCCGGCGCAGGGGCCGCGCGCGACGGTGGCCGGTTGCCCGCTCGCCTGCCTGCGGGGCCGGCCGGCGCATCGATGCGCTGAGCCACCCGGGCCCGCGCCAGAGCGCCGGGCGGCGCTACCGCCTCACGCCACTGCGGCGGGTTGCAGGTCCGCCGGCAGGGGTGCCAGCGTCACCAGGAAGCGACCGGTCTCCGGAGCCGGGCCGATGCTGGCCAGCACCGGCTGCACATCGCCGCCGTGCGGGTGCAACTGCAGCAGGCACGCCGCCGGCCCGCGGTCGGGACCGGCGCCGACGCTGGCCACGGCCGCCCGGAGCCGGCGTGCGCTGTCGGTGCTGCACAGCGTGTCGAGCGCCAGGCCCTGCACGTCACCGCGCCCGAGCCGCAGCAGGTCGGCGCCGCGGCGGTTCAGCGCGTGCAGCACCAGCCGGGCGTCGACGGTGCAGCAGCCGACCGGCAGCGCCTCGTGCAGCGCGGTCTGCTGGCGCAGCGCGGACTCGATCTCGGCGCGCGACTCCTGCAGTTCCTGCGCCTGCAGGTCGAGCTCGACCTGGTGCACCTGCAGTTCGTGCAGCAGCGTCAGCGCGTCGTCGGCGGTGCCGGGGGACGATGCCAGTGCGTGCAGCACGCCCAGGGCGTCGACGGCGCGCTGGCTGTCGCCCTTGCTGGCGGCCGGGCCGCTCAGCCGGGATGCGGCCAGGCTGCGCAGCGCGGCCCGGCGCGTCGCGTCCGGGGCGTGAACGGCTTGTTCGGGCGGCTGGAGCAGGTCGGTCATGGCGGCCTTCGGGGTGTCGGGGACGGGAGGACCACTCTACGCCTTGCGCAGGCGCGACTCGAGTTCTTTTGCGACCGTGATGTCGACGAAGGTGATCACCACGCCCTGGATCACGTTGGCCAGCGTGCGGTACGGCATGATGCGCACGGTGAACCAGTGGCCGTCGGTGGTGGCGATCTGCTTCTCGCTGAAGGCCAGCGTGCGCAGCGTCTCCTGCACGTCGGCGTGCAGCGCGGGGTAGAGCAGCGTGCTGGCCAGCTCGCTCAGCGGCCGGCCGATGTCGCTTTCGCGCAGGTGGATGACACGCGCGATCTGCTCGGTGTAGCGGCGCACGTTGAGCTGGTTGTCGAGGAACAGCGTCGCGATGTCGGTGCTGTTGAGCAGGTTCTGCATGTCGCTCTGCGCCAGCGCCAGGTCGTCCAGCTTCGACTGCAGCTCGCCGTTGATGGTCTGCAGCTCCTCGTTCATCGACTGCGCCTCTTCCTTCGACGTCGTCAGTTCCTCGTTGGCGGACTGCAGTTCCTCGTTGGTCGACTGCAGCTCCTCGTTCGCCGCCTGCAGCTCTTCCTGCGAAGCACGCATCTCCTGGCGCAGCGCCTGGATCTCCTCGCGCGAGCGCAGCAGCTCGTCCGCGACACCCGGGTCGGCCGCGCCCGCGGCCTTGCCGCGCCGGCCGCGCCGGCTGGCCGCGACCTGCGCGTCGCGGAACACGACCAGCGCCATGCCTGCCAGCGACGCCGGCTGCACGATCGCCTGCACCGTGATGTCGACGGCGGCCGTCGCCTCGTCGTCCAGCCGCAGCGCCCGCAGCTCGACCGTGGACTTCTCGTGCAGCGCGCTGCGCAGCGCGACGGCGAGCTGCGCGCGGATGGCGGGCCGGGCCATCACGTGGATGTTCCAGTTCGCCTTGCCGGCCGCGGGCTCGAGATAGCGGCCGGTGCGCCCGCTGATGTAGACGATGTCGCCGGCCTCGTTCACCAGCACCGCCGGCGGCGTGTACGACTGCAGCAGCAGCTGGTCGGCGAGCGATTGCAGGTTCGACGGGGGCGGTTTCGGGTGGGGCAGAGCTGTCTCCTGCGACGCGGACCGCGAGGTCGGGCGCCGGTGGGTGGGAAAGACCACGGCGTCGGCGGCGCCACCGTGCTCGCTGCGCCAGTACAGCCGCGACTTGGGGCGCAGCGGCGTGAACAGCGACTGCGCGCGGCCGACGGTCTCGGAGCTGCCCAGCAGCAGCGCGCCGCCGGGTCGCAGGCTGTAGTGGAACAGGGGCACCAGGCGCTTCTGCAGCGCGGCGCCGAAATAGATCATGAGGTTGCGGCACGACAGGATGTCCAGCCGCGTGAAGGGCGGGTCGATGATCACGTCGTGCTGCGCGAACAGCACCATGTCGCGCAGCCGCTTGTCGATCAGGTAGCCGTCCGGTCGTTCGGTGAAGAAGCGCGCGAGCCGCTGCGGCGTCATGTCGCGCACGCTCGCCGCCGCGTAGCGGCCGCTGCGCGCCGACGCGATCGCATCGGCGTTCAGGTCGGTGGCGAAGATCTGCAGCGGGCGCCGCGCCGCGGCCGGCACGCTGTCCAGCGCCTCGACGTAGGCGATGGCCAGCGAGTACGCCTCCTCGCCGGTCGAGCAGCCGACCACCCACGCGCGCAATGGCCGGGTGTCGCTGGCCGGGCGCTGCAGCAGCGCGGGCAGGACCTGCTGCTGCAGGTCCTGCCAGACCTCCGGGTCGCGGAAGAACGCGGTGACGCCGATCAGCATCTCCTTGAACAGCAGGTCGAGCTCGTGCGGATTGGCCCGCACGAAGTCGACATAGGCCGCCAGCGAGGCGAGTCCGTGCACGGCGATGCGGCGGTCCACGCGGCGCACCAGCGTGTTCGACTTGTAGAGCGCCAGGTCGTGCCGCGTGTGGTCGTGCAGCAGCGCGAGCAGCGTGTCCAGCGCCGGGCCGCCGCCGTCGGGCGCGGCGGCGGGAGGCGCCACGTCGGTCGGCGTGCGCCCGACGATGGCCAGCAGGCGCGCCGGCAGCTCGGCCGGCAGCGCGACGACGTCGACACAGCCGGCGCCGATGGCGCTGCGCGGCATGGCATCGAACTGCGCCGACGCCGGCTGCTGCGCCAGGGCCAGCCCACCCTGCGACTTGATGGCCTGCAGCCCCAGCGTGCCGTCGGAGCCCATGCCCGACAGCACGACGCCGACCGCGCGCTCGCCCAGCTCCCGCGCGAGCGAGCTGAACAGCACGTCGATCGGCAGCCGCTGCCCGCGCGGCTCCTCCGGCTTGGCCAGGTGCAGCGCGCCGCCGAGCACGGTGAGTTCGGCGTCGGGAGGGATCACGTAGACGGTGTCGGCCGCCATCGGCTGCGCGTCCACCGCCTCCTGCACGGGCATCGCGGTGGCGCGTTGCAGCAGTTCGACGAGCAGGGTCTTGTGGGTCGGGTCCATGTGCTGGACCACGAGGAACACGAGTCCGCTCGATGCCGGCACGGCCGCCAGGAACTGCGTCAGCGGCTCCAGGCCTCCGGCCGATGCCCCGAGGCCGACCACGCACGGGCCCGTGGGCGCTTGCGGCAGGGGAGCGGTCCAGGGGCCATCGGGCATGGCCGAGTCTACGGGCTGGTCGCAGGTTCAGTCTGCCTGCCGGGGGAGCGGATGCGCGACGTCGCGGCGATCCGCCCCTGCGGCGCGCCCGTCGCCGGCCCCGGCGTCCGGCAGCGCCGGGGCCGCGCGTCAGTCGCCGCCGATCTCGAGTTCGCCGATGGTGCTGGCGCCGCGGGTGGCGTCGACGATGTTCGTCGCCAGTGTGGCGACCACGCCGCGCGCATGCACCACCGTCGGCACGGCAGGCGGCACCTGCACGGCGTCGTAGAACGTCGTCGCGTCGACCAGCGTGCCGCTCGCGTCGCGGTAGCGCGTGCCCTCGCCCGTGGCGACGCCGATGCCCGCCAGGGTCACCAGCGTCGCGGGCGTCTTGCCGTCGGCCGTCGCCTTGACCACCACCAGCGCGTCGGCGTCGGTGCGTTCGACACGCGCCGCGGTCAGGCTGCCGCCGGCGTCCTTGAACGCCATCACTTCCAGCCTGTCGGCCGGGTTCAGCGCCGCCAGCGTGATCAGCTGCGGCTGGTTGGAGCCGCCCAGGCGGTCGCGCCACTCGGTGTCGGCATTGACCTTGATCGTGCGCCCCAGCAGCGTGATGGTGTTCGCCACGCCGTCCTTGGCCTGCATGCCCGCCTCGATCCGAACGTTGCTCTGCAGCTTCAGCACGAGCACGCCGGCCACCAGCACGCCTTCGCGCATCACGCCCTCGGCCTCGACCTTCACGCCGTCGGCGATGTCGGCCGCGGTGCCGTTGCGGATCACGGCGTTCGCCGCGTCGACGACCTGGCCTGCCACCTTGAAGCTGGAGAGCGAGACGAAGTCGGAGACGTAGCCCTCCACCTCGAGACCGTCGCCGTCGGGGTAGCTGATGCGGTCGCGGTCGCGGTCGCGCAGCCGGTCGGCGGTCAGCGTGCCGTTGGCGAACTGGCGCCCGCTGGCCTCCACCGTCATGCCGTTGGCCAGCCCGGCCGGGCGGTTGCCCGCGGCAATGCCGGCGAAGCCGACCTTCAGGCCGTCGATCATGAAGGTGCCGGCAGCGAGATCGAGGCTGGCGACCGTGCCCTTCACGGAGAGCGCGCTCGTGCCGTTCTGGAACACGCCCTGGCGCTCCATGCGGGTGGCCCGGATCTGCTGCAGGGCCGGGTCGCGCAGGCAGCTGATCTCGACCTGGTCGCCGATGGCGAAGCCGTTCATGTCGCGCAGCGTGACACCGTCGAACACGGTGCCGTCGTCGACCCGCACCGTCTGGCCCAGCACGGTCACGGTGTTCTGCACCCGGTTCATCGCGGTGATCGGGCCCTGCACGCAGTCGTCGTACTGGATGCTGCCGGCAACGCCGGTGCCGTCGGCATGGATCCAGCCCCGCACCTGCACCACCATGCCCACGCGCAGCCGGTCGCGCGTGGCCGGTGCGCCGTCCATGGTGATGGCCGCGACCGAGTCGTCGAAACGGACGCCGTTGACGACGACGCTGCCGAAGGCCGTGATGGTCCCGACCGCGGTCTGCATCGGCGCGTCGTCGTCGTCGCTGCTGCCGCAGGCGGCCAGCACGGACACGGTCAGGGCCGCGACGAGCGGCCTCAGGAGATGGGATCGCATGGTCTGATTTCCTTGGTTGCGTGTGGATGGTCCGGACTGGATGGCACGCACCGGGCCGCGGCGGGCGGTCCGCGCAACGCTGCCAGGCAACCGGCATGGTCTCGACGCGGTGATTTGGCAACGCGGCCGCGCCGGGCGCGTTGAGCGGGCGCACGCGATCCGGCCGCGCGGCCCGAGGGCTGCGCGCCGAGCCGATTGCGTGCCCGCAATGCGGCGCCGGGGCGACAGGCCGAGACTGCCCGTGGACGCTCGGTCAGGAGCGAACGGGCGCCACGCGGCGCGCGCGGTGCGACCCACCCCGTGCGACCAGGCGCGAACACCCACCCATGACATGCAAACGAGGAGCTGGCATGCGAATTCCCCTTTGGCGACTGAAGCCCGGCACCATGGTCTTCGGCGCAGTGCTGACGCCGATGCTGGCGTGTGCGCAGCAGCCGCCGTCGACCTGGTCGACGGTCGCGAACATCGCCGACACCATCCCGGACGCGACCGTGCGCTTCAACAGCTTCAACCAGCCGTCGGTCAGCAACGACGGCGTGGTCGTGATGCGGGCCCGCAGCAAGGGGTCCGAAGGCGGTGGAGGCACGCCCGTGCGCGGCATCTACATGCGCCAGATGGGGGCTGCCGCAGGACCGCTGTCGCGTGTGTTCGACACCGCGACGGTGGTGCCGGGCCCCAACAACGGCGGCGGCGATGGCCCCCCCGCCACGTTCACCGAGTTTCCGGCCTTCGCCCGCATCGCCATCGACGGGTCGGCCATCGCGACGCGGGGCCAGTCGGAGCCGCTGTGGGGCTACACCGCACCCGACGGCACCGAGACACGTGTCGGAACCAGCGGCGTCTATGCCTGGCGCCGGGGTACCGGGCTGAGCGCCGCGGGGCAGTTCGGCGCCGTGCCGGGCCTGTCGCAGTACCAGGTGCCGGGCGCGGCGCCGGGCACGCGGTTCGACCAGTTCCCCGGTGCGCCGACGGTGGCGGGTTTCGGGCGCATCGCGTTCAAGGGCAACTGGACCGACGGCACATCGAAGACCGGTGTGTTCGTCCGGCTCGCCAGCGAGCGGCAGCCGACGGCGCCGACGGTGCTGATCGCCAGCTCGGACATGCTCATCCCGGGCCAGCCGGTGAACGGCGTGCGCTTCGGGTCCACGGCACCGCCGTCCGCCGCCGCCAGCCGGCTCGTCTTTCTCGGCGTGGACAACGAGGACGCGCCGACGACGGGCGGGATCTACCAGGCCCCGCTGCAGTCGACACCGCCGCTGAAGCCCCTGGTCCTGATTGGCGCCAAGGTGCCGGGCGCGCCGGACGGATCGCAGTTCAACAGGCTGGGGGAGGCGCTCTCGTACGACGGTCGCTTCGTCGGCTTCTGGGCGAGCTGGGGATCGCAGACGCGCACCCTGGTGCTGCTCTGCCCCACCGATGGCCAGGCCGCGCTGATCGCCTACTGCAACGAGACCTATCCCAACGGGCACGAGGTGCAGGTGCCGGTGAACCAGGGCTTCTTCGTGCACGACACCCTGTCGGGCCGGACCACGCCGGTCGCGATGACGGGCGCGCGGTACCTGGACCTGCTCTACTGGACGTTCTCGGGGCGCCCGCCCGGAGTGGGTGAGCCCGACGCAGACGATCTCGAGCCGCCCCGCTGGCGCTCTGCGGCGTTCGCGGCCGTGCAGGGCCTGAACCAGGGCGGCGCGGCCCAGATGGCGTTCAAGGCCCGGCTGAACGGCAGCTCGACGGTCGACGGGCTCTACCTGGCGACGGTGGGCGTGCCGACACCGTCGGAGACCACGCTCGCCGAAACCGGGCAGTCCGGACAGGGCCTCGATCCGATGGCGCCGGCCGCCTCGCTGATCACGGCACTCGGCCTGGAGCGCGACGGCCTGCGCAACGGATGGCTGGCCATCAGCGCGAGCATGGTCGATCCCGTGACCAGCGAAGGCTGGGCGGGGGTCTACGCGAAGCGCACGCGTTGATGTGCGCCGCCGATGCGCGCGGCCACGCCGGGCGTGTCGGCTGCGCGCGGGTCCGGCAGCACGGGCTGCCCCGTCAAGGGCGCTGGCAGGGGCGCGGGCACGGGCGGTCAGGGCCGTCGGCGCGGCGGCGTCGGCCTGTTCCTTGCGGTGGATCGGTGCGCACCGCCATGCCATCCCGGCAGGTCATCCCTGCAGGTCCGGACCGGCGTGCCGGCCCGGACCCGGCACGCGTCCTACGGGCAGACGGTCGAGTTGTTGCACACGTTGCCGCTCAGCTGCAGGCCGTTGAGCACGGTGCCCGACCTGTTCGCCGTGATCACGTTCTGGCCGTAGCCGCCGCCCTGTCCGCTGAGGAAGCGCAGGCCGAATCCGCCGTTCAGCGACGAGAAGTTGCCGAGAATGGCCCCGGACAGGGAAATGATGCGCAAGCCATCCTCTCCGTTCGCGACCGCCACGTTGTTCCGCACGACACCGCTGGCCGCGATGCCGTGGCTGCCGTTGCCGTCGGCGATGCAGTCGCTGACCTCGCCGGCGGCGATGATCCCGGAGCCGCCGTTGCCGATCACGCGGACACCGCTGACGAGCGTGTTGCCAGACACCGTGTTCAACCGCACGCCGTGGCTGCCCATGCCGCTGATGGTGCCGTTGGTGACCGCGACATGGCCGTTGGGGCCGATCTCGCTGCCGCCGGGAAAACTGACCCCCACGCCGGTGCCGGTGTTCGTGCATTGCACGGTCGACGACCCCTGCGAGTCGTAGCTGCAGGCCGTCACGCCCCGGATGACGAATCCATTGAGATCGAGCGTCACGCCGTTGGCCGTGATCTCGATGGCGCTGGTGTTCGCGTTCGGCACGGTCAGGTTGCCGGCCAGGCGGTAGCTGCCCGGCTGGCTGATCGTCAGCGGGAACCCGGGCGCATCGCCGGGAGTCACGTTGCCGCTCAGGATGCGGTTCTGGTCGATCAGCACCACGCCGTCGACCGCCAGCACGCTGGCCGACGTGGCGGCCAGCGCCGTGGCGGACAGCACGCGCGGCAGGAGCTTGAGACTGAAATTCGTCATGGCATTCACCTGTTCCAGGGAGTTGAGTGGGTCGGGACGTGGTCGGCACTTCCCGGGGAGGTCAAGCGGCGGCGGGGCGGGGGCGTCGTCCCCTGCCTGCCGCCGCGCACCCGAGCAGGGCCACGGCGACGAGGCCGACCGCTGCGGGTTCTGGCACGGTCAGGTTGCCCTGGACCTCGTACTGGACGAAGGCGGCATCCATGTCCGTGTACTGGCCTGCGAGCGTGAAGGTGCGCACCGAGAAGCGGGAGAGATCGGGCACCACGGTGGGCAGCGCGTCGCTGTCGATGGCCATGCCCGAGTCGTCCTGCAGCAGCATGGAGATGCTGAAGTAGTCGCCGAGCCCGCCGGCCGTGCCCTCCCACGCGAAGACCGCGTACTGGTCCGGCCCGCCGTCCACGCCGTCGACCACGGAGATGTTCACGTTGTGCATCAACGGGAACAGCACCGGACCGACGACCGCGGCCACGCCGTACGGGAAGCCACCCAGCGTGTAGGAGCCCAGGTGCGGTGACGCCTCGGCGTCGACCGCGACGGTGTCGAAGTTCAGGTAGGCGTAGAAGCGGGATCCGGCGACCACCACCCCCTCCAGCGGATCGAACGGATCGAACGACGTCTGGCTGACGACGCCGGAATAGTTGAGCGTGATGGGCGCGGCGAAGGCGGCACCTCCGAGCGCCATCGCCGCCGCGAGGGCCGCGGCATGGGCCGCGCGTTGCACATGTCCTGCAGTCATGTCGATTCTCCTGACAGGTCGGTGGACGGCCGCCGCTCCGGGCAGGCCAGTCCGGTCCGGACCCCACCCCGTCGCCCGGAGCCACCTTGCAGGCGCCGGGCGCGGGTGCGGGCGTGATGGGCGGGAGCCGGGCCTAGAAGCGGTAGTGCAGCCCCGCGGTCCACAGGTTGGCGTTGTATTTCTCGTCGAGGAACTCGACGCGGATCCGCTCGAACTCGAGCCGTGCGCCGAGGCTGTCGGTGAAGGCGTAGCCCGCACCGATGCCCCACGCTGCACTCGTGTGCTGCTCGGACCGCCCGGCGGGGCCGAAGATCGAGGAGGTCGCGTCGAGCTTCAGCTTCGACCGCACCGCGCCCAGCTTCCCGAACAGGGACACCGGCCCGAGCGGCACGGCCCCGAGCACGAACAGGCCGTAGCCGCGACCCCGGAACTCGGCCGTCACGTCGCCGACCGACTCGTCGGTGCCGGTGAGCCGGACGACGCCCTGGTTGAAGTACTCGGCCTCGATCCCGAGACTGGGCGTGAACATGTAGCCGCCGTACAGCTTCCAGAGGGTGTCTGACCTGTCGCAGCTGGTCGTGCCGGCGCAGTCGAAGTCGACGCGGGCGCTGCCGACGCCCACGCCGAGGTAGGTCTGCGCGCAGACGGCCGAAGACAGCAGAGCGCCGGCCAGTGCCAGCGATGCGGAGCGGAGAACTCTCATGGCGTGTCCCTTTCGCGGTGCGGTGATCTGTGGTTCGTGGATCTGACGCGTGGAGCGTGCGGCTGCGGTGGCGGTCCGCCATTGCGTGCCCGCAATGCGCCGGCACGCAGGCGTCCTCGGCCGCGTCAGCCCGGCTGCGGTCCGGTCGGTGGGCGCCGATTGCGCGGACGCAACCCGCCCGGGTGCCACCGGGCTAAGGTCCCTGGCCCGACCACACCGCCTGGAGCCACGCATGCCGCCACAGCCGCGTATCACCGCCTTCGTGCTGGCGGGTGGGGAAGGCGCGCGCCTGCGTCCGCTCACCCAGGACGCGCCCAAGCCCGGGCTGCCGTTCGCGGGCCACTGCCGCATCATCGACTTCGTGCTCGCCAACCTGCAGCACTCGCAGGTGGAACGCGTCTTCGTGCTGCTGCAGTACAAGCCCTGGGTGCTGCTGCGCCACCTGCATGCGCATTGGCCCGGCGTGCGGCCGCTGCTGCCGGCGGACCGCTTCGCGGGCACCGCGGACGCCGTCGCGCAGGCCCTGGGCCGGCATGCCACCGGTCGCAGCGAGATCGTGGCAGTGCTGGCCGCCGACCACGTCTACCGCATGGACCTGCGGCAGATGGCCAGCTTCCACCTGCGGCGTCGCGCCGGCGTCACCGTGGCAGCGGCGGCGGTGGACGCCGAGGCCGCCTGCCAGTTCGGCGTGCTGCGCGTGGATGGCGAGTCCCGCATCACGGCCTTCGAGGAGAAGCCCGAGCGGCCCTGCACCATCCCCGGAAGTCCCGGACGGGCCTACGTCTCGATGGGCAACTACCTCTTCGAGCCTCGGTTGCTGGCCGAGGTGCTGGCGGACCTGGCGCACGTCGAAGGGCTGGACTTCGGACACGACGTGATTCCAGAAGTGGTGCGCCGGCAGCGGGCCTGGGCGTACGACTTCAGGCGCAACCTGGTGCCCGGCGTCCGCGTGACGGAAGAGCCGGGTTACTGGCGTGACGTGGGCACCCTGCAGGCCTACCGGCAGGCCGAGCAGGACGCCGCCGGAACGAGCCCGCGCTTCGCGCTCGACAACCCGTGCTGGCCCGTGCCGCCGACGCTGTCGACCGCAGCCGCCCGCGCGGTCCCGGTCCAGGGGCCGGCGATGCGGCCGGATCCTGCATCGGCCGCTGCGGCCGCGGGTGCCGTGCGCGGCCCGTAGCGGAGCGGCGCCCTCAGGGCCAGCCGTGCGGGCCCTGTCCGGGCCACAGGCCCAGCACGCGCAGCACGTAGCGCTCGGCCAGCGCGCGCCACCACGGCGCGTCGCTCACCGCGGGATCGGCGAGGTGACCGAGCGCGAGCCTGGCCCGCAGCAGCGCCCGCGACGCGATGTACACCCGCAACAGTGCCGGCAGCGGCTCGCCGCCCAGCGCCGCCGCCAGCCGCCGGTGCAGTTGCGGGGCCACCCACGGCGCGCCTGCGATGCTGCAGTCCAGGCCGAGCCCACCGACCTCCTCGTAGGGATCGGTGCGCAGCAGGCGGCGGTCGAACTCGATGCAGTCGATGACCACCGGCGGGTCGAGCAGGAACACATGGTCGGGTCGCAGGTCGCCATGCCCTTCGCGCACGTGTCCTCCGCGTGCGCGCGACGCGATGGCTTCCTGCTGCTCGCGCAGGGCGGCCTCGAAGCGGTCGAGCGCCTCGGCGGCCTCGTCGCTGGCCCAGCGGGGATCGAGCAGCAGCCGGCGGTTGGCGCGGTGTTCGCGGTGGTAGTGCGCGACCCAGGCGCGCGGCTCGAGGCGGACCCGCGGGGCTTGCAGGTAGAAGCCTGCGAGCCGCTCGCCGAGGGGCGCGATGTCCCAGGCGTCCAGATCCCGGCACGCGATGCGCCTGTCCAGGCGCGCCTGCTCGGGCAGGCGGCGCATGCGCACCAGCCACTCGACCACCGGTCCTGCGGCGGCGGGCGACTCCTCGGGCAGCAGTCGCAGGCCCTCCGGCGTGCGCCGCACCGCGCTGAGTCCGAGGTAGACCGCGGGTGCCAGGCGCGCGTTGAGCAGCAGCTCGGCGCGTGCGTCGCGCTCGCGCCCGGCGAGGGTGGAGTGGTCCAGGAAGGCGTTGCGCACCGGCTTCTTCAGCTTCAGCGCCTCGGTCGCCGTGAAGAACACCCAGGACATGTGGGTCTCGACCCAGGACAGCGCGCCCGGCTGGGCGCCATGCGCACGCGGATCGCGCAGGAACCGCAGCACGTCCTCGGCCGCGAGGGCGCCGGGGCCGGCCATGCGCGCGCGTTGCACGGCCTCGGGCCAGGAGGGGGGCCGTGGACCGGCGCCGGGCCCGCCCTGCGCCCGTGTGCGGTCCGTAGCGCGCGACGGGCCTCTCGGCGGGTTCCGGGCCGGGCGCTCACCGTGCTCAGTCGGTTCGTCCATCCGCCGCGTCCGCCGCGTCTGCCGCATGGGCGCTGCCTGGGGACGGCAGCCGCCCCCAGCTCGAGCACCGGAAGTCCCCCTTGCCCGCTGCCTTGGCCCCGAACATGGCGACATCCGCCGCGTGCAGCAGCCCGGCGGCATCGCCGGCGTCCGCCGGGTAGCTCGCCATGCCGATGCTGGCCGTGACCTGCAGGCGTTGTTCGCACAGGCCGTAGGGCAGCGACAGCCGGTCCAGCAACGCCTGGGCAATCGGCTCCGTCTCCTGCGCGGTGAGGCCGTCGACCAGCACCGCGAACTCGTCGCCGCCCAGCCGGGCGGTCAGGTCGCCCTCCCGCACGGCGCCGAGCAGGCGGGTGGCGAAGGCGCACAGCAGCGCGTCGCCGACGGCATGGCCCCACCGGTCGTTGACCGACTTGAAGTCGTCCAGGTCGACGAACAGCACGGTCAGCGATCCGCCCACCCCGCGGCGGCTCCCGATCGCCGCATCCAGGCGCCGCAGGAACGCGGTGCGGTTGGCCAGCCGCGTCAGCGGGTCGCGCCGCGACTCCCGCTCGGCTTCGGCCTGCGCCCGCTGCGCGGTGTCGCGTTCGCGCGTGCGCGCCTGCAACTGCTGCCGCAAGGCGGTCTGGCGCTGCGCGGCGCGGGCGATGCCGGCCTGCGCCTTCGCCAGGTCTCGAAGCAGCCAGAGGGCGGTGGCCGTGCCGGCCAGCAGTGCCAGCCCGACCGCAGCAATGCGCGGGGCCGCCCAGCGCTGCCAGTCGCCGACCAGTGCGCGCTCGGTGGTGCCGACCACCGCCACCGCGTCCTGCGCACGCAGGCGGCTGTAGGCCAGCACCACCGGCACCCCGGCGCCGGTGCGTGTGCGGACCAGGCCGTGCTCGGCGCCGCTGCCTGCGGCCAGCGCCAGCGCGCCCAGCGGCGCACCCTGCAGGCGTTCGAAGCCAGGAGCCGCGACGATCACGGCGCCGTGGCGGTCCTGCACGCCGCCGGTCCAGTCCAGGTCCGCCGGCAGCCCGGCGGGCCGGCCCGGCACGCGGCCGCTCGCCGACGCGGCCAGGATCGCCGAGCGCCGGGCCGTCTCCCCCGGCTGCGCGTCGAGCTGCTGGCGCAGGGCCTGTGCCGCCATCGGGAGATACAGGGCGCGCACCGCGACTTCGCGCTCCTGCACCTGCAGCACGAGCGCGCCGGCCACCAGCCAGGCCGTCACCAGGCAGCTCACCAGGGCGCACGCCAGGGCGCGGGCCCCTGGTGCGAACGGGCGCCGCAGCGAGGGGATGCGCACGGCGGGCACCGCCGCGCGGGCAACGTCCTTGCGCACCGGGTCGCCCCCGGCCGGCGACGCCGACATCGCCTCAGGCGCAGCCGGCCGCGGAGGCCGCGAGACAGTCGGCACGTGCGCCGGACGCGCAGGCGCCCCGGCGCAGCGCGGCATAGCCCCGCGTGCTGGAGGCGAAGCTGCGCAGCACCTTGGCGTCGAGCACCTCGACCTCGCGGTTGTTCACCCGCAGCAGACCGGCCGCGTCGAGCAGCGTGAACGAGCGGCTGACACTCTCGTGCGACAGGCCGAGATGGCTGCCCAGGTCACGCCGGCACATCGGAAGCCGCAGGCGGTGCGGCGACTCGCCGCGGTCGGCCTGGCGCTGCATCGCCTTCACCAGGAAGCGTGCCAGCCGTTTCTCGGACCCGACCGCGCTCATGACCCAGGTGCGCACGCCCGCCCGCACGATCTGCTGTGCCATCGCGGCCTGCCACCGGGCGGCGAACGCGGGCTCCTGCTGCACGACGCGCTGGATCTCGACCGCGGGCAAGGCCACCACCCAGGCGTCCTCCAGCGCCACTGCACCGCTGGCGTAGCGCCCGTCCGCCAGCCCGTCGCATCCGAGCAGGCCGTCGGCCTGCACGAAGTCGAGCACCTGCTCGTAGCCGTCCTCGCAGTTCATCACGGTCTTGAAGTGCCCCGCCTGCACCAGGTAGATCGTGCGGGCGAGCCCCCCTTCGTGCACCAGCGTGGTGTCGGCCGGCACGCGCAGCAGCGGGTACGGGCTCACGCCGGCCGGCATGAACGTGGCCGCGGCCTCGCCGAGCAGGCGGCGCAGGGCCGGCGGTGGCGTGTCGCTCGTGCGTCGCGTGGTCGTGCTGGCTTCGAACATCGTCGGTCGCTCCTGCGGGGTTGCACTGCGGCGAAGCATCGGTCCGCCGGCAGGTCCTGCCCATCGGCGGGGCACCCCGGCTGCGTTCGGCATCCGGCGCGCCTTGCATGCCGGCGCATGCCGGCACGCGTTCGGAATGTTCCGAAGCCGGCTCGGAATCGCGGGTGCTGCGGCCCGCCGGGCGCGGCGCGGGCACGACCCGCCGGTCAGAGCAGCCGGCGCAGGTTGGCGGCCTGTGTCCGGTCGGCGGCGTCCAGGGCCACGCCGTGCAGGCGGTCGAGCTCCTGCCGGGCGCGGTCCCGGTCGCCCGACTGCAGGTACAGCTGCGCCAGCCGCAGGCGGTAGGCCGGTACGTGCGGGGCCAGCTCCACCGCGTGCGCCTGCTGCTGCAGGGCGGCGGGCCACTGCGCCGCGGCGCCGAGCAGCTGGGCCAGGGTGTCCGCGAACGAGGCCTCTGCCGGGCGCAACCGCACCGCCCGCTGTGCGTGGGACAGCGCCTCGGCGCTGCCGAGCTGGTGGGCGACCCAGGCCAGGTTGTTCCAGGCCGCGGCGCTGTCGGGCCGCACGCGCACGGCGGCCAGGTAGAGCTTCTGCGCGGTGCGATGGTCGCGCGCGAGCAGCGCACGGTCGCCGAGATACTGCGTGAAGTCCGCTGCCTGCGGGTGCTCCTGCGCCCATCGGGTGGCATGACGCTCGGCCAGCGCCGCCTTGCCGGCCCCGAGCAGCGCACCGTGCAGCCCGATCGCCGCCTGCACGCTGCCGGGGCTGCGTGCCAGGGCGGCTGCGTAGGCGGCTTCAGCCTCGCCCCAGGCCTTGGCGGCCACCGCCGCCTCCCCTTGCAGCAAGTGCCCCAGCGCCTGCGATGGGTGTGCGGCCTGCAGGCCGCGCGCGACCTGCCGCGCGGCGTCCAGCCGTCCCTGCCCGATCTCCAGCCGCACCAGGTCGACCCAGGCGTGGGGCGACCCCGGCGCCAGCCTGGTGGCGCGCTGCAGCGTCTCGCGCGCGGCGTCGGTGCGGCCCAGCGCCATCTGCGCGTGCGCCAGCTGGCGCAGCGGCTGCGGGGCGTCGGGCTGCGCCGTGACCAGCTTGCCCAGCACGCTGGCGGCACGCTGGAACTCGCGCGCAGCGATGCAGGCGGAGGCCTGTGCCGCCTGCAGCCGCGTGTCCGCGGGCAGGGCCTGCACGGCTTCGTCGGCCGCGGCCAGGGCCTCGTGCCAGCGGCCATGGTGCAGCGCATGCTCGATCTGCCGCAAGCGCGGCGCCACCTGCATCGGCGCGCTGCGCACGGCTTCGGCCAGCAGCCGCGCCACGTCCCGCGGCGGCGCGTCGAGCTGCGTGTCGATGCGGGCCAGGGCCAGCAGCGCGGCGGCGTTGGCGGGGTCGCGGTCCAGCAGCGCGACGAAGCGGGCCCGGGCGCGTGCAGGGGCCTGGTCGCGCAGGTCCAGGTCCGCCAGCGCGGCGGCGGCCGGGAAGTGGTGCGGCGCCATCCGGGCCGCCTGCTCGAAGCTGGAACGCGCGGCCTCGCGCTCACCGCGCCGCAGGTGGATGTCGCCGCGCAACAGCGGCACGACGGGGTCGGAGGCGCGCTTGCGCTCCAGCGCGGCCAGCGCCTGCAGGGCCGCGCCGTAGTCGCGGCGCTGGATGCGCGCACTGATCAGCGCCACATCGATCGCGCCGCCGCTGTCGGCGGCTGCCAGCGACTCCAGGTCCTGCAGCGCCGCCAGGCCGTCCCCGCCCGCGAGCTGCCCGAGCGCCAGGGTCGCGCGCAGCCGCGTGTCGTGCTGCGGTGCGTGCCGGCCGGCGCGCTCGAAGTAGGCCCGCGCCTGCGCGCCGTCGTTCATCTGCAGCGAGGCCACCGCTGCGAGCGCGAGCGCTTCGGCGTCGCGCGATGCCGGCACCACCAGCGGCGCGAGCGCGGCGAGCGCCTGCCGCGCCTCGCCGTTGCGGACCAGCGTCAGCGCCAGCATGCGGCGCAGCGCGTGGTCGCCGGGGTGGGCCTGCAGGGCCGCCGTCAGCTGGCTCGCCGCCTTGGCCAGCTCACCGGACTCCAGCGAGACGCTCGCGGCCAGCCGCGCGTACACCGGTTGCGTCGGATCCTTCGCGACCAGCTTGTCGGCGCCGCGGCGGGCCAGCGCGGTGTCGCCACGGTGCAGCGCCAGCGTGGTCTCGAAGTAGGCGGTGGCGGGGTGCTCGGGCAGCTGGGTGCGCAGGGCTTCGAGTTCCTTGTCGGCCGCCGCCAGGTCCTTATGCCGCACCAGCAGGCCCAGCAGGCTGGTGCGGGCACGCAGCACGTCGCCGTGCAGCGCGATCACCTGGCGGTAGGCTGCCGCCACCTCCGCCGGCGCCGCCTCGGTGGCGCCGAGCAGCTGCGCGTGCAGCAGCCAGGCCGCGGCGTCGCCGGGGTGGTGCTGCACGGTGCCGCGCGAGGCCGCCAGCGCACCGGCCAGGTCGCCGCCACTGGCCAGGCGCCGGCTGTGCAGCACTTGCGCGGACACGGTCTGGGGTGCAAGCCGCAACGCGTCGGCCAGCAGCGCGTCGCCTGCAGCCTGGTCGCCCTTCTGGAAGTGCGCGGCTGCGGCCGAGGTCTGCAGTTCGGCCAGCGCGCCCGTGGGCAGGGCCGCGCCTTCCTGCAGCAACTGCAGCACGCCGCTGGCGTCGCCCTGGAGCAGCAGCGCCCGCCCCAGCAGCGGCAGCACCTGCTCGGCAGGGTGCCCCAGCGACCTGGCCTTGCCGAGCTCGATGGCAGCCGCGGGGGCGTCACCGCGTTCGAGCAACAGCCGGCCGAACAGGAAGCGTGCGGCTGCCGAGTCCGGCGTGCGCTGCAGCGCGACCTTCAGGTGCACCAGCGCGGTGTTGCCGTCGTGCTGGCGCATGGCCGCCTGGGCCGCAGCCAGGTGGTCGCCGTCGTTGCCGCAGCCGGCAAGGGCGATCAACGCCAGCGCCGCCAGTGCCCGCAGTGCCTGGCCGGACGGCGGCCGGATGCCTCGACTCATGTGCGTCTCTCCGTGTCGTTCGAGGGGACGCGGCGGCGCGCGGGGCGCCGCCGCCCGGGGCGTCGTCCGGACGCCCGCGACCCGCCTAGGCCGGCATCGCCGGCCCCGTGCCGCTTTCGCGCTTGCGGCGCGACGCCGCCAGGGCGGCCAGCGCCACCCCGGTCAGCAGCAGCGAAGCCGGTTCCGGCACGCCGCTCATGCGGAAGGCGAAGTCGGTGTGCAGGTCGGTCCACGGGCCGCAGTGGGGGCCGCCATCACCGCACGCCCCGACCCCGGTCGACACGTGCGCGTTGAAGTTCTCGCTGCCCACCGTCGGGCCGCCCAGCGCATAGGACCAGTGCCAGCCGTCGGTGAAGTTGGCGACCGTGAACCAGTACTCGGTGCCTGCTGCGACACCCAGCGCGATCGGCAGGTCCACCGAGTAGTGGAAGATGCCGGGATGCCCGGGAACGTCCTCGACGCCGGCGGAGACCAGGTCCCCCGCGGCGCCGAACTTGATGAACGAGCCGGTCATCGGGCTGTCCACGTGGGGCTGATGGAGCACCGGGTCGTCGGTGTGGAAGGCCAGCTCCCAGCGTGCGTCGGTGGTGGCGGATCCCCACCACTCCACGCGGGTGATCTGCCCGCCGCTGACGGCGACGAAGTCGTCGGCGATGACCGGACCGCCTGTCGTGTGGTGCGAGACCGTGTGATCCGCGAGGTCCACGTTCGTCGGCAGGTCCTCGAAGAGGACCGTGGCCTGGGCCGGCATGGCGGCGGCCCACAGCACGACCGCGGCTGCGGCCGTGTGTCTCATGCAATCGGAAAGCGCGAGTCTCATCGTGTGCTCCAGGTTGGTTGGGGTGGGGAACTGCCGTCGGGCCGCGCGGCCCGACCAGCCCAATCTAGGAACCGTGGCGCCGGCACGATTGCGCCCGCGCAACGCGATGCGGTGCCGCCTCAGTGCGGCTGCTCGCGCAGGCCGTGCCGGTGGGCCCAGCGCGCCAGCGGGATCTCCAGCGCGAAGAACGCCAGCGCGATGGCCACCGCCAGCGGCCAGGTCAGCCCCAGCGCTGCCTGCAGCACCAGCAGCGGCAGCAGCGCCTCGGGGATCTGGTCGAGACCGCTGCAGCGTCCGCCCGGCGCGATGTCCAGGCGGCGCTTGACGAAGCTGCTGAGCGCGTCGCCCGCCATCGCGAGCGCGCCGACGGCCGCGCCGACGTGCGCCGGCAGGCCGAGCGCCGGTGCTGCCGCGGCGCAGGCCAGCACGGCGGCGGCCAGTCCGCGCCAGGTCTTCGAGCGCCCCAGCAGCGGTCGGCCGTCGGCGCAGCGCAGTCCGCCGTCGACAGGCCGGTTCCAGCGTGTCCCGAGCACGCGCTGCAGGACGATCGGCGCGATGTTGGCCACCGCCAGCAACAGCAGCAGCCGCATCGACAGCCAGAGCGCGTCCATGAAGAAGGGTTCCGGGCGTGCGCGGCGACGGGCGCCGTGCCTCCGAGGGGGCCAGCATGCCTGCGTGGCGGCGGCTGCCGTTGCGCACGCGCAATCGCGGGCACCGGCGCGCCGCGGTGGCCGCGCCCGCACGATGCCGCGGGGGCTTGAGAGTGCGCAATCCCCGGTGCGCCCCGGTCGCCGACGATGCTGCCTCCGAGCAGGACAGCCCGTCGCCATGGCTCCCATCCTCGTCGCCTACGCCACCACCGAAGGCCACACGCGCAAGGTGGCGGAGTTCATCGCCGGCCGCCTGCGTGCGCGGGGCCAGCGTGCCGAGCTGGTCGACCTGGCGACCGCGCCGGTGCCCGACGGAAGCACCGCCTACGCGGCGGTCTTCGTCGGCGGGTCCGTGCACCAGCACCGCCACCAGGGCGCGATGGTGCACTTCATGAAGGCCAACGTCGGCTGGCTCGGCAAGCTGCCCGTGGCCCTGTTCTCGGTCAGCCTTGCGGCCGCCCAGACCGACCCCGACAGCCGCCTGGAGGCGCGGCGCCTGGCCGACGATTGCGCCGCGTCGGGTGGCCTGCGGCCCCTGCGCACGCTGTGCGTCGCCGGGGCCCTGAAGTACACGCAGTACGACTACCTCAAGCGCATCGCCATGCGCTGGATCGCGCACCAGCACGGCGGCGACACGGACACCTCGCACGACCACGAGTACACCGACTGGGACGCGGTCGAGCGCTTCGTCGACGACTTCCTCGGTGCGGCCGGCCTCGGTGCCGGGCTGGCCGTGGCCGCTGCGGACGCGCGATGAACGCCATGCCGCGCCCCTGGCTGGTGGTCGCGAACGCGGCCCGGGCCCGCGTCCTCGAGGAAACCGACGTCCCCGGTTGCTACCTGCACGTGGCGGACCTGGTGCACCCGACCAGCCGCCTCCAGGGCCGGCAGCTGCGCAGCGACCGCCCGGGGCACGTCATGCGCAGCGGGCCCGGCGCCAGCAGCACGGCCTTCGCTCCGCGCACGCAGGCGCACGACCGCGAGCACCACCGCTTCGCGCAGGAACTGGCTGCGGTGCTGCACGACGGGGTTGGCCAGGGACGCTGCGGCGGGGTGACGCTGGTGGCTTCGGATCCGTTCCTGGGCGTGCTGAAGGCGCACCTGCACACGCGCGTGCGCCAGGCCCTGCTGCGCACGGTGTCCCACGACTACACGGCGCTGCGCGACGACGAGCTCGCGCTGCGCCTGGGCCTCGCCTGAGCACGCCGACGGGGCTGCCGCTGGAGATCGTTTTCGCGACATCGTGCCGCTGCCCGCTGCCCGCGATCGAGCCCGAGATCCGCCGCCGCGTGGCCAGGTTCGAGCAGCGCGGCGGCGCCCTCGGCGAACATCGGCGCCAGCGCACCGACGAGGCACGCACGCCCGCCGTTCCCGGCCCCGCGGGCCGGCGGCACCGTTCAGTGCGCCAGCAGCGTGGGCAGCGTCATGGACTGCAGCACGGTCCGCGAGGCGCCGCCGAGCACCAGTTCACGCGCGCGGCTGTGGCCGAAGCACCCCATCACCAGGAGATCCGCCGAGACGTCGGCCGCCATCGACAGCAGCAACTCGCCGGGACTGGCACGGCCCACGACGTGGTCCCGCACGCCGGTCCGCACGCCGTGCAGCGCCAGCCAGGCGCGCAGCGACGCGGCACCGGGCCAGGCGCCGTCGCGCTCCGCCGGGGTCTCCACCGCCAGGTGGACGTGCTGGGCGCGCCGCAGCCACGGCAGGGCGGCCCGCATCGCGCGGGCGGCTTCGCGGGTGGGCTTCCACGCCAGCAGCACGCACAGGTCGCTGCGGGTCAGCGCCTGCGGGTCGAGATGCCCGCTGTGCGGCACCACCAGCGCCGGCGTGCCGCTCTCGATGAGCGTCGAGGCCATGAGGTCGGACGTGGACGCCGTCTGCGGGTCGGCACTGTCGTGCTGCCCGAACACCAGCAGGTCGGCCGTCAGCGCGCGCGCCGCGACGGCGGTGTGGATGGGTGCGCTGCCGGCGTCTTCCCACGCCGGCGCGGGCGTGGCGCCGGGATCGACCACGCGGTCGAACGCGGCGCGTGCGCGGTTGCGGCGGTCGATGTCGACATCGCGCAGCAGCGGCATGTCGATCGAGGAACCATCGGCCAGCGCCAGCGGCACCTCGTAGGCCGCGGGCGTCACGGCATACAGTGCCGTCAGCTGCGCCTGCATGGCGCTGGCCAGGGCCTGCGCCATGCGCAGCCGGGTGTCGACGCGGGCCGACGCATCGACATGCACGACGATGGATCGGATGCTGTCCATGGGAGCCCTCCAGTACGGCCAACATTAGCCGGCGATGGCCAGCCGGCCTTGAGCCAACGCAATGGGCGGCCGCCGGTCCGTGGCACCATGCGGGGGTCGGGCTTGCGCCGCCGCCGCGTGCGTGCGGGGGAAGGGCGGGATCGTGGAGAACGAGCGTGCGCAGTACCTGCAGATCCTCGTTGCGGATGACCACGCGGTCGTTCGCGAGGGGCTCAAACGCCTGCTGGAATCCGCTGCGGGCTCCTGGGTCGTGACCGAGGCGGGCAGCGGCTTCGAGGCGCTCGACCTGCTGCGGCGCCACCGTTTCGACATTGCGGTGTTCGACCTGTCGATGCCCGGCATGAGCGGGCTGGACCTGCTGGCCAGGGTGCGCGTGCAGTATCCGGCGCTGCCGGTGCTGATCCTCACGATGCGGGCCGAGGAGACCTACGCCCGCCGCGCCTTCGAGGCCGGCGCCCGCGGCTACATCACGAAGGACACCGCGGCGCAGGAACTGGTGGGCGCGGTCCGCAAGGTGGCGGCCGGTGGCGTGTATGTCAGCGTCTCTCTGGCCGATCGCATGGTCCTGCAGCTGCAGGCCGGTCACCGGCTGGACTCCCTCGACAAGCTCAGCGACCGCGAGCTCGACGTCCTGCGCCGGCTGGTCGCGGGGCAGCGCCCGACCGAGATCGCGCAGGCGCTGAGCCTGTCGATCAAGACGGTCAGCAGCCACAAGAGCCGCATCCAGGACAAGCTGCAGTTGCCCACGCTGGCGGCGCTGGTGCGCTTCGGCCTGGAGCAGGGGCTGGGCGAGGACGACGCGCAGCCGCTGGACGGCGCATGACGCTGCAGCGCTACCTGACGCGGCTGATCTGGTGGTGCGTGACGCCGCTGCTGGCGCTGGCCATCGGACTGGGCTACCTGCAGTTCCGCGAGGCCAGCGACGACGACGGCGCCGAGGCGCAGCGGCTGGCGCGTCTGCTGGCGCGCAGCGTCGAGCAGATGCTGCATGCGCGCCGCACCGGCCTGCAGGCGCTGGCCGCCTCGCCGTGGATCGACGACGCCACGCGCTGGCCCGACCTGCGCCGCGAGGCCGAGGGCATCGCCAAGGCCCTGGGCGGCCCGGTGCTGCTGGTCGACCCCGAGCGCCGCGTCCAGATGCAGGCCGGCGCCCTGGCCGCCGACCTCACGCAGCCGCTGCCCCTGCCGGCAGGGCGATCGGCGCTGCGGATCGCGCTCGCGACCGGGCTGCCGGCCGTGAGCGATCCGTTCACCAGTGCCTTCGCGCCCGAGCCGGTGGTGACCATCGCGGTGCCGGTGCCGCGCGCGCAGCACGTCGCCTACCTGGTGGCCCATCTGATGCCGCTGGCGCACCTGCAGCCCCTGCTCGGCGAGCTGGCGCTGCCCGAGGGCTGGAGCGTGTCCGTGCAGGACAGCACCGGCCAGGCCTTCGTGCAGCGCGGCGGCGCCATCGACGACACCGGCCTGCCGCTGGTGCAGGCGGTGTTGCGCTTCAGCGACCGGCCGGCGTCGGTGCCGTGGAGCATCGAGGTGCACGTGCCGCGCGAGACCTACGCGCAGCACCTCTGGAGCGTGGCGTCGCTGCTCGTGCTGGTGATGCTGGGCGTGACGCTGGTGAGCGTGCTCGGCGGCATGTGGGCGACGCAGCGGCTGGCACGCGCCGTGCGCTCGTTGGCCGATCCGGCACCCGGACCAGCCGGCGGCAACGACCTGCTGGAGATCCGGCAGACGCGCCACCTGCTCGAGGACGCACGCGCCCAGCGCGAGGCGGCCACGGAGGCGCTGCGCGAGCGCGAGGCGCAGCTGCGGGCCATCTTCGAGTCGGCCAGCGAGGTGATCATCACCGTGGACGCGTCGCAGACGATCGCGCTGGCCAATCCCTCGGCCGCACGGGTGTTCGGACGCCGTGTCGACCAGCTGGTCGGGATGCCGCTGGACGCGCTGCTGCCGCCGCGCCTGCGCGCCGCCCACCGCGCCCACGTCGAGAACTTCGGCCGCAGCGACGCCACGGCGCGTGCGATGGACGGGCGCCCGGTGGTGCTCGGCCTGCGCGCCGACGGCAGCGAGTTCCCCATCGAGGCCGCCATCTCGCACGTGCTGGCGGGCGGACAGCAGCTGTACACGGTGATCCTGCGCGACATCTCCGACCGGATCGCTGCAGAGCAGGCGATCGCGGCGGGCAAGGCGCGCCTGGAGGCCACGCTGGAGAGCCTGGACGACGGCCTGGTGATCGCAGACACCGGGCTCAACATCGTGGAGGTGAACGCCGCCCTCCTGCGGCTCTACGGATTCAGCACCCGGGCGGAGTGCCTGCGGCCGATCTTCGACTACCAGGCCCTGCTGGAGCTGCGCGCGCTCGACGGTCGGGTGCTGACCCTGGAGCAGTGGAGCATGCCGCGCGCGCTGCGCGGCGAGCGCGCCTCCGGGGTGGAGCTGGAGGTGTACCACAAGGCCACGGGCCGCCGCTGGATCGGCAGCTTCAGCTTTGCGCCGATCCTCGATGACGCCGCCAAGATCATCGGCGGCGTCTGTTCGGTGCGCGACGTCACCGAGAAGAAGCGGCTGGCCGACGAACTGAAGGCGTCGCACCGCGACCTCGAGCGCCTGGTGGCGTCGCAGAGCAGCATCCAGGAAGAGGAACGCAAGCGCATCGCACGCGAGCTGCACGACGAACTGCAGCAGGTGCTGGCAGCGATCAAGATGGACATCGCGCTGATCCTGCCGGAACTGGCCGCCGACCCGGCGCGCCTGCCGGCGCTCGTGACACGCATGGACGATCTCGCCACCGCGGCCATCACCTCCAGCCGCCGGATCGTCAACGACCTGCGGCCGCAGCTGCTCGAGGAATTCGGCCTCGTGCCTGCCCTGGAACTGCTGGCGAGCCAGTTCATGGAGCGCTTGCCGATCCGCGTGGCCGTCGAGAGCGATCCCGGTTGCCGCGCCGCCGGCGCGGCCGGCGACAGCGTGGCGCTGTGCCTGTACCGCGTGGCGCAGGAGGCGCTCAACAACGTGGCCAAGCACGCGCGTGCGCGCCGCGCCCACATCCGCCTGAAGCGCACGCCAGGCGGCGGCTGGCTGCTGCGCGTTGCCGACGACGGGCGCGGTCTCGACGTCAAGGACCTGGCGAAGACTGGGTCGTTCGGCCTGCGCGGCATGACCGAGCGCGTGCGTGCGCTGGGGGGCACCCTGCGCGTCGGCAGCACCCCGGGCCGCGGTGTGGTCGTCACGGTCGAGGTCCCCGCTGCCGCTGTGCCAGACGCGGGCGATTGAGCGGTCGCACCGCGCGGTGCCGTCGGGCGTGCCACCGTCCGCGCATCGGAGTGCCCGCCATGCTCAAGGTGCTGCTCGTCGAAGACTCGCCGGAGATCCTGCACCGCCTGCTGCGCCTGCTGGCCGCGGCGCGCGGGGTGGAGGTGGTGGGCAGCGCCGCCACGGTCGCCCAGGCCCTGGAGCTGTCCGACAGGCGTTGCCCCGATCTGGTGGTGCTCGATGTGGCGCTGCGTGACGGCGGTCATGGCCTGGCGGTGGTCCGCCACCTGGCAAAGGCGCAGCCACGTTGCAAGGTGGTGGTGCTGTCCAACTTCGGCTGGACCGCGATGCGGGAGGCCTTCCTGCAGGCCGGCGCCTGCGCGTACTTCGACAAGGCCTTCGAATTCGGCAAGGCCCGCGACTGGATCGTCGCCGAGGCGGCAGGCCGCCACGCGCCCCGCGCCGGCGCCGGCGCCGGTCCGGACGGCACGCCGACCATCGGCTGACGGCCATCGAACCGGACGCGCGCAGCGCTGCACCACGATGGCTGTCGATGCCGTTCCACCCGACGCGCAGGATCGGGCGCAGGCAGGACACGCCCCTGCGCGCCGCGGCGCGCCGGCAGGAGCTTGCGCTCCAGCCGCGCCCGAACCAGCGGCCGTGCTGCGCTTCCTGGCGTCGCCGACCGCGCATGCCGACCATGCAGGCGCCGTGGTGCGCGTCGAGACGATCGAGACCCACATGGCCTGGGTCTTCATCGCCGGCGGCGCGGTGCTGAAGCTGAAGAAGCCGGTGCGCTACCCCTTCCTGGACTACGCCACGCCCGCTGCACGCGAGGCGGCGTGCCGTGCCGAGGTGCGCCTGAACGCGCGCCTCGCCCCCGGTGTCTACCGCGGCCTGATGGCGCTGCAGTGGGACGGTGGCGCCCTGCGTTTGGTGCCCGAGGCCGCGGCCGACCCGCGCGCCGCCACCGTCGACTGGCTGGTGTGGATGCACCGTCTGCCGCGCGCGCGCATGCTCGACCGCCTGATCGCGCAGGCCGCCGTCACCGAGGCCGACGTCGACGCTCTGGTCGGGGTGCTGGCGCCGTTCTACCGCCGGGCCACCGTCGTCGCGGTGGAGCCCGACGTGTACGTCGCCCGGCTGACCGCCGAGCAGGCCACCAACCGCGCGCTGCTGCTGCAGCCCGGCCTGCAGCCCGACAGCGTCGCCTCGGTCGTCGACCGCTTCGACGCCGCGCTGCTGCGCCACGCCGACCTGCTGCGCGCCCGCGCCGCGGCCGGCCGCATCGTCGATGGCCACGGCGACCTGCGGCCCGAGCACGTGTGCCTGCTGCGGCCGCCGGTGGTGATCGACTGCCTGGAGTTCAACGCCTCGCTGCGCCAGGTCGATCCCTTCGACGAGCTGTCGTACCTGGGCCTCGAGGCCGACCTGGCTGGCTGCCGGTGGATCGGGCCGCGGCTGGTCGACGGCGTCGCCGCGGCGCTCGGCGACCACGCGGAACCGGTGCTGCTGGCGCTGTACACCGCGTACCGCGCCCTGGTGCGGTCGCGCCTGGCCCTGGCCCACCTGCTGGAGCCGCGGCCGCGCACGCCCGAGCGCTGGCAACCGCTGGCGCGGCGCTACCTGGCCCGTGCGCGCGCGGCGCTGGACGCTTGCGACGCCACGCTCAGCCCTGCCACGCGTCGTGGCACGCCCTGACCGCCTGCGCGAACAGCCGGGCGGCCGACACCACCTGCAGCTTGCGCGCCACCGGCCCGTCGGCGGGCAGGCGCTGCGGCGGCACGCTGTCGGTGACGACGAGGCGTGCGATCGCGGCATCGGCCAGCAGTTCGGCCGCCGGTGGGATGAACAGGCCGTGCGCCGCATGGGCGAGCACCTCGCGCGCCCCGGCACGTCGCAGGGCCTGCGCGGCCCGCAGCAGGGTCTCGCCGCTGGCGACCAGATCGTCCAGCAGCAGCGCGGTCGCGCCGGCCACGTCGCCCGCGACGAGGTGCCCGCCGGACACGACACCCGCGCTGCGGCGCTTGTCCACCAGCGCAAAGCCGATCTCGCGGCCCAGTCGGGCCTGCAGGTGTTCGCGCCACAGCTGCGCACGCTTGGCGCCGCCGATGTCGGGCGACACCACCACCAGCGGTCCGGCGGTGGCCGGCGCCTCGAACAACGGGTGCGCAGGCAGGTGCACCACCGGGCAGCGGAAGGCGTTGTCCAGGGCGGCGGGGTTGTGCGCCTCGAGCACGACCAGCCGGTCGACGCCCGAGGCCTCGCACCACTGCGCCACGTAGCGCAGCGTGACCGGGTCGAAGGGCTTGGTGCGGCGGTCCTTGCGCGCGTAGGCGAGGTAGGGCACGAGCGCCGTGACCCGGCGCGCGTCGTGATCGCGCAGGGTGGCGGCGAAGGAGAGCAGCGCCACCAGCTTGTCCTGCGGGCTGGCCAGCGCGTCGCCGTGCAGGCTGGCCAGCACGTAGCAGTCGTCGCCCCGGGGGTCGACCAGCGGCCGCAGCTTGTGTTCGCCGTCGGCGAAGGCGCGGTCCTCGTGCGACGCCAGCATCTCGTCGAGGTCGGCCGCCAGCGCGTTCGCCAGGGTCTTGTCGGCATCCAGCGCGAACAGCAGCATCACGCCTGCCCGGCAGCGCGCGCGGGCGCGGCCGTTGCGGACGCCGGGTCGGGCACGGCAGGCGCTGCAGGGGCCGAGGCCAGCCCCAGCCTCGCCAGCACCGGCGCCCAGTCCGCGCGTGGCGCAGCCCCGGGCCGGCTCTCGGCGCGCACCGCGTGCACCAGCGGCAGCTCGTCGGGACGCAGCGGCTCCTGCGTCTGCGACTGCAGCCACAGCACGGTCTCGTCGGCCTCCGACGCGTCGGAGGCCAGCGCCGCCCGCTGCAGCACGCGCTGGCGCAGCACCGCCGGAGCGGCAGTGAAGTGCAGGATGGCGAAGGGCACGCCGAGCCTGCCGGCCAGCTGCCGGGCGGCCACGCGGTCGGCGTGGCGCAGGAACGTGGCGTCGAGGATGACCGGCCAGCCGCCTTCGAGCACGGCTGCCGCGGCCTCCAGCAGCCGCCCGTAGGTGGCCGCGCCGGCCGCCGGCCCGTAGAGGCCGCCGCCGGGCAGCGAGCGGCTGTGCTGCTCGGCGGCCAGGCCGGCCAGGCGCTTGCGTTCGACGTCGCTGCGCACGCGCACCGCGCCCAGCGTCTGCAGCAGGCCCTGCGTCAGCGTCGTCTTGCCGCTGCCCGACAGGCCGTGCGTGATGAGCAGGGCACGCGGCCGCGGAGCGGCCAGTTGCGCCGCGAGCTGCACGTAGCGGTGTCCCGCGGCGCGGGCCTCGTCGCACGTGCCGCCGGGGGCCTGCGCGGCGCGCAGCCGGGCCACCTTGGCGCGCACCAGCGCGCGGTGCACCAGGTAGTAGTCGAGCACGCGCATGCCGCCGTAGTCGCCGCCGTGCTCCAGGTACGCGTTCACGAAGCGGTGGGCCAGCCCCGGCAGCCGGTGCGCCAGCAGGTCCATCGCCATGAAGGCGGCGTCGCTCATCACGTCGATCCAGCGGAACGCTGCGTTGAACTCGATGCCGTCGAAGACCAGGCAGCGCCCGCCTTCGCGCGCGACGTTGCCCAGGTGCAGGTCGCCGTGTCCCTCCCGCACCCGGCCGTCGGCCAGCCGCTGCCGCAGCACCGGCTCCAGGCGCAGGAAGCGCTCGGCCTCCCAGCACTGCAGCAGGGCCAGCGACTGGCGGTCGTCGGCGCCGGGCCAAGCGGCGTCGTCGGCAGGCGCCTGCAGGTCGCGCAGGCTGTCGCGCAGCGACAGGCGCACCTGCTCGGGTGCGCCGAACCAGCCGCCCGCCGGCGCCACCGCGGCCCGGGCATGCAGGTCGGCCAGGCGTGCGGCGAGCGCGTCGACGTCTTCGGTCCGCAACGCACCGCGCGCGGCCAGGCGGTCCCACAGCCCCGACTCGTCGAATGCCCGCATCTGCACCGCCAGCTCCAGAGGCGGCCCGTCGCCGCCCAGCACGGGCCGATCGGGCGTGCCGGTGATGGGCACGACACCCAGGTACAGCTGCGGCTCCGTCCGCCGGTTCAGCCGCAGTTCCTCGTGGCACGCGGCGCGGCGCAGCGCCAGCGTGGACTGGTCGAGGAAGCTGTTGGACAGCGCCTTCTTGATCTTGTAGGCGTGGCCCTCGTGCAGCAGCACGTGGGAGATGTGCGTCTCGACGTGCCGCGGCGACTTGCCGCCGCGGCCCAGGCCGTCGACCAGGGCCTGCACCAGCTGGCGCTGCTGCGCGAGCGTCAGTTCGGCCGGCGGCCCGGGCGGCGCCGCGGCCGGCCGGAGGCGCTGCTCAGCATCGGACATGGCGTTCCCGGCGCTGCGCTGCCGTGACCAGCGGTGCGCCGCGCTCGATGACGACGATGCGGTTGCGGATCTCGCCCGCGTTCAGGGTCTCGGCCATGGTGATCGCCCCAGTGGTGCAGCGGCATGCTGCGCGCGGTGCCGGCACGGTGCGTTGCGTGTGCGCAAGCACCGCCGCGTTCAGGCCGCCGGCCCGCGCAGTTCGGCGCAGGCGGCTTCGCGGCTGCGCACGACGCGCTGCCCCGCGGCCGCGCCCCGCGTGGCCGTGACCACCGTGCATGGGTACTCGTGGTGGTCGCGGTCCTCGGCGTGGATCACCACCCAGTCGCGGGTGCGCCCGAGCGCATGCGCGCGCGCCGTGTTCGCGTACAGCGCCGTGAAGGCCCAGTCGTCGCGCCGGGTGTGCAGCACCGGCAGCCACGCGATGCCCTCGGGGTTGAAGCGCCTCGGCGCGATCAGCGGCAGGTGGCCCGCCTGCGCGCGCCGGCGGTACTCCTCGTCCACCGACAGCAGCGCCTGCACCGGCGGCTCGGGCCCGGGCGCGGCACGGGCGCTGCCCGCGGGCCGCCGTCGCTGGTTGTCGAGCAGCCGGGTCAGCGCAGCGCGCACCGCCGCCGCCCGGCGCGGCCCGATGGCGGGCAGGGTCTCGAGACGGCCCGCATGTGCGGCGACCTCCATGCCTTCGAGCGAGTCGATGCCCAGTTCGTCGTGCAGCTGGTGGGCCAGGGCTGGCCCGATGCCCGGCACGGTGCGCAGCAGGGCCTCGGGCTCGGCGGCGCCGCGCAGCCGGTCGAGCCGGGCCCAGTGCCCGGTGGCGAGCAGTTCCGCGATGGCGGCGGCGATGCGCGGCCCGACGCCGGGCAGAGCGTCCAGGCCCGCGAGGCCGCCGGTGTCGAACACCTGGCCCACCGGCCGGGGCAGCCGGGCCACGGTGTCGGCGGCGCGCCGGTAGGCCGCGACACGGTACGGGTTGTCGCCCTGGGCGTCCAGCAGCGTGGCCATCTCGCGCAGTTCCTGCGCGACCTGCGCGTTGTCGAGCTCCGGCCGCCACCGCTGCGGGCGCGGTGGTGGTGGCGGCATCGGCGACTCCGGGCTCACGGTGCCATGTGCCGGCGCGTGAACGGATAGTCCGAGCGGCCGGGCCAGGCGGTCCGTGGTGCAGGGTGCCCGTCCGGCCGCGCCGCGAGCAGCTGGTACAGCGACAGCCAGCCGCGCTCGAAGCACATCGCCGAGCCGGCCAGGTACAGGCGGTAGGCGCGCACGGTGGCCTCGCTGGTCAGGGCACGTGCGCGCGCCAGATGGGCCTCGAGCGCGTCGGACCAGGCCCACAGCGTGCGCGCGTAGTGCGGACGCAGGTTCTCCGCGTCCAGCAGTTCCAGCCCGCCGCGCGCCAGCGCCCGGCTGGCGTCCGAGACATGCACCAGTTCACCCCCGGGAAAGATGTGCCGTTCGATGAATCGGCCCATGCCTGCGCCGATCTCGACGTTGTCGGTGCCGCCTGCGGCAATGCCGTGGTTCAGCAGCAGGCCGCCCGGCCGCAGCAGGCTGTGGAGCCTGGAGAAGTAGCCCGCCAGCTGCGCACGGCCCACGTGCTCGAACATGCCCACCGAGGCGATGCGGTCGAACCCGGCGTCGTCCGCCAGGGCCCGGTAGTCCAGCAGCCGCATCTCCACCTGCCCGCGCAGGCCCATGTCGTCGACCAGGCGACCGACATGCGCGTGCTGGTTGCGCGACAGCGTGATGCCGACGGCGCGCACGCCGTAGTGCGCGGCTGCCCAGGTCAGCAGCCCGCCCCAGCCTGCGCCGATGTCGAGCAGGCGCTGGCCGCGCGACAGCTGGAGCTTGCGGCAGACCAGGTCGAGCTTGGCCTGCTGCGCCTGGGCCAGCGTCATGCCCGGGTCGGCGAAGTAGGCGCAGGAGTAGACGCGCAGCGGATCGAGCCAGAGCGCGAAGAAGCTGTCGGAGGTGTCGTAGTGGAACTGCACCTGGCTGGCGTCGCGGGCGAGGTGGTGCCGCCAGCGCGAGCGCAGGTGCGACAGCCAGCGCGGCAGCGGCGGTCGGCGACCGGCCTGCAGGGGGTCGCCCACCAGCACGCCGGCCACCGCCATCACGTCCGCCGGCGCGCCCTCGATGTCGAGTTCGCCGCGCACGTAGTCCTCGGCGAGGTCGCCGATGCGGCCTTGCGCGATGCGGGCGAGCTGAGACCGGTGCTTCAGGCGCAGCCGCACCGCGGACGCGGGATCGCCCGCACCGCCTCCAGGCCATTCCAGCGCCAGGCCGCGCGGCAGGCCGTCCAGGCCGGCACCGGGGGAGGGCATCAAGCCGGCCACGCTGCCTCGCCGATGCACCGGCCGCGGGCCGATCGGGACCGCCGCGGCGGCGGCGGCATGCGGCGCCGTGCGTGGCGCCGTGCCTGGCGCCGTGCCCTGCGCGCGCCCCATGCGCATCCGGCTCTGGACAGCGGGGGCATGGCCTCAGAGCCCGGCGGCGCGCAGCCGATCGATCAGCTGCTCGGACAGGGGCACCGACGTCGGCGCCGCAGCCTGGGCCGGCGGGCGTGGCGTGTCGGGCGCAGGCCGCCCGGGGCCGGGCGGCCACGAACGGACCGGCGGCAGCGGCTGGCGCCGGCGCGGTGGCCGGGGCAGCGGGGGATGCAGGGGGGCGGGGCTGGTCGTCGGCACGTTGCTGCTCCTTGCGGTGTCCATGGCGCCTGGACTCAGCCTAGTCACGGCGCCCGCGACCGCATTGCGCAACTTCAACCGCCGGCGTCGCGCGTCCTGCCGAGGTGGCGCACCCCGGGGCGATCGACGGATCAGGCGGCCAGCCTGGCGGCCGAGCCTGTCCACCAGTGGCCGATGCCGGGCAGGCCGTCGCCCGTGGGCATGCTCCGCTGCCGCGCGGTGTCGGACGGCGGAATGCGCGTGTTCCGGGCGCGCTCGCGCAGGGCGGCCAGGTCCAGGACCTCGATCTCGCGGCCGGCCACGCGCAGGCAGCCGCTGTCGGCGAGCAGCGAGAAGGACCGGCTGACGGTCTCGTTGGCCAGGCGCAGCAGGCTGGCGATGTCGCGCCGGCCCATGCGCAGCCTGAACCGCGTGGGCGAGTGTCCAGCCTGCGCCATGCGGGCCGAGCTCCACAGGACGAAGCGCGCGAGCCGGGCATCCGCCGAGCTGGTCGACACCATCTCGGCGGTCTCGGCCGCCAGGGTCAGTTGGCGGCTCAGGCCATGGCGCAGCGCGTCCCCGAACGCCGGGCAACGTCGCTGCAGCTCGTGCAGCTCGCCCAGCGCCAGCGCATAGGCGGTCGCGTCCTCGAGGGCCACCGCGCTGCACCGCCGTGCGCCACCGTGCAGGGCCTCGAAGCCCAGCAACTCGCCCGCCTGCGCAAACGAGAGCACCTGCTCGTCGCCGTCTTCCAGCATGCGCACGCACTTGAAGGTTCCGGAACGCACCACATACACCGCGCGGCCCGGGGTGCCTTCGTGCAGCAGCGTTGCGTCGGGCCGGATGCGCAGCACGCGCACGCACGGCGGCAGCGCCGGCAGATCGCACTCGGACCGAGACAGCCCCAGCAGGCGCAGCAGTTCCGCCAGCGAGCCGGCGTTCGGCAGGACCGACGGCTGCCCGCCCGGCAGGTGCCCCGGCGCGGCGGGGCACGGCGGCGACGGCTCGCTCGGAGCCAGGGAAGGCGTCGGCATGTCCATCGTCATCGGGGGGTGTTGCGCGGGGCCGGTCGGGAGGCCCCAGCATCGGCGCGCAGCGGCGCGCCGGCAATCGGCGTTGGATGCATTGCACGGTCGGCAGGCACCGACAGGGCGTTCGGAATATTCCGAATGCCGCACCGCCGGCCGCAGCCGGCCGCCTACGGCATACAGTAGCGGCGCCGCGTGGGCGTCGTCGTAGCCCGCGGGAAGCGCGAACACGTAGCGGGCATCGGCGATGGCGTACTCGGCATCGCCCCCGTCCAGCTGCCAGCCCGTGAAGCGGGCGCGTGGGCACAGGTTCTCGCGTCCGGCGACACAGTCCTCGCAGGTGCCGCAGGTCCATCCCGGCCAGGGCACGCCCACGCGCTGCCCCGGTGTCAGGCCCCGCACACCCCCGCCCAGCGCGTCGACCGTGCCCACGATCTCGTGGCCCGGCACCACCGGGTGGCCGGGAAACGGCAAAGTGCCGTCGGCGACGTGCAGGTCCGTTCGACACACCCCACAGGTGCGCACACGCAGCCGCACCTGCCCCGTACCGGGGCACCGGCAAGCCTTGCCGCACGTCAGGGCGCAGGGGCCGGCCCGGTCCGTCGAGCACCATGGCCCGCCACGTGCCGGGTTCGCCGACCCCGATGGTGCTGGCGCCTTCCACCCGCGCTGCCCCCGATCCGCCACCCGCGCGGCGGCTTCAGCCGATGGCCAGTCGCTTCTGCGTGGCCTGCGGGCGCTTGGGCAGCGTCAGCTGCAGCACGCCGTCCTTGTACTTGGCGTCGGCCTTCGACTCGTCCACGCTCTCGGCCAGCGAGAAGGTGCGGCTCGTGAATCCGTACTGGCGCTCGCTGCGCAGCACCCGGGAGCCGGACTTCTCTTCCTTGTCCTGCTTGATCTCGGCGCTGATCGTGACCTGGTTGCCGTCGATGCGCACGTCGATGTCGTCCTTCTGCACGCCCGGGATCTCGGCCTTCACGGCGTAGCTGCCGTCGGCTTCGGTCACGTCGATGCGGATCTGCGGCGCCCGATCGGCGAGGTCGGCGCGCCAGGGCCGCAGCAGGTCGCGCAGGCTGGCTTCCATCGGGTCCAGCGAGAAGATGTCGTTGAGGCGGAGATCGTTCATCGTCTTTCCTTTCGAGTCGTCGCGCGCGGCTGCGCGCAGCCTGTTGTCGAGGGCCCTCCCCGGCCGCCTGAGCGGTCAGGTCGGAGCCCCCACGCTGAGGTGGTTCACCACCAGACTGATGCCGGGCGCCGCCCAGGCGGCGCCCACTGCTGCCTCGCGCTCGGCCCAGGAGTCGACGCGGCCGCGCAGCGTGACGGTGCTGCCCGAGACCATCACCTCGATGTGCCTGGCCTCGTGCTGCGCGTGCCGTTCCAGCGCCTCGCGGATGCGGGTGGTGATGTTGTCCGGCGTGACCGCGGGCTTGATCGTCAGGCTGTTGCTGACGCCGACCACGCCCGTGAGGCCGCGCACGGCCTTCTCGGCACTGGTGCGCTGGTACTGCCAGTCGACCTGACCGGTGAGCGTGATCCAGCCCTTCTCGACCTTGACGCGCACCTGGTCGGCGGGGACCAGCACGTTCCAGCGCAGGGCGCCCTCGGCCGCGGCGGCGATTTCCGAGTCGCTGCGCTTGTGGCCAGGCGCGAGCTTGACGTCGAGCTCGACCGCCACGGCCCTGACGCCTTCGACGCGCTGCACCGCGCGTTCGATCGCATCCTTCTCCGCGAAGGTCTCGAGATGCCCGGTGAGCGTCACCACCCCCGCGTCCACGGCCACGCCCACGTGGGTGGCGTGGATGGCGGGGTCCCACTCCAGTTCCCGGGTGACATCGGTCTTCAGTTGGGCGTCGGTCTTCATGACTGTCCACTCCTGGCGTTGAGCAGGGCGTCTGCTGGCGTGGGCGGCTGGTGACCGCGTCCATCGTGGGACGGGCGGCGCGCGGACCGATTGCGTGCGCGCAACGATCGCGCGCATCAAGGGGAGGAGGGCAGCGGATCCTCGTCGTCGCCGGTCCTCTCGCGGGCCGATTCGATGCCTTCGCGCACCGTCTGCACGACGCCCGGGTCGTGCTTGGCCTGGCGTTCCGCGGCGGCCGCATCGACCGCCTCCTCGCTCGGCCGGTCGCGGTCGGCACGCGCCAGCGCGGCGCTACCGACGGGCCCGGCACACGCAGCATCGGGGACGTGCCCGGGGATGGGGCGCGCCGGGCCGCGGCGCAGACGGGGCCGTGCCTGGCGCACCGGCGCCACCGGCGTCCCGGCAGGCGTGGCTCCGGTGCCTGGCGGCACGGCACCGCTGCCGGCGGCTGTGGGGCGGCGCGCCATCTCAGGGGCCGTCTTCGGCCTCGCGCGCGCGCTGCTGCTGCAGCGCCCAGGCCCGTGCCTTGGCCGTGGCGATGCGGATCGCCATCGCCTCGTCCATGCGCTCGCGCAGCAGCGCATTGGCGATCTCGACCGCCTTGCGCCGTACAGGCGGCGGCAGCTTGCGCATCGACACGGGCGGGTGTTCTGCGGTCCAGGGCATGCGCGGCTTCATCTTCTCAGGCGGCCTGCAGCGCGGCCACGGGCGGGCGCACGGCATCGGCCAGTGCCGCCGCCAGCGCGTCGTCGACGGTGTCGAGCCAGATGAACCGCAGCGCCCGTTGCGTGCTCTCGGGCACGTCGTGCAGGTCCTTGCGGTTGCGCGCGGGCAGCAGCACGGCCTGCAGGCCGGCCCGCTGCGCGGCCAGCACCTTGTCCTTGATGCCGCCCACGGGCAGCACCAGTCCGCGCAGGCTGATCTCGCCGGTCATCGCACGGTCGTGACGCACCGGCCGGTCGCTGAACAGCGAGGCCAGCGCCACGAACATGGCGACGCCGGCGCTCGGCCCGTCCTTCGGGATCGCGCCGGCGGGCACGTGCACGTGCACGTCGAGCTTGTCGAAGCCGTCGGCCGCCACGCCCAGCGCGCCGGCGTGCGACTTCAGCAGCGTCAGCGCGGCCTGCGCGCTTTCCTTCATCACGTCGCCCAGCTGTCCGGTGAGGATGAGGCGGCCGCTGCCGGCCACGCGCGTGGCCTCGATGAACAGGATGTCGCCGCCCGCGGGCGTCCAGGCCAGGCCCGTGGCCACGCCGGCCAGGCTGCTGCGCAGCGCCACGTCGTGCTCGACCGTGGGCGGGCCCAGCAGCGCCTGCAGGTCGCCTGCGTCCACGCGCACCGTCGTGGCGCCGGCCTCGGCCACGCGCAGCGCGGCAGCGCGCATCACGCGGCCGATCTCGCGTTCGAGCTGGCGCACGCCGGCTTCGCGGGTGTAGTCGGCCGCAATCGCGTGCAGCGCGGCATCCGTCAACACGCACTGCTCGGCGCCGAGCCCGCAGGCCTGGCGCTGGCGCCCGAGCAGGTAGCGTTGCGCGATCTGCAGCTTTTCCTCCAGCGTGTAGCCGTGCAGCTCGATCACCTCCATGCGGTCGCGCACCGGCGCCGGCAGGGTGTCGACGACGTTCGCGGTGGCGATGAACAGCACGCGGCTCAGGTCGAAGGGCACGCTGGCGTAGTTGTCGCGGAAGGTGGCGTTCTGCTCCGGGTCCAGCACCTCCAGCAGCGCCGCGTAGGGGTCGCCGTGCAGGCCCGCGGACATCTTGTCGATCTCGTCGAGCATCATCACCGCGTCGCGCGCACCGGCCTTGCGCAGGCCCTGCAGGATGTTGCCCGGCATCGCGCCCACGTAGGTGCGGCGGTGGCCGCGCAGCTCGGCCTCGTCGTGCACGCCGCCCAGCGAGACGCGGACGAAGGGCCGGCCGATGGCGCGGGCCACGCTCTGCCCGAGCGAGGTCTTGCCCACGCCCGGCGGGCCCACGAAGCACAGGACGGGCGCGCGCCCCTGCGGGTTGAGCTTCTTCACCGCCAGGTACTCGACGATGCGCTGCTTGGCGCGCGGCAGCCCGAAGTGGTCGGCCTCCAGCGTCTGCCGCGCCGCGGCGAGGTCGATCGACAACGGTGCCGGCTCGGCCCAGGGCAGCTCGGTCATCCAGTCGATCCACGTGCGCAGCGGCGATGCCTCGCCGGCGGCGTCGTGCATGCGCTGCAGGCGCTGCAGTTCCTTGCGCACATGGGCTTCCACCTCGGGCGGCATGCGCGCGGCGCCGACCGCATGGGCCAGGCCCGCGATCTCGGCAGCCTCCTCGCCGTTCTCGCCGAGTTCCTTCTTGATCGCGCGCAGCTGCTCCTGGAGCAGCACGCGCCGCTGGCGGTCGTCGAGCTGCTCCCTGGTGCGCGCGCCGATCTCCTGCGACAGGCGCAGCACCTCCAGGCGGTGGCTGACGATCTCCAGCACCTTGGCCAGCCGCTCCTCGGTCGACAGCATCTCCAGCAGCAGCTGCTTCTCGGCCGGTTCGGCGTCGATCAGGCTCGCCGCCAGGTCGGCCAGCTGCGAGGGCGACCGCGTGCCTTGCAGCACCTGCGCCAGCTCGGCCGGCACGCCCGGCATCAACGACAGGATCTCGACGCCACGTTCGCGCAGCTGCAGCGCCAGGGCCTCCGAGCGCGTCGAGCGGCCGTCGACCTCGTCCAGCGGCTGCACGCGTGCGGCGACGAACGGGTAGCCCTCGACGAGCTCGACGAGGCGCATGCGCTGCAGCCCCTGGCACACGGCGTGCACCTGTCCGTCGTCGGTGCGGCGGTGCTGCACCACCGTCGCCAGCGTGCCGATGCGGCACAGGCCGGCGACCGACGGATCGTCGTCGTGCGGGTCCTTCTGCAGCACCAGGCCCAGCGACAGCTGGCGCGCCGCGGCGTGTTCGAGCGCGGCAACCGACTTCGGCCGCCCCAGCGCCACCGGCGTCAGCACGTGGGGAAACAGCACCAGGTTGCGCATCGGCAGCAGTGCGACGACTCCCTCGGGCAGGGTGTCGGCGGCGGGCGGGGTCGGGGTGTCCTCGGGCATCTGGTGCTCCTCGCAGCACAGGCTAGGCAGGGCCGCTGCGCGGGCGTTGAGCGCGCGCAATCGGCGGCGCGACGCGCGGCCCGACAGTGCTGGTGCCGCGCTCTCGCCACGACCTCCGCCACGGCCCGCGCCGTGCGGCGGTCGGGCAGCCGGCGCCAACGACATGGTCCTGCCCTTTGCCGATCGCACCGACGCCGGGCGCCTGCTCGGCCAGCGCCTGCTGCGCGAACGCCTGCCCGCGCCGCTGGTGGTGGTGGCGCTGCCCCGCGGGGGCGTGCCGGTGGCGCTGGAGGTCGCGCGGGCGCTGCAGGCGCCGCTGGACCTGGTGATCGTGCGCAAGATCGGCGCACCCTGGCAGCGCGAGCTGGCGGTGGCGGCCGTCGCGGACGGCGAGGCGCCGGTCGTCGAGGTCGACGAAGGGACCGCCGCCGCGACCGGCGCCGACCGCGACTACCTCGACCGCGAGGCCGACCTGGCCTGGCGCGAGATCGGGCGGCGCCGGGCAGCCTACCTGCGCGGGCGTCCGGCGATGGACCTCGCCGGCAAGACCGCGGTCCTGGTCGACGACGGCATCGCCACCGGCAGCACGGCGCGCGCGGCGCTGCATGCGCTGCGCCGCCGGCACGCCGCCCACCTGGTGCTGGCGGTGCCCGTGGCCGCGCACGAGAGCCTGATGGAACTGCGCCTGCTGTGCGACCGCATCGTCTGCCTGGCCGAGCCGCAGCCGCTGCGTGCCGTGGGCCAGCACTACATCGACTTCCACCAGGTCGGCGACGCCGAGGTGATCGCGGCGCTGGACGCTGCCCCGCGCGCCGGCGCGCAGGCCGCGGCCTGACGCGCGCGGCCCGCCGCGCGCCGCCGGACTCGGCGCAACCGCTAGTGGCGGCGCTGGCGCTGCCTTGGGCTCCTCCGTCCACCGTCCAGGGAGCGATCCCAGCTGACGATGCGCGTGCTGGCCACCGCGGCCGTGGTGCCGGCCCAGACGCCGCCCGCTGCCGGGCCCGGAGGCCCGGGCCGCATGGGCTGCCGATGGGGCCGCGACTTCACGCCGGGCTGGGCGATGATGCGTCCGGCCGAGCGGCGGGAGCACCAGGCACGCATGCGGGCCATGGCCGGCGACGAGGCTTGCAGGCGCTGCATCGCGCAGCATCGCGCGCAGATGTCGCGCGGGAACGCGGCGCGCACGGTGGCGTGCAACGCGGCCCCCCGTCGGCTGCCGCGCGTGCTCGGGGACCGTTGGTCATGGTGCGACAGAGGCCTCGGCGCCGGGGCGGTCCGCGGGCCGCCCCGGCGCGCGCGTGGACAGGGAGGCGGCAGGCCCGCGGTCGGCGTGCGGTGCGGTGGCAGCCTGCGGCTGCCGTGCGAGCCACGGCTGCAGGGCCTGCACGTAGGCGGCCGGCAGCACGTGGCCGCCAGGAAAGGTCAGGTGCCGCTTCGCCGGTCCGGGCAGCGCGGTGAACAGGGCCCGGTTGTCCTGCTGCGACGCGTGTTCGTCGTCCTCGGCGGTCAGCAGCCAGATGTCGACGCCCGCGAGCCGGTGCGCCACGATGGAGGGCGCCACCGCCGCGACCGTGCGACCCAGATGGGGCGGCACCATCGCGGCCACGCTGCGCACGCGGCCGTCGGCCGCGGCGAGCAGCAGCGCCATCTGCGCGCCCATGCTGTAGCCGGCGGCGCGGATGCGGGTGTGGTCCGCCCAGGGCTGCTGCACGACCCAGTCCAGCAGCGTGCGGTAGTCCTTCACCGTGTCGACGATGAGGCGCTCGTAGGGTTCGCGCTCGCCCCACAGGTGCAGGTCGCGCAACAGCTGCCTGGCGATCAGCGGCCGCGCCGGGTCCTTGCGGTCGCCATGAAGCCGCGCGTCGAGTGCCAGCACCACGTGGCCTGCCTGCAAGGCCTGCTCGGCCACCAGGTGCGTGCCCTCGATCGTGGGGCGCCCCTGGATGTCGGGCTGCCACCAGCGCCGATGGGTGCGGCCCATCGCGTGCAGTGCCACCAGCACAGGGCGCTGCGTGGCGGCGGCGGCAGGTTGCGCCGGGTCCGCCGGGTGCACGAGGCGCCCGAGCACGGTGGCCCCGTCGAAACCGGCGTAGCGGATCGACTGGGCCCACGCGGGCGTGGCGCCGATGGTCACCGGCTCGGGCGCGCCGAGCTGCACCTGCGGTGCGGGCGCGGAGGCGCTGGCGTGGGCGTACAGCGCCTCCCACTGCGCGGGCGTGATGTCGTAGGGCTTCAGGGCGAAGACCGCCCACCACAGGGCACCGACGGCGCCGGCGGCACCGAACAGGGCCAACATGATCTTCTTCCATCTCCTGGGGTTGTCGAACAGCTTCATCGCGACCTTCCTGGCAGTGCCGGGTGCATGGCCTTGGCGCCACGGTCGCACGGTAGCCAGGGCGGCGTGAAGCGTTCGCGAAGTGGGCGGCGGGCCTGGGCAACGCCCGGCGGCGGGGTCTCAGGCGGGCGGGCAGGGTGCCTCGGTGGCGGTGGCCGCGCGCACGATGGCGCAGGTCTGCCCGTCGTGATGCCGCAGCTCGACGACCAGCCCGTGCCTGGCGGCCAGGCGCCGGGCGATCGCCAGGCCCAGACCCAGGCCGGTGCTGGCGGCAGCGCGGGCACTGCCCTCACCGCCGGTGCTGCGTGCCGGCGGGTGCGCCGGGGCCGCCGCCACCGACGCGGCCGGCGGCAGGCCCGGGTTGCACACCCGGACCTCGTCGGCGTCGGCTTCGATCCGGACCCGCGGGGCCTGGGCGTGGGCGATGGCGTTGCCCAGCAGATTGCCGATCAGGAGATGGGTCAGGGACGGTGACCAGGGCCGCGTGATCGCCGCCGGCACGGCCAGCGTCAGCGCCACCTGCTCGCGGTCGAGCAGCGGCGCATAGGCGAGCACCAGCCGTTCCAGCACGGGCAGCAACGCCTGTTCCTGCCCGGGGCCGGCTGCCGGGGGCGCTTCGCGCGCCAGTGCCAGCATCGCCTCCACCGTGCGACCCAGCTGCCAGACGGCGGCCTGGATCGAGCGCACCACGGGCTGCGCTTCGGCAGGAGCCAGCTGCTGCAGGCGGTCGGCAGCCACGCCGAGCACGGCCAGCGGCGTGCGCAGCTCGTGGCTCACATCGGCGGTGAAGGCCTGCTCGCGCGCGATGAACGCGCGCGTGCGTGCGTGCAGCAGGTCCAGACGACGCGCCAGCTGGCCGACCTCGTCGTGGTCGAGACCGTGCGACAGGTCCTGCGGCAGGGCATCGGGGGCGATGCCGGCCACGCGCGCGGCGAGCGCCGTCACGGGGGAGCTGATCCGGCGCGCCAGCCAGGCCCCGACCAGCACCGCCAGCAGGGTCAGGCCGGCTGCCGCCGCCAGCAGCCAGGCGAGCAGTTCCTCGCGCATGCGGCGCACGACCAGCTGTCCGCTGACCTCGGCCACCAGCAGCGTGCCGTCGGGACCGATGCGCCGCAGGTGGTAGTGGCGGCCGTCCGTGCCCTCGAACTCGTCGCGTCCGGGGTGGCGCAGCACCTGGCCGGCGATGTCCGCGGGCAGGCCCAGGCCCTGCGGGTGCAGCCGCACCATCGGCAGCACGGGTGCCGTGAAGCTGCCGTGCGCCGCCTGGTGCGCCTGCTGGCGGTCGACCTCCGCCTGCAGCACGGTGCCGAAGAATTCGTCCTCGACCGCGTAGACGAACACGATGGCCAGGGCGCTCAGCACCGCCACCACCAGCAGCGTGCAGCCGACGAAGGCCTGCATCAGCCGGCGCCGCAAGCGCGGCCGGTAGGTGGAGCCGGGGGCTGCGTCGGGCGTCAAGGCGGGAAGTCCAGGCGCAGCCCGACGCCGTGCACCGTCTTGACGATCGACTGCGCCGGGCCCAGCGCCTGGCGCAGCGTGTACAGGTGGCTGCGCAACGCGTCGGACTCCGGCGGCGCGTCGGCCCACAGCTGCTGCAGCAGTTCGCTCCGGGTGACGGTGCGCGGCCATGCCTCGGCCAGCGCGACCAGCAGGCGCAGCGCATGGCCGGACAGCGCGAGCGCGTGCCCGCCGCAGTGCACCGCACCGCTGCGGCGGTCGATGCACAGCGGGCCGCGCTCGAGCACGTGGCCGCGGCCCAGTTCGGCGCGGCGCGCCAGCGCCTGGCAGCGCCACAGCAGCTCCTCGCTGGCGAAGGGCTTGAGCAGGTAGTCGTCGGCACCGGCGGCGAAGCCCTGGCCCTTGTCGGCCAGCGTGTCGCGCGCCGTCAGCATGAGCACCGGTACATGGCGATCGGCCCGCTGCCGCAGCTGCTGGCAGACGTCCAGCCCGTCCAGGCCGGGCAGGCCGAGGTCGAGCAGCAGCACGTCGGGGGGCTCCTCCAGCGCCATCTGGAGGGCCAGGCGGCCGTCGCTGGCCTCTTCGGTCCGCCAGCCGGCGGCCGACAGCAGCGCCACGATCTGCGCCCGCAGGCCGGCGTGGTCTTCGACCACGAGGATGCGCAGGTTCGGGGCGGTGCCTGCCGTGGCGGCGCTCAGCGTGCGGGAGGGAAGCATCACAAGCCGTGCAGTATCGGCGTGCCGCCGTGAAGCCGATGTGAAGCGCCGAGCCGGGTCCGGGGCGCCAGCCCGGTGGATCTCGGGCCGCCCGCCACTGCGGCACCGGGCGTGCCGGCGGACAGGCTCATCGGCGTGCCACCAGGCCGATCAGTGCCGACTGGCCGTTGTGACCCTGGCCCTCGTGGATCTCTGCCTCGTACGCACGCAGCGTGACGACCGACAGCTCCGGGAAGGCCGCCTGCAGCATCTCCTGCGTGTACAGGTGCGACAGCAGCGGCGGTCCGCCGGTGCCGTGGTCCAGCTGCTTCGGCGTGTAGCCCTGCAGCACGAGCACACCGCCCGGCTTGAGGCTGCGGACGATGCGCTCGAACAGCCGTGCACGGGTGGGCGGATCGGCGAACTGCACGAAGATGGCGACCACGCCGTCGTAGGCGGCCTCGGGCCAGGCGAAGCCATCGACATCGGCGACAGCGAAGTTCACCGACACGCCCTGGCGCCGGGCGAAGTCGCGCGCCTTCTCGACCGCACGGTCGGCGACGTCGAAGGCATCGACGCTGAAGCCTTGCCGCGCCAGCCAGACGCTGTTGCGCCCTTCACCGTCGGCGACGCTGAGGATGCGCCCGCCGCTCGGCAGGCTGCCGGCATGCGCGCGCAGCCAGGCGTTGGGTTCGGTGCCGAAGAGGAAGTCCTCGCCGGCGTAGCGGCGGTTCCAGGTCTCGGCCGCATCGGTGAAGGCAGGTGGCGGGTTCATGGGCGAGGCGCGCAAGCGCGATGGTGTTCCTGGCGGCATGGTGTCGCCCCCGCGCCGGCGAACGGCGCGCTGCGGTCGGTCGGGCAGGGCAGGTGGGGCCGGCAGCGGCCGGCGCCTGCGTCGTTCGGGCATGGGCTCGTGGCGGCCTCCGGGTGCGTGCCGGAGAATCGCACGAGCGGGTGCGAACGGGGTTCCAGCGATACCCGCAGTTCGTGGCCGCCCGCGACGACAAGGCAGCGCGCCGGTGCGCGTCCGGCAGCGGCGCCGACCGAGTTGCCAGAGAACCCGGCACGCCGGGTCTCGCACGCCAGCGGGCCGCGCGATGCATCCAGTGCGGCGGCTGCCCTTCAGGCCGCGGCGTCGTCGCCGATGACCAGCCGCGTGGCGCCCGCATAGCGGTGCGGCGGGATCTCCAGGTTGCTCGGCGCAGGCTTGTTCTTGAACACCCGCCCCGCGCCGTCGAAGGTGGACCCGTGGCAGGGGCAGAAGAAGCCGCCGGGCCAGTCGGCCGGCAGGCCGGGATTGCCGCCGCCCCGGGGCGCGTCGCTCGGCGAGCAGCCCAGGTGCGTGCAGATGCCGATGGCAACGAAGACCTCCGGGTGGATGGCACGCGCCGGATTCGTGGCGTAGGCGGGTTGCTGCGCCGCCGCGGAACCCGGATCGACGAGGTCGGCGTCGTGGCCGTGCAGCGCGGCCAGCATCTCGGGCGTGCGGCGCACCACCCACACCGGCTTGCCCCGCCATTCCACGGTCTTGCTGCCGCCGGGCGGAATGTCCGACAGGTCGACCTCCACGGCGCCGCCCGCGGCCCTGGCGCGTTCGCTGGGCGCGAAGGTGGACACGAACGGCACCGCCGTGGCCAGCGCGGCGGCACCGCCGACGACGCCGGTGGCGATCAGCCACAGGCGCTTGTCCGGGTCGTTCGGCGTCGCGTGCACGGCCGAGCAGGTGCCCGGGCAGACGATGGGAAGTGCGGCAGGTGTGGCAGTCATGGGGTGTTCCTTGGCAGGGCAGGATGGGCGGCTCGTGCTGCGGTGTGCTCACCATGGCTCTTCAAGACCCGTGCCACGCGGCAGGCCGGGCCGGGAGTCGTTGCGAATCAAGCGCTTGCGCCGCAGTTCCTGTCGGCGCCGACGCGCGCGCGCGACGCGGCGCCTGCCAGATTGGCAGCGGACTGCCGGCATCGGCAGCCGGTGGCAGCACCGCCGAGTTCAGATGGTTCCTATATTCAAACTGGCTTATGCTTTGGCGGCCCGGCCGACGGCTGCGGACAAGGACGCCTTCCCATGGATCTCGATGCCTCTGTGGACCCCCGGTGCCACCCGACCGCCGTGCTGCCCGAACTGGTGTCGTACCTCGAGGGCCTGCCGGAGCCGCACATCCTGTGCGACAGCCGGTACCGCATCGTCGCGGCCAACGCCGCCTACCGGCGGCAGTTCAGCCCGCAGGCGTCGGTGGTCGGGCGCACCTGCTACGCGGTGTCGCACCACTTCAGCGTGCCCTGCGACCAGGCAGGCGAGCGCTGCCCGCTGGCCCGCTCGCGCGCATCGGGCCGGCGCGAGCGCGTGCTGCATCTGCACCACACGCCGCAAGGCGAGTCGTACGTCGACATCGAACTGGTGCCGCTGCGCGACGCCCAGGGTGCGCCGGCCTGGTTCGTCGAGAAGATGGAGCCGCTGCGCGTGGCGCAGGGCCAGCCTGCGGCGCAGGGCCTGGTCGGACGCGCGCCGGCGTTCCAGCGCATGCTGGAACTGGTGGCGCGCGTCGGGCCGTCGCAGGCAGGCGTGCTGCTGCTGGGCGAGTCGGGCACGGGCAAGGAACTGGTTGCGCAGGCCGTGCACGCGGCCAGCCCGCGTGCAGGCCGTCCGCTGGTGGTGGTCGACTGCGCCAGCCTGCCGCAGAGCCTGTTCGAGAGCGAGCTGTTCGGCCACGACCGCGGCGCCTTCACCGGCGCCAGCACCAGCAGGGCCGGCCTGGTGGAGGCCGCCGGCGGCGGCACGCTGTTCCTCGACGAGGTCGGCGACATCCCGCTGCCGATGCAGGTGAAGCTGCTCCGGCTGCTGGAGAGCGGCACCTACCGCCGCGTGGGCAGCACCGAGCTGCGGCGCGCCGACGTGCGCGTGGTGGCCGCCACCCACCGGGACCTGCGGGCGATGGTGGCGGACGGGCGCTTCCGCGAGGACCTCTACTACCGGCTGAGCACGTTCCCGATCACGCTGCCGCCACTGCGCGAGCGCGTCGAGGACATCCCCTTGCTGGCGGTGGCGCTGCTGGCGCGCGTGGCCCCGCGGCGCCGGTTGGCACTGTCGGCCGGCGCACTGGCCGTGCTGCAGCGCCATCCCTTCCCGGGCAATGTGCGCGAGTTGCGCAACGTGCTGGAGCGCGCGGCGCTGCTGGCCGACGGGAACACGCTCGACCCGGTGCACCTGGAGCGCGCGCTGGGCACCGACACACCAGCGTCGGGCGCGCTTGTCGTGGCAGCCCTGCCCGACACGGGAGCCGCGGTGGTGGATGTCCGGCCGGTGCAGGCCAGCGACGCGTCGCTGCGCAGCGTGGAGCGTGCCGCCTTGCAGGCGCAGCTCCGGGTCCACCGCGGCAGCCGTGCCGAACTGGCGCGCAAGCTCGGCATCAGCGAGCGGTCGCTGTACCGGAAGCTGCGCGACATCGCGCGGGAGCCGCCCGCCTGACGCCGGCGGACGCGGCGTCGCCGGTCAGTCCCTGGCCGTGCCGGCGACCTCGTCGAAGGCCCGGATCGCACCGGCGGCGTACATCAGTGACGGCCCGCCGCCCATGTAGACGGCCACGCCGAGCGTCTCGTCGACTTCCTGCCGCGTGGCGCCCAGCTTGGCCAGCGCCTGGGTGTGGAAGCCGATGCACGGGTCGCAGCGCACCGCAACGCTCAGCGCCAGGGCGATCAGCTCCTTGGTCTTCTTGTCGAGCGCTCCGTCGGCCGTGGCCGCGCGGCCGAGCTCGCCGAAGGCCCGCATCACGTCGGGCGTGCTGGTCCTGAGGCTGTGCAGCTCGGTCGAGACGGCTTGCGTCAGGGCGCGGTAGGTGTCGGTGGCCAGGGGCATCGGTGGTCTTTCGGACAGGGGCGGGGAGGGCGTCGTCCGCATTGGGCGCGCGCGCTGCCGATCGCTCCTTGCCCTGCGTCAAGCCGCACCCGTGCTCACACGCGCACGGTCTTCCACCGGCCGCGCGTGAACAGCCACAGCGTGAACAGGCCGACCGAGGTCTCGGAGACGAACACCGCCCAGAAGACGCCGGTGGCCTGCAGGCCCAGGTGCAGCGCCAGCAGCCATGCCAGCGGGATCTGCAGCAGCCAGAAGAACACGAGGTTGATCTTGGTCGGCGTCACGGTGTCGCCGGCGCCGTTGAAGGCCTGCACCGCGACCATCCACCACCCGTAGACGAAGTACGAGTACGACAGGATGCGCAGCCACTCGGCGCCGATGTCGACCACGGCGGGCTCGGCGGTGAACAGGCCCATCAGTTCGCGCGGGAACAGGAAGAACAGCACCGACACGCCGACGGTGAGCACCATGTTGTACCAGCCGATGCGCCACACCGACGCCTCGGCGCGCCCGGGCTCGCCGGCCCCCAGGTTCTGCCCCACCAGCGTGGCCGCCGCGTTGGACATGCCCCAGGCCGGCATCAGCGTGAACATCATGATGCGGATGGCGATCGTGGCGCCGGCCACGGCCTCGCTGCCGATGGCGGCGATGATGCGCATCAGGAAGATCCACGCCGTCATCGCCACGATCATCTGCCCGATGCCGCCCAGCGAGGTGCGCACGATGTGCCAGAACGTGGCTGCGTCCAGCCCCAGCTGCGCAGTGGCGACCCGCAGGTGGCGGCTGCCGCGCAGCAGGATCCACAGCTGCATCGCCACACCCACGCCGCGGCCGATGACGGTGGCGATCGCCGCCCCCTCGACGCCCAGCGCCGGGATCGGCCCGAAGCCGAAGATCAGCATCGGGTCGAGCACCAGGTTCAGGCCGTTGGCCACCCACAGCACGCGCATCGCGACCGCGGCGTCGCCGGCGCCGCGGAAGATGGCGTTGCAGACGAAGAGCAGCATGATCAGCACGTTGGTGCCCAGCATCCACTGCAGGTAGCGCACGCCGTGGGTCAGCGTCCAGTTGTCGGCGCCCATCAGCTGCAGCAGCTCGCGCGCGTAGACGATGCCGACCACCGCGAACGGCACCGAGGCGAGCACCGCGATCCACACGGCCTGCACGGCGCTGACGGCGGCGGCCTGGTGGTCGCCTTCGCCGGTGCGCCGTGCCACCACGGCCGTGACGGCCATCGCCAGGCCGATGCCGATGGCATACAGCAGGAACAGGAAGGTCTCGGTCAGCCCGACCGTCGCCACCGCGGAGGCCCCGAGCTTGGCGACGAACCAGATGTCGACCACCGCGAACGTCGACTCCAGCACCAGCTCCAGCACCATCGGCACGGCCAGCAGGAACACGGCGCGCCGCAGCGGGATCTTCGTGTAGTCGGCGCTGGTGCCGCGGATGGCGTCGCCCAGCTCGCGCCACAGCGCGCGGGCCGGCGCGGCCTGCGCGGCGCCGGCCGTCGGGGTGCTGGGCTCGGTCGGGTGCATCGGGACTCCGTGTGTCGATGGCGACAGGGGTGGGGCAGGGCGCCCGCGCGCTGCGATGATGCCGCACGGCGCGCCGGCTGCGCGGCTGGCGGCATCCGGCGCTGCACGTAGACTTTGCTGCTGCGCCAGCAGAAGTACACAGCGCGGGCAACGGCATCGAGATCGGAACCGGGAGAGAGGGATGGGCGACAGCGGAGGCGGCGCGCGCAAGGGGCGGCGGACGGCACGGGCCGCAGGCACGGTGACGCTGCAGATGGTGGCCGAGGCCGCCGGCGTGTCGGCGGCCTCGGTGTCGCGCATCCTCAACGGCACGGCCACGGTCAGCGACGACAAGCGCGCGGCGGTCGACGAAGCCATCGCGCGGCTGGGCTTCGTGCCCAACCCCGTGGCGCGCGGCCTGGCCGGCGGGCGCACGCTGAGCGTGGGCGTGGTCACGCAGGCCATCGACAGCCCGTTCTACGGCGGCGCGCTGCGTGGCATCGAGGACACGCTGGGCGCGGCCGGCTACAGCCCGCTGTTCGTCAGCGGCCGCTGGAGCGCCGCGCACGAGGCGCGCTGCATCGACGCGCTGCGCTCGCGCCGGGTCGACGGCATCATCGTGCTGACCGGGCGCCTGAGCGACAGCGCGCTGGCCGCGGTGGCGCGCGAGGTGCCGGTGGTCGTGACCGGCCGCACCATGAAGGCGCCGCACCTCGCCGCGCTCGACTTCGACAACTGCGCCGGCGCGCGCCTGGCGACCGAGCACCTGCTGGGCCTGGGCCACAGGCGCATCGCCTACCTGTCGGGCGACCTGAAGCACCCCGACGGCAAGGAGCGGCTGCGCGGCTACCGCGAGGCCCTGGCCGGTGCGGGCATCGCCTTCGATCCGGCGCTGGTGATGCCCGGCGACTTCACCGAGGCCAGCGGCCTGGCCGCGGTGGAGCGGCTGACCGCCAGCGGAGAGCCCTTCAGCGCGATCTTCGCCGCCAACGACCAGATGGCCTTCGGCGCCGGCCTGGCGCTGCACCGCCGCGGGCTGCGGGTGCCGCAGGACGTGTCGCTGGTGGGCTTCGACGACCTGGCCTCGGCCGTGTACTCGATCCCGCCGCTGACCACCGTGCACCACCCGGTGTACGAACAGGGGCAGCTCGCGGCGCAGGCCATGCTGCTGCTGCTGGCCGGCGAGACCCCGACGCTGGCACTGCCGCCGCCGCGTCTGATCGCGCGCGAGAGCTGCAGCGCGCCGCGCACGAGCGGCCGGCGCTGAACCGGCCGCCCGGGCGCCCTCGCGATTACCCTCGATTGACAGCCGGGGATGCTTTCGCGACACTGTGAAAGCGCTTTCATGCCGGTCCGACATGTCGGCTTCCGGCGCCCACCCGCCAGCCGCCATGCCTACGCCGACCGCTCCCGCTCCATCGGAACGCCCGGATCCTGCAGACCGCCGGAGCGGCCTGGGCGACCGCACCGCAGGCGCAGTGCAGTGAACCCTCTTTGCCCCGACCCCGACGCCATGAACTCTCCGCTGCCCCTGCATCCGCGCCACCGCTTCCCGCCCGACTTCGTGTGGGGCGTGGCCACGAGCGCGTTCCAGATCGAGGGCGCTGCCACCGCCGACGGCAAGGGCGAATCCATCTGGGACCGCTTCTGCCGCCAGCCGGGCGCCATCGCCGACGGCTCCAACGGCGACATCGCCTGCGACCACTACCACCGGCTCGAGGCCGACCTCGACCTCATCGCCGGCCTGGGCGTCGACGCCTACCGCTTCTCGATGAGCTGGCCGCGGGTGCAGCCCGACGGCCGCGGCGCCGTCAACGAAGCGGGGCTGGCGTTCTACGAGCGCCTGGTCGACGGCCTGCTGGCACGCGGCATCAAGCCCTACCTCACGCTGAACCACTGGGACCTGCCGCAAGCCCTGCAGGACGCCGGCGGCTGGGCCGCGCGCGACACCGTGCAGCGCTTCGTCGACTACGCGCGCCTCGTGGCGGCGCGGCTGGGCAGCCGCGTGGCGAGCATCACCACGCACAACGAGCCCTGGGTCATCGCGGTGCTCGGCCACGAGACCGGCCTGTTCGCACCCGGGCAGCGCCACCGCGGCACCGCGATGCAGGTCGCGCACCACCTGCTGCTGAGCCACGGCCTGGCGCTGCAGGCGCTGCGCGCCGACGGCTGCCCGGCGCGGCTGGGCATCGTGCTGAACCTGTCGCCCATCGGCCCGGCCACCGACAGCCCCGAGGACGTGGCCGCGGCGCGGCTGGAAGACGGCCGCAGCGTGCGCTGGTACGTGGACCCGCTGTTCAAGGGCGCCTACCCCGACGACGTGTGGCAACACCTGGGCGGCGACGCGCCCCACGTCGAGCCCGGCGACCTGGACGCCATCGCCACGCCGATGGACTTCCTGGGCATCAACTACTACACGCGCGGCGTCGTCAGCGCCAGCGGCGCCTGGAGCGCGCAGACCAGCGGCAAGCCGCTGACCGACATGGGCTGGGAGATCGTGCCCGAAGGCCTGACCGAGCTGCTCGTGCGCATGCACCGCGACTGGACGCTGCCGCCGCTGTACGTGAAGGAGAACGGCGCCGCGTTCCGCGACACGCTGGAGCACACGCCGGGCGGCGCGCGCGTGCACGACGGGGAGCGCATCGACTACATCGCCAGCCACATCGCCGCGGTCGGCGACGCGATGGCGCAGGGTGTGCCGATGGCCGGCTACATGGTGTGGAGCCTGATGGACAACTTCGAGTGGGCCAGCGGCTACGCCAAGCGCTTCGGCATCGTGCACGTGGACTACGCGACGCAGGTGCGCACGCCCAAGGACAGCTACCTCTGGTACCGCGACTTCCTGCTGGCGCAGGCCCGCGCGCGCGCGCTGGTGGCGGCCTGAAGCCCGACGGACCCGCACCCATGAACGACCTGCAACGCCCCGGCTGGACCCTGGTCTGGCACGACGAGTTCGACGGCGACGGCCTGGACCGCACGAAGTGGGACTTCGACCTCGGCAACGGCTTCTTCGACTACCGCGTGCACCAGTGGGTGCCGGGCTGGGGCAACGAGGAACTGCAGTACTACACCGGCGACCCCGAGAACGTGCAGGTGCGCGACAGCTGCGTCTTCCTGCGCGCCGTGAAGGCGCCGCTGCACGGCTGCGGCTACACCTCGGCGCGGCTGAAGACCAAGGCGCGCGACGGGCGCGTGCTGTTTGCCAAGCAATACGGCCGCGTCGAGTTCCGCGCCCGCGTGCCCTGGGGCAAGGGCCTGTGGCCGGCGCTGTGGATGCTGCCGGTGGACGACAAGTACGGCGGCTGGGCCGCCAGCGGCGAGATCGACCTGATGGAGATCGTCGGCGAGAAGCCGGAAGAGGTGCTGAGCAGCATCCACTTCGGATCGAGCTTCCCGCGCCGCACGCTGGTCACCAAGACCCATCCGCTGCCTGCGGGCAGCCTGGTGTCGGACTGGCATGTGTACGCAGTGGAGTGGGAGCCGGGCGAGATCCGCTTCTTCGTCGACGAGGCGCTGACCTGCACCCACCGCCACTGGTGGAGCTGCAGCCGGCTCGAGAACGGCCTGGGCGTCGAGGCGGCGGGCGAGGCCGACCTCAACCCCTGGCCGGCGCCCTTCGACCAGCCGTTCTACCTGCTGATGAACGTGGCGGTGGGGGGCAACTTTCCCGGCGTGCCGAATGCGGCCACGGTGTTCCCGGCGGAACTGGTGGTGGACCACGTGCGCGTGTACGACAAGGCGGGCGGCTACGGCCCGGCCACCCCGCGCGGGCCAGGCACGATGCCCTGGGAGCCGGGCCACGAGCAGGAACGCCGCAGCTGACGACCGCGACCGGCAGGACCCGACAGAACACAACAGCAACAGGAGACACGTCGATGCCCCCCCAAGCCCCCGCCCTCGACACCGCGACCGACACCCGCCCCGCGGGCCACGGCGGCTCGCAGCCCTGGTCGCCGGCCTTCGCGCCCGGCGGTGCCGCGCCCGGAGGCGCCGCGCCTGGGGGCAGCGGAGGCAGCACCGTGCCCGGCGGCACGCCTGGCGCCGTGCCGCCGCCGCTGGCCCCGGCCGAACGTGCGCGCCTGGACGAGGCCTTCCGCGCCACGCTGGCGCGCGGCATCCACGGGCTGTGCTTCAGCCCCTACCTCGAGGGCCAGGCACCGGGTTCGCAGATCGGCGAGGCCCAGATCCGCGAGCGCCTGGCCATCGTGCGGCCGCACACCCGCTGGGTGCGCAGCTTCTCGTGCACCGACGGCCACGAGCAGACGCCGCGCATCGCGCACGAGATGGGGCTGAAGACGCTGGTCGGCGCCTGGCTCGGCACCGACGCCAAGATCAACGAGCGCGAGCTGCAAGGCGTGATCGCGGTCGCCCGCGCCGGCCAGGCCGACATCGTGGCCGTGGGCAACGAGGTCCTGCTGCGCGAGGACCTGGACGAGGACGCGCTGATCGCCTGCATCGAGCGCGTCAGGCAGGCGCTGCCCGGCGTGCCGGTGGGCTACGTCGACGCCTACTTCCTGTTCGAGAAGCACCCGCGTGTCACCGCCGCCTGCGACGTGGTGATGACCAACTGCTACCCGTTCTGGGAGGGCTGCCCGCGCGACCAGGCCTTGGCCTACATGCAGACCATGCTGGCGCGCACGCGCGCGGCCGCGCCCGGCAAGCGCATCCTCATCAGCGAGACCGGCTGGCCCGACCAGGGCAGCGCCTTCCACGGCGCCGTGCCCGGCACCGAGGCCGCGATGCAGTACTTCGTCGACACCGCGGCCTGGGCCGAGCGCGAGGGCATCGAGTGGTTCCACTTCGCCGCCTTCGACGAGGCCTGGAAGGTCGGCGCCGAAGGCGACGTCGGCGCCTTCTGGGGCCTGTGGGACAAGGACGCGCGCCCCAAGTTCGGCTGAGGAGCCGGCCGGGGCCGCCGGCGAGTCCACCGGACAGCGGCCGTCACAACAACGACAGGAGACCCATGAACACCACCGCAGCAAGTGCCGCGACGCACAAGGTGCCGTTCGGCCACAAGGTGGCCTTCGGCCTGGGCATGCTGGCCAACCAGATGTTCCCGGCGGCTCTGGGCATCTTCATGGTCGTGCTCGTGCAGGACCTGGGCTTCCCGGCATGGATGTGGGGCGTCCTGTTCTTCCTGCCGCGTGTGTTCGATTCGGTGACCGACCCCATCATGGGCTTCATCTCCGACAACACGCGCTCGCGCTGGGGCCGGCGGCACCACTACGTGTTCATGGGCGCCATCGTCATGGGCATCAGCTTCGTGGCCATGTGGCAGCTGCAGCGCGACGACGGCATCTCCTACAACTTCATCTACTTCCTGCTCTGGAGCTTCGTCTTCTACACGGGGCTCACGCTGTTCAGCATCCCGTACGTGGCCATGGGCTACGAGATGAGCGACGACTTCCACGAGCGCACCAGCATCATGGCGGTGGCGCAGTGGATTGGCCAATGGGCCTGGGTGATCGCGCCGTGGTTCTGGGTGGTGATGTACGACCCCGACTGGTTCCCCAACGCCGACACCGCCACGCGCACGCTGGCGGTGTGGGTGGGCGTGGTGTGCATGCTGCTGGCCATGGTGCCGGCCCTGTTCCTGCCGATCCGCTCGAGCCTGAACGACACCCACCTGGTGCCGCTGACCTGGGCCAACGTCGGCGGCGGCATGAAGGAGATCCTGCTCGGCTTCAAGGAGGCGCTGAGCTCGCGGCCCTTCCGCAAGCTGTGCTTCTCGACCTTCCTGATCTTCAACGCCTTCAACACGGTGGCGGCGTTCTCGTTCTTCATCGTCGTCTACCACCTGTTCAACGGCAGCACCTCGGCGGCGTGGATCTGGCCCACGCTGTTCGGCAGCGTCGGCGCGCTGATCACCACCTTCGCCGTGATCCCCACCGTGGCCTGGATGTCGCGGCGCATGGGCAAGAAGAACGCCTTCATGGTGTCGCAGGGCATCTCCATCATCGGCTACGTGCTGCTGTGGTTCCTGATGGTGCCGGGCAAGCCGTGGATGTTCATGTTCGCGCTGCCGTTCTTCAGCTTCGGCATCGGCGGCCTGTTCACGCTGATGATGAGCATGACGGCCGACGTGTGCGACCTGGACGAGCTGGCCACCGGCAAGCGGCGCGAGGGCATCTTCGGCGCCATCTACTGGTGGATGGTGAAGTTCGGCTTCGCCATCGCCGGGCTGCTCAGCGGCGCCATCATGTCGGTGGTGGCCTTCACGCCGGGGGCCGCGGTGCAGCCCGAGGGCGCGGTCGACGGACTGCGGCTCTTCTACTCCGGCGTGCCCATCTTCGGCACGCTGCTGGCGATGTGGATCATGCGCAACTACGACCTCGACGAGAAGCGCGCCACCGAAGTGCATGCCGAGCTCGAACGGCGCAAGCAGCGCGGCGCGGCTGTGTCGTCCCAGGGTTCTGGTGCGCGCCCGTGGCTGGCCGACCACGGGCTGCTCGTGCCGGGCGCCGAGCCGTCGCCGCTGGCCGACAAGACCACGGCCGAGCTGCGCGCGCTCTACACCGAGCAGTTCGCAGCCGGCCTGTACGGCCTGTGCTTCAGCGCCTACCCCGAGGGCCAGCGCGCCGGGGACCAGCTGCTGGCCTCGGACGTCGGCCGCCGCATGGACCTGATCGCCCCGCACACGCGCTGGGTGCGGTCGTTCGCCTGCACCGAGGGCCACGAGGCGATCCCGCGCCTGGCGCGCACCAAGGGCCTGAAGACGATGGTCGGCGCGTGGATCAGCCACGACCGCGAACGCAACGCACGCGAGCTCGACGCGCTGATCCGGCTCGGCCAGGACGGCATGGTCGACATCGCGGTGGTGGGCAACGAGGTGCTGCTGCGCGGCGAGCTGCCCGAGGCGGAGCTGCTGGCCTGCATCGCGCACGTGCGCGCGGCGCTGCCCGAGACCGTGCGCGTGGGCTGCGTCGACGCCTACTTCCAGTTCCTCGATCGCCCGGCGCTGGTCGCGGCCTGCGACGTGGTGCTGCCCAACTGCTACCCGTTCTGGGAGGGTGCCCCGATCGCGCTGGCCGCGCAGTACCTGCGCCGCATGCACGGGCTGGTGAAGGCCGCTGCCGGCGAGGACAAGCCCGTCATCGTGACCGAGACCGGCTGGCCGGGCCGCGGCGAGCCGGTGGGCGCGGCCGTGCCCTCGGCCGACAACGCGATGCGCTACTTCGTCGACGTGCAGCAGTGGGGCCGGCGCGAGGGCATCAAGCTGTTCTACTTCGCGTCGTTCGACGAACCCTGGAAGCGGGGCGCCGAAGGCGAGGTGGGCACGCAGTGGGGCCTGTGGGACAAGGACGAGCGGCCGAAGTACGGCGCGCCGTCCGCCTGAACCGGCCGTGCCTGCGCACCCGATCGGCGACGTCGCGCCGGTCGGCCGCTGCCTGATCAGCCGGAGCCGGTGCGGTAGGTGGCGATCGCGTGCGGCGGCAGGGTGGCGGCGTGGGCCACGCCGTCGATTGCCAATGAGAACGCCTGCGCCTCGTCGCTGCGGTTGAGCACGACCACCGCGACGCTGCCGTCGGGGTTGACGAAGGCCGTGCACTCCAGGCTCTCGCGGGTGGCTGCGCACAGCACACGCTGCGCGCCGGGCTGGATGTGGCGCGCGAAGTGGCCGATCGCGGCATACGAGCTCTGCGGGTGCACGCCGTCCTCGGCCGGCACGGCCAGCAGCGGCGCGCTGCAGAAGTTCTCGACGTGGTTGGGGCCGCCGCGTTCGTCGAGCAGCAGGTTCCAGTCGATCCAGCCGACGGTCCAGCGGTTCAGGTCGTTGATGATCGACCGCGCGTAGCGTTCGGCCAGCTCCCAGCGCCCCCAGTGCGGGCCGCCTTCCTGGCAGCCTTCGGTGAACAGCAGCTGCTTGTCGGGCCAGGCGTCGTGCACCAGCTGCACGTGCTCGAAGTGGTCTTCCATGTACCAGTGGAAGCCCGTGCCCCACACGTACTTCGCGGCCTCGGGGTCGCCGTAGATGACGCTGGCGCGTTCGACCATGGCGTCGCGGTTGTGGTCCCAGACCACGATGCGCACGTGCGCCAGGCCGGCGGCGTGCAGCGCCGGGCCGAGGTGGTCGCGCACGAAGTCGCGCTCTTCCTCGGCGCTGTACAGGCACGAGTCCCAGCGCTGGCGCGCCTCGGGCTCGTTCTGCACCGACACGCCCCACACCGGCACGCCCTCGGCGGCGTAGGCCTGGATGAAGCGCACGAAGCACTGCGCCCAGGCGGCGCGGCAGTCGGGGCGCAGGCGGCCGCCGTCGTTCATGCGGCCGCTGTCCTTCATCCATGCCGGCGGGCTCCACGGCGAGACCAGCAGGCGCAGCGGCCGCCCGGCCACGCGCTGCGCGGCCTGGATCATCGGCAGCAGCGCCTGGCGGTCGCGCGCGATCGAGAAGCTGTCGAGCGCGAAGTCGTCGGGGGTCTCGACGTGGGCGTAGTTGCCGAGCCCGAAGTCGCAGCTGTTCATGTGCACGCGGCACAGCGTGTAGCCGTGGCCGTGCACGGGGTCGAAGCAGTCGCGCAGCACGGCCTCGCGCTGCGGCTCCGACAGCCGCAGCCACGTGGTGGCCGCGGCTTCGGTGAAGGCGCCGCCGAATCCCAGCAGCTGCTGGAAGCGGCGCGTGCTGTCCACCCACAGCCGGGCCGGCGCCCCCGCGTGCGCGGCGGCGTCGGCCTGCGGCGCCAGCGGGTGCTGCTCGGCCAGACGCGTGCCGTCGTCGCGCGCGCTCAGCACCCAGCGCAGCGGGGCCGTGGCGGTCGGCCCACCCATCAGCGCGACCAGTGCAGGTCGTCGATGCGCAGCGGCGGCAGGCCCGTCAGGTTCAGCGGCTTGCCGGTGAAGCTGAAGCGGTCGGCCACGATGACGCGGAAGTTCACGTAGCGCAGGTCCAGCTTCGGGTTCGCGGCCAGGAAGGCCGACACCGGAATCGACACCGAGCACCAGCTGTTGCTGTTGCAGTAGCCGTACTCGCCGGGTGCGATCTGCAGGAACGCTTCCTGGATGTCGCGGTCTTCGGTGTCGGTGCTGATGCCGATCTCGATCTTGCCCGGGTAGCCGTCGCTGCGCACCTGGAAGTTGAGCCGGCCGCCGCTGAAGTTCGACAGGTTCTCGGTGACGCCGGTGCCCGAGTACAGGAACAGGCCCCAGCCGTAGTCCACCGGGTTGGGCGTGATCTCGAAGTGCACGCCGCCGTCGGGCGACGCGACGCCGACGCTGGTCTCGCGGTAGCCGGTCAGCGCGAACGGGTCCCAGCGCAGGCCGGTGGCGCGCTGCTCGTCGGCCGCGGCGGTGTCGGCGAACAGGGTGTAGCGCGAGGCCGTGACGGCCGGGCTCAGCGTGGGCGGCAGCCACTTGACGGCGTCGGCCGTGGTGTAGCTGCCGGCCTCGCAGGCCCAGGTGACGCCGCAGGTGCCGAGCGACTGCACGGTGTAGCGCGCCTCGCGCCGGGTGTTGAACAGGCCCCAGCCGTCGTCACCCTGCTTCCAGGGTTCGTCGAAGGCCTGGAAGTAGAAGATCGCCTTCGGGCCCTGCGTGTCGCGCCGGCCTTCCTGCGCCCACAGCTGCAGCGCATCGAAATACAGCTTCTGGTTCACCGGGTGGGCGCGGAAGGCCAGGTTGGGTCCGCCGGCGGTGTCCACCGCGGCCCAGCCGGTCTCGCCGATGACCATCGGCATCGCGCCCAGGTTCAGCCCCACCAGGCCCCTGCGGGCGCGCTCGAACTGCGACTTGGCCTCGGCGATCGTGGCGTCGATCATGGCCTGCGCGCGCTCGGCCTCGGGCACCTGCTTCTGGCGCCAGTCGTAGGCGGTGGGGTTGTAGAAGGTGTCGAGGAACGGGTAGACGTGCACCGCGGCGTAGTCCACCACCTCGGCGATGGCCTTCGGCACCGACTGCCAGAACAGGAAGTTGTCGTTGGTGGTCACCGGCTGCGGCACGGCGTCGCGCACGTACTTGATGTAGCGCGCCATGTCGGCCACCGGCACCTTGTGCGTGGACCACTCGACCATGGTCTCGTTGCCCACGCTGACGGTCAGCACGATGTCGGAGAAGGCGTTGGCCAGCGCGATGCCGGCGTCGAGCTCGGCGATGTTGTCGGCCTCGGCCGCGGGGCCGGTGATGGGGTTGGGGTAGGTGCCGAGCTGCACCTTCAGGTCGAGGTTGTTGTCGCGGATGACCTCGAGCACGGTGCGCGCGAACGCGCGGCTGCTGAACAGCCGGATCGTGCCGATGCCGGTGGACTGCACCAGGCGCAGGTCCTGCAGCACGTTGGCGGGCGTGATGACCTCGCTGCCGAGTTCGGACTCGTTGCGCGACGTGCGGTAGGGCGAGTAGTTGACGGCGGCGCGCGTCAGGAAAGCCTGCGGCAGCTCGCGGCGGTCGGTCTGCGAGACGGCGCTGGGCGTGTAGCCGCCGCTGCCGCCGCCGCCGCAGCCGGCCAGTCCGAGGGTGCCGGCCAAGGCGACGCCGGCGGCCAGGGCCAGCAGCGGCAGCGAACGCCGGCGGGCAGGGGAGAGTCGGGTGTGCATGGGGGGCCTCAGAACGTGAAGGTGGTGCCGGCGCCGAACCAGTTGCCGCGTGTGGCCACGCGCGAGTCGACGTTGGTGTAGGCGCTGTGGCTGGGCATGGACAGCGGTGCCTGGCCCTTCTGTCCGTAGTGCACCATGCCGGCCATCAGGTAGACCTTCAGGCCGCGGCCGACGTCGTAGTCCAGGCCCAGCGTGTTGACGGTGAGCGTGTTGCTCTGGCCGCGCTCGCTGGGGTTGTCGGTGCTGGCCTTGCCCAGGTGTGCCATGCCGGTGGTGATGGTCCACTGCTCGTCGAAGCGGTAGCGCAGGCCGAGCATGTAGTCGGTGGAGCGCGCCTTGTAGCCGGGGTTGGGCACGCCGTTGGCGTCGACGCCGCCCCAGTCCACGTTGAACATGCTGTTCCAGCGGCCCTGCGGGCCGGTGGTGGTCTGCACCGCGTAGGCGCCGCTCCAGCGGTTGAAGCGGATGCCGCCCGAGACCTCGATGCGTGCGTTGACCTGGTAGCGCGCCATCGCGATGGCCATGCCCTGGCTGGAACTGCCCAGCTTCGCGTCGTCTTCCGGGAAGGGCGTCAGGCCGCCGAACGGTGCCTTGCCCCAGCCGACGGGCTCGCCGTTGCGCGCCGACTGCACGGTGGCGTCGACGACGAGGTCGCCCTTGGCGTACTGCGCGTACAGCTCCAGGAAGCGCGGCTTGTTGCGCTCCCAGCCGCTCTTGCCGAAGTCGTAGGTGGCTTCCAGGCGCAGGTCGCCTTCGAAGACGTCGAGCGGGCGCGACATGTAGCGCACCGCGCGGCTGAGCAGGCCGTAGCCGGCACCGCTGGCGCCCCAGACGTCGGACAGGCCGACGTTGCTGCCGTAGGGGTAGTCGGCCACGCTCCAGCCGCGGGTGGTCATGGCGCCGGCCGTGAAGCGGCCCCAGTCCTCGTGCGTGACGCCGAGGTTGCGCTCGTACAGCCAGCCCTTCAGGTCGACGTCGCCGTCGCGCCAGCGCTGGCTGAGCAGGCCGAACGCCTGCCAGCCCAGGCCGATGTTCTGCTTGAAGCCGAGGTAAGGCTGGAACAGCGTGACGTGCGTGGTGGCGGTGCCGTATTCCTTGCCGAAGGCGATGTCGTCGGCCCACACGCGGTGGCGCGCCTCGCCGGCTTCGCGCTGGCAGTCCTCGCAGACGTTGGTGGTGCGGGTGATCTCGGCCTTGCCGAAGCCGGTCAGGCTGAACGGTCCGAAGTCGATCGCCAGCACCGGCGTGCAGGCGAACGCGGCGGCCAGCGCCACGGCGCTGGTGACGGCCGGTGCGCGGCGGTGGGCAGCGTCGGCGCGGGGCAGGGTGGACTGGCGGTGTGTGGGGATCGGCATGGGGGCCCTTCTCAGGCGGTGGGGGGCTTGCATCCGTCATGACTGGAAGCCATGAATGAAAGCGCTTTCACACGATAGGCCCGAGGGGCCTCTCGCGTCAACGCGTCCAGCGTTCGTGTTTTCCCTTGCCCTGGTAACGACCCCATGCGGGAAAACGACAGCTTGGTCTGAAAGCGCTTTCACACAGAATGGACGTAACGCCCCTGCCGGGCGTGGTGGACCCTGCCATGAGCCTGACCCGTCGCTTCCTGTGGACCCTGTTGCCCGCGCTGCTGCTGCTGCCTGCGGGCCCGGCCGCCGCCCAGCCCGAGACGCTGAAGCTGGGCGCCGGCAGCGTGAGCCTGAAGCCCCGCGGCATCGACCCCGCCGTGCCGCGCGCACCGCACCGCACCGAGGCGATGCTCCAGCGCGCCGCGCCCACCAACCAGTGGTACTCGGCGCTGATCTTCAACGACAAGCCCGAGAACATCTACGCGCAGCCGCTGAGCTTCCGCGCCACGACGGCCGGCCTGGAGATGGCGCTGCCGAAGAAGGCCGTGGTGCCCACCGAGCGGCGCGACGTCGAGATCCACTATGCGCACCAGGACGCGCTGGTGGTGTCGCCGGCGGCCTTCGAACCCGGGCGCGCGCTGCTGGCCGGTGCCAGCGACTGGGCCATCGACATCACGATGGGCCGCAGTGCCGACCGCTTCGATGCCACCATCGCGCACGGCAGCCCGTACGCCTGGTTCCGCATCGGCCGCGGCGACCTGCGTGTGCGCCTGCCCGCCGCGGGCGAGCGCCTCGCCAGCGCCGACCCGCGTGCGCTGGTGCTGCGCGTGAAGGGCACGCCCTATGCGCTGTTCGGCCCGACCGGCGTGCAGTGGGAAGCGGTGTCGGCCACCGAGTGGCTGGCGCGGCTGCCGGCCGGCAAGGGCTACCTGTCGGCAGCGGCGCTGCCCGACGAGAGCGCCGCCACGCAGGCGTTGATGCTCAGGCACGCCTACGCCTTCGTCACCGACACGCGGGTGGACTGGAAGGTCGACGGTGCCACCGGCGAGGTCCGCACCACGTTCACCGCCACCACGCAGCCGATGGAAGGCAGCGAGACCACGCCGCTGCTGGGCCTGTACCCGCACCACTGGCACGCCAATGCCAGCGTGGCCGACAAGCTGGGCCCGGCCTACGACACCGTGCGCGGCAAGGTGCGGCTGCTGGCTGCCGGCAGCTTCAGCACCAGCGCGCGCTACACCGGCTTCGTGCCGTACTGGCCCGCCGTGACCGACGACGCCCCGCGTGCCGCCGAGCTGCGCGACGTGATGAAGACCGACCTGCGCAACGCGCGCCGCATGATGCTGGAGATCGGCCAGGGCCCGTACTGGCAGGGCAAGGGCCTGCTGCGCCTGGTGAAGATGCTCGACGTGTACGAGCAGCAGGGCGACAAGGAAGCCTCGGCGCGCTTGCTGGAGCTGCTGAAGAAGCGCGTCGAGGAATGGTTCTCGGGCAACGACCGCAAGCGCTACTTCCACTGGGACCAGGACATGGGCACCGTGGTCGCCTACCCGGAAGAGTACTTCTCGGTGGTGCAGATGAACGACCACCACTTCCACTACGGCTACTGGATCCGCGCGGTGGCCGAGATCGCGCTGCGCGACCCGGCCTGGGCGGCGCGCGGGCAGTGGGGCGACATGGTCGACCTGCTGGTGAAGGACATCGCGTACACCGAGCGCGGCAGCGCCGCGTTCCCCTTCCTGCGCAACTTCGATCCCTACGAAGGCCACAGCTGGGCGTCGGGCATCGGCCTGGGCGAGCACGGCAACAACCAGGAGTCGTCGAGCGAGGCGCTCAACGCCTGGACCGGGCTGATCCTGTGGGGCGAGGTCAACGCCGACCCCGCGCTGCGCGACCTGGGCATCTGGCTGCTCGTCACCGAGACCGAGGCCGTCAAGCACTACTGGTTCGACCTGCACGGCCTGGTCTTCGCGCCCGAGTACAAGAACGTCGACGTCAGCATGGTGTTCGGCGCCAAGTACGCGCACAACACCTGGTGGATCGACGACCCGCGCCAGATCACCGGCATCAACCTGCTGCCGATGACCACCGTCTCCACCTACTTCGCGAGCCACCCCGACTACATCCGCAAGAACCTCGCGGCGCTGGTGGACGAGCAGAAGATCTGGGCCGACCGCGGCAAGAAGGTCGATCCGCCCGACATCTGGCAGGACGTCTTCGCCAAGTACCTGGCGCTGGCCGATCCAGCCGCGGCACTGGCAGGCTGGAACCGCTGGGGCGCCGTGGAGCTGGGCGACAGCCGCACGCACACGCTGCACTTCCTGCAGAGCCTGGCCGAGCTGGGCGCGCCCGACACCAGCATCACGGCCGACACCACGCTGTACCAGGTGTTCAAGCGCGCCGACGGCACGCGGCGCTACCTGGCCTTCAATGCCGGCAAGGCACCGATCACCGTGCGCTTCTCCGATGGCCGGCAGCTGCAGGTGCCGCCAGGCCAGCTGGCCCGCAGCAACGCACCCTGAGCGGCCACGAACGCACCCACCCCCCGACCCGGCACAGCAGCCGGTCGAACGACCCCCTTTTGCAAGGACTGCCCACCATGACCACGCGCCGATTCACTCCGTCCCTGGCTGCCACGGCTGCCGCGGTGTTCGCCCTCTCGCTGGCCGCCTGTGGCGGCGGCAGCGGCGAGGCGCCGCCCCAGTCGGCGGGCAACGTCGTCAACCCCGCCGCGCCCGTGGTGACGATCACCAACGACATCACGGCCGAGACGGCCACCGGCCCGATCACCTTCACCTTCTCGTTCAACCGCGACGTGGGCACCTCGTTCACGGCCGACGACGTCGTCGTGACGGGCGGAACGAAGGGCGCGTTCACGCTGCTGTCGGGCACCAGCGCCACGCTGGTGGTCACGCCCACGGCCGACAGCACGGGCATGGTCGAGGTCAGCGTGCCGGCCGGCAGCGTGACCGACGCGGTCGGCACCGCCAATGCCGAGACCCTGGCCAGCAAGGCCTACGACACCACGGTGGCCGTCGTGCGCACGCCGCTGGTGTCGTTCGAGGAAACGCCGGCGCCGGCGCTGATCGGCTTCGGCGGCGCCGAGGACGCCACCGTGGTGGCCGACCCCACCAACCCCGCGAACAAGGTCGCCCGCATCGTCAAGAGCGGCACCGCCGAGCTGTGGGCGGGCACCACCGTGGCCGTGTGCCCCAGCGACGCCATCGCGCCGCTGCCATTCTCGAGCACGCTGACCACGCTGTCGGCCCGCGTGTGGTCGCCGGTGGCGGGCATTCCGGTGCGGCTGAAGGTGGAGAATGCCGCCGACCCGACCCAGACCGCCGAGACCGAGGCCACCGTCACGGTGGCCAGCGGCTGGCAGACGCTGACCTTCAACTTCGCGACCCCGGCCCCCGGCACGGCTGCGCTGAACCCGGCGCTCACCTACAACAAGGCCTCGGTGTTCTTCAACTTCGGCACCACCGGCGCGGCCACGGGCGAACGCACGTACTACATCGACGATCTCGCCTTCGTCGGCAGCAGCTTCACGGCCAGCTGCACGGGCAGCGGAGGCGGTGGCGGTGGCGGCGGTGCCGCCACCACGATCACGATGGACGAGGCGACGCCGCCGGTGCTCACCGGCTTCGGCGGCGCCGAAGACGCCACCATCGTGGCCGACCCGACCGGCGGCACCAACAAGGTGGCGCGGGTCGTCAAGAGCGGCGCGGCCGAGCTGTGGGCCGGCACCACGGTGTCGAACCTGCCCGGCCAGGCCATCGCGCCGATCGGCTTCAGCAGCACGGCCAAGACCATCACCGTGCGCGTGTGGTCGCCGGCCGCCGGCATTCCGGTGCGCCTGAAGGTGGAGAACGCGGCCGACCCGACCAAGACGGTCGAGACCGAAGCCACCGTCACCACCGCCAGCGCCTGGCAGACGCTGACCTTCAACTTCGCCAACCCCGCTGCCGGCACGGCCGCGCTGGACCTGGCCACCACCTACAACAAGGTCTCGATCTTCTTCAACTTCGGCACCCCGGGTGCCACCACGGGTGCCCGCACCTACTACTTCGAGGACATCAGCTACCCGACCCCCGGCGCGGGCGGCGGCACCGGTGGCGGCGGCGGCGGCGGCACGGGAGGCACAACGACGGCCATCAACTTCGAGTCGGCCACGCCGCCCACCTTCACGGGCTTCGGTGGCGCGGAAGACGCGAGCGTGGTCGTCGACCCGACCAATGCCGCCAACAAGGTCGCACGCATCGTCAAGAGCGGCACCGCCGAGCTGTGGGCGGGCACGACGATCTCCACGCTCAGCGGCGACGCGATCCCGCGCATCGCGTTCGCCACGGGCAGCACCACGATCACGGCCCGCGTGTGGTCGCCCGCGGCCGGGATCCCGGTGCGCATGAAGGTGGAGAACGCCGGTGACCCGACCAAGTCGGTGGAGACCGAGGCCACCGTCACCACGGCCAGCGGCTGGCAGACGCTGAGCTTCAACTTCGCGAACCAGGCCGCCGGCACCGCGGCGCTGGACCTGGCGGCCACCTACAACCGGCTGTCGGTGTTCTTCAACTTCGGCACCACCGGCGCGACGACGGGCGCACGGACCTACTACATCGACGACATCGTCTACCCGGCCGCCAGCGGCACGGGCGGTGGCGGCGGTGGTGGCGGCACGGCCGGCACGCTGGTGTTCGCCAGCGGCTACCGCGCGGCGGGCGCCACCGGGCAGGGCGGCACCTGGGGCTACTTCAGCGGCGACTTCTCGAACTACGCCAACACCTACACGGGTGGCGGCTTCGCCGATTCCACCCCGCCGGTGGCCGACGACGCGCAGTACTTCTACATCGCGGTGACCACCAGCGCGCCGACGGCCATCACCGGCTCGCCGCCCAGCAGCGGTGGCTTCCTGGGCATGTACGTCACGCACCCGGGTCTGGCGTTGACCGGGCAGACGACGCTGGCGGTGAACCTGGGCATGGACGCCAACTTCTTCCAGCAGACGTCCAACAAGAACATCGACGTCTTCGTCGTCGGCAGCACCACCTACAGCAACGGCAGCAGCGGCAACTGCAACGTCACGCTCAAGGGCAGCATCACGCCCACCACCGACGCCATGATCACCTACACGGTGGCGCTGGCCGGGATGACGCTGGTGCAGCCTTGCTCGGGCGGTGGCTTCAACTCGGGCGTGAGCACGGTGGCGCAGGCGCTGGCCCAACCCATCGGGGCCGTGAACACCCAATTCACGTTCCCCAACGTCAACACCACCATCAACTCCGGCACCAGCGGTGCGCCGGTCTTCGCCACCGGCCTCACGCGCGGCAAGACCGAGTTCCGCTGAACGCCGCGGCCGCGCCGCAGGGCGCGGCGCTCAGTCCACCCGCAGCAGCGGCTTGTCCGCTGCCGCGGCGATGCGGCCCACCACCGCGGCCTGCGCGAAGCCGTGCTGTCCGAACACCGCCAGCACCGCGTCCAGCGCCTCGGGGGCGCACGAGACCAGCAGGCCGCCGCTGGTCTGCGGGTCGGTCAGCAGCGCGCGGTCTTCGTCGGCAAAGCCGGCAGGCAGCTGCACGTCGGCGCCGTAGCCCGCCCAGTTGCGACCCGACGCCCCGGTGACGAAGCCCTGCGACGCCAGGGTGCGCACGCCGTCCATCAACGGCACGGCGGACCAGTCCAGGCGCACCTCGCAGCGCGCGCCGCGCGCCAGTTCGAGCGCATGGCCGGCGAGGCCGAAGCCGGTGACGTCGGTCAGCGCATGCACGCCGGGCAGGGCGGCCAGGTCGGGGCCGGGCGTGTTCAGGCGCGTGGTGGTGGCGATCATCTGCGCATAGCCGGCCTCGCCGAGCGCACCCTTCTTCAGCGCCGCCGACATCACGCCCACGCCCAGCGGCTTGCCCAGCACCAGCACGTCGCCGGGCTGCGCGTCGGCATTGCGCTTGACGTGGTCGGGGTGCACCAGGCCCAGCGCCACCAGGCCGTAGATGGCCTCGACCGAGTCGATGGTGTGGCCGCCCGCGATCGGGATGCCCGCCGCGCGGCACACCGAGGCGCCGCCCTCCAGGATGCGGCCGATGGTCTGCGTCGACAGCACGTTGATCGGCATCGCCACGAGCGCCAGCGCCATGATGGGCCGGCCACCCATCGCGTAGACGTCGCTGATCGCATTCGTGGCCGCGATGCGCCCGAAGTCGTGCGGGTCGTCGACGATGGGCATGAAGAAGTCGGTGGTGGCGATCAGCGCCTGCGTGTCGTTGAGCCGGTACACGGCCGCGTCGTCGGCGGTCTCGATGCCCACCAGCAACTCCTTGGGCACCGGCATCGCGGCCGTGCCCTTGAGGATCTCGGAGAGCACCCCCGGGGCGATCTTGCAGCCGCATCCGCCCCCATGGGACAGCGAGGTGAGGCGGGGTTCGGTCGGCGGGACGGGGGCGTTCATCGGGGTCGGCAGGCGGCTGCGCGACTCACCGGCCGCGGGGTGGCAAGCATAGCCGTCCGGCGGCACGGCTGCTGCAGGCTGCGCCGGCGCCGCGGCAGGGCTTGCGGTGCCGGGCCGCAGCCGCCACGATGGTCCCATGCACGACACCGGACTCCAGGCGCGGCACGCCGGCCCCGGCTGGCTGGCCGAGGCGCTGTGCGCCAGCCGCGCCGACACGCTGGCCACCTTCGCCGCCTACGAACACGCGCTGGCCGCGCTGGCCGTGCCGCAGCGCGCGACGCTGAACCCGCCGCTGTGGGAACTGGGCCACATCGGCTGGTTCCAGGAGTTCTGGACCACGCGCAACCCGCTGCTGCTGCAGGGGGCCGCCGCCGACCCCGAGGTGCCGCGGCCGCAAGGCGTGCGCCCGGGCGCCGATGCGCTGTACGACTCGTCGCGCGTGCCACACGGCAGCCGCTGGTCGCTGCCGCTGCCCGGGGCCGGGGCCACCCGCGACGACCTCGCGCGCCAGCTCGACGCCACGCTGGCGCTGCTGCAACGCACGGACGGCAGCGATGCCGCGCTGTACTTCTTCCGGCTGGCCCTGTTCCACGAGGACATGCACCACGAGGCCGCGCTCTACATGGCCCACGACCTCGGCCTGCCCCTCGACGACCGTCGCCTGCAGCCTGCGGCGCTGCCGGCGGCGCGCCGGCCGCTGGCCTGCCCGGCCGCGCCGTTCGAGGCCGGGCTGCGGCGCGACGCCGGCGGCTTCGCCTTCGACAACGAGCTGGCGGCCCACGTGCAGGACCTGCCCGCCGGCGACATCGACAGCTGCGTGCTGCGCTGGTCCGACGTGCTGCCCTTCGTCGACGACGGCGGCTACCGCACACCGCACTGGTGGAGCCCGCCAGGCGCCGCCTGGCTGGCCGCGACGCAGGCTGTCGCGCCCCGTTTCCTGCGCCGCGACGGCGCCGACTGGCAGCAATGGCGCCAGGGCCGGTGGCAGCCGCTGGACCCGGCACAGCCCGCCTGCCACCTGACGGCGCACGAGGCCGACGCCTGGTGCCGCTGGGCGGGCCGGCGGCTGCCCACCGAGTTCGAGTGGGAGCGCGCGGCCGCCGGACATCCGGAAGACTTCCTGTGGGGCCAGGTGTGGGAATGGACTGCCAGCGCCTTCGCGCCGTACCCGGGATTCGTGCCGCATCCATACCGCGACTACTCGGCGCCGTGGTTCGGCAGCCGCAGGGTGCTGCGCGGTGCCTCGTGCATGACGCAGCCGCGCCTGCACCACGTGCGCTACCGCAACTTCTTCGCGCCCGAGCGCAACGACGTGCCGGCCGGCTTGCGCACCTGCAGCCTGTCGCCGGCCGCTCCCGGCCCTTGCGGCTAGAGTTGCGGTCCCGCTGCCAGCAGCGAACCGGCAACCACGATGCATCCGACCTCCCTGATCCGAGTCCTGCGGTCCTGCCTGGGCGCCGCACTGCTGCTGTGCGCCGCGGCAGCCCCCGCGCAGCAGGTGCTGCGCGTGACGGCCATCCCCGACGAGTCGCCGACCGAGCTGGCGCGCAAGGCCGCGCCGCTGATGAAGCACCTGGAAACCCAGCTCGGCATGAAGGTCGAGTACACGCCCGTCACCGACTACGCGGCGGCCGTGGAGGCGCTGGCCAGCCGCAAGGTCGACCTGGCCTGGTTCGGCGGCTTCACCTTCGTGCAGGCGCAGCAGCGCTCGGGCGGCAAGGCCGTGCCGATCGCGCAGCGCGAGGAAGACGAGAAGTTCCGCTCGGTCTTCATCACCAGCGACCCCGCCATCCGCACGCTGGCCGACCTGAAGGGCAAGGACGTGAGCTTCGGCTCGCAGAGCTCCACCTCGGGCCACCTGATGCCGCGCAGCGTGCTGCTGCAGGCCGGCCTGGACCCCGACCGCGACTTCCGCCGCGTCGCCTACAGCGGCGCGCACGACGCCACCATCGCCGCCGTCGTGGCCGGCAAGGTGCAGGCGGGCGCGCTGAACATCTCGGTGTGGGAGAAGTTCGTGGCCGACAAGCGCGTGGACACCTCCAAGGTCTTCGTGCTCCACACCACGCAGCCGTACTACGACTACAACTGGACCGTGCATGCCGACATGCCCGTGGCGCTGCGCGAGAGGCTCACGCGCGCGCTGCTGTCGCTGAGCCGCAGCGACCCGGCGGGCAAGGAGATCCTCGAGCTGCAGCGGGCCACGCGCTTCGTGCCCACCAGGCCCGAGAACTACAAGGGCATCGAGGCCGCGGCGCGCAGCGCCGGCCTGCTCTGAGGCCGGCGCCGATGCCGGCCTCGGGCCCGACCCTGCCACCGGCCGGCGCGCCGCGTTGAAGCTGCAGCTGCACCAGGCGGCGGCGCGGCATCCGGCAGCGCGTGCCGGCGCGGCACCGGCCTTGCACGGCGTGGACCTGTGCGTCGATGCCGGCGAGCAGCTGGCGGTGATCGGCCCGTCGGGCGCGGGCAAGACGACGCTGATGCAGCTGCTGGCCTGCGCGTTGCCCCCGTCGGCGGGCCGCTACACGCTGGGCGACGTGGCGCCGTGGCAGCTGTCCACGCGCGCGCTGCACCGCCTGCGCGGGCAGCTGTTCCTGGCGCCGCAGGTGCCGCCGCTGCCACCGCGGCAGCGTGTCGTGACGGCGGTGCTGGCCGGCCGGCTGCCGGCGCTCGGGCTGCTGGCCAGCCTGCGCTCGCTGTTCCACCCGGCGGACATCCCGGCCGCGCATGCCGCGCTGGCGCGCTTCGACCTGGAGGACAAGCTGTTCGAGCGGGTCGACCGGCTGTCGGGCGGCGAGCGCCAGCGTGTCGGGCTGGCCCGTGCGCTGCTGGCCCCGGCGCGGCTGTGGCTGGTCGACGAACCCCTGTCGTCGCTGGACCCGACACGCGCCCGGCAGGCCCTGGCGACCCTGGTCGACTGCGCACGCGAGCGTGGCGTCACGCTGGTGACGAGCCTGCACCAGGTGGACGCGGCGCTGGCGCAGTTTCCGCGCATCGTCGGGCTGCGCGACGGCCGCATCGCCTTCGACCTGCCCTCCGCACAGGTGACGCAGCCGCTGCTGGAGCAGCTGTACGCGCAGCACGAGGCGGAACTGCACGGCGCGCCTTCGTCCGTGCCGCAGGACAGCCTGATGGCTGCCACCGCGCCGGCCCCGGTGGTGATGCACTGCCGATGACGCCGGCCGCCCGCCTGCCGCAACCGCCGTCGTCGCACCGGTCCAGTCCACGCGACCCGGCCTGGCTGGGGCGCGTGTTCTGGACCGGTGCGGCGCTGGTGCTGCTGTGGCCGCTGCTGGTGGCCACCGAGTTCCGGCCCTGGACGCTGTTCGAGCCGCGCAGCCGCGCGGTCACGCTGGAGTTCCTGCGCAGCTTCGTGCCGCCGGCCGTGTCGGCGGAGTTCCTGGCCATGGTGGCGCGCGAGAGCTGGCGCACGGTGGCCATCGCCACCGCGGGCATGACGCTGGCGTTCGTGCTGGCCGCGCCGCTGGCGCTGGTGTCGACGCGGGTGCTGTCGGTGTCGGCGCTGCGCGGGCGCATGGCGGCGCTGCCCTGGGGCCTGCGGCAGGCCACGCGGCTGCTGCTGATCGTGCTGCGCAGCGTGCCCGAGCTGGTGTGGGCGCTGGTGTTCGTCCGCGTGGTCGGCCTCGGCCCGACCGCGGGCGTGCTGGCGATCGCGCTGACCTACGGCGGCATGCTGGGCAAGGTCTACGCCGAGATCCTGGAAAGCGGCGAAGTCCACGCCACGCAGACCCTGCTGCGCAATGGCAGCGGCCGGCTGCAGGCCTTTGCGTACGGCCTGCTGCCGCAGAACGCGGGCGAGCTGATCTCGTACACGGTGTACCGCTGGGAATGCGCGATCCGCTCGTCGGTGGTGCTGGGCTTCGTCGGTGCCGGCGGGCTGGGCCAGCAGCTCGACAACTCGATGAAGATGTTCGCCGGCGGCGAGGTCGCGACGATGCTGCTGGTGTTCTTCGGCCTGGTGGCGCTGGCCGACCGCACCAGCAGCTGGTTGCGCAAGGTGCTGGCATGACGCAGCGCACGACAGCGGCTCCACCCGGCAGGCTGCCGCCGCCGATCGCAGGCGCACGCTGCAAGGCGTGCTGGTTCATGCTGGGCCTGGCGGCCCTGGTGGTAGCCAGCTTCTGGTCGCTGGACCTGCAGTGGGCGCAGTTCTTCTCGCTGGCGGCGCTGCGCGACATGGCGCGTTTCCTGGGTGAATTCTTCCCGCCCGACCTGCAGCCGGCCTTCGTGCGCCGGGTGCTGGTGGCGACCTGGGAGACGCTGGCGATGTCGGCGCTGGGCACGCTGCTGGCAGCCGTGGCCGGGCTGTTGCTGGCGCTGCCGGCCAGCCGGCTGCACACGGGTGACGCCGCCTGGGCCCGTGCGCCGACGCGGATGCTGCTGAACGCGTTGCGCTCGGTGCCCGAGCTGGTGTGGGCCAGCCTGCTGCTGATCGCCGCCGGGCTGGGTCCGTTGGCCGGCACGCTGGCGCTGGCCGCGCACACGGCCGGCGTGCTGGGGCGGTTGTTCGCCGAGGCGATCGAGAACGCGCCCGCCGGTCCGGCGGCGGCGCTGCGCACGCAGGGCGCACGCACGGGGCAGGTGTTCTTCTACGCCACGCTGCCCCAGGTGCTGCCGCAGCTGATGAGCTACACGCTCTACCGCTGGGAGAACAACATCCGCGCCGCCGCCGTGCTGGGCGTGGTGGGCGCCGGCGGGCTGGGGCAGCTGCTGGCGTTCCACATGGGGCTGTTCCACATGGGCAAGACCGCCACGGTCCTGATCGCGATGCTGCTGCTGGTGGGCCTGGTGGACGCGCTCAGCCACGCGCTGCGGCGCTGGATGGCGCGTTAGACCGGCGCGCGGGCAGGGCGCGAGAACAGCGACTTCACCCACAGGTAGAACAGCGGCACGAAGAAGATGCCCAGCGCGGTGGCGCTGACCATGCCGCCCAGCACGCCCACGCCGATGGCCCGCTGCGAGCCCGAGCCGGCACCGCTGGCCAGCGCCAGCGGCAGCACGCCCATGCCGAAGGCCAGCGACGTCATCAGGATCGGCCGCAGCCGCTGCCGGCAGGCCTTCAGCGTGGCCTCCAGCAGCCCCATGCCCTGCAGGCGCAGGGTCTCGGCGAACTCGACGATCAGGATCGCGTTCTTCGCGCTCAGCCCCACGGTGGTGAGCAGCCCGACCTGGAAGAACACGTCGTTGCTCTGCCCGCCCAGGTGGCTGGCCGCCAGCGCGCCCAGGATGCCCAGCGGCACCACCAGCATCACGCTGAACGGCACCGACCAGCTCTCGTACAGCGCCGCCAGGCACAGGAAGATGAACAGCACCGAGACGGCATACAGCAGCGGCGCCTGGTTGCCCGACAGCCGCTCCTGGTAGCTGCGGCCCGACCACTCGTAGCCGATGCCGGGCGGCATGTCGCGCAGCAGCTGCTCCATCGCCACCATCGCCGCACCCGAGCTGACGCCGGGCGCGATGTCGGCCTGGATCTCGTAGGCCGGGCTGCCGTTGTAGCGCACCAGCTGGCGCGGGCCGTTGACCCAGCGGCTGCTGGCGAAGGCGCTGAACGAGACCATCTCGCCGCTGGCGTTGCGCACGTACCAGTGGCGCAGGCTGTCGGGTGCGGCGCGGTAGGCGCCTTCGCCCTGCACCAGCACGCGCTTGACGCGGCCGCGGTCGATGAAGTCGTTGACGTAGCTGCCGCCCAGCGCGATGGACAGCGTGTCGTTGATCGTGCCCGTCGCCACGCCCAGCGTGCCGGCCTTGTGGTCGTCGATCTGGATCGCCAGCTGCGGCGTCTCGGCCAGGCTGTTCGTGCGCGGCCGGCTGAATTCGGGGCGCTCGGCGGCAGCGTCGATGAGCCGGTCGCGTGCGTTCGCCAGCGCCGTGCTGCCCAGGCCGCCCAGGTCCTGCAGGAACAGCTGCACGCCGGCGCTGCCGCCCAGGCCGCGCACCGTGGGCGGCTGCACGACGAAGACGTTGGCGTCGCGCACGCGCCGGCCGAGTTCGCGGCTGAAGCGTTCGGCCAGGGCCGCGGCGCCCTGGCGTTCGCCGGTGCGCTGCGACCAGTCCTGCAGCCGGATGAAGCCTTGCCCCGAGCCCTGGTCGCCGCCGGCGCCGCGCACCAGGTTGTAGAACTGCACCTCGGGCTGCTCGGCGAGGTAGGCCTCGACGCTCTGCATCACGCCTTCCAGCCGCTCGGACGTGGCACCAGGCGCCATGCGCACCTGGATCTGCAGGCCGCCCTGGTCTTCGTCGGGCAGGAAGCTGGTGGGCAGTGACTTGTAGAGCACCGCGGTGGCGGCGATCAGCACCAGGAAGACCGCGAAGCTGCGCTTGCTGCGCGCCGACAGCCAGCCGACCTGGCCGACGTAGCGCTCGGTGAAGCGGTCGAAGAAGCGGTTGAAGCCGCCGAACAGGCGGTCGAGCAGCGGCCCGAGCGGGCCGCCGTGGGCGGCGTGTTCGCCCTTGTGCACCGGTTTCAGCAGCGTGGCGCACAGGGCCGGCGACAGGCTCATCGCGACGAACACCGAGAGCACCATCGCGCTGACCACGGTGATGCTGAACTGCCGGTAGATGACGCCCGTGGAGCCGCCGAAGAAAGCCATCGGGATGAACACCGCCGACAGCACCACTGCGATGCCCACCAGCGCGCCGCTGATCTCGCCCATGCTGCGCCGGGTGGCTTCGCGCGGGCTCAGGCCTTCCTCGCGCATCAGCCGCTCGACGTTCTCGACCACGACGATGGCGTCGTCCACCAGCAGGCCGATGGCCAGAACCAGGCCGAACATGGTGAGCGTGTTGATCGAGAAGCCGGCCACGGCCAGCACGCCCATCGTGCCCAGCAGCACCACCGGCACCGCGATGGCGGGCACCAGCGTGGCGCGCAGGTTCTGCATGAACAGGTACATGATGGCCACGACCAGCACCATCGCCTCGATCAGCGTCTTCACCACGCCTTCGATCGAGACACGGATGAAGGGCGTGGTGTCGAAGGTGACGGTGGCCTTCATGCCGGGCGGAAAGAAGGGTGCCAGCTCGTCGAGCTTGGCCTTCACCGCATCGGCCGTCACCAGCGCATTGGCGCCGCTGGCCGGGAAGATCGCCATGCCGGCCGCGGTGCGGCCGCTGCTGCGGATGTCGGTGGTGTAGCTGTCGCGGCCCAGCTCCACGCGCGCCACGTCGGCCAGGCGCAGCGCCGAGCCGTCGGGCTGCACGCGCAGCACGATGCGGCCGAACTCCTCGGCCGTCTGCAGCTTCGAGCGCGCGGTGACGATCGCGGTCAGCCGCTGGCCGGCGGGCGCGGGCTGGGCGCCGATCTGCCCGGCCGAGACCTCGGTGTTCTGCGCCAGCAGCGCGCTGCGGATGTCGCCCGGCACCAGCGCGTAGCGCTGCAGCTGCACCGGGTCGAGCCAGATGCGCATGGCATAGCCCGAGCCGAACACGTTGACGTCGCCCACGCCCTCGATGCGGCTGATGATGTCGACCAGCGTGCTGTTCAGGTAGTCGCCCATGTCGGCCGACGTGGTGGCGGGGTCGTCGCTGCCGAGCGTGACCACCATCAGCAGGTCGGTGCCGGCCTTGGTGACGCGCACGCCCTGCGCCTGCACCGCCTGCGGCAGCCGCGACACCGCCTGCTGCACCTTGTTCTGCACCTGCAGCTGCGCGGTGTCGGGGTTGGTGCCCGCGACGAAGCTGAGCTGGCTGCTGGCGTTGCCCGAGGCGTTGCTCGACGACTCGATGGACAGCAGGCCGTCGATGCCCTTCAGGTTCTGCTCGATGATCTGCGTCACCGAGTCCTCGATGGTCTTGGCCGAGGCGCCCGGGTAGCTGGTGTTGATCGAGATGCGCGTGGGCGCGATGTCGGGGTAGCGTTCCAGCGGCAGCAGCAGCGTGGCGGCGCCGCCGGCCAGCATGATGACGATGGCGATGACCCAGGCGAAGATGGGCCGGTCGATGAAGAAGGCAGCCATGGCGTGCGGGCTGCCTTCAGCGCGGTGCCGATGCGGCCGACGCGGCGCGGCGCGGCGCCGATGCTGCCGAGCCTGCGGCCACCGGCGTCACGGTCTGGTCGGCACGCACGCGCTGCAGGCCTTCGACAATGAGGCGGTCGCCCGCCTGCAGGCCGCTGCGGACCAGCCACTGGTTGCCCACCGCGCGCTCGAGCACCAGCTTGCGTCGCTCGACCTTGTTGCTCGCACCCACCACCAGGGCCGTGGCCTCGCCGGTGGGCGAACGGCTCACGCCCTGCTGCGGCACCAGCAGCACGCCGCGGTCGACACCGGCAACCAGCCGCGCCTGCACCGCCATGCCGGGCAGCAGCGTGCCCTGCGGGTTGGGCACCACGGCGCGCAGCGTCACGGTGCCGGTGCCGCGGTCGACCGTGACGCCGCTGAACTGCAGCACCGCCGGCTGCGGGTGCACCGAGCCGTCCTCCAGCACCAGCTGCACCTGGCGGCTGGCCGCCGGGCCGTCGAGCCGGCTGCGCAGCGCCAGCAGCTCGGCGCTGCTCTGCACGATGTCCACGTGCATCGGGTCGAGCTGCTGGATGGTGGTGAGCGCCGCCGCCTGGTTGGCGGTGACGAGCGCGCCGGCACTGACGCTGGAGACCTCGATACGGCCGCCGATCGGGGCCACGATGCGCGCGCGCCGCAGTTGCACCACGGCGGCGTCGAGCGCCGCCCTTGCCACCGCGACGTCGGCTTCGGCCTGGCGCAGCGCAGCGTCGCTGTCGTCGGCGGCCTCGCGGCTGATGGCGGCGGCGCGGGCCAGCTCGGCGTTGCGGGCTGCCTTCACCCGCGCCGCGGCCAGCGCGGCTTCGGCCTTCTGCAGCGCGGCCGCGGTGCGGGCGCGCTCGGCCTCGAAGCTGGCCGGATCCAGCTGGTACAGCGGCTGCCCGGCCGCGACGCGGCTGCCTTCCGTGAACAGCCGCTGCAGCACCAGCCCGCCCACCTGCGGGCGGATCTCGGCCACCTGGCTGGCGCTGAGGCGGCCGGGCAGTTCCAGCTGCAGCGGCGCGTCCTGCGCCGTCACGGTGACCACGCCGACTTCCGCCGGGGCGCGTGCGGCGGGGGCCTTGGCCGGCTTGTCCTGGCAGGCGGCCAGCAGGGCGGCGGTCAGCAGCAGGGCGGGCAGGGGACGAGGAATGGCGGGCAGGCTGGCGTGTATCACCCGCAGGATGCTGCCCGCACAATGTGGAGAGAGCTTGAAGAGCCCGTGCCTGCGATGGCCTCGCGGTGGCTGTGCTGCACGGCCGCCGCCGCTTCGTGTACACCCGGCTTCGCCCGACCCGCCCCGCGATGAAACCCAACCTTGCCACCCGACTGTTTGCTGCCGTGCTGGGCGCGGCGGTGGTGGTGGCCGTGGCGATGGGGGTGGGCGCGCATGTCAATCTGAACCGCGACTTCCTGGGCTACCTGAACGAGCAATCCGTGGGGCGCCTCGACCTGGCGGTGCCCAGCGTCACGGCGGGCTACCGGCAGCACGGAGGCTGGGACTTCCTGCGCCAGCGCCCGGACCTGTGGTACCGGCTGCTGCGGCCGCTGCCCGAGGACGCGCAGGTGCCCCTGACCGAGCGTCCGCCGGCCTCGCCGACGCCGGCCGAGCTGACCGGCGCGTCACGCCGCTTCACGCTGCTCGACGCCGAACGCCGCCGCATCGTCGGCTTCGCGAGCCCGGCACCCGACGCCATCGAGCGTGCCATCGTCGTCGACGGCCTCACGGTGGGCTGGCTCGTGCTCACGCCCTTCGAGTCGGTGAGCTCGGGTGCCGAGAAGCGCTTTGCCGATGCGCAGGCGCGCACCGGCTGGGTCGTGGGCGGCGCGGCAGTGCTGCTGGCGGCGGCCGTGGCGTTCTGGGCTTCGCGCCGGCTGCTGCGGCCGGTGCGCCGGGTGGCCGAGGCCACCCACCGGCTGGCGGCCGGCGACCACAGCGCGCGTGTGCCCGAGCCCGGCGGCGACGACGAGATCGGCCGGCTGGCGCGCGACTTCAACCAGCTCGCGCTGACGCTGCAGCGCAACGAAGCCATGCGGCGCGAGTTCATGGCCGACGTGTCGCACGAGCTGCGCACGCCGCTGGGCGTGCTGCACGGCGAGCTGGAGGCGCTGGAAGACGGCGTGCGGCGGCTCGACACGCAGGCGCTGCAGTCGCTGAAGGGCGAGGTGACGACGCTGCACAAGCTGGTCGACGACCTCTACGAGCTGTCGCTCGCCGACGTGGGTGCGCTGTCGTACCGCAAGACCGCGCTCGACCTGCGCGAGATCCTCGACGACACCGCCGGCTCCTTCGGCGAGCGGCTGCGCAGCAGCGGGCTGGCGCTGGAGCTGGATCTGCCCGCCGAGCCACTGCCGGCTTTCGGCGACGCGCGGCGGCTGCGGCAGCTGTTCGCCAACCTGTTCGAGAACAGCTGCCGCTACACCGACCCCGGCGGCGCGCTGCGCCTGCAGGCACGGCGCGAAGGTCGGCAGATGCTGATCGACCTGCACGACAGCGCACCGGGGGTGCGCGACGAGCATCTGCCGCGGCTGTTCGACCGCTTCTTCCGCGTCGAGGGATCGCGCAGCCGGCGCAGCGGCGGCGCCGGGCTGGGCTTGTCGATCTGCCAGCGCATCGTCGAGGCGCACGAGGGCCGCATCCAGGCCGGGCCGTCGCCGCTGGGCGGGCTGTGGCTGCGTGTGGAACTGCCCGCCCGTGGCTGAGACACCGCTGCCGCTGGAGCCCGGGCCGGCGCGGGTGCTGGTGGTCGAGGACGAACCCAAGCTGGCCGCGCTGCTGTCGGACTACCTGCGCGCGGCCGGCCATGTGCCGGAATGCGTGGCCGACGGCCATGCGGCCCTGCAGGCCTGGACCGCGCGCCGCCACGACCTCGTGCTGCTGGACCTGATGCTGCCCGGCCTGGACGGCCTGGGCGTGTGCCGGCAGCTGCGCATGCTGACCAGCGTGCCCATCGTGATGCTGACCGCACGCGCCGACGAGGCCGACCGGCTGGCCGGGCTGGAACTGGGGGCCGACGACTACATCCCGAAGACGCCCTTCAGCCCGCGCGAGGTGATGGCCCGCGTGAAGGCGGTGCTGCGGCGCAGCCGCGCCGCGCTGCACGGGCCGGCGCCGCTGCAGATCGAGGCGCAGGGCTGGCGGGCGTCGTGGCTGGGGCGCGACCTGGACCTGACACCGATCGAGTTCCAACTGCTGCGCGTCCTGGCGGCGCAGCCCGGGCGCGTGTACCCGCGGGCGCAGTTGCTGGAGCACCTGCACGGCGACGCGCGCGCCGCGACGGAGCGCGCGGTCGACAGCCATGTGAAGAACCTGCGCCGCAAGCTGGAGCAGGCGGGCGCGGGCAGCGACCGCATCCGCAGCGTGTACGGCGTGGGCTACCGCTACGACGCCTGAAGGGCAGCCTGCGGGGCGGGCCGTGCCCGGCGCCAGGACAGGAGTGGCGGGCCGGTCGGAATCGTGGCAGGCTCGTGCCATCTGCACTGCCGCGAAGCGAGGCCGACCATGACGCTCCCGAACTCTGGTGTGATGGTGGCCCGCGGTGCCGCGGTCGGCGTGCTCTTGGGGCTGGGTTGCGCGGCAGCGCTGGCAGCCACGACCGTGCCGCCCCCCGCGCCGCACCAGCTGTGGGTGAGCCACCTGCTGGCTGGCTGCCTGGCCGGGTTGGTGGCCTTCGTGGTGTCGCGCTGGTGGGCGCTGGCGGGCATCGTGCTGGTGGCGGCGGTGTGGTACGCGCTGCCGAAGCTCACCGGCCTGACGGTGGCGCCCGAGCTGCTGCAGCAGTACGGCAACACCTACCCGTTCCACCTGCAGGCGTCGGCGTTGTTCGTGCCCCTGATGGTGCTGGCCGCCATCGGCGCCCGCGCCAACATGCGGCTGCCCGGGCCGCAGGCGCAGCTGCAGTAGGCCGGCCGCACCGTCACCGCGCGGGCCTCAGAACCAGAGCCACACGCGCTGCAGCCAGGACGGGATGCGGCTGGTCCTGGGCTGGTGCAGTTGGCGAAAGTCGCTTTTCATCGGGTCCTCCAATCGGATGCAAGACTGTATCTGCATCCAGTACTGGATGCAACAGCAGTCCTTCCGGGGTCACCCGGGGCCGGTGCGGGCCAGTGCCGCCCGGATGCGCTCGACCGTCTGCGCCACGGGCGCGTGGGCCGACACCTCCAGCCCCAACGCGCGGGCGATCTGGTTCACGCGGGCCGGGTTCAGCGGCAGCCCGCCGGCGTCGATGGCACGCACCAGCGCCTGGGCACGCTGGCGGTCGCTCAAGGCGGCGGGCGGTGCCGGCGGCAGCAGGCGCAGTCGCTGCAGCAGTTGCCGCAGCCAGCGCGGGAGGGGGCGGGACATGGACGCGAGCCTACCGCCGCTGGCGGTGGATGGCACGCGCGGTCGACAACGCCAGCACCGGTCGCAAGGCCGCCGGGCTTGGGCTACAGTGCGTCTATGTCGTTGACTTGGCGCGTCCTGCTGGTGTGGCTGATGGCCTGTGCGCTGCCGCTGCAGGGCCTGGCAGCGGTCCGCATGCAGCACTGCGCGCCCAGCCATCCCGCGGTGACGATCCTGCAGACCGTGGCGACACCTGCGCACGCAGCGCGTGCAGACCACGGACCAGGGCAGGGCGGGGGTCACCACGCCGGCGGTCACCACGACAGCGTGCACGACGCGCACCACGCGGCGCCGGACACGGCGCCTGCACACGGGGCGCAGCCCGCGCAAGACGGTGGCACCGGCTCGTGCAGTGCTTGCGCCGCCTGCTGCGCTGCGCTGGCGCTGTTCGCCCAGGTCCCGGGCCTGCCAGCGTCGCCGCCCGACGCGCTGGTCCCCCAGCGTGCGCCGCTGGAATCGGCGTCGTTCTTCAGCGACGGGCTCGACCGGCCACCTCGACTGCCTCGCGCCTGACGGCTTGCGCCGTCTCCACCCGTCGCGCTGCCTGCACTGCAGGTGGCTCGTTCGATGTGCGTTCGCGAGGAATCCATGCTCCGTCACCCCACCACCGCCTTCGGCGTGCTGATCGCCGCCGGGCTCGTCTGCGGCGCCAGCCTGGCTGCCGATGCCCCGCCTGCTGTCGGCACGGCCAGGCCCGATCCGCTCGACGCACGTGCGAGCGTGCCGCCTGTCACGCACGTCTCGCCGTTCCAGCGCTACCGCGGCCACCGCGACGTGCAGGTGGGGTCCTGGAAGGACGCCAACGACACGGTCACGCGCATCGGCGGCTGGCGTGTCTATGCCCGGGAGGCCACCGTCCCCGAGGGCGCGGCGGTGCCGCAGCAACCGCAGCAGCAGACGCCGCGTGCGACCGGCGGCCACCAGCACTGAAGGGGGCGCGATGCGCAACTTCTCCCCTTCGTGGCAGCCTGGGCGCAAGCCGGGCCTGTCCCGCGCAGCGGCAGCTGCGGGAGCGCTGCTGCTGGCCGGCTGCGCGTCGTTCAGCGGCGACGGTGGTTTCGGGCCGGTGGCGCAGACGGCACAGGCCCGTCTGGGCCACGAGGTGGTCTGGACCCGCAGCGACGCCGCGCAAGCCACCGTCGGCCGTCGTGTGGCCGAACTGCTGCAGCAACCGCTGACGCTGGAAGCCGCGGTGCAGCTGGCGCTGCTGAACAACCGCGGCCTGCAGGCCGCCTTCTTCGAGCTCGGCATCGCCGAGGCCGACCTCGTGCAGGCCGGCCGCCTGCCCAATCCCGGTTTCAGCTTCGGGCGCATGACCCAGGGCGATGAGATCGAACTCGAGCGCGGGCTGCACCTCAACCTGGCTCGTCTGCTGGCGATGCCGCTGCTGCAGCAGGTGGAGCAGCGCCGGTTCGGCCAGGTGCAGGCTCGGGCGGCGGCCAGCGTGCTGGACCTGGCTGCACAGACACGCAAGGCCTGGGTGCTGGCCGTGGCCGCCGAGGAGTCGGTGCGCTACAGCACGCAGGTGATGCAGGCGGCCGAGGCCAGCGCGGATCTGGCCCGGCGCATGGCCGAGGTCGGCAACTTCAACAAGCTGCAGCGTGCCCGCGAACAGGGCTTCTATGCCGAGGCGGCCCTGGGTGCCGCGCGTGCCCAGCAAGCCCGGCGCGCGGCGCGCGAGCGGCTGACGCGGCTGCTGGGCCTGTGGGGCTCGCAGACGGACTTCCGCCTGCCGGATCGCCTGCCCGACCTGCCGGAGCGCCCGCGCGACCTGCCCGACGTGGAGCGCCTGGCGATCGAGCAGCGACTGGATGTGCAGGGCGCACGGCTGGCCGTCGCGCAGACCGCCAGCAACCTGGGGCTGACCCGCACGACGCGCTTCGTCAACGTGCTGGAGCTCGGCCTGTCGCGCAACAGCTCGAACGAAGCACCGACGCAGCGTGGGTGGGAGGTCGGCTTCGAGCTGCCGCTGTTCGACTGGGGCGGCGCCCGCGTGGCGCGCGCGGAAAGCGTCTACATGCAGGCGCTGCACGGCGCCGCGCAGACCGCCATCGACGCGCGCTCCGAGGTGCGCGAAGCCTACGGCACCTACCGCAGTGCCTGGGACATCGCACGCCACCACCGCGACGAGATCGTGCCGCTGCGCCAGCGCATCGCCGAGGAGAACGTGCTGCGCTACAACGGCATGCTCATCGGCGTGTTCGAACTGCTGGCCGACGCGCGCGCGCAGATCGCCAGCGTGAACGGCGCGATCGACGCGCTGCGCGACTTCTGGCTGTCCCAGGCCGATCTGGACATGGCCCTGGTGGGCAAGCCCGGCCTCCTGGCGGCGCCCGCCGCCGCCCCTGCCGCCGCGTCGCCTGGCGACGCGGCGGCCCACTGAACCCACGAGGAGCCCCGATGGTTTCCCGACGCAGACTGCTTGGCGGTGCCGGTGCCGTGACGGCCGCCGTGAGCGCCGCCGCCGTGAGCCGGGTGGCGATGGCCGCCTTGCCCGAGCCCGTCATCCAGACCAGGCCCGACACGATGCCACCGCTGGTGCCCGGCACCGGACGGCCGTACAACCCGGTCGTCACGCTCAACGGCTGGACGCTCCCCTGGCGCATGAACAACGGCGTCAAGGAGTTCCACCTGGTGGCCGAGCCCGTGGTGCGTGAGATGGCGCCCGGCTTCAAGGCCCACCTGTGGGGCTACAACGGCCAGAGCCCGGGCCCGACGATCGAGGTGGTCGAGGGCGACCGCGTGCGCATCTTCGTCACCAACAAGCTCGGCGAGCTCACCAGCATCCACTGGCACGGCCAGCGGCTGCCCAACGGCATGGACGGCGTGACCGGCCTGAACCAGCCCGGCATTCCGCCCGGCAAGACCTTCGTCTACGAGTTCGTGGCCCGCCGACCCGGCACCTTCATGTACCACCCGCATGCCGACGAGATGGTGCAGATGGCCATGGGCATGATGGGGTTCTGGGTCACGCATCCGAAGACGAAGCACCCGCTGATCGACGACGTCGACCGCGACTTCTGTTTCCTCCTGAACGCCTACGACATCGACCCCGGCAGCTACACGCCCAAGATCATGACCATGCTCGACTTCAACCTGTGGAGCTGGAACAGCCGGATCTTCCCCGGCATCGACCCGCTGGTGGTGCGTCACATGGACAAGGTGCGCATCCGCGTGGGCAACCTGACGATGACCAACCACCCGATCCATCTGCATGGGCACGAGTTCCTGATCACCGGCACCGACGGTGGGCCGACCCCGAAGAGCGCCCGGCAGTACGAGATCACGGCCGACATCGCGGTGGGGCAGATGCGGCAGATCGACTTTCTCGCCGACGAGGAAGGCGACTGGGCCTTCCACTGCCACAAGAGCCACCACACGATGAACGCGATGGGCCACGGCGTGCCCACGATGATCGGTGTCGACCACTCCGGCGTGGCGCGGCAGATCACCAGGCTGATCCCCGACTACATGGTGATGGGCGAGCGCGGCATGAAGGACATGACCGAGATGGAGATGCCGCTGCCCGACAACACCGCGCCGATGATGGCTGGGCAGGGACCCTTCGGTGCCGTGGGCATGGGCGGCATGTTCAGCGTGGTGAAGGTGCGCAAGGACCAGAAGCGGGGTGACTACGGCGACCCGGGCTGGTACCAGCATCCACCGGGCACCGTGGCCTACGAGTTCACTGGCAGCGTGCCGGACCCCGCACGCTTCAAGGCCGAAGGGCCGGGGTCGATGCCCCTGGCCGCACGCCCTGCGCAGGACGTCGAGGTCCAGGTGCGCAAGCCGGCCGGCCACAAGGGGCACCACTGATGCGGCGCCGCACCGTCCTGTCCGCAGCGGCGCTGGCCGCCTGCACAAGCGCCGTGCACGCGCACGGCCCCGACAGCCATGCCGGCAAGAAGGCGCCCGCCCGGAAGGAACAGAAGCCCTGGGGCATCGCGGGCGACGCCCGGGCCGCCCGGCGCAGCATCGTGGTGTCGATGGGCGACGACATGCGCTTCCGGCCCGATCGCATCGAACTGCGCCAGGGCGAGACGGTGCGCTTCGAGGTGCGCAACACCGGCAAGCTGCTGCACGAGTTCGTCATCGGCACGCGCGAGGAACTCGACGCCCATGCGGCACTGATGCTGAAGTTCCCGAACATGGAACACGACGAGCCATACATGGCGCACGTGGATCCGGGCAAGACCGGCGAGATCGTCTGGAACTTCAACCGCGCCGGCACCTTCGAGTTCGCCTGCCTGATCGCCGGCCACTACCAGGCCGGCATGGTGGGCACGATCGTGGTGCTGGCCGACGCCAGCCCCCGACCAGCCGCACGATGAAAGGAATCGACATGCACACACGCCAATGCACCCGGACACGCCGGCAGCGCCGCCACCTGCTGGCACTGGGACTCGCGACGCTGGCGGCGCCGGTGCGCGCGGCCGCCCCGGTGGCGCCGACGCCGGTGGACGTCTGGAAGAGCCCGACCTGCGGCTGCTGCAAGGACTGGGTGACGCACATGGAAGCGAACGGCTTTCGTGTGCGCGTGCACGACAGCGGCAACACCGCGGTCCGCGAGCGCGTCAAGATCCCGATGCAACTGGGCTCGTGCCACACGGCGCTGGTCGGCGGCTACGCGATCGAGGGCCACGTGCCGGCCAAGGACGTGCTGCGCCTGCTGCGCGAGCGGCCCGACGCCATCGGCCTGGCCGTTCCCGGCATGCCGATCGGCTCGCCGGGCATGGACGGGCCGGAGTACGGGCCGCGTCGCGATGCCTACGACGTGCTGCTCGTCGTCCGCGGCGGCCCCCCGCGCGTTTTCACCTCGTACCGTTGAAATCAGGAGACCCGACCATGCGACGCACCCTTCCGACCCTGCTGCTGAGCGCCCTGCTGGCGCTGCCCGCACTGGCACAGACGAAGTCCGACATGACCGACGGCGAAGTGCGCAAGATCGACAAGGACGCCGCCAAGGTGACGCTGCGCCATGGCGAGATCAAGTCGCTCGACATGCCGCCGATGACCATGGTCTTCCACGTGAAGGAGCGTGCACTGCTCGACCGGCTGAAGGCTGGCGACAAGGTGCGCTTCGCTGCCGTCCACGAGGGCGGCAAGTACACGGTCACGGAGATCCAGGTCGTGCCGTGATCGCGGGGGCAGGGGAGCCGGGCTCGCCGGTCTGCCCTTGATCCGTCAGTCTGCCGCTTGTCGCAGGGCGTCGGCAGGCTCGACGGCCTGCGGCGCCTGCACAGGCTGGATGTTCTGGGCCAGGTTGCCCTTGGGTCCCTGCACGAGCTCGTACGTGACCCGGCCACCTTGCTTCAGCGTGCGGAAGCCGTCCATCTGCACGGCCGAGAAGTGCGCAAAGACGTCGGGGCCCCCATCCTCGGGCTCGATGAAGCCGAAACCCTTCGCATCGTTGAACCACTTAACTGTGCCGAACGCCATGGCGGACCTCTGAACTGCTAACTGGCAAATTCTCTCCTCCGACCTTGAAATTTGTCAACAATGCGTCGGGCTGCAGCGGGGTTCCGCATTCGACAAACTTTCGTCAATCGGCGGCGCATCGGGGGCGAGTCTCCGCCGCTGCCCGGCCGGGCAGCGACGGGAAGTCGCGCCAAATGCAGCAACATGCACACCAGCAAGGGATCGTTCGGCGCGGCCGGAGCAAAGACCGACAAGGTGAATAGAATGGGCTATGCCCGAGGAGCCGCCATCCCCCGCCCCACCCAAGCCACCGGCCGCGCCGGCCCGCGAAGGCGGGCAGGGTGCGGTCGTCGCGGAGCGACAGGCAGCGAAGACCAAGCCGCCCAGCCTGTACCAGGTGGTGATGCTCAACGACGACTACACCCCCATGGAGTTCGTCGTGATGGTGCTGCAGCACTACTTTCAGCGTGATCTGGAAACGGCCACGCACATCATGCTGAAGATCCACCACGAAGGACGCGCCGTCTGCGGCGTGTACCCGAAAGACGTTGCCGCGACCAAGGTCGAACTCGTGCTTGCCGCGGCCCGCCGCGACGGGCACCCGCTACAGTGCATTATGGAGGCCGCATGATTGCGCAAGAACTGGAAGTCAGCCTGCACATGGCGTTCGTCGAAGCGCGCCAGCAGCGGCACGAATTCATCACCGTCGAGCACCTGCTGATGGCGCTGCTGGACAACCCCAGCGCCGCCGAGGTGCTGCGTGCCTGCGCCGCCAACATCGAGGACCTGCGCAAGAGCCTGGCCACCTTCATCAAGGAAAATACGCCCACGGTGGGTGGCAGCGAAGAGGTCGACACGCAGCCGACGCTGGGCTTCCAGCGCGTGATCCAGCGCGCCATCATGCACGTGCAGAGCACGGGCAGCGGCAAGAAGGAAGTCACCGGCGCCAACGTGCTGGTGGCCATCTTCGGCGAGAAGGACTCGCATGCCGTCTACTACCTGCACCAGCAGGGCGTGACGCGGCTGGACGTCGTGAACTTCATCGCGCACGGCATCAAGAAGAGCGACCCGCCCGAGCCGCAGAAGTCCAGCGAGAGCAGCGGTAACGAGGGCGAGAAGGAAGACGGTGCCGGCGGCGAGGGCAAGGGTTCCCCGCTCGACCAGTTCACGCAGAACCTGAACGTGCAGGCGCTGGCCGGCAAGATCGACCCGCTGATCGGGCGCGAGCACGAGGTCGAGCGCGTCATCCAGATCCTGTGCCGCCGCCGCAAGAACAACCCGCTGCTGGTGGGCGAAGCCGGCGTGGGCAAGACCGCCATCGCCGAAGGTCTGGCCTGGCGCATCACCGAGAAGGATGTGCCGGAAGTGCTGGCCGACGCCACCGTGTACAGCCTGGACATGGGCGCGCTGCTCGCCGGCACCAAGTACCGGGGCGACTTCGAGCAACGCCTGAAGGGTGTGCTGAAGCAGCTGAAGGACCAGCCGAACGCGATCCTCTTCATCGACGAGATCCACACGCTGATCGGCGCGGGTGCCGCGTCGGGCGGCACGCTGGACGCCAGCAACCTGCTCAAGCCGGCCCTTAGCAGCGGCGCGATGAAATGCATCGGCGCCACCACCTTCAGCGAATACCGCGGCATCTTCGAGAAGGACGCGGCGCTGTCGCGGCGCTTCCAGAAGGTCGACGTGGTCGAGCCGTCGGTCGAGCAGACGGTCGAGATCCTGAAGGGCCTGAAGAGCCGCTTCGAGGACCACCACAACGTGAAGTACGCCCTGACGGCGCTGCAGGCCGCCGCCGAGCTGTCGGCGAAGTACATCAACGACCGCCATCTGCCCGACAAGGCCATCGACGTCATCGACGAGGCCGGCGCGGCGCAACGCATCCTGCCCACGAGCAAGCGCAAGAAGACCATCACGCGCAACGAGGTCGAGGAGATCGTCGCGAAGATCGCGCGCATTCCGCCGGCCTCGGTCAGCAGCGACGACCGCGACAAGCTCAAGACGCTGGAGCGTGACCTGAAGAGCGTGGTCTTCGGCCAGGAGCCGGCGATCGAGGCGCTGGCCGCCGCCATCAAGATGGCGCGCAGCGGCCTGGGCAAGCCGGAGAAGCCGATCGGCAGCTTCCTGTTCAGCGGCCCCACCGGCGTCGGCAAGACCGAAGTCGCGAAGCAGCTGGCCTACATCCTGGGCATCGAGCTGATCCGCTTCGACATGTCCGAGTACATGGAGCGCCACGCCGTGAGCCGGCTGATCGGCGCGCCTCCGGGTTACGTGGGTTTCGACCAGGGCGGCCTGCTGACGGAGGCCATCACCAAGAAGCCGCACGCCGTGCTGCTGCTCGACGAGATCGAGAAGGCGCACCCCGATGTCTTCAACGTGCTGTTGCAGGTGATGGACCACGGCACGTTGACCGACAACAACGGGCGCAAGGCCGATTTCCGCAGCGTCATCATCGTGATGACGACGAACGCCGGCGCCGAGACGATGAACAAGTCGACGATCGGCTTCACCAACTCGCGCCAGCAAGGCGACGAGATGGGCGACATCAAGCGACTGTTCACGCCCGAGTTCCGCAATCGGCTGGATGCGATCGTGTCGTTCCGTGCGCTCGATGAGGAAATCATCATGCGCGTGGTCGACAAGTTCCTGCTGCAACTGGAAAGCCAGCTGGCCGAGAAGAAGGTCGAGGTGACCTTCAGCGACAACCTGCGCAAGCACCTGGCGAAGAAGGGCTTCGACCCGCTGATGGGCGCGCGCCCGATGCAGCGTCTGATCCAGGACATGATCCGCCGTGCGCTGGCCGACGAGCTGCTCTTCGGTCGCCTCGTCGACGGCGGGCGCCTCACGGTGGACCTGGACGACAAGGACGAGGTCACGCTGGACATCCAGCCGCCGCGCAAGAGCGACAAGCCCAAGGCCGAGACGACGGCCGTCTAGGGTCGACCCGGCGGTTGCGCCGCGGCAGGGTCCTGCCGGTAGAAGCCACACAACACCTCGTGCATCACGGGGTGTTGTTCCTTGAAGGGCCGGGCATTGACGAAGAAGGCTTCGCTGGAGACGGCGAAGAATTCCTCAGGTGCCTCGGCCCCGTACGGATCGAGCTGCAGTTCCGCGCCCGCATCCACGCGTGCCGCGAAGGCTGCGTGCTGCTCATGCACCACGGCGTTGCCGGCCGAGAAGCCTTGCGCCATGTCGAGCACATGGGCGAATTCGTGGATGACCACGTTGTAGCCATCGGCTGCGCTGCGGCCGGCGCCTCGCACGTCGCGCCAGGACAGCATCACTGGGCCCCCCTCCATCGCTTCGCCGGCCAGTTCCTCGTCGTACTCGTGCACGATGCCGTCGTCGCCCACGACGCTGCGGCGCGCGACCACGGCGTCGGGGTGCAGCACGATGCCGACGAAGCCCGCGTAGGCGTCCAGCCCCAGCCGCAGCACGGGCAGGCAGGCCTGCGCCGCCACGGCCACGGCGACGTCGTCGGTCAGGCGCACGCCTGGTGCGGCGTCGAATTCCTTGCGATCCAGGAAGAGGCTGCTCATGCGTCGCAGCAGGGCCTGCTCGGCCGGGTCGCTGCGCTGCAGGAAGGGGTAGCGGACCAGGGTGCGCTTCCACAGGTCGTCGCGGATCGGGCGACGCGCCACGGCGGCGTCGTCGCGCCACTGCTGCCAGCGCGACACCCAGTGCGCCACCGGGCGCCACACCGTCGCCGCCGGCTTCACGCCGGTCCCGTGGCGCCGGTCGGCTGCAGCCGGACGAAGCCGTCGCGGCTCAGGCGCAGCACTTGCGCGCGCGGCCGTTCTGCGTCGTCGAGATCCCAGTCGCTCAGCACATGGCGCTTGAAGCCCGGAGCGAGGTCCTGGCTGCCAGGCCGGTGCGTGTGGCCGTGCACCATCTCCGACGCTCCCAGCGCATGCAGCCAGGCAACGGCGGTGCCGGCGTCGATGTCGGCGTCCACGCGTCCGTCGAAGCTGTGCCGCTGCTGGCTCTGGCGCCGGATGTCGGCGGCGATGGCCAGCCGCTCTGCCAGCGGGCGGGCCAGGAAATCTTGCTGCCAGTGGTCGCTGCGCACCTCGCGGCGGAAGCTCTGGTAGGCGGTGTCCTCCAGGCACAGCGCGTCGCCGTGCGTCAGCAGCACCGGGCGGCCCCAGGCGGTCAGCAGCGTCGGGTCGGGCAGCGCCATCGCGCCGCAGGCCCGCAGCATCTGCGCGCCCAGCAGGAAGTCGCGGTTGCCCACCATCACGGCCAAGGTGCGCCGGCTGGCCGCTTCGGCCATCACGTCCACGCAGTGGCGTTCGAACGGGAGCTGGCGGGCGTCGTCGCCGACCCACACCTCGAACACATCGCCCAGCATGAACACGGCGTCGGCCGGCGTGTTGCGCAGGTGCTGCGCCCACGCCTCCACCGTGTGCGGCAGCGCCGCCGACAGGTGCATGTCGGAGATGAAGTCGATGCTGCGCCAACCCTTGGGCGCCGCCAGTTCGTAGAACACCGGCAGCGCCACGGCGGACGTGTCGCTGCCGGGTTGCATCAGGCCACCTCGGTGACCTTGCGGATGGTCACGTCCTCGACCGGCACGTCGTCATGGAAACCCTTGCGGCCTGTCGCGACCTTCTCGATGCTGTCGACGACGTCCATGCCTTCGACGACCCGGCCGAACACCGCGTAGCCCCAGCCCTGGGCATTCTCGGCGCGGAAGTCCAGGAAGTCGTTGTCGGTGGCGTTGATGAAGAACTGCGCCGTGGCCGAGTGCGGATCGGACGTGCGTGCCATCGCCAGCGTGTAGCGCTTGTTCTTCAGGCCGTTGTTGGCCTCGTTCTTGATCGGCGCGCCGGTGGGCTTCTGCTTCATGCCGGGCTCGAAGCCGCCGCCCTGGATCATGAAGCCCTTGATGACGCGGTGGAAGACGGTGCCGTCGTAGTGGCCGGCCTGCGCGTACTGCAGGAAGTTGGCCACCGACAGCGGCGCGCGCTCGTCGTCGAGTTCGATGCGGACCGTGCCCGCGCTGGTGTCCATCTGAACGAACTTGCTCATCTCTACTTCTCCAGGGTGGCCTTCTTGATGAGGACCGGGGTTTCGGGCACGTTCTGGTGCGGCCCGGCGGACTTGGTGGGCACGAGCTTGATCTTGTCGACCACGTCCATGCCCGCGACGACCTTGCCGAACACGGCGTAGCCGTTGCCGTCGCGCGCGTTGGGCTGGTCCAGGAACGGGTTGTCGCCGACGTTGATGAAGAACTGCGCCGTGGCCGAGTTCGGATCCATCGTGCGTGCCATGGCCACGGCACCACGCACGTTGCTCAGGCCATTGCGGCTCTCCAGGGGAATCGGCGCACGCGTCGGCTTCTCGCCCATGTCAGGCTTCATGCCGCCGCCCTGGATCATGAACGTGGGAATCACGCGGTGGAAGATCGTTCCGTCGTAATGGCCGGCCTGCACGTACTGCAGGAAGTTGTCGACGGTCTTCGGCGCCTTCTCGCGGTCGAGTTCGAGCACGATGTCGCCGGCACTCGTGGCCAGGCGCACCTTGTCGGCGTGTGCGGGCAGCGCCATGACAGCGCCCACGACGAGGGCCAGCAGCGGCAGGGGATTCTTCAAGCGCTTCTCTCCAGTGGATGGCTGCGGGAAATCCGGGAGTCTAGCGACTGGCGGCGGCCAGCTCGCGGGCCACCTGCAGCTTGCGTTGCAGCGCGGCGTCGGCCGGCAGCTGCTGCGCAGCCGTCTCCCAGGCCTGCAGCGCCAGCCGCAGGTGGATGTCGCCCAGATTGCGGCGCGCGACGGCGTGCCCGGGGTCGTTGCGCAACGCGGTTTCCAGCGCCTGCCGTGCCGCATCGATGCGGCCCGCGCGGGCGTGCAGGAGCGCCATGTTGTTGAAGGGCTCCGGCAGCTCGGGGTAGTCCTCGCTCAACCGCAGGAACACCGCCATCGCGGCGTCGTCGCGCTGCGCGTCGAGCAACAGCACGCCGTGCAGGAAGCGCAGCCGGGTGTTGCGCGGTTCGGCGGCCACGGCGCGCTCGGCGCGTTCCAGCGCGGCGGCGGTGTCACCGCTGCGCTGCAGCTGCCGCACCGCGGCCACTTCGTCGGCACGGACCGCGGCCCCGCCGATGGCCAGCAGGGCCGCCATTGCAAGACCCAGGCTGCGGGCGGGCAAGACCCGCAAGGCGATCGGAAAGCGGCGGGGCATCGGGTGGGGGAGGCGGACAGAGCAGGGCAGCCAGAGGGGGCGGAAGGCGGCAAAACCACACCGCTATACTGGTCGATTCTATCGGCGCGCCCCACGAAGAACGCCTTTCGCCGCATGACCCTCCGCATCCACAACACCCTGACGCGCCGGCTCGAGACCTTCACGCCCCTCACGCCGGGCGAGGTGCGCATGTATGTGTGCGGCATCACGGTCTACGACCTGTGCCACATGGGCCATGCGCGCATGAACCTGGCGTTCGACGTGGTCTACCGCTGGCTGCGCGCCAGCGGCTACCGCGTCACCTACGTGCGCAACATCACCGACATCGACGACAAGATCATCCGGCGCGCGCTGGAGCGCGGCATGTCGATCCGCGCACTCACCGACGAGATGATCGCGGCCATGCACCGCGACTTCGCGGCGCTGCGCCTCGATCCCCCGAGCGCCGAACCCCGCGCCACCGAGTACGTGCCGCAGATGCTGTCCATCATCGGGCAGCTGCAGGCCAAGGGCCTGGCCTACCAGGCCGAGGGCGGCGACGTCAACTTCGCGGTGCGCCGCTTCCCCGGATACGGCAAGCTGTCGGGCAAGAGCCTGGACGAACTGCGCGCAGGCGAGCGCGTGGCGGTGCTCGGCGACAAGGACGATCCGCTGGACTTCGTGCTGTGGAAGTCGGCCAAGGTCGACGAGCCCGACGACGCCAAGTGGCCCAGCGCCTACGGGCCGGGCCGGCCGGGCTGGCACATCGAGTGCTCGGCGATGAGCTGCGCCCTGCTGGGCGAGCACTTCGACATCCACGGCGGCGGCATGGACCTGCAGTTCCCGCACCACGAGAACGAGATCGCGCAGAGCGAGGGCGCGCTCGGCCATCCGTTCGTCAACTACTGGCTGCACAACGGTTTCCTCAACGTCGACAACGAGAAGATGTCCAAGAGCCTGGGCAACTTCTTCACCATCGCCGACGTGCTGCAGAAGTTCGATGGCGAGACCATCCGCTTCTTCATGCTGCGCACGCACTACCGCAGCCCGTTCAACTTCGCCGACGCCCTGCTCGACGAGGCACGCACGGCGCTGAAGCGGCTCTACACCGCGCTGGACGCCGTGCCCGCCGAGGCCGGCGCCATCGATTGGTCCGCACCGCACGCCGCCGCCTTCAAGGCAGCGATGGACGACGACTTCAACACGCCTGGCGCCCTGGCCGTGCTGTTCGAACTGGCCGGCGAGCTCAACCGCACGCACGACGCCGGCACGGCGGCGTTGCTGAAGTCGCTGGCGGGCGTGCTGGGCATCCTGCAGCAACCGCCGCGCGACTACCTGCAGGGCGGCAGCGGCCTGGACGAAGCAGCCATCCAGCAGCGCATCGACGCACGCGCCGCGGCCAAGCGCGCGCGCGACTTCGCGGAGTCGGATCGCATCCGCGACGAGCTGCTGGCGCAAGGCGTCGTGTTGAAGGACACGGCGCAGGGCACCACCTGGGTCAAGGCCTGATGCCGAAGGCGCTGGTTGCACAGGCCGCCGAGGCGGCCTCCGCAGTCTCCGCTGTGCCGGACGTGACCCCGGCGTACTGGGACGACGCCTGCCGCCACCTGTCGCGCCGCGACCGGGTGATGAAGAAGCTGATCCCGAAGTTCGGCGAAGCGCGCCTGCGCAGCCGCGGGGATGCCTTCACCACGCTGGCGCGCTCCATCGTCGGGCAGCAGATCTCGGTGAAGGCCGCGCAGTCGGTCTGGGACCGCTTCGCAGCCACGGTCGGCGGCCCGGCCACGCACCTGCCGCCGCCCGCGGTGCGGTTGTTGCCTGTCGAGACCCTCCGCGCCGCCGGGCTGTCGGCGCGCAAGTCCGAATACCTGCTGGACCTGGCGCGCCACTTCGACGAGGGCAACGTGCACGTCGGCCAGTGGCAGGAGATGGACGACGAGGCCATCATCGCGGAACTGATCGCCATCCGTGGCATCGGCCGCTGGACGGCCGAGATGTTCCTCATCTTCCACCTGATGCGTCCGAACGTGATGCCGCTGGACGACCTGGGCCTGATCAAGGGCATCAGCGTCAACTACTTCAGCGGCGAGCCGGTGTCGCGGGCCGAAGCCCGCGAAGTCGGCGAGGCGTGGGCGCCGTTCCGTTCGGTGGCCACTTGGTATATTTGGCGCAGCCTCGACCCGCTGCCCGTGGAGTACTGATGTCAAAGCGTCATTTCCTGGACTTCGAGCAACCGATCGCCGAGCTCGAAAGCAAGATCGACGAACTGCGCTACGTGCAGAACGAATCGGCGGTCGACATCTCCGACGAGATCCAGCGGCTGGCCGGCAAGAGCACCCAGCTCACGAAGGACATCTACTCCAGCCTCACGCCCTGGCAGGTCACGCAGATCGCGCGCCACCCGCAGCGGCCGTACACGCTGGACTACGTGGGCGAGATCTTCACCGACTTCCAGGAACTGCACGGCGATCGGCATTACGCCGACGACCTGTCCATCGTGGGCGGCCTGGCGCGGTTCAATGGCAACGCCTGCGTGGTGCTCGGCCACCAGAAGGGCCGCGACACCAAGGAGCGCACCGCGCGCAACTTCGGCATGAGCCGCCCCGAGGGCTACCGCAAGGCGCTGCGGCTGATGAAGCTGGCCGAGAAGTTCGGCCTGCCGGTCTTCACCTTCGTCGACACGCCGGGCGCCTATCCCGGCATCGGCGCCGAGGAGCGCGGACAGTCGGAAGCCATCGGTCGCAACATCTTCGAGATGGCGCAGCTGGAAGTGCCCATCATCACCACCATCATCGGCGAGGGCGGCTCGGGCGGCGCGCTGGCCATCAGCGTGGCCGACCAGGTGCTGATGCTGCAGTTCTCGGTGTACTCGGTGATCTCGCCCGAGGGCTGCGCGTCCATTCTGTGGAAGACCGCCGAGCGCGCCAGCGATGCCGCCGAGGCGCTGGGCATCACCGCGCACCGGTTGAAGGCGCTGGGCGTGATCGACAAGATCGTCAACGAACCCGTGGGTGGCGCGCACCGCGACACCAAGTGGATGGCCGCCCAGCTCAAGCGGGCGCTGAACGACGCCTTGCGCCAGGTCACCGACCTGAAGACGAAGGACCTGCTGCAGCGCCGCTACGAGCGCCTGCAGTCCTACGGCCGCTACGGCGACACCACGGAGCGGTGAGCCCGCGGTGAACGCGCGCGCGGTGGCGGTGGCCGTCAGCGGCGGCCGCGATTCCACCGCGCTGCTGCACGCCGCGGCGCGCGCTGCAGGCCCGCTCGGCGTGCAGGTGCATGCCCTGCATGTGCATCACGGCCTGGCGCCGCAGGCCGACGCCTGGTTGCTGCACGTGCAGCACCAGTGTCGCCGCTGGGCCGCCCGGGGACTGCCCGTGGTGTTCCACGCCACCCGCCTGCAGGGCCAGCCCGCCCGTGGCGACAGCATCGAGGCCTGGGCGCGGCGCGAACGCTACAAGGCGCTGGCCGCGATGGCCCGCACCGCCGGCTGCGGCCTCGTGCTGCTCGCGCACCACCGCCGGGACCAGGCCGAGACCTTGCTGCTGCAGGCGCTGCGTGGCGGCGGTCCCGCAGGCCTGGCGGCCATGCCGGCTCTTGCCGAGCGGGCCGGCATCACCTGGGCGCGGCCCTGGCTGGAACGGCCGCGCGAGGCCATCGAGGCCTACGTGCGCCGCCACCGTCTCGCATTCGTCGACGACGCCAGCAACGCCGACCCGCGCTTTGCCCGCAACCGCCTGCGCCTGCACGTCTGGCCCGCGCTGCAGCAGGCGTTCCCCGATGCCGAAGCGCAGCTGCAGGCCGCGGCACGGCGCGCGCAGGAAGCCGCTGCCGGCCTGCACGCGCTGGCGGTGGCCGACCTGGCACCGCTGCTGCATCCCGACGGCGCGCTGCGCTGCGCGCCCTGGCGGCTGCTGGCCGCGCCGCGGCGCCGGCTGGTGCTGCGCCAGTGGCTGCAGCAGCAGGTGCCGGGCGGTGTGCCGGAGTCGCTGGTCGAGCGCCTCGCCGACGAGCTGCCGCGCGCGCGCAGCGCACGCTGGCCGGCGCCGCAGGCTGAACTGCGGCTGCACGACGGGCTGCTGCGTCTGCACCCGCTGGTGGCCCCCGCCCCACCACCCACACCGTCGGAGCCTGCACGCTCGCTGGCGCTGCAGCGGCCGGGTGTGCATCGCGCCGCTGGCTGGGGCGGCCGATTCGTCGTCACAGCCGCCGACCACGGCGGCATCGAGCCTTCGCGCTTGCGCAAGCCGAGCCTGCGCCAGCGCGAAGGCGGCGAGCAGTTCCTGGCCCATCCGGGTGGGGTGCCGCGCAGCCTGAAGAAGCAGTACCAGGCGGCCCGTGTGCCTGCGTGGCACCGCGGCGGCCCGCTGCTGTTCGACGGCGACACACTGGTCTTCGTCCCCGGGCTCGGCATCGACGCGCGCTGCATCGCGCCGCCCGGCGTGCGCCAGCTGCAGTTGCAATGGCTGCCGGATGGCGCCGAGGACGCAGCACCCGCGGGCTAAAATCAAGGGTTTTCGCCAGTTCCAGCGAGAAACACCGCGAGAAGAGAGCCCGCACCCATGGCATTGATCGTTCACAAGTACGGCGGCACCTCGATGGGGTCGACCGAACGCATCCGCAGCGTCGCGATGCGCGTTGCCAAATGGGCGCGCGCCGGCCACCAGATGGTGGTCGTGCCCTCGGCGATGAGCGGCGAGACCAACCGCCTGCTCGGCCTGGCCAAGGAACTGTCGCCCGCCGCCATGGACGCCGCGGCGCTGCGCGAGCTGGACGCCATCGCCGCCACCGGCGAGCAGGTGTCGGTGGGCCTGCTGGCGCTGGCACTGCAGGCCCAGGGCCTGCAGGCCGTGAGCTACTCGGGCTGGCAGGTGCCCGTGGCCACCGACCGCTCGTACACCAAGGCCCGCATCGAGAGCATCGACGACAAGCGCGTGCGTGCCGATCTGGCCGCCGGCAAGGTGGTGGTCATCACCGGCTTCCAGGGCATCGACGGCGACGGCAACGTCACCACGCTGGGCCGCGGCGGCAGCGACACCTCGGCCGTGGCGATCGCCGCCGCGATGCACGCCGACGAGTGCTTGATCTACACCGACGTCGACGGCGTCTACACCACCGACCCGCGCATCGTCCCCGAGGCGCGCCGGCTGTCCACCATCAGCTTCGAGGAGATGCTGGAGATGGCCAGCCTGGGCAGCAAGGTGCTGCAGATCCGCTCGGTGGAGTTCGCCGGCAAGTACCGTGTGCCGCTGCGTGTGCTGTCGAGCTTCACGCCCTGGGACATCGACATCAACGAGGAAGCGCGCTCGGGCACGCTGATCACTTTCGAGGAAGACGAGAAGATGGAACAAGCTGTCGTGTCCGGCATCGCTTTCAACCGCGACGAAGCCAAGATCACCGTGATGGGCGTGCCCGACAAGCCGGGCATCGCATACCAGATCCTGGGCCCGGTGGCCGATGCCAACATCGACATCGACGTCATCATCCAGAACGTCTCGCACGACGGTCGCACCGACTTCTCGTTCACGGTGCACCGCAACGACTACGCGAAGACGCTGGACCTGCTGAAGAACACGGTGGCACCGGCCACTGGCGCGGCGCAGGTGCTGGGCGACCCGAAGATCTGCAAGGTCAGCATCGTCGGCATCGGCATGCGCAGCCACGTGGGCGTGGCCAGCAAAATGTTCCGCACGCTCAGCGAAGAGGGCATCAACATCCAGATGATCAGCACCAGCGAGATCAAGACCAGCGTGGTGATCGACGAGAAGTACATGGAGCTCGCGGTGCGCGCGCTGCACAAGGCGTTCGATCTCGAACAGCCTGCCGCTGCGGCCTGAAAGCGGCCGAAAACTCAGGCTAGAATGCGCGTCTTCGCCGGAGTCGTGACCGAGTGGCCGAAGGTGCTCCCCTGCTAAGGGAGTATGTGGGCAAAACCTGCATCGAGGGTTCGAATCCCTCCGACTCCGCCAAGCTTGCAAGACAGTCTGCACGATTGAACGGGCCCCTCGCGGGGCCCGTTTCGTTTGGTGCCCTGGAACAGAGGGAGTGGCCGTGACCCGACTGCACACGCTGACCGCACACGAACTCGCCACCCGGCTGCAGCGCCGTGAACTCGGCGCCGAGGCCGTGCTGCGCGACTGCCTGGAGCGCATCGCCGAACGCGAGCCTGCGGTGCAGGCCTTCGCCCACCTCGATGTCGACCAGGCATTGGCCCAGGCCCGTGCGCTCGACGCCGGCCCGCTGCGTGGCCTGCTGCACGGCCTGCCGCTGGGCGTGAAGGACCTGATCGACACCGCCGACCTGCCCACGGCCTATGGCTCGGCGGTCTATGCCGGCCACCGGCCGGCGGCCGATGCCGCTGCGGTGGCCCTGGCGCGCGAGGCCGGTGCCGTGGTGGCCGGCAAGACGGTGACGACCGAGTTCGCGTATTTCCACCCCGGCGCCACGCGCAACCCGCACGCGCTGTCGCGCACGCCGATGCACACGCCCGGCGGCTCGTCCAGCGGCTCGGCCGGTGCGGTGGCCGACCACATGCTGCCATTGGCGCTGGGCACGCAGACGGCGGCGTCCATCATCCGCCCGGCCGCCTTCTGCGGCGTGGTGGGCTACAAGCCCAGCTGGGGCCGGGTGCCGCGCGGCGGCATCAAGAGCCTGTCGGAAAGCCTGGACACCGTCGGCGGCTTCGGCCGGGCCGTGGCCGACGTGGCGCTGCTCGGCGCGGTGCTGACCGGCGACGCGCGCCTGCTGCAGCCGCACGACGGCAGCACGCCGCGCATCGGCCTGTGCCGCACGCCCGAGTGGCCGCAGGCCGACGCCGACACGCAGGCCGCGTTCGCGCTCGCCGCACAGCGGCTGGGCCCCGCGGCGCAGGTGCGCGAGGCCTGGCCTGCGGCACTGCCGGATCTGGTGTCGCTGCAGAAGTCCATCATGGCCTTCGAGATGGCGCGCTCGCTCAGCCACGAGCGCACGCAGCACCGCGCGCGCCTGAGCGCCCGGCTGCTGGCGCTGATGGACGAGGGCATGGCGATCGACGGTGCCACGCACGCGGCGCACCAGGCGCAGGCCGCGTTGGCACGGCAGCAGGCACAGGTGCTGTTCGACGGCGTGGACGTGCTGTTGGCGCCCAGCGCCATCGGCACCGCGCCGGCCGGTCTGGACGCCACCGGCGACCCGCTGTTCTGCCGCGGCTGGACGCTGCTGGGACTGCCCTGCATCCACCTGCCGTTCACGCGGGGCACCAACGGCCTGCCGGTGGGGATGCAGCTGGTGGGCCGCTTCGGCGACGACGCGCGGCTGCTCGCCGCCGCCGACTGGTGCCTCAGCCGGCTGCTTGCCTAGACAACACCAACAGCAGGTTGTTGGCCGGCAGCTGCAGCCGCTCCTGCAGGCGCAGCCCGGCGGCCGACGGCCGCGGCCAGCACGTCGGGCAGGCGGCGCAGGCCCCAGGACGGATCGCGGCGCCGCAGGTCGGCATCGAAGTCCAGGTTGCTGGCCGCGGTGGGCACGCCGTCCTCGATGAACGGGCCGTAGATGCAGAGCAGGCCGGCCTGCGCCAGGTGGCGCGCTGCACCCTGCATCAGTGCCGGCGTGCTCGGCCACGGCGCGATGTGCAGCAGGTTGGCGCAGAACAGCAGGTCCACGACCGACGGCACGCCGTGCCAGACAGGTGCCGTCACGTCCAGCCGCAGCGGGGCGGCCACGTTGGGCAGGTCGCGGCACCAGGCGCGGATGGAGTCGCCGAGGCGCGGGTCGGCCTCGGTCGGCTGCCAGCGCCAGCCGGGCAGGGCAGCGGCGAAGTGCGCGGCATGCTGGCCGGTGCCGCTGGCGATCTCGAGCGCCTGGCCATGCGGCGGCAACAGCCGCTGCAGCGCAGCCAGCAGTGGCACGCGGTTGCGCTCGGCGGCGGCGCTGTGCAGGCGCAGGTCGTCGGGCGGACCCGCGTTCATGCGCTGGCGCCGGCGCGCGCGTGCAGCAAGGGCACCGCGTCGGCCACGGCGCGGCTGAGCGCGTCGCGTTCGGCCGGGTCGGCCAGGCGCTCCCGGTCGGCGTCGCCGAGCGTGCTGTCGTCGCCGCCCAGCAGCGCGATCGGCACCAGGGCCGGGCCCAGCGTGGCGTCGTCGAACAGCGGGGCCCAGGCCTCGCTGTCCAGCGCCACGGCCTGCAGGAAGCCGATGCACCAGTCCTCGGCATCGACGAGTTCGCCGTCGGGGGTCTCCGCAACACTGAACACCGGCTCCCAGGCGTCGGCGTCGCGCTGCAGCTGCTGGTGGATGGCGTGCAGGTGGCGCAGCACCAGCACGGCGGCGCGCTTGCGCTGCTTCTGGCTGGCGAACGGCGCGCTGCCGCTGCCGTCGCCGCCCCACACCACGGGCAGCCAGTCGGCGCTTCTCAGCCGCTGCAGCAGCGGCGGGCCGACCACCAGCGCGGTCAGGTAGCCGTCCAGGCCCTCGATGTTCATGGCGGTGTCGCCGGGCAGCGCCTGCAGCAGCTGGTCGAGGCTGTCGAGTTCCTCGTCGCTGAGCGGCGGGCTGTCGAGAGCGGGGTTGTAATCGGGGTAGTCCACGTCGCGATTGTCGCCGCTGCGTCAAGGCAGGCCCAGCAGGGCCTCGGCCAGCGCGATCACCGACAGCGGTGCCGACCCCTCGGCCTTGTTGTTGATGGTGACGAACGCACGGTGGCCGGCGTTCAGCGTGCCCGCCACCACGCGGGCCAGCGTCGTGCGCGTGGGCACGTCGGGCGCCTGCAGGCGGTCGAACGGCGCCCAGCGGTCGCGTGCCTGGGCATAGCGCTGGCCGCGCTGCAGGTTCCAGCGGCACACCAGGTCGCCGGGCCAGGTGGCGCGCTGCATCGGCAGCTGCGCGTCGATGGCGGGCAGGCGGTCGTGCAGGCCCAGGCAGCAGCGCACGCCATGGGAACGCAGCAACGCTGCCAGCGGCGGCGTCAGCAGCTCCGCGTCGCGCAGTTCCAGCGCCACGAGGCTGCCCGCCGGCACGGCCGGCACGACGGCGGCCAACAGGTCGGCCAGCCGCCGGTGCAACGCCGCCGTGTCGCGCAGCCAGGTCGCTGGCAGCGGCGAGAGCTGGAACACCAGCGCGCCCAGCTGCGGGCCCAGTCCGTCGACGGCCGGCTGCACGCACAGCCGCAGCGCCGCGGCCGGGTCCAGGAACTGCGGGTTGGGCTGCAGCGCGGCCCCGGTGCCGGGCGCACGCTGCACAGCGTCGCACACCAGCGCGGCCGCCTTCACGACGAAACGGAAGTGCTCCGGCACCTGGGCGGCGAGCGCCCGGTAGGTGGCGGCGTCCAGCGGCCGGTAGAACGCACGGTCCAGGCTGACGCAGCGCAGCAGCGGGTGCTGGGCGTAGGCCTGCAGACCGTGGCGGGACAGCAGCGCATCGCCATGCCGACCCTGCCACACCAGCCCCTGCCAGCCGGGAAAGTGCCACGACGAGGTGCCCAGGTGCAGCCGCCCGCCCCAGCGCACCTGCAGGGCCTGCGCCAGCGCACGCACGTGGGCGTCGGTCGCTGCCGGCAGCACGGCCGGCGCCCCGTCGAACAGCGCCCCCTGCGGCGCGCCGGCCGGCACGGCGTCCACCGCCGCTCAGTCCGCGGGGCGCTGCGGCTGCGCCAGCCCGGCCAGGAAGGACTCGATCGCCAGCCGCCCCACCGGCAGCAGGTCGAAACCCTGGGGGTCGAGCATCCAGTTCTGGATCAGCCCGTTGAGCAGCGCATGCAGGCCGATGGCCATGTGGCGCGCCGACGGTGCGCGCAGCACGTGGCCGCGCCGCTGCGCCGCGCGCAGCGTGCGTTCGAGCGCGTCGGTGTAGTCGTTGCGGATCTGCAGGTGGCGCTCGCGCACGGCGGTCAGCTCGTCGACGTACTCGATCTTGTGCGTGGCGATCTCGAACACGCGCTGCAGCTGGGCGTCGCTGGCCAGGCCGGACAGCACGCCCAGCAGGTGGTCGCGCAACGTCGTCAGCGGCGCCGGATCGTCGGCGCGGTCCAGGCGCTGCGTGGACTCGGTCTCCATCGGCAGGCAGACGCGGTCCATCATCGCGTTGAAGAGGTCGCCCTTGTCGTGGAAGTGCCAGTACACCGCGCCGCGTGTCACGCCGGCAGCGCTGGCGATGTCCTGCAGCGACGTCCCCGACACACCCTGCTGCTGGAACAGGTGCTCGGCGGCGTCGAGAATGCGCGCGCGGGTCACGAGCGCTTCTTCCTTGGTCTTGCGGGCCATCGTGCGGGCGTGTGGTGGGGATGGGCGGGGCTGGTGGAACGGCGGGAACGACTGTTGCATCGTCCGCACTGGTGCATTGCTGCCGTTGTCATCAAACATACATTCTAGACTGTATGTATACTCCGTGCCCTCCCTGGTGACACTCCGCGTGAACCCTCCTTTTGCGCTGGGTCAAACCACTCCCACTTCCGCACCTGCCCATCCCGTCCAGCTCCGCTTCGCCGCGAAGACGCGCCCATGAACAACACTCACTCCCTGCCGGCGCTGACGCTGGCCCTCCTGGTGGCCGCGGTGCTCGCGGCCTGCAGCGGCAAGGACGCCGCGAGCGGCGGCGCGCCCGGTGGTGGCATGCCGCCGCCGCCGGCCGTCGGCGTGGTCACCGTCGCGCCGCAAGCGGTGGCCCTGCAGACCGAGCTGCCCGGCCGCGTCGAGGCCCTGCGCACGGCACAGGTGCGGGCGCGCGTGAACGGCGTCGTGCTGCAGCGGCAGTTCCGTGAAGGCAGCGAGGTGCGGGCCGGCCAGCCGCTGTTCCAGATCGACCCGGCCCCCTACCAGGCCGCGCTGGCCAGCGCCAACGCGCAGCTCGCGCGTGCGCAGGCGAGCCTGGCGCAGGCCACGGCGACGGTCGACCGCTATCGGCCGCTGGCCGCGGCGCAGGCCATCAGCCAGCAGGACTTCGTGAACGCGCAGGCGACGCAGAAGAGCGCCGAGGCCGACGTGGCCGCCGGCCGCGCTGCGGTGCAGACCGCCAGCATCAACCTCGGCTACGCGCGGGTGACCGCGCCGATCGCCGGCCGCATCGGCCGTGCGCTGGTGACCGAGGGCGCCCTGGTCAGCGCCACCGAGGCCACCCAGCTGGCGCTGATCCAGCAGACCGACCGCGTCTACGTGAACTTCACGCAGAGCAGCAGCGAACTGCTGCGGCTGCGCAAGGCGCTGGCAGCCAACCAGCTGAAGGCCAGCCAGGCCGTGGACGTGCGCGTGGTGCTGGACGACGGCAGCGAGCTGCCGCGGCCGGGCAAGCTGCTGTTCAGCGACTTGACGGTGGACGCGAGCTCGGGCCAGGTGACGCTGCGTGCCGAGGTGCCCAACGCCGAAGGCCTGCTGCTGCCGGGGCAGTTCGTGCGCGTGCGGCTGTCGCAGGCCGAGCTGCCCGCGGGCTTCCTCGTCCCGCAGCAGGCGGTGACGCGCACGAACCAGGGCGACACGGTGCTGGTGGTCGGCGAAGGCAACAAGCCGGCGCCGCGCACCGTGAAGGTCAGCGCCGGGCAGGGCGGCCAGTGGGTCGTGACCGACGGCCTGAAGCCAGGCGAACAGGTCATCGTCGACGGCTTCCAGAAGATGTTCGTGCCCGGAGCGCCGGTGAACCCGGTGCCCTGGTCGCCGGCAGGCGCGGCGTCGGCCGCCGCCCCCGCGGCACCGGCAGCATCGAAGTAAGCGAGGCAGCGCACCATGGCCCGCTTCTTCATCGATCGCCCGATCTTCGCGTGGGTGATCGCCCTGTTCGTGCTGGTGATGGGCGGTGTCGCCATCACCCAGCTGCCGATCTCGCAGTACCCGCCGGTGGCACCACCGGCCATCGTGGTCTCGGCCGCGTACCCCGGTGCCTCGGCGCAGACGCTGGAAGACAGCGTGCTGGCCGTCATCGAGCGCGAGATGAACGGCGCGCCCGGCCTGATCTCGATCGAGTCGGTGTCGCAGGCCGACGGCAGCGGCACCATCACGCTGAGCTTCGAGCCCGGCACCAACGCCGACCTGGCGCAGGTGGAGGTGCAGAACCGCCTCGGCCGCGCCACGCCGCGCCTGCCGGCGTCGGTGACGCAGCAGGGCGTGCGCGTGGACAAGTCGCGCTCGAACTTCCTGCTGTTCGCCATCCTGTCGTCGAACAATCCGGCCTACGACCCGATCGCGCTCGGCGACTACGCCGCGCGCAACGTGCTGCCCGAACTGCAGCGCGTGCCGGGTGTCGGCCAGGCACAGCTGTTCGGCACCGAGCGCGCGATGCGCATCTGGGTCGACCCGGCCAAGCTGCAGGGCTTCAACCTGTCGATGACCGAGGTCACGGCCGCGATCCGCGCGCAGAACGCGCAAGTGGCTGCCGGCAGCATCGGCGACCTGCCCAACGTGGCCGGGCAGGGCATCGCCGCCACCGTGGTGGTGAACGGCCAGCTCGGCAGCGTCGAGCAATTCGGCAGCGTGATGCTGCGTGCCAATGCCGACGGCTCCACCGTGCGGCTGCGCGACGTGGCGCGCATCGAGCTCGGCGCGCAGGCCTATTCCACGTCGGCGCGGCTGAACGGCAAGCCGTCCACCGGCATCGGCGTGCAACTCTCGCCCAGCGGCAACGCGCTGGAGACGGCGGCCGCCGTGCGCGCCAAGATGGAAGAGCTCAAGCGCTACTTCCCTGAAGGCGTCGTCTACGCGATCCCGTACGACAGCTCGCGCTTCGTGAAGATCTCGATCAGCCAGGTCGCCCAGACCCTGGTCGAGGCCGTGGTGCTGGTGTTCCTGGTGATGTTCCTGTTCCTGCAGAACTTCCGCTACACCGTGATTCCCACGGTGGTCGTGCCGGTGGCGCTGCTGGGCACCTTTGCCACGCTGCTGGCGCTGGGCTTCTCGATCAACGTGCTGACCATGTTCGGCATGGTGCTGGTGATCGGCATCGTGGTCGACGACGCGATCGTCGTGGTCGAGAACGTCGAACGCATCATGAGCGAGGAAGGCCTGCCGCCGCGCGAGGCCACCGTGAAGGCGATGGGCCAGATCTCCGGCGCCATCGTCGGCGTCACGGTGGTGCTGATCGCGGTGTTCGTGCCGCTGGCTTTCTTCGCCGGCTCGGTCGGCAACATCTACCGCCAGTTCTCGGCCGTGATGGTGGCCTCGATCGGCTTCTCGGCCTTCATGGCCCTGAGCCTGACGCCGGCGCTGTGCGCCACGCTGCTCAAGCCCGTGCAGGCCGGCCACCACGTCGACAAGCGCGGCTTCTTCGGCTGGTTCAACCGTGGCTTCCGGCGCACCGCGCACGGCTACGAAGGCGTGGTCGGCCGCATGCTGGGCAAGGCCGCGCGGTATCTCGTGATCTACGCCGCGATCATCGGCGTGGTGGGCTGGGTGTACCTGCGCCTGCCGACCTCGTTCCTGCCCGCCGAAGACCAGGGCAACATGATCGTCAACGTGCAGCTGCCCCCGGGGGCCACCCAGGAACGCACCAGCGCCGTGATGACGCAGGTGGAAGACTTCGTCCTGAAGCAGCCCGAGGTGCAGAGCATGGTGGCGGTGCTGGGCTTCAGCTTCAGCGGCCAGGGCCAGAACGCAGCGCTTGCCTTCGTGACGCTGAAGGACTGGAGCGAGCGGCCCAACCCCGAGAACAGCGCGCAGGCGCTGGCCGGGCGTGCCTTCGGCGCGCTGATGGGCATCCGCGATGCCTTCATCTTCCCGCTGAGCCCGCCGCCGATTCCCGAACTGGGCACCGCCTCGGGCTTCAACTTCCGGCTGCAGGACCGCGCCGGCAAGGGGCACGACGCGCTGGTGGCCGCGCGCAACCAGCTGCTGGGCATGGCCTCGCAGAGCAAGGTGCTGACGCAGGTGCGCCCGGACGGCCTCGAGGACGCGCCGCAGCTGCAGATCGACATCGACCGCGAGAAGGCCGCCGCGCTCGGCGTGGGCTTCGACGCCATCAACGCCACCATCTCCACCGCGCTGGGCTCGGCCTACGTCAACGACTTCCCGAGCTCCGGCCGCCTGCAGCGCGTGGTGGTGCAGGCCGACGCGCCGGCGCGCATGCAGCCCGACGACCTGCTCAGGCTCAATGCCAGCAATGCCCGCGGCCAGCCGGTGCCGCTGTCGGCCTTCGCCACCACGCGCTGGGTCAGCGGGGCGATGCAGACGGTGCGCTTCAACGGCTATCCGGCCATGCGCATCGGCGGCAGCGCAGCCCCGGGCTACAGCACCGGCGACGCGATGGCCGAGATGGAACGCCTGGCGGCGCAGCTGCCGACGGGCTTCGGCTTCGAGTGGACGGGCATCAGCCGTGAAGAGAAGATCGCCGGCAACCAGGCGCTGGTGCTGTACGGCTTTGCGATCCTGGCGGTCTTCCTGTGCCTGGCGGCGCTGTACGAGAGCTGGAGCATTCCGTTCTCGGTGATCCTGGTGGTGCCGCTGGGCGTGCTGGGCGTGGTGCTGGCGACGCTGTTCCGCGGCTACGCGAACGACGTGTACTTCCAGGTCGGCCTCATCACCATCATCGGCCTGTCGGCGAAGAACGCGATCCTGATCATCGAGTTCGCGAAGGACCTGCAGGCCCAGGGCAAGAGTGCGGTGGAGGCGGCCCTGACGGCCGCGCACCTGCGCTTCCGGCCGATCCTGATGACCTCGCTGGCCTTCATCCTGGGCGTGCTGCCGCTGTTCCTGGCCAGCGGCGCGGGCTCGGCGAGCCAGCGCGCCATCGGCACCGGCGTGATCGGCGGCATGATCACGGCCGTCGTGCTCTCGGTGTTCTTCGTGCCGGTGTTCTACGTCGTCGTGCGCCGCATCTTCAAGGGCAGCGAACGCCAGCGCCGCATGTACGCCCACGAGACCGAGAACCAGAACCTCAACACCCCGATGGAGGACCGCTGAATGCGCGCCGCCCTGTCCCTGCTGGCCACCGCCGCGCTGCTGAGCGCGTGTTCGCTGGCCCCGACCTACGAACGCCCCGCGGCGCCGGTGCCGGCCGCCTTCCCGCAGCCGGCGGCCAGCGGCGGAACGGCTGCCGCCGAACTGCCGTGGACCGACTTCGTGACCGACGCGCGCCAGCGGGCGCTGGTCGACACGGCGCTGCAGAACAACCGCGACCTGCGCGTCGCCGTGCTCAACGTCGAGCAGGCGCGCGCCCAGTACGGCGTGCAGCGCGCCGACCGCCTGCCCAGCGTGGGCGCCGGCGCCTCGGGCACGCGCACCACCACGGGCGACGGCATCAGCAGCAGCTACAGCGTGGGCCTGCAGGTCACGGCCTTCGAGCTCGACCTGTTCGGCCGCGTGAAGAACCTGTCGGAGGCCGCGCTCGCGCGCTACTTCGCCACCGACGAGGGCCGCCGTGCCGCGCAGGTGGCGCTGGTCGCCGCGGTGCTGAACGCCGACCTCGCGCTGCGTGCCGACGACGAACTGCTGCAGATCACGCAGCGCACGCTGGCCTCGCGCGAAGAGCAGCTGAAGCTGGTGAAGCTGCGCTTCGACGCCGGTGCCGCGGCAGAACCGGAGCTGCGCGCCATCGAGTCGCTGGTGGCTGCGGCGCGCGCCAACGTGGCGGCGCTGCAGCGCCAGCGCAGCCAGGACCAGAACGCGCTGATGCTGCTGCTGGGCCAGGGCCTGCCCGAGAAGCTCCCCGAAGGCGCGCCGGTGTCGCAGCTGCGTTATGCCGACCTGCCGGCCGGCCTGCCGTCCGAGGTGCTGCTGCAGCGCCCCGACGTGCGCCAGGCCGAGCAGTCGCTGATCGCCGCCAACGCCAGCATCGGCGCGGCGCGCGCGGCCTTCTTCCCGCGCATCTCGCTCACCGGCAGCCTGGGCACCGCGAGCACGCAGCTGTCGGGCCTGTTCGAGAACACGGCCTGGAGCTTCACCGGCCAGGTGCTGCAGCCGCTGTTCGACGCCGGGCGCAACCAGGCCAACCTGGAAGCAACGCGCGCAGCCCGCGACATCGCCGTGGCGCAGTACGAGAAGGCGATCCAGGCCGCGTTCCGCGACGTGGCCGACGCGCTGGCCGGCCGTGCCACGCTCGGCGAGCAGCTGCAGGCCCAGCAGGCGCAGGCCGCGGCCGAGGCGCGGCGGCTGGAGCTGACCGAACTGCTGTTCCGCGGCGGCGCCGCCAGCGCGCTGGACCGGCTGGATGCCGAGCGCGCGGCCCTGGCCACCCGCCAGGCCGTGGTGCAGCTGCAGCTGGCGCAGGCGCAGAACGCGGTGCAGCTGTACAGCGCGCTGGGCGGCGGTGCAGGCGCTCCGGTGGTGCGCTGACCACACGGCAAGGGGTGCCCCGGTAGAAGCCCCGGTGGGGCTCTGCAGCTCCGGGCCGCGACAATGCGCGGTGCGTTCCTGCAGTTCCGGAGTTCCCCTTGCCCAGTGACATCGCCATCGCCCAGGCGGCGCGCCTGCGCCGCATCACCGATCTTGCACAGGACCGCCTGGGCATCCCCGACGAGCACCTGGTTCCGTACGGCCACCACAAGGCCAAGCTGTCGCTGAAGTACATCGAGAGCCTGCAGGGCAGGCCCGACGGCAAGCTGATCCTCGTCACCGCCATCAGCCCCACGCCGGCCGGCGAAGGCAAGACCACCACCACGGTGGGCCTGGGCGATGCGCTGAACCACATCGGCAGGAAGACCATCGTCGCGCTGCGCGAACCATCGCTCGGGCCGGTGTTCGGCATGAAGGGCGGGGCCGCCGGCGGCGGCTACGCGCAGGTGGTGCCGATGGAAGACATCAATCTGCACTTCACCGGCGACTTCAGCGCCATCGCGCTGGCCAACAACCTGCTGGCCGCGGCGCTGGACAACCACATGCACCACGGCAACGCGCTGGGCATCGATGCGCGCCGCATCACGTGGAAGCGCGTGATGGACATGAACGACCGCGCGCTGCGCGACATCACCGTGGGCCTGGGCGGCCCGGGCAACGGCTTTCCGCGGCAGGACGGCTTCGACATCGTCGTCGCCAGCGAGGTGATGGCCATCTTCTGCCTGGCCACCAGCCTGGCCGACCTGAAGGAGCGGCTGGGCAACATCGTCGTGGCCTACACGCGCGAGAAGACGCCGGTGCGCGCACGCGACCTGAAGGTGCACGGCGCGATGACGGTGCTGCTGAAGGACGCGCTGCAGCCGAACCTGGTGCAGACGCTGGAGAACAACCCGGCCATCCTGCACGGCGGTCCGTTCGCGAACATCGCGCACGGCTGCAACTCGGTGCTGGCCACGAAGACGGCGCTGAAGCTGGCCGACTACGTCGTCACCGAGGCCGGCTTCGGTGCCGACCTGGGCGCCGAGAAGTTCGTCGACATCAAGTGCCGCAAGAGCGGGCTGCGGCCCGACGCCGCGGTGCTGGTGGCAACCATCCGCGCGCTGAAGTACCACGGCGGCGTGGACCTGAAGGCGCTGAACACCGAGGACCTGCCGGCGCTGGAGCGCGGCCTGGCCAACCTGGAGCGGCATGTGCACAACGTGACGCAGCGCTACGGGCTGCCCTGCGTGGTGTCGATCAACCATTTCAGCGCCGACACCGAGGCCGAGCACGCGCTGCTGCGCGAGCGCGTGGGCCGCATGGGCGTGCCGGTGCTGACGGCGCGCCACTGGGCCGAAGGCGGCGCCGGTGCGGTGGACGTGGCGCGCGAAGTAGTGCGCCTGTGCGACCAGCCCAGCCGCTTCCGCTTCGTCTACGAAGACGCCGATACGCTGTGGGAGAAGCTGCGCAAGGTGGCGACCGAGATCTACGGCGCCGAGGACATCGACGCCACGCAGGCGGTGCGCGAGCAGATCCGCCAGCTGCAGCTGGGCGGCTACGGCCACTACCCGGTGTGCGTGGCCAAGACCCAGTACAGCTTCTCGACCGACCCGCAGCGGCGGGGCGCACCGGTGGGCCACGTGCTCGACATCCGCGAGGTGCGGCTGGCCGCCGGCGCCGAGTTCATCGTGATGGTCTGCGGCGACATCATGACCATGCCCGGCCTGCCCAAGCAGCCCTCGGCCGAGGTCATCGACCTGGCCGACGACGGGCAGGTGGTGGGCCTGTTCTGAGCCAGCGGCAGCAGGAGAGGCCCATGCAGGTCTGCATCATCGGCGCCGGCGCCATCGGCGGCTTCATCGGCACGCGGCTGGCCGCCGCGGGCCAGGCGCGTGTCAGCGCGCTCGCGCGCGGCGCCACGCTGCAGGCGCTGCGCACGCACGGATGGCGGCTGGAGCAGGGCGGGGCGCTGGTGCAGGCGCCCGCCACGGCCAGCGACGACGCGGCAGCGCTGGGGCCGCAGGACCTGGTGGTCATCGCCGTGAAGGGCCCGGCGCTCGAGGCCGTGGCGCAGGGCATCGCGCCGCTGCTGGGGCCGCACACGCTGGTGATGCCCGCGATGAACGGCGTGCCGTGGTGGTTCGGTCAGGGTGTGGCGGCACTGGGCGACGCGCCGCTGCGCAGCGTCGATCCCACCGGTGCCATCGGCCGCGCCATCGCCACCGAGCGCGTGGTGGGCTGCGTCGTGCACGCCAGCACCGCGACCACCGCGCCCGGGCTGGTGCAGCACCGCATGGGGCAGGGCCTGATCGTCGGCGCGGCGCAGGGGGGCCTGCAGCCGCGCGTGCAGGCCGTGGCCGAGCTGCTGCAGCACGCCGGCTTCGACGTGACGCACTCGGCCGACGTAGGACGCGACGTCTGGTACAAGCTGTGGGGCAACCTGACGATGAACCCGGTGAGCGCACTCACCGGCGCCACCGCCGACCGCGTGCTGGCCGACCCGCTGGTGCGCGCGTTCAACTCGGCGGCGATGCGCGAGGCCGCGGCCATCGGTGCGCTGCTCGGTTGCCCCATTGCGCAGAGCCCGGAAGACCGCCACGCCATCACGGCGAAGCTGGGCGCCTTCAAGACCTCGATGTTGCAGGACGTGGAAGCGGGCCGCGCCATCGAGCTCGACGCCATCGTCGGCGTCGTGCACGAACTGGGTCAGCGGCTGGGCGTGCCCACGCCGCACATCGACGCCCTGTTCGGCCTGACGCGCTTGTTCGCCCGCGTGCACGGGCTGTATCCCGAAGCCTCGGCCTGAAACGACAGCGGCGGGCCCGAAGACCCGCCGCTGTGCCCCTTACCGGCGCTTCAGACTGCCAGCGCGTCGGCCCAGATGTTGTCGGCCCAGCTCAGCGCGTAGCGGCCCTCCAACTGGTTGGCCCCCGCCGACACGCCACCCGAACCCGGCACGGTCTTGAAGGTCTTCTCGGCCGCGTCGTACTGGTGCACCGACGCCACGTGCACGACGTCGCGCGCCGTCACGAAGCTGTAGCAGGTGTTCATCACCACTGGCGTGGTGTTCACCGCCTCGCCCTTGAGCAACTGGATGATGGCCGCGGCCGCCACCTTGGCGTGCTGGTTGGCCATGTGGCCCGACTTGGGCATGGCCGGCGCCGAGAACGTGGCGTCGCCCAGCACGTGCACGCCGGGCGCCGCGGTGGACTCCATCGTCATCCAGTTCACGCCCACCCAGCGGTTGTTCACCGTGATCAGCCCCGCGCTGCGCGCGATGTCGCCGGCACGCTGCGGCGGGATGACGTTGAGCACGTCGGCCTTCACGTCCTCGAACTCCAGCTTGGCCACCTTGCCCGCCACTTCCTTCAGCTCGGCGTTCGGCCGGTACTCCACGATGCCGTCGTAGTGCTGCTTGAAGGCACGTTCGAACAACGCCTTCTTCGACTGGATCTCCGGGTTCGCGTCGAGCACCAGCACCTTGGACTTCGGCTTGGCGGCCTTCAGGTAGCTGGCCACCATGCAGGCGCGTTCGTAGGGGCCGGGCGGGCAGCGGTAGGGCACTTTCGGGATCGTCATCGCGAAGACGCCGCCATCGGGCATGGCTTCGAGCTGGCGGCGCAGCGCCACCGTCTGCGGGCCGGCCTTCCAGCTGTGGGTGATGCTGCCGTTGTCGACCGCCGCCTGCAGGCCGCCGACCTGGTCGAACATGAAATCGACACCCGGCGAGACCACCAGCCGGTCATAGGGCAGTTCGGTCCCACTGGCCAGCCGGACCTTCTTGCCGGCGGGGTCGATGGCGACGACGTCGCCCTGCACGACCTTCACGCCCACGGCCTGCAGTCCGTCGTAGCCGCGCGTGATGTCGGTCATCTGCTTGTGGCCGCCGATCACCAGGTTCGAAATCGGGCAGGAGACGAAGGCCGGGTTGCGTTCGACCAGCGTCACGTCGACGTTGCCGCCCCACAGGCGCAGGTAGCGCGCTGCGGTGGCCCCGCCGAAGCCGCCACCGACGACGACGACACGCCCGATCGACGGGCCGCCCGAGCCCATGCTGGCGCAACCGGCCAGTGACAGGCCGCCCAGGGCCAGGCCTGCGCCCAGCAGTTGGCGGCGGCCAAGCGTGGAGTGATGACGTTGTTGCATGGCGCGCGGCTTCACTTCTTGGCTGCCGGCTGGGCGGCGAAATAGTCGGCGATGAGCTTCATCTGCGCGTCGGTGTAGCCCTTGGCGATCTGGTGCATGATCGTCGCGGGCTGGTTGCCGCTGCGGTAGTCGGCCACGGCGGCGAGGATCTTCTCGGCGCTCACGCCTGCCAGAGGCTTCATGTCGCCGCGCGCATTGCCGTTGGTGCCGTGGCAGTTGGCGCAGGTGGCCGCGAGATTGCGCGCCAGGTGCGGGTCCTGGGCCTGCGCCAGCGGTGCCGCAATCAGCAGCGCGGCGGCGGCCGCGAACGCGGCCGATCGGGGGCCCGATGTGCGGGGCCTGCGGGTCGGTGTCATCGGAACGGTCTCCATGGTGATCGTCGTGCGTGTCGAGGCAGTGTCGCCAATATCCGTACTTCTGGATTTAACGTATTCCCCAATCGCGGGGCGGCCGCCAGCATAGCGGCAGGTTCTGCTGCGCGCGGCGCATGTGCTGATGCGCCGCCCGGCGTCAGACCAGCCGCTCGAGGCGCCACAGTTGGTATCGCAGCGCCAGCACCGCACCACCGACGATGCCGGCCAGCGCCAGCAGGCTGCCGATGGACAGCGTGGACACGCCCGACAGCCCCTGGCCGATGGTGCAGCCCATCGCGGTGACGCCGCCCACGCCCATCAGCACCGCGCCCACCAGGTGGTTGGCGGTGTCTTCGACGCTGCCGAAGCCTTCCCAGCGGAAGCTGCGCGTGGCCAGCGCGACGACAGCCGACCCCAGCACGATGCCGACCACGCTGACGATGCCCATCGTCAGCACCTTGCTGGTGTCGCTGTAGAACATCAGCCAGTCCAGCGCGAATCCCACCGGGGCGACCAGGCTCATCGCCTCCATGCGGCGCGAGTTGGTCGCGACGAAGACCTCTTCGAGCGTGTTCGGGTCCTCGGCGATGTAGCCCAGACGCCCCGACACCCACCACAGGGCCACGATGACGGCGCCGACGCCGATGCCGCCGAGCAGCACCTCGCCGCTGCGGCCTTCGGGCCGGCGCAGCACCCACGCCAGCAGCAGCAGGGCGATGGCCAGCCCCAGCCAGGGTGCCAGCGCCGTGGCCGAGCTGCCGAGGGCGGGTGCCAGCAGGTGCGGCAGGTCCTGGCCCGGCGGCAGGTCCACCGCGACCCGGTCGAGCGTGTTGACGCGCCACACGGCGGTCAGCCCCTTCATCGTCATGAAGCCGCTCAGGCCGAGCACGATCACCACGACCAGCGACTTCAGGTTGCCGCCACCCACGCGCACGAGGCTCTTGCTGCCGCAACCCGAGGCCAGCACCATGCCGAAGCCGAACATCAGTCCGCCCGCCAGCGCCGACAGCCACAGCAGCCGCGGCCCGCCATACACGCTGTTGCCGGCGTCCACCCATCCCAGGCCGACCATTGCGTTGAAGCCGAGCACGGCCACCGCGATCGCCAGCACCCACATGCGCATGCGCGCCCAGTCGCCCATGTTGACGATGTCGGCCACCGCACCCATCGTGCAGAAGTGCGTGCGCTGGGTCAGGGCGCCGAAGACGACGGACAGCGCGAAGGCGCTCCACAGGACCAGGGGGGCCAGGGCGGCAGGGGTGGCGGTTTCCATGCCGCAATTGTGTCTTGACCGGCAGCCAGGCCGCTGGCGCGCTTCAATATCGGTGCCTGCAAATACAATCGCACGCTTCTTCAACGCAGCGCGCCCTGCGCGCGTGACAAGCAGCGATGGACCATCCTTCGGACCAGGTGTTCGACTCCGTGGCCGAGTTGTTCTCGGTGCTCTCCACGCCCATCCGGCTGAAGATCATCAGCGCCGTGTGCGCGGGCGAGAAGAACGTCAGCGAACTGCTGGCGCAGATCGACACCACGCAGCCCAACATGTCGCAGCACCTGAGCACGCTGTACCGCAGCGGCGTGCTCGCCAAGCGCCGTGACGGCACCCAGGTGTACTACCGGTTGCAGAGCGAACGCGTGGCGACGCTGTGCCGGGCAGTCTGCATGCAGGTGGCGATGGAGCTCGACGGCGAGGCGGCACTGCCGCCGTCGGATCGCCTGCTGCCCGCGATGCGGCGCTGAGCGCCGGCTCAGCCCGAGCACTTGAAGGCCGACAGCAGCACGCCGGCACCCACGAACAGGCTGCCGAACACGCGGTTCAGCAGGCGCATCGCCGACACCGACTGCAGCGCGCCGAGCACACGCGCGGCCAGCGCCGTGTAGCCGGCCATCACGACGAAGTCGGTGAAGCTCAGCGTCAGCCCGATCACCAGGTACTGCAGCGCCAGCGGCCGCTGCAGATCGAGGAACTGCGGCACCACGGCGAGCAGGAACACGGTGCCCTTGGGGTTGACGGCGTTGATCATCCAGCCCCGCAGCACCAGCGCACGGGCCGGCACCTCGGCAGCATCGGACTGCGCCGCCGCCAGCGGCCGTGCAGGTGCCCGCCATTGCTGCACGCCCAACCAGACCAGGTAGGCCACGCCGCACCACTTGATGACCTGGAAGGCCAGCGCCGAGGTCGCGACCAGCGCGCCCAGCCCGACGCCGACGACCACCAGCTGCGTCCAGATGCCTGCCACCAGCCCGAACGTGGTCAGGTAGCCGCGGCGGAAGCCATGGTGCAGGCCGGCACTCATCGCCGCCAGCGCGCCCGCGCCGGGAGAGATGCTGATGGCCCAGGCGGCGGCGAAGAAGGCGAGCCAGGTCGAGAGTTGCATGGGGCGGCGATCATGGCACGAGGCGGGCGGGCGTTGCCGCGCCGGTCGCCACCGGTTTCGGTGCCTTGTCGCCAGCGGGATTCACTTTGTATTGGACATAATATACATCGTCGCGCATACGCCATCCTCAGATCTGTCGAAGCCGTTTACATCTGCCGGCGACAGCGGCCGGCCGGCATCCCCAAGCTCTTGATCAGGCTCAGTTTTCTCGCCGGGGCCTGCCTTTTGCTAAGGCTGACCGCCCCGGCCCGGGCACGCCCTGGTGCAACAACAACCAACAAGACCGCCGTGACACGACGACGACTCCCGCTGGCTCCGACATGGGTGGTGCTGGCGGCCACCGCCGGCTCCGCGCTGGCCGCGCCCAGCACCGAGATTCCCGGAAGGGATCCTGCGGCTGCAGGCGCCGCCCAAGGCGCTCTGCACGAGCTCTCCAACATGGCCGACAGCCAGGCACAGTCGCGCACGGTGCGGATGCTTCTGGAGATGCAGAACGCGCCGCCGCCGCTGGAAGGCACGGGGGACAGGCGGAGCGCCGAGGCCAAGGCCAGGGAAGCTGCGGCTCGGGCGGCCGCCAGCGAAGAGGTGTTGACCGAGTCGAAGCCGGACCAGGGTGCGGTGGATTGGCGATCCGGCCTGCCGGGACGCCAGATCAACAGCCAGCGGGCCGACATCGCCACGGTGTCCGTGACCCGCGACGCCCTGCCCGCCTCGCCGGCCAGGCAGGTGGCCGACGACCGCATCGACGTGCATGCGCTGATGCCGTCCCGCGTGATCGCATTCCTGCGCGAGAACCGCGTCTGGGTTCTGCTGGGCGGCCTGGTCTGCCTGGCCACCGTCTGGATGGGGGCGTCGGCGCTGTCCCAGCGCCGCCGTTGACGCACGCGCTGCCGGCGCCGCCCCCTGGGCGCGCCGGGCGCGTGCGGCCCTCACTGCGGGCTGGCGCCCGCGCCGGGCTCGAGCAGAGCGTCGTCGGTGTCGCCGTCCGTGTCGGCGCTGTCGTCGTCGGCGCGGGCGCCGGCCAGCGTGGGGCGGTCCAGCGGACGGCACAGATGGCGATTGAGCTGGCTCAGCCGCTCCGAGTTCTCGATCGCCGCCAGCACCACCTCGGGCTGCAGCATCAGCATGAACGGGTTGCGGATCGGGGTCTGGTGGGCCATCGGGACGCTCCTCACGCTGGGGATGCAGCGGATGGTTGCACTCTAGGCCGCGTGGCACCGCCCGTGCAGTCGTCCGCGCGCCAAGCCGCTTGTCGGGCGAATTCCGACAAGGCTGTCCGCCGGTCCGTGGGCGGGCAGGCCGTCAGCGTGCGAGCGCCTCCAAACGCGCGGCCAATGCGTCGCGTCCGCCGAGTCGGGCGAAGTCGGCGGCATTGAGGCCACGTTCGTTGCGCAGCGTCGGGTCGGCGCCGCGGGCCAGCAACGCCGAGGTCGCGGCCTCGTCGCCATAGCGCGCCGCCATCATCAGCGGCGTGCTGCCGTTGGGCGAGCGCGCGTCGATCGGCGCCCCACGGTCCAGCAGCAGCGTCACTGCGCGCGGTTCGGGCCCGCTGGCGGCGTAGTGCAGCGGCGTCCACCCGTCGCGCCGCAGCTGCGCGCCGCGTTCGATGAAGCGCTGCATCCAGTCCAGTCGCCCGCGCAGCGCCGCCATCATCAGCGGGGTCTCGCCAGCCGCGTTGGTCGCGTCGATGCGGGTGGCCGGGTGCGCGATCAGGGCCGCTGCCACCTTCGGCGCGTCTTCGCGCATCGCCAGGTACAGGGCCACCTGGCCGCGTTCGTCGGCCGTGTTGGGATCGAACCCCCGCGCCAGCAGCGCCGACACGCCGCTGGCGTTGTCGACGTTGACGGCGCGGAAGAAGCTCACGGCCTCGTCAGCTCGCGCCGAAGAAAGCACAAGTATCAGAACGAGATAGAAGAGATTCTTGATGTAGTTTCTCATGTCGGGTTCAGGTTCCGGGTCGGGTCGGCACGCCGAACAAGCGCTCGAAATTGGCCGTCGTCGCGGCGGCCACGGTCTCCAGCGGCACCCCCTTCAGTTCGGCCAGCCGCGCTGCGACGTGGGGCACGTAGGCGGGGCTGTTGGTCTTGCCGCGGTAGGGCATGGGCGCCAGGTACGGGCTGTCGGTCTCGATCAGGCAGCGGTCCAGCGGCACTTCGCGTGCCACTTCGCGCAGTTCCTCGGCGTTCTTGAACGTCAGGATGCCCGAGAACGAGATGTCGAAGCCCAGGTCCAGCGCCGCCCGCGCCACCGCGCGTGTCTCCGTGAAGCAATGGAACACGCCCCGCACCTGCCCTGCGCCGGCCTCGCGCAGCAGGGCCACGGTGTCGTCGCTGGCGCTGCGCGTGTGCACCACCAGCGGCAGGCCGGTGCGGCGCGCCGCCTCGATGTGCACCGCAAAGCGCGCGCGCTGCCACGCCATGTCGGCGATGCTGCGGCCGTTGAGCCGGTAGTAGTCGAGCCCGGTTTCGCCGATGGCCACCACGCGCGGCAGCGCAGCGTGCGCGCACAGGTCGTCCACGCCGGGTTCCTGCACGCCTTCGTTGTCGGGGTGCACGCCCACCGTGCACCAGAAGTTGTCGTGCGCGAGGGCCAGCGCGTGCACCTGCGGAAATTCTTCCAGCGTCGTGCAGATGCAAAGCGCGCGGTCGACCTGCGCGCTGGCCATGTCGGCGCGGATGCGCGGCAGGTCCGACAGCAGTTCGGGAAACGTCAGGTGGCAATGGGAATCGACGAACATGCGCGCGGCGCTGCTGCTGCAGGCGGTGGAATCGGTGGCCGGCGCCGGCAGGTGCCGGCGTCAGATGGTCTGCGTGGGCTTGGACGAAGAGATCGACGTGCCCAGCACTTCCTCGATCTTCACCTTGAGCACCCGGGTCTTCTCGTCGGCCGGAAACCGCACGCCGACACCCTGTGTGCGCCCGCCCGACGCATTGGCCGGGGTCAGCCAGGCCACCTTGCCGGCCACCGGGTAGCGCTGCGGGTCGTCGGGCAGCGACAGCAGCAGGTAGATGTCTTCGCCGAGCTTGTACTCGCGGGTGGTCGGCACGAACAGGCCGCCGTCCATCAGCAGCGGGATGTAGGCGGCGTACAGCGCGCCCTTCTCGCGGAACACCAGCTGGATGACGCTGGGGCGGCTGGCTGCCGCGCCGGCTGGTCCGGACACGCCGGCCGCGCCCGGCGCTGGCGGAGCCAGGCCGGCAGGGCGGGTGTTCGCACGGTCGTTCATGGCTGCAGTGTAAAGGCGCTGCGGGCCTGTGCGACCAGCGATTCCAGCAGCAGGCCTTCGTTCCACGGGTGTTCGTCGTGACGTGTCACACGCAGCAGGTCCTGTTGCCAGGCCAGCAGCGCGGGCAACCGCGCCTGGGGCACGCTGCCGTGCGGAAAGTAGCGCCCGGTGCCGCCGCTGGCCTGGGCCATCGCGTCGTGGCAGAGCTTGTGCAGCGCGTCCAGCGCCCGCGGCACCGGCCAGCCCGACAGCGCGGCGCCGTGCCCGCGCAGCAGCACACGCGGCAGCGCCGCCCAGGCGGCGGCGTCCACGCCGGCCTGCGCCAGGTCCAGCGCGTCCAGCGGCCGGCCTCCGCATGCCGCCAGCAGCACGTCGGCGCCCTGCACGCCTTGCGCCAGCAGCCAGTCCGCCGCCTCGGCCGGCGACGGCGGCGGCAGCGCCAGGCGCTGGCAGCGGCTGCGCACGGTGGGCAGCAGGTGGGCGGGGTCCGAGACGCTGATCAGCACGCGGGTGCCGGCCGGCGGCTCTTCCAGCGTCTTCAGCAGCGCGTTGCCCGCCTGCAGGTTGATGGCCTCGGCGGGGTGCATGAACAGGACCTTGCCGCGGCCGCGCGACGACGTCCGCGTGACCCAGTCGATGGCCGCCCGCACCTCGCCGATGCGGATCTGGCGGCTCGGCTTCTTGTCGTCTTCGGGCTTGTCGTCGGCCAGCATCCAGCCCAGGGCCCTGCGCTGCACTTCGGGCAGCAGCACGAACAGGTCGGGGTGCAGTTGCGACTGCACCAGGCGGCAGCTGCCGCACTGGCCGCAGGGCCGCCGCGCACCGGCCGCGGCCTCGCAGAGCCAGGCCTGGGCCAGCGTCAGGCCGAACGGCAGCGCGCCGATGCCGGGCGCGGCGTGCAGCATCAGCGCGTGGCCACGCTGCCGCGCCAGCGCGTCGGCCAGCGGCGCCGCCAGCCACGGCAGGGGCAGGCGCCCCTGCGGGTCGGCCGTCTGCGGCAGGGCAGCGCCCGCGCTCACCACCAGGCCCTGGGCCTGCACGGCGGCCAGCACCTGCGTCCACACCTGCTGCGGTGCGGGCGTGGCGTCGAGCTGCACGAAGCGCTGCGGCGCCGCCTCGGCGCGCAGTGCGTACCCCTGGCGCACGCGCTCGAAGAAGTCGGCGTCCTGGCGTTCGAAACGGTCGGGCGCACGCACCGCGGCTCGCCGTGCCGCGGCTGTTGCGCCGGGCAGGTCGAACCACAGCGTCAGGTCGGGCTGGCGGCCCTGCTGCACCCAGGCCTCGAGTGCTGCCAGCGTGTCGAGCGGGAAGCGGCGGCCCGCGCCCTGGTAGGCAAAGCTGGCATCGGTGAAGCGGTCGCACAGCACCACCGCGCCGCGGGCCAGCGCGGGCTCGATCTGCTGCTGCAGGTGGTCGCGTCGGGCCGCGAACACCAGCAGCAGTTCGGTCAGCGTGTCCATCGGCTGGTGCAGCACCAGGTCGCGCAGCGTCTCGGCCAGCGGCGTGCCGCCGGGTTCGCGCGTCACCACGACCTCGGCGCCGCGGCTGCGTAGCCAGTCGGCCAGCGGCGCGATGTGGGTGCTCTTGCCCGCGCCGTCGATGCCTTCGAAGGTGATGAAGCGGCCCGTGCTCATCGGCCGCCGCGCTGGTACTGGTTCACCGCGCGATTATGGTCGGCCAGGTTGTCGCTGAAGACGCTGCTGCCGTCGCCGCGGGCCACGAAGTACAGCGCGCGCGTCGCCTCGGGCCGCACGGCCGCGCGCAGCGAGGCCAGCCCGGGCATCGCGATCGGCGTCGGCGGCAGGCCGCCGCGGGTGTAGGTGTTGTAGGGCGTGTCGGCGATCAGGTCGCGTTTGCGCAGGTTGCCGTCGAAGGCCTCGCCCAGGCCGTAGATCACGGTCGGGTCCGTCTGCAGCGGCATGCCGATGCGCAGCCGGTTCACGAACACGCCCGCCACCTTGCCGCGGTCGGCGGCGATGCCGGTCTCCTTCTCGACGATGGAGGCCAGGATCAGTGCCTCCTCCATCGACTTCAGCGGCGTGTTGCCGTCGCGTTCCGCCCAGGCGGAGACGAGCCGGATGTCCATCGCGCGCAGCGCGCGGCGCAGCACCATCAGGTCGCTGACCCCGCGGCTGTAGACGTAGGTGTCGGGGAAGAAGCGGCCCTCGGCGGACTCGCCGGCGCGGTCCAGCGCCGCCATCAGCTCGGCGTCGGTCATCTGCGCGGTGGTGGGCTTCAGGTGCGGCGCCTTGGCCAGCGCGGCGCGCCACTGGCGCAGCGTCCAGCCTTCGATCAGGCGCACGCTTTCCAGCAGCTCGTCGCCCTGCACCATGCGCTGCAGCAGCTGCCGCGGCGTGGCGCCGGTCTCGATGGCGTAGCTGCCGGCCCGGATGCGCCGCGCCTGGCCCGACCAGCGGAACCACTCGTACAGCAGGAAGGGCGAGGTCATCACGCCGGCCTCGACCCAGCCGTTGGCGATCTCGCGTGGCGTGGTGCCGGCCTCGATCGACAGTTCCACCGTCGGCGTGGCCAGCGGCAGCGGCCGGTGCAGCCACCAGGCTGCCGCACCCGCCCCTGCTGCGGCCAGCAGCAGCAGCACCAGCAATGCACCCAACAGCCTCTTCACCATGGGCGGCGATGATAATCAGCGCATGACAGCCGCCACCTCGCAAGCCCAGCAGCACGGCGCCGTGCGCCTGACCGACTGGGGCGTGATCCGCGCTGCGGGCGAAGACGCCCGCAGCTTCCTGCACGGCCAGCTGACGCAGGACACGCTGCACCTGGACGACCACACGGCGCGGCTGGCCGGCTACTGCTCGGCCAAGGGCCGCCTGCTCGCCAGCTTCGTGCTGTGGCAACGCGGGCCCGCCGAGGTGCTGCTGGCCTGCAGCGCCGACCTGCTGCCGCAGACGCTGAAGCGGTTGTCGATGTTCGTGCTGCGCGCCAAGTGCAAGCTGTCGGATGCCAGTGCCGACGTGCCGCTGCATGGCATCGTCGGCGGCGATGCGGCCGGCCCGGTGTGGAGCCGCAGCACGCAAGGCACGGCCGACCTGGTGCGGCTGCCCGACGCCGCAGGCCACGTGCGCCACCTGTGGGCCGGCGCCGAGGCGGGCGCCGCGCCCGCCCTGCCCGCGACCGATGCCGACCTGTGGCGCTGGCTCGAGGTGCACAGCGGCGTGCCGCGCATCGTGGCCGCCACGGCCGAACAGTTCGTGCCGCAGATGGTGAACCTGGAAGTGGTGGGCGGTGTCAACTTCCAGAAGGGCTGCTACCCCGGCCAGGAGGTCGTGGCCCGCAGCCAGTACCGCGGCACGCTCAAGCGCCGCGCCTTCCTGTTCGACACGGATGCGGCGGCCAGCGCCGGCCAGGAGCTCTACGCCGCCACCGACCCCGACCAGCCGGCCGGCATGGTCGCCGCAGCCGCCCCGGCGCCCGACGGCAGCGGGCGCCATGCGGTGCTGGCCGAGACCAAGATCGCGGCGCTCGACGCCCCGCTGCACCTGGGCAGTGCCAGCGGCCCGCTGCTGCGCCCGCGCGCCCTGCCCTACGCGCTGCCGACCGAAGCCTGACCGGCCTGCCGCGCACCGTGCGCCACTACGTGTACTACCGCGTGCCCGAGGCGCAACTGCAGGCTGCGCTGGCGGCGCTGCGCCCCCTGCATGCCGAACTGCGCCGTGCTGGCACTGCGGTGGAACTGCTGCGCCGGCCCGGCGCGCCGCGCGGCCTGGTGACGCTGATGGACGTGTACAGCGCAGACGACCCCACGGCGGCGCGCTTCGAAGCGCGCGCCGCGGCGGCACTGGCGCCGTGGCTGGACGGGTCGCGCCACGTCGAACAATTCGAGCCGGTGGCCTGATGGGCCCGCGCCCGGTGCCGCCGCCGGCCTACAGCCGCTGCACCATCGCCTGGTGCGCGATGCCCGCTTCCTCGAACGGTGCGCCTTCGTTGCTGAAGCCAGCGCGCAGGTAGAACGGCACTGCGCTCGCCTGCGCATGCAGCAGCACACGCTGCTTGCCCTGGTCGCGCGCCGACTGCATCAGCGCCCGCAGCACGGCGCCGCCCACCCCGCTGCCGCGCAACGGCTGCGCCACCGCCATGCGGCCGATCTTGGCGGTGCTGTCGTCGAGGTCGATCCAGCGCCCGGTGGCCACGGCCAGCCCGAAGCGGTTGTAGGCCACCGCATGCACGGCATTGGCGTCGGCCGCGTCCCACTCCAGCTCGGCCGGAATCTGCTGTTCATCGACGAAGACCGCCGTGCGCAGGGCCTGCGCCTCGCGGCCCAGCGTGTCCCAGGTACCCACGCGCACGTCGAGCACCGGGGCGCCGTCTTCGAAGGCCTCGAACAGCGCCCGCAGTTCGGGCGGCACCGGCCGGCTGGTCTGGGTGGCGGGGTCGGCGAACACGTAGACGAGCTCGCCGCTGACCAGCAGCGTCTCGCCGCGGAACAGCGCGCACACGAACAGCATCGACGAGGTGCCGACGCGCGCGCAGCGCACGCCCACCTCGCACAGGTCGTCATAGCGCGCCGAGCCGTGGTACTCGACGGTCGCCTTGCGCACGAAGATGTCGCCCCGCAGCCGCTCCATCGTGTCGTGGTACGGCATCGCCAGCGCACGCCAGTAGGCGGCCACCGCGGTGTCGAAGTACATCAGGTAGTGACCGTTGAACACGATCTTCTGGGAGTCGACCTCCGCCCAGCGCACGCGCAGGCGGTCGATGCATCGGAATTCGGCTTTCTTCATGGTGTCCAGGCTTGTTGCAATGCCATGGCGGCGGCCTGCTGGGCCGCGCCGGCTTCCTTGAGCACGCGGCCCATCTTGATGAAGTCGTGCGTGAGCCCGCGGTACAGCTCGAGCGCGACCGCCACGCCCGCCGCGCGCAGGCGGTCGGCGTACGCGATGCCTTCGTCGACCAGCGGGTCGCACTCGGCCAGCAGCACGCAGGCGGGGGCCACGCCCTCGAGGTCGGGCGCCAGCAGCGGCGCGAAGCGCCAGTCGCTGCGTGCGCCGCGGTCGATGTACTGCTCGAAGAACCAGTCGATGCTGGCGGCGTCGAGCAGGAAGCCGTTGGCGAACAGCTTGTGCGACGCGGTGTCGGCGTGCGCCGTGGTGCCGGGCGTGATCAGCAGCTGCAGCGCCAGCGGCAGGCCGGCGTCGCGCGCCAGCAGCGCGCACACCGCGGCCAGCGTGCCGCCGGCGCTGTCGCCACCCACCGCGATGCGCGATCCATCCAGCCCCAGGCCGCCGGCCTCGGCAACCAGCCAGCGCAGCGCCGCCCAGGCGTCCTCGACCGCGGTCGGGAACCGGTGCTCGGGCGCCAGCCGGTAGTGCAACGCCACCACCGCGCCGCCGCTGCGCAGCGCCAGCTGGCGGCACAGGCTGTCGTGCGTTTCCAGGCTGCCCACCGTGAAGCCGCCGCCATGCAGGTACAGCAGCAGCGGCAGCCGATCGTGCGACGCCGCGTACAGCCGCGCTGGCAGCGGCGTGCCGTCGGCGGCCGGGATGTGCAGGTCCTGCACGCGGGCGAGCGGCGCGCGCGGCGGCTCCAGCACCTCGGCCGCGGCCTCGTAGGCGGCCCGCGCCTGCTGCGGCGTCATGGCATGGAACGGCGGCCGGTCGGCGCGGCGGATGCGGTCGAGCAGGCCGGCCATGGCCGGTGTCAAGAGATGGGTTCCCACGGTGCCCGCGAGCATACCGGGGCGGCATACTCGTCGGCATGGCACGCATCCTCTACCTCACCCAGATCGACATCGACTTCGGCGTCGTGCAATTGCTGGCCGCCGAGTGCGACCGCGCCGGCATGAAGAAGCCGCTGGTCGTCACCGACGCCGGCGTGCGCGCCGCCGGCGTGCTGCAGCCGGCGCTCGATGCGCTCGCCGGCCTGCCGCACGCGGTGTTCGACCAGACGCCGTCCAATCCCACCGAGGCCGCGATTCGCGCCGCGGTCGATGTCTTCCACACCCAGGGCTGCGACGGCCTGGTGGCGGTGGGCGGCGGCTCCAGCATCGACCTGGCCAAGGGCGTGGCCATCGCCGCCACGCACGACGGTCCGCTGAAGACCTACGCCACCATCGAAGGCGGCAGCCCGAAGATCACCGACCGCGTGGCGCCGCTCATCGCCGTGCCCACCACCGCCGGCACCGGCAGCGAGGTGGCGCGCGGCGCGATCCTGATCGTCGACGACGGCCGCAAGCTCGGCTTCCACAGCTGGCACCTCGTGCCCAAGGCCGCCCTGCTGGACCCGGCGCTGACGCTCGGCCTGCCGCCCATGCTGACTGCGGCCACCGGCATGGACGCCATCGCGCACTGCATGGAGACCTTCATGGCGCCGGCCGTGAACCCACCGGCCGACGGCATCGCACTCGATGGGCTGGCGCGCGGCTGGAGTTCGATCGAGCGCGCCACGCGCGACGGCCAGGACCGCGAGGCGCGCTGGAACATGATGAGCGCCAGCATGCAGGGCGCGATGGCCTTCCAGAAGGGCCTGGGCTGCGTGCACTCGCTCAGCCACAGCCTGGGCGGCGTGAACCCGCGACTGCACCACGGCACGCTGAACGCGGTGTTCCTGCCGGCGGTGGTGCTGTTCAATGCCGGCGCCGACAGCATCCAGCGCGAGCAGCGCCTGCAACGCATGGCACAGGCCGTGGGCATCGGCGGCTGCGACAGCCGCGGCACCGAGCTGGCCGAAGGCCTGCGCGAGATCAACGCCCGGCTGGGCCTGCCCGCCGGTCTGGCCGCGATGGGCGTGGGCCGCGACCTGTTCGAACGCATCATCGACGGCGCGATGGCCGATCACTGCCACAAGACCAACCCGCGCCTGGCCACGCGCGACGACTACCGCGCGATGCTGGAAGCGTCGATGTAGCAGCCCTGCCCGCCGGCCTGGCAGCGGTCAGGCCGGCAACTGGCCCCAAGCCTGCTGCAGCACGTCCGCCGAGTGCTGCAACGCTGCGGCCTCGGAAGCATCCAGCACCGGCGCGATGGCCGGCGCCGCCCCGTGGCGGCCCACCACCGCCGGCAGCGACAGCGCCACGCCACCCCACGCGGGCTGCAGCTGCGAGACGGTGAGCACGCGGTGTTCATCGCGCAGCACCGCGCGCACCAGGTCGGCGGCGACCAGGCCGATGGCGTGGTTCGTCACACCCTTGCGCTGGATGATCTCGTAGGCAGCCGTGCGCACCTCGGCCGCGATGCGGGCCTCGTCGGCGGCGGTCCAGCCCGGCGTCTCGCGCAGCGGCCGGCCGCCCACCTGGGCCATCGACCAGTGCACCAGCTCCGAGTCGCCATGCTCGCCCAGCACCTGGGCGTGGATGGACCGGGCGTCCACCGCGAGGTGCAGGCCCAGGCTCTGGCGCAGCCGCGCGGTGTCGAGCATCGTGCCGGTGCCCAGCACACGGCCGGGCGGCAGGCCCGACGCCTGCTGCAGCACACGCGTCAGCACGTCCACCGGGTTGGCCACCACGACGACCACGGCCTCGCGCCCGACCAGGCGGCGTCCGACCTCGGCCGCCACGCGGGCGTTGTCGGCCAGCAGCTGCAGCCGGGTCTCGCCGGGACGGCTGTTGCGGCCGGCGCAGAACACGACGACGTCGCAGCCCAGCACCGTCTCGGCGTCGCAGGCCTGCACACGCGCCCGCGGGTAGTACGGCGCCCCGTGCGCAAGGTCCATCGCCTCGCCTTCGGCACGGCGCGGATCCAGGTCGGCCAGCAGCAGCTCGTGCGCCACGCCGCCCAGCAGCAGCGACACCGCCACGCTGGCGCCGACGTGGCCCGTGCCCAGAATTCCGACGCGCATCGCTGTCTCCTCCGCGGTTGGTGCCGGCCGATGCTACGCGCTGCAGCCTGTCGGCGACGGCTGCAGCCTGTCGCACGGCGCGTGACGGCTGCCTGCCGCTGCCGCTATGGTGTGCTACATCAGCAACACACCCGCGAGCCAGCCATGCCCACCTGGGACGACAAGCTGCCGATCTACCAGCAACTGGCCGACCGCCTGGCCGCCCAGCTGCTCGACGGCCAGCCGGCCGACGGCGAACCGATGCCGTCGGTGCGCGCACTGGCCGGCCAGTACCTGCTGAACCCGCTGACCGTGCAGCGTGCGCTGCAGGCGCTGGGCGAGGCCGGCCTGCTGGACAACCGCCGCGGTCTGGGCCTGTACGTGCGCCCCGGTGCGCGCCAGCGCCTGAAGGCCAGCGAACGCGAACGTTTCCTGCACGAAGAGTGGCCGCGGCTGCGCGAACGGCTGCGCCGGCTGGAGATCAGCCCCGAACAACTGTCCTGGGAGGAACAACGATGAACGCCCCGCTGGTGCAGGCCCAGGGCCTGAACGTGCGCTACGGCCGCAAGACCGCGGTCGACGACCTGAGCTTCAGCATCGCGCCCGGCCGCGTGGTGGGCCTGCTCGGCCACAACGGCGCCGGCAAGACCAGCCTGATGAAGGCGCTGGTGGGCCTGCTGCCCTGCGACGGCAGCCTCAGCGTGCTGGGGCTGCAGCCGCGCCGCCAGCGGGTGCAGATGCTGGAGTCGGTCTGCTACATCCCCGACGTGGCCATCCTGCCGCGCTGGGCGCGGGTGTCGCAGCTGATCACGCTGATGCAGGGCCTGCACCCGCGCTTCGACGCGGCGCGCGCCGAGACCCTGCTGCGCCGCACCAGCGTGCGGCTCGACGACAAGGTCAAGGCGCTGTCCAAGGGCATGGTGGTGCAGCTGCACCTGGCTCTGATCGCGGCCATCGACGCGCAGCTGATGATCCTGGACGAGCCCACGCTCGGCCTGGACGTGCTCTCGCGCAAGAGCTTCTACGAGATGCTGATCGACGAATGGTGCGACGGCCGGCGCAGCGTGCTCATCTCCACGCACCAGGTCGAGGAGATCGAGACCCTGCTGTCCGACGTGATGATGCTCAACGAGGGCAAGCTCGTGCTGCACATCAGCCTGGAAGACATGGAGCAGCGCTTCGTGGCGCTCAGCCACGACGCCGCGCAGGCCGATGCGATGGCAGCCGCCCACCCGCTGCTGCGCTACCGCACCGCCGGGGGCGCTGCGGCGCTGTTCGACGGCGCGCCGCCGCCCGAGGTGCAGGCACTGGGCCACCGCGTGCGGCCCAGCCTGGTCGACCTGTTCGTGGCGCTGACGCGCGCCCCCGAGATCAACCGCACCCAATTCTGAGCGAGGCCCTCGATGCAAACCTTCAAGACCCTGCTGCTGCGCGAGTGGATGCAGCACCAGCGCGGCTGGCTCGTGCTGCTGGCGCTGCCGCTGCTGCTGGTGCTGGGCTTCGGCCTGTTCGGCGAGGTCCACCTCGACCTGCGCGACGATGGCGGCGTCGATGCCGTGCCGCCGCTGGGCGTGGCGATGGTCACCATCCTGGGCGCCGGCGGTCTGAGCCTGGTGCTGGCCTGGATGGCGGCACTGCTGCAGGCGCCCGGCCTCGCCCGGCGCGACGTGCAGGACCGTTCGATCGAGTTCTGGCTGTCGCTGCCGATCTCGCACACGCAGGGCGTGGGCGCGCCGCTGCTGATGCACCTGGTGCTGTGGCCATGGATCGCGCTGCTGGCCGGCCTGGCCGCGGGCACGCTGGGCTCGCTGCTGACGGTCGCCCAGGCCTACGGCCCGGGCGCCTGGTTCGCGCTGCCCTGGACCGCGCTGCTGCCGGCGGTGGCGCTGCTGGCGCTGCGGCTGATGCTGGGCACCCTGCTGGCCACGCTGTGGCTGTCGCCGCTGATCCTGGGCACGATGGCGGCCTCGGCCTGGCTCAAGCGCTGGGGCCTGCCGGTGGTCGTCGGCGCCGTCATCGGCGGTGGCCTGCTCCTGGAGCGGCTGTACGGCATGACCTGGATCTGGGACACGCTGCGGCTGCTGGGCACCCGCGCGTCGCAGGCCCTGATGGTGGCCGACCGCAGCGGCGACGGCCCCCACGGTTTCGTCATCGAGCACGGCGACGAGATCGCCGGCGCGCTGTCGGCCATGCCCGGCTGGCTGCTGCACGACGCCGGCCAGGCGCTGCTGCTGCTGGCCTCGCCCGCCTTCGCCGCTGCGCTGGCCGGCGGCGCGCTGGCCTTCGGGGCGCTGTGGCTGCGCCGGGCGCGCGGCGCCTGAGCCGGGCCCGACAAAGCACGACGGCGCCACCTGTTGCCAGGTGGCGCCGTCGGCTTGTCTCCTCGTCCTTCTTCGGGCTGGGTCAGCCGTGCAAGGCCTTGCGGCCTTGCACGCGCGGCATCAGTGGTGCGTGCCGTCGAGGAACTGCTCGTCCTCGGTCGAGCCCTTCAGCGCGGCGGTCGAGGCGTCGCGCTCGATGGTCGTCGTCACGGCGTCGAAGTACCCCGTGCCCACTTCGCGCTGGTGCTTCACCGCGGTGAAGCCGCGCTCGGCCGCAGCGAATTCCTTCTCCTGCAGTTCGACGAAGGCGCTCATGTTGTTGCGCGCGTAGCCGTAGGCCAGGTCGAACATGCCGTAGTTCAGGCTGTGGAAGCCGGCCAGCGTGATGAACTGGAACTTGTAGCCCATCGCGCCCAGCTCGCGCTGGAACTTGGCGATGGTGGCGTCGTCGAGGTTCTTCTTCCAGTTGAACGACGGCGAGCAGTTGTAGGCCAGCAGCTTGCCCGGGAACTTGGCGTGGATCGCGTCGGCGAAGGCCTTCGCGAAGGCCAGGTCGGGCTTGCCGGTTTCGCACCAGATCAGGTCGGCGTAGGGCGCATAGGCCAGGCCGCGGCTGATGGCCTGCTCCAGGCCGTTGCGGGTGCGGAAGAAGCCTTCGACGGTGCGCTCGCCGGTGCAGAAGGGCTTGTCGTTGTCGTCGACGTCGCTGGTCACCAGGTCGCCGGCTTCGGCGTCGGTGCGGGCCAGCAGGATCGTGGGCACGCCCATGGTGTCGGCCGCCAGGCGCGCCGCCACGAGCTTGGCCACGGCCTCGCGGGTCGGCACCAGCACCTTGCCGCCCATGTGGCCGCACTTCTTGGCCGCGGCGAGTTGGTCCTCGAAGTGCACGCCGGCGGCACCGGCGTCGATCATGCTCTTCATCAGCTCGAAGGCGTTCAGCACGCCACCGAAGCCGGCTTCGGCGTCGGCCACGATCGGGGCGAAGAAGTCGATGTCGTTCTTGCCTTCGCTCCACTGGATCTCGTCGGCGCGCTTGAACGTGGCGTTGATGCGCTTGACGACCTTCGGCACCGAGTCCACCGAGTACAGGCTCTGGTCGGGGTACATCTCGCCGTTGCTGTTGGCGTCGCCCGCGACCTGCCAGCCGCTGAGGTAGATGGCCTTCAGGCCGGCCTTCACCTGCTGCATGGCCTGGTTGCCCGTCAGCGCGCCGAGGCTGTTGACGAAGGGCTCGGTGTTGATCAGCGTCCACAGCTTCTCGGCGCCACGCTTGGCCAGCGTGTGCTCGATGGGCATCGAGCCGCGCAGGCGCACGACGTCGGCGGCGGTGTAGCCGCGGCTGATGCCCTTCCAGCGCGGGTTCTCGGCCCACTCCTTTTCGAGGGCGGCGATCTGCTGTTCACGGGTCGGTTGGCTCATGGGAAGACTCCTGGTGACGAAGAGGTACAAGACGCCCTCAGCGTAGCGCCGTCTCCAAGGCTTGTGAAGACTTCTGTCTTATATAAGACAAAAGATAGAACGCATATAAATCAAAGACTTAGTTACATTATTGCACGATACGGAACGCGTTTCTTCCATATGGTGATTTTTGCTGCGCCGCCGCACGGCCTCCTGCCGCATTGTGAAATCTGAATTCCGCTATTCGGAAATCCAGGCGCCGAGCCACCGGCGGTAGACCCGATCGGCCAGCGCCTGCTGGTGCGCGAGGTGCCGTGCCGTGCCGGCCCGCATCTCCTGCGGGCCCTGCACCGTGGCGTGCTCCAGCAGCGCCTGGCAGTAGCGCGCGCCGTCGTCGTGCACCCAGCGGCCCAGCTTCTCGGCGTCGACTTCCACATGGAACTGCATCGCGAGATGCGGCCCGATGGCGAAGGCCTGGTGCGGGCTGGCGGCGCTGCCCGCCAGCAGTTCCGCCCCGGCGGGCAGTTCGAACGCCTCGTAGTGCCACTGGAACACCGTGCGCGGCCCGGGCGCGCCCAACCACGCCGCTGCCGCCGGGCTGTCCAGCACCTGCAGCGGTTGCCAGCCGACTTCGGGTGCCGGCGCGTCCACGATGCGCGCGCCCAGCGCCCGGGCCATCAGCTGCCCGCCCAGGCAGTGGCCGATCACCGGCACACCGCGGTCCATGGCCTGCAGCAGCAGGCGTTCGGCCTGGCGCAGCGACGGCAGCGGGTCGTTGGCACTCATCTCGCCACCCAGGATCGCCAGCGCTGCGTAGCCGGTCACTGCGTCCGGGTAGACATCCCCGGCCTCGGTGTTGCGCACGTCGAAGCGCATGCCCTGCATGCGCAGCCAGTGGGCCAGGTACGCCGGCCCGTCGGCCGAGAGGTGCTGCAGCACCAGCACGGGCGGCATGTCGATGGCGAGGGCCAGGCGGCTTCGTATCATGGTGCGCCGCAGTGTGCCCCAGGCCCCAACGATGACGAGCTTCGCCTTCACCTCCGACACCCGCTTCCTGAAGGCCGACCCAGCCACCGACCAGCCCTACGCCGTGGCCGGCATCGCGTGGGACGGCAGCACCACCAACCGCCCCGGCGCGCGCTTCGGCCCGCGCGCGCTGCGCCAGGCCAGCCACATGCTGTGCGACGGCACGCACCCGCTGTTCGACGTCTCGCCGCTCGGCCTGCTGGGCGACGCCGGCGACCTGCCGCTGCCCAACACATCGCTGGCCGGCATGCGCGCCGCGATGGCGCCGCTGATCGGCCCGCTGCTGCGCCGCCACCACATGGCCTGGCTGGGTGGCGACCATTCCATCACCCTGCCCTTGCTGCGCGCCTACCGCGACTGGCTCGGCCGGCCGCTGGCGGTGATCCACTTCGACGCGCACTGCGACACCTGGACCGACCACTTCGGCGAGCCCAGCGGCCACGGCACCTGGGTGGCCGAGGCGCTGCAGGAAGGGCTGGTGCTGAACGCCTGCTTCACGCAGATCGGCATCCGCTCGGCCGGCGAGCGCGCCGCGCGCGAGCACGTGCGCGACCAGGGCGGGCAGATCTTCACCGCGCGCGACCTGCGCGGCCTGGACAACGCGGCGCAGCTGGCGCCGGTGCTCGGCGCGATCCGCGAACGACTGGCCGCGCACGGCCACCCGCCGGTCTACCTTAGCCTGGACATCGACTGCCTGGACCCCGCCTTCGCACCGGGCACCGGCACGCCCGAGCCCGGCGGGCTCAGCACCAACCAGGTGCTGACACTGCTGGAAGAACTGGCCGACCTGCCGTTCGTGGGCATGGACTGCGTGGAAGTGGCGCCGCCCTACGACCACGCCGAGCTCACCAGCTACGCCGCCGCCAACTTCGTCTGGACCTACCTCTGCGGGCGCATCGCGCAAGGCGGCGCGTCCCGCTGAGGGCAACGTTTGATGCGGCGCAACATGGCGCCGCCGTGCCGCCGAAGAATGGGCCATCGCACGCAGGAGTCGCCATGGCCATGCCCACCAATGCCCACCCTTCGCAACGCCGCGCAGCCCGCCCCGCGGCACCGCCGCTGCCGCCCTTCGAGGCGCTGGACCGCACGCACCTGCGCGTGATGGAGGTGCTGACCCAGTTCGACGCCCTGCTGGCGCATCTGGACGACAACGGCCCCGACGCCGTGGCGCGCGCCAGCGCTGCCGAGATCTGCAGCTTCTTCAGCGGCCAGGCGCGCCAGCACCACGCCGACGAGGAACGTTTCATCTTCCCGGCGCTGCTCGCCCAGGGCGACGCCGCGCTGACACAGCACGTGCTGCGCCTGCAGCAGGACCACGGCTGGCTGGAAGAGGACTGGCTGGAACTGGCGCCGCAGATCGAGGCCGTGGCCACCGGCTACAGCTGGTACGACCTGGTCACGCTGCGCCACGCGCTGCCGGTCTTCCGTGCGCTCTACGAAGAGCACATCGCGCTCGAGGAATCGCTGATCTACCCGGCAGCCAAGGCGCAGCAGGCGGCGCTGCAGAGCGGCGCCAGCCAGCGCACGAACTGAGGCCGCGCCGGCGCCGCCCGGTCAGAGGGCCAGGGCCGTCGTCTTCTTGACGGTGCGCAGCACCAGCATCGAGTTCGAGCGCACCACGCCGGGCAGGCGCGGCAGCACCTCGGCGTGGAAGCGCTCCAGGTCCTCGGCGTCGCGGTACGCGAAGCGCACCAGGTAGTCGTTGGCACCGGCGACGTAGAAGCAGTCCAGGATCTCGGGCGTGGCCTTCACCGCCTGCTCGAAGGCTTCCAGCTTGGCCGGCTGCGTGCTTTCCAGGTTCACGATGGTGTAGCTGGTACCGTGCCGTCCCACCGCGCGCGGGTTCAGCAGCGCCACGTACTGCGCGATCACGCCGCTGTCCTCCAGCGCCTTCACGCGCCGCAGGCAGGCGCTGGGCGACAGGTGCACCCGCTGCGCCAGGTCCACGTTCGAGAGCCGCGCATCGCGCTGCAATTCGCCCAGGATGGCGCGGTCCATCGCATCGAGTTGCGGCAGATCGGCGCTGTTTCGCATTTTCTGTCGTGGCAGAGAAGTTGCTTCGCATGATATGCCGCCAACCCGGGTGTTCCCACCCGCAGCCCGCACGCACATTGCGCACGCGCCTGACTAGACTGCACGATCTGCCTTTCACGCCCAGGAGCCCCGCCATGCACAAGGACCTCGACGCCTACTGGATGCCCTTCACGGCCAACCGCCAGTTCAAGAAGGCACCGCGCCTGATGACCAAGGCCACGGGCATGCACTACTGGGACGACAAGGGCCGCCAGATCCTCGACGGCGTGGCCGGCCTGTGGTGCGTGAACGCCGGCCATGCGCGGCCGAAGATCGTGCAGGCGATCCAGGACCAGGCGGCCGAGATGGACTTCGCGCCGCCGTTCCAGATGGGCCACCCGAAGGCCTTCGAACTGGCCAGCCGGCTGGTGGAGATCGCACCGCCGGGCATGCGCAAGGTCTTCTTCACCAACTCGGGCTCCGAAGCCGTGGAGACGGCGCTGAAGATGGCCATCGCCTACCACCGCGTGCGCGGCGAAGGTTCGCGCACGCGGCTGATCGGTCGCGAGCGCGGCTACCACGGCGTCAACTTCGGCGGCATCTCGGTGGGCGGCATGGTCGCCAACCGCAAGATGTTCGGCACCATGCTCGGCGGCGTGGACCACATCCGCCACACGCACGACCCGGCGAAGAACGCCTTCACGGTGGGCCAGCCCGAGCACGGCGCCGAACTGGCCGACGACCTCGAGCGCATGGTGGCGCTGCACGACGCCAGCACCATCGCGGCCGTCATCGTCGAGCCGATCGCCGGCTCCACCGGCGTGCTGATCCCGCCCAAGGGCTACCTGGACCGCCTGCGCGCCATCTGCGACAAGCACGGCATCCTGCTGATCTTCGACGAGGTCATCACCGGCTTCGGCCGCACCGGCAACGCCTTTGCCGCGCAGACCTTCGGCGTCACGCCCGACCTGATGTGCGTGGCCAAGGGCATCACCAACGGCTGCGTGCCGATGGGCGCGGTGCTGGCGCAGCAGAAGATCCACGACGCCTTCATGAACGGGCCCGAGACGGCCATCGAGTTCCTGCACGGCTACACCTACTCGGCGCACCCGCTGGCCTGTGCCGCCGGCATCGCCACGCTGGACACCTATGCCGACGAAGGCCTGCTCACGCGCGCGCAGCAGCTGCAGGGCTACTTCGCCGAGCAGCTGCACTCGCTGCGCGGCGAGCCCAACGTCATCGACATCCGCAACTACGGGCTGGTCGGCGGCGTCGAGCTGCAGCCCATCGCCGGCGAGCCCACCAAGCGCGCGTTCGGCGTCTTCCTGGACTGCTACGACAAGGGCGTGATGATGCGCACCACCGGCGACATCGTGGCCTTCTCGCCGCCGCTGATCATCGAGCGCGCGCACATCGACCAGATCGTCGACACGGTGCGCGGCGCCTTGCGGCGGGCCGCCTGACCGGCCCATGCCCTTGCTGGCCACCGACCAGGAACTCGCCCGCCACTCGTACTACGCTGCGACGGCGGACCGCGGCCCGGGATTCCCCGCGCTGCGGCAGCCGGCCTCCTGCGACGTGGCCATCGTCGGCGGCGGGCTGGCCGGCCTGTCGGCGGCGCTGGAACTGCGCCAGCGCGGCTTCGACGTGGTGCTGCTCGAGGCCCACGAGGTCGGCTGGGGCGCCAGCGGCCGCAACGGCGGCCAGGCCATCCACGGCCTGGCCTGCGACCAGGACGAGATCGAGCGCCAGCTCGGGCTCGACGAAGCCAGGCGCGTGTGGGCCATGTCGATCGAGGCGCTGGACCTGCTGCGCGAGCGCATCGCGGCACACGGCATCGCCTGCGACTGGCGCGATGGCTATCTGGGCCTGGCCACCAACGCGCGCAAGGGCGCCGGCCTGGCCGCCTGGGCCGAGCGCATCGGCAGCGTCTACGGCTACCCGCTGCAGCGCGTGGCGGCGGCCGACGTGGGCCGCTGGATCGCGAGCCCGCGGTACCACAGCGGCATCCACGACCCACGCTCGGGCCACCTGCACCCGCTGAAGTACACGCTGGGGCTGGCGCGCGCAGCCGCGGCGGCCGGCGTGCGCATCCACGAACACACGCCGGTGCAGGCGCTGCAGCAGGGTGCGGCGCCGGTGCTGCGCACGGCCGGCGGCACGCTGCGCGCACGCCAGGTGCTGCTGGCAGGCAACGTCTACCTGCATGGCATCGCGCCGCAGCTCGAGCCGCGCATCATGCCGGTCGGCACGTACATTGCGTGCAGCGAGGTGCTGCCCGATGCCGTGGCCGACAGCCTGATCCCCAGCCGCTCCGCCGTCTGCGACACCAACTTCGTGCTCGACTACTTCCGCACCACCAACGACCAGCGCATGCTGTACGGCGGCCGCGTCAGCTACAGCACCATGACCCCGGCCAACCTGGCCGAGAGCATGCGGCGGCGCATGGTGCACACCTTCCCGCAGCTCGCCGGCACCCGTGTCGACTACGCCTGGGGCGGCTTCGTCGACATCTCGATGAACCGTGCCCCCGACTTCGGCCGCCTGCCCGCTGCCGCAGGCAGCGCCGCGAACGTCTACTACCTGCAGGGCTTCTCGGGCCACGGACTGGCGCTCACCGGCCTGGCCGGGCGCGTCGTGGCCGAGGCGATGGCCGGCGACGCGCGCCGTTTCGACGTCTTCGCGCGCCTGCGCCACCGGCCCTTCCCCGGCGGCGCGCTGCTGCGCACGCCCGCCTTGGTGCTCGGCATGGCCTGGTATAGGCTGCGCGATCTGCTGGGCTGAACACCACCCCATGAGCAACCCACCGACCGTCCTCGTCACCAGCTGCAACCGCCAGCTCGGCGACCACCCCTTCCACATCGCCGGCCGCAAGTACGTCGACGGCGTGCGGCTGGCAGGCGCGCTGCCGCTGATCGCGCCGCCGGTGCCGGCCGAGCAGATCGACGCCCTGCTCGACCTGGCCGACGGCGTGCTGCTGACCGGCTCGCCGTCGAACGTGCACCCGTCGCACTTCGGCGAGGCCGTGCACGACCCTGCGCTGCCGCTGGATCCCGAGCGCGACGCCTGGACGCTGCCGCTGATCCGCCGCGCATTGGCGCGCGGCGTGCCGCTGCTCGCCATCTGCCGCGGCACGCAGGAGATGAACGTGGCGCTCGGCGGCACGCTGCACCAGGCGGTGCAGGAGCAGCCCGGGCTGAACGACCACCGCGCGCCGGAAGGCGAGCCGGCCGAGGTGCAGTACGGCCTGTCGCACCCGGTGGACGTGGTGCCGGGCGGGCTGCTCGCGCAGATCACCGGCCGCGCCAGCTTCGAGGTCAATTCGGTGCACGGCCAGGGCATCAAGGCGCTGGCGCCCGGCCTGCGCGTCGAGGCCGTCGCGCCGGACGGCCTGGTCGAGGCCTTCACGCAGCCCGCCGCACCAGGCTTCAACCTGTGCGTGCAGTGGCACCCCGAGTGGCGCGCCGCCGGCAACCCGGTCTCGGTGCAGTTGTTCAACGCCTTCGGCGTCGCCGTGCGCGTCTACCGCGACAAGGTGCGCGGCCCCTTGCCTCGTCGCTCCACGGTCTAGGCAACACGGGGATTCTTCCGCGCCGCACACCCCAGCGGCGCAGCGACCGACAACGACAGGTGCACCATGATGGTCCGAGAACCATTCACATTCGGCGAGCTGGAACAGTGGCTCGACAAGAACCGCGTCACGGAGATCGAGTGCCTCGTGCCCGACCTCACCGGCGTGGCGCGCGGCAAGATCCTGCCGCGCCAGAAATTCACCGAAGACCGCGGCATGCGGCTGCCCGAGGCCGTGGTGGCGATGGGCGTGACCGGCGAATTCCCCGACGAGGGCCCGTACTACGACGTCATCAGCCCGACCGACCAGGACATGCACCTGCGCCCGGACCCGAGCACGGTGCGCATCGTGCCGTGGGCCACGGACCCGACGGCGCAGGTCATCCACGACTGCTTCGACAAGCATGGCGCCATCGTGCCCTTCGCGCCCCGCTCGGTGCTGCGCCGCGTCTGCGAGCTGTACGCGGCCGAAGGCTGGGACCCGGTGGTCGCCCCCGAACTCGAGTTCTACCTGGTGGCGCGCAACGCCGACCCCGACGTGCCGCTGAAGGCGCCCATCGGGCGCAGCGGTCGCGCCGAGACCTCGCGCCAGGCCTACAGCATCGACGCGGTGAACGAGTTCGACCCGCTGTTCGAGGACGTCTACGCCTACTGCGAGAAGATGGAGCTGAACGTCGACACGCTGATCCACGAGGTCGGTGCCGGGCAGATGGAGATCAACTTCTTCCACGCCCACCCGCTGAACCTGGCCGACGAGGTGTTCTTCTTCAAGCGCACGCTGCGAGAGGCCGCGATGCGCCACGACATGTTTGCCACCTTCATGGCCAAGCCCATTGCCGGCGAACCCGGCAGCGCCATGCACGTGCACACCAGCGTCGTCGACAAGAAGAGCGGCCACAACATCTTCAGCAACCCCGACGGCACGCCGTCGCAGGAGTTCTTCTGGTACATCGGCGGGCTGCAGAAGTACATCCCGGCGGCGATGGCGCTGTTCGCGCCCTACGTCAACAGCTACCGCCGCCTGGTGCGCAGCAATGCCGCGCCCATCAACATCCAGTGGGGCACCGACAACCGCACCGTCGGCATCCGCAGCCCGGTCGCCACGCCGTCGGCGCGCCGGGTCGAGAACCGCGTCATCGGCGCCGACGCCAACCCCTACGTGGCGCTGGCGGCCACGCTGGCCTGCGGCTACCTGGGCATCAAGAACCGCATCGAGCCCAGCCCCGAGTGCAAGGGCGACGCCTACCTGGGCGACTTCCAGCTGCCGCGCAGCCTGGGCGAGGCGCTGAGCCTGCTGCGCGCCGAGACCGACCTCGCGGAAGTGCTGGGGGCGTCCTTCGTCACCGTCTACAGCGAGGTGAAGGAGATCGAGTACGCCGAGTTCATGAAGGTCATCTCGCCCTGGGAGCGGGAACACCTCTTGCTCCATGTCTGAGGAGATGACGATGCAACGCACCACCCAGGACTGGCAGGCCGCCGACGCGGCCCACTTCCTGCACCCCTTCACCGACTTCCAGGGCCTGGCGAAGAAGGGCGCGCGCATCATCGAGCGCGCCGACAACATCTACCTCTGGGACAGCGACGGCCACAAGATCCTCGACGCGATGAGCGGCCTGTGGTGCGTGAACGTCGGCTATGGCCAGCAGGCGCTGGTGGACGCGGCCACGCGGCAGATGCAGCAGCTGCCCTTCTACAACGCCTTCTTCCAGACCGCCACGCCGCCGGCCATCGAACTGGCCGAGCTCCTGGCCGAGGTGACGCCGCCGCAGTTCCAGCACGTGTTCTTCAGTGGCTCGGGCTCGGAAGGCAACGACACCGTGGTGCGCATGGTGCGGCGCTACTGGGACCTGCTCGGCCAGCCGCAGCGCAAGGTGCTGATCAGCCGCCACAACGCGTACCACGGCAGCACGATGGCCGGCGCCTCGCTGGGCGGCATGAGCGGCATGCACGCGCAGGGCGGGCTGCCGATTCCCGACATCACGCACATCGAGCAGCCGTACTGGTTCGAACACGGCAAGGGCATGAGCCGCGACGAGTTCGGGCTCGTCGCCGCACGCTGGCTCGAAGACAAGATCCTCGCCGTCGGCCCCGAGCGGGTGGCGGCCTTCATCGGCGAGCCCGTGCAGGGCGCGGGCGGCGTCATCATCCCGCCGGCGACCTACTGGCCCGAGATCCAGCGCATCTGCGACAAGTACGGCGTGCTGCTGGTCAGCGACGAGGTCATCTGCGGCTTCGGCCGCACCGGCCGCTGGTTCGGCTGCGAGACCCTGGGCTTCCGGCCGGACCTGATGACCTTCGCCAAGGGCGTGACCAGCGGCTACGTGCCGCTGGGCGGCGTGATGGTCGGGGACCGCATCGCCAAGGTGCTGGTCGAACAAGGCGGCGAGTTCAACCATGGCTACACCTACAGCGGCCACCCGGTGGCCTGCGCAGTGGCGCTGGCGAACATCCGTCTCATCCGCGAGCAGCGCCTGGTCGAGCACGTGCACGACGACGTCGGCCCGTACCTGGCGGCGCAGTTCGCCGCGCTGCGCGACCACCCCCTGGTGGGCGACGCCGAGACCTGCGGCCTGATGGGCGCGATCCTGCTGATCCAGGACAAGGCGAAGAACACGCCCTTCCCGGAGTCGCGCGAGATCGGCATGGTCTGCCGCGGCCACTGCTTCCGCGAGGGCCTGATCATGCGCGCCGTCGGCGACCGCATGATCATCGCGCCGCCGCTGGTGATCACGCGCACGCAGATCGACGAGATGATGGCGCTGATCCGCCGCTGCCTGGACCTGACGCTGGCCGACGCCCGGGCCGGCGGCTGGCTGTCTTAGACTCGCCCCCCAACAAACATTCGTCCCCCCCTGGAGGTTCCCTCATGAGCTTGAAGTCTGTCGTCGCGTCGGCCGCGGCTGTCGTGGGCCTGCTGGCCGGAACATCGGTGTTCGCCCAGGAGGAGGAGAAGGTCCTCAACATCTACAACTGGTCCGACTACATCGCCGAAGACACGATCCGGAATTTCGAGAAGGAAACCGGCATCAAGGTCCGCTACGACAACTTCGACAACAACGAGATCGTGCACGCCAAGCTGGTGGCGGGCAAGACGGGCTACGACATCGTCGTGCCGTCGTCGAACTGGGCCAAGCTGCAGCTCGACGGCGGCCTGCTGCGCAAGCTCGACAAGGGCCAGATCCCGAACCTGAAGAATCTCGACCCGGCGCTGCAGGCGCAGCTGGCCACGATCGACCCGGGCAACGAGCACATGGTGAACTGGCTCTGGGGCTTCACCACCGTGGGCATCAACGTCGACAAGGTGAAGGCCGCGCTGGGCAGCATGCCGATGCCCGACAACGCCTGGGACCTGATCTTCAAGCCCGAGTACGTCAGCAAGCTCAAGAGCTGCGGCGTCAGCATGCTCGACAGCGCCACCGAGGTGGTGCCGGCCGCGCTGCACTACCTGGGCAAGCCGCCCTTCAGCAAGGCCACCGGCGACTACGCCGCCGCCGCGCGCGTGCTCAAGTCCGTGCGTCCGCACGTGACGCTGTTCAGCTCGTCGGGCTACATCAACGACATGGCCAACGGCTCGATCTGCGTCGCCCTCGGCTGGTCGGGCGACATCAACATCGCCCGCCAGCGCGCCATCGACGGCAAGACCGGCCAGAACATCCAGGCGCTGATCCCGAAGAACGGCGGCATCCTGTTCTTCGACGTGATGGTGATCCCCGCCGACGCCCCGCGCCCGGGCAATGCGCAGAAGTTCATCAATTACATCCTGCGTCCCGAGGTGCATGCGTCGCTGACCAACAAGGTCTTCTACGCCAACCCGAACGCCGAGTCGAAGAAGTTCGTCAAGCCCGAGGTGGCGAGCAATCCGACGGTGTTCCTGAACGCCGCCGACATGGCCCGGATGGTCGCGCCGGACGCGCTGAACAACGACATGCGCCGCCTGATGACGCGCACGTTCACCTCGTTCAAGACGGGCCTCTGATCGTCATGGTGGTGGCTGCTGCCGGCGACAAGGCCTTCCTGCAGATCCAGGGCGTCGTCAAGGACTTCAACGGCTACAAGGCCGTCAACAACGCCAACGTCGACATCGCCAAGGGCGAGATCTTCGCGTTGCTGGGCCCGTCGGGCTGCGGCAAGAGCACGCTGCTGCGCATGCTGGCGGGCTTCGAGACGCCGACCTCCGGGCGCATCGTGCTCGGCGGGGTCGACCTCGCCAGCCTGCCGGCCTACGAGCGGCCGATGAACATGATGTTCCAGAGCTACGCGCTCTTCCCGCACCTCAGCGTGTGGGAGAACATCGCGTTCGGGCTCAAGCGCGAAGGCCTGCCGAAGGCGCAGGTGGCCGAGCGGGTCGAAGCCATGCTGAAGCTGGTGCAGCTGGGCAAGTTCGCGCAGCGCAAGCCGCACCAGCTCTCCGGCGGCCAGCAGCAGCGCGTCGCGCTGGCGCGCAGCCTGGCCAAGCAGCCGCAGCTGCTGCTGCTCGACGAGCCGCTGGGCGCGCTCGACAAGAAGCTGCGCGAGCAGACGCAGATCGAGCTCGTGAACATCATCGAGCAGGTCGGCGTGACCTGCGTGATGGTCACGCACGACCAGGAAGAGGCCATGACCATGGCCAGCCGCATCGCCATCATGAGCGAGGGCCGCTTCCTGCAGGTCGGCCCGCCGAGCGAGATCTACGAGACGCCGGCGACGCGCTTCGTGGCCGACTTCATCGGCAACGTCAACCTGATGGACGGCACGCTGACGGTGGACGAGCCCGACCACGTCGTCATCACCAGCGCCGACTGCCGTCACTACGTGGGCCACGGCATCACCGGCACCGAGGGCATGCCGGTCACGGTGGCGCTGCGCCCCGAGAAGATCCACCTCGCGCGCCACGCGCCGCAGGGCGAGCTGAGCGAGTTCAACACCGCGCGCGGCAAGATCAAGGAGATCGCCTACTTCGGCAGCTTCACGGTCTTCCATGTCGTGCTGGCCAGCGGCGCGCTGCTCAAGGTCAGCGTGGCCAACACGCAGCGCCACCGCGACGACGAGCTCACCTGGGGCGACGAGGTCTGGGCGCACTGGTCGCGCTCGGCCCACGTCGTGCTGACACAGTGAGCGCCGCCGTGCTCCGCCTGAAGCACTGGTTCACTGGCCGGCGGCTGGTGATCGCCGCGCCCTTCCTGTTCCTGCTGGTCTTCTTCCTCTTTCCGTTCCTGATCGTCGGCAAGATCAGTGTCTCGGAGATGGAGGCCGTCACGTTCAAGGACGTGCTGAGCTACCAGGACGGCGTGCTCGCGCTGCAGCTGAAGCTGTCGAACTACCTGTTCCTGGCCGAGGACAACCTGTATTTCCAGACCTACCTCAGCAGCGTCAAGTACGCAGCCGCGACCACGGTGCTGTGCCTGCTGATCGGCTATCCGTTCGCCTACTTCATGGCGCGCGCGAAGAGCAGCGTGCAGCCGGCGCTGCTGATGCTGGTGATGCTGCCGTTCTGGACCTCGTTCCTGCTGCGCGTGTACGCCTGGAAGGGCCTGCTCAGCGAGAACGGCGCCGTGGCCGATCTCGTCATCGGCACCGGGCTCGACCAGGCGCTGCTGTCGCTGGGGCTGATCTCGGCCCCGGGCAAGCTGATGAACACGCCGTTCTCGCTGGTGCTGGGCATGACCTACACCTACCTGCCCTTCATGATCCTGCCGCTGTACGCCAACCTGGCGAAGATGGACCTGCGCCTGCTGGAAGCGGCGGCCGACCTCGGCGCCTCGCCCTGGGTGGCGTTCTGGAAGATCACGGTGCCGCTGTCGAAGGCCGGCATCATCGCCGGCGCGATGCTGGTGTTCATCCCGTGCGTCGGCGAGTACGTCATCCCCGAACTGCTGGGCGGGCCCGAGACGCTGATGATCGGCCGCGTGATCTGGGACGAGTTCTTCTCGAACAACGACTGGCCGATGGCCTCGACCGTGGCGGTGGTGATGATCCTGCTGATCATCGTGCCGCTGGCCATCTTCAACAAGTACCAGGCCGAGGCGCAGGAGCAGCGGCGATGAGGCGCCCCGCATGAAGGCCTCGAAGTTCAACCAGTGGTTCGGCCGCGCCTGGCTGGGCGCGGGCTACGCCTTCCTGTTCCTGCCCATCGTGGCGCTGGTGGTGTATTCGTTCAACGACTCGCCGCTGCCCAACAGCTGGCGCGGGTTCACGCTGAAGTGGTACCAGGCGCTGCTGAGCGACGGCGAGATCGTCGCCGGCCTGTGGCTGAGCCTGAAGATCGCCTTCCTCACCGCCTGCGGCTCGGTGGTGATGGGCACGCTCGCAGCCTTCGTGCTGGTGAAGTACAAGCGCTTCCGCGGCCGCACGGTGTTCTCGGGCATGGTCACCGCGCCGCTGGTGATGCCCGAGGTCGTGGTGGGCCTGTCGCTGCTGCTGATGCTGGTGAGCGTGCAGCGCGCCCTGGGCTTCCCCGAGCGCGGCATGATGACGATCTGGCTCGGTCACCTGCTGCTGGGCATGGCCTACGCCACCGTGGTGGTGCAGGCGCGGCTGCAGGAGCTGAACCCGCAGCTGGAAGAAGCCGCGATGGACCTGGGCGCGCGCCCGGCACAGGTGTTCTGGCTGGTGACGCTGCCGATGATCGCGCAGTCGCTGGCCTCGGCCTGGCTGCTGACCTTCACGATCTCGCTCGACGACGTCGTGCTGTCCAACTTCCTGTCGGGCCCCGGCTCGACGACGATGCCGCTGGTGATCTTCTCGCGCGCCAAGCTGGGCCTGAATCCCAGCGTCAACGCCATCGCCACGATCACCGTCGTCGTCGTCGCCATCGGCGTGCTGATCGCCAGCTACATGATTGCGCGCGCCGAACGCCAGCGCACGCTGGACCTGGCCGCCGCGGCGCGGGCCTGAACCGCAGATTCACAGAGGAGAGAACCCCGATGAAGACCATCAGCCCCACCCTGCTCGCCCTGGCCCTGGCGGCGGCCTTCCCGGCTGCGGCGCAGAGCAACGAAGAGCTGCTGAAGGAACTGCGCGCGCTGCGCGACAAGGTCACCGAACTGGAGAAGAAGCTGGGCGGCTCCACGGCGGCGCCGGCGGCGCCTGCCGCGGGCCAATGGGGCATGACCCCCGAGCAGGCGCGCGAGCTCAACCGCATCTCGGTGAAGACCGAGGCGCTGCAGGACAACTTCACCGACCAGGGGTTCAAGGGCCTGAAGATCAGCGGCCAGATGGACCCGACCTACATCTACAACAAGGCGCAGGACAACGCCTCGTTCGTGTTCCTGAACAACGGCGACGCGCGCTACACGTACGACAACTCGTACTTCGGCATGGCCGTGATCGACTTCGAGAAGGAGACCGAAGGCGGCAGCCGCTGGAAGCTGACGCTGGCGCCCGAGCGCGGCACCGGCGCACTGGTCAACGGCGGCTCGATCATCCACGAGGCGTCGGTGTCGATCCCGCTGACCGACCTGCAGACGCGACTGTGGCTGGGCCAGATCCCGGACTGGACCGGCTACGAATACACGCTGCCGGCGGCGAACAAGCTGATCACGCACAACCTGCTGTTCGACTTCATGGCGCCCACGGCCTACACCGGCGCCATGCTCGACCTGACCAGCGGCAAGTGGTGGGCCCGCGTGGGCCTGGCCAACTTCAACACCGCGCGCGAGACCCCGGGCAACAAGTCGCCGGTGTTCGTCTACCGCGTCGACTACTCCAAGGGCGAGTTCGACGGCTTCGGCTTCACCGGCCTGCACGGCAAGGGCTACAACTACGCCGCCGACGGCACCTACCTGACCGACCCGCTGGACCCGAGCACCGAGACGGGCTTCGACAGCGCCGGCAAGAACACCATGCTGAACCTGCTGGAGTTCGACGCCTACTACATCCGCGGCGACTGGTCGCTGTTCGGCCAGGTCAGCTACGGCCAGCAGAAGCAGGCAGCCATCTTCAACAGCGACGGCCAGCTGCGCGACGCCCAGTGGTGGGGTCTGTCGATGACCACCGCCTACAAGGTCACGCCGCGCCTGGAAGCCGTGCTGCGCGCCGACTACATCGACAACAAGAAGAACGGCGGCGGCCTGCTGGGCTACAGCTTCGACGACGACGCCAACGGCATCGGCCGCGGCGTGCTGGAGGACGGCAGCTTCGCCAAGGGCGAGTCGACCGGCGCCAACCGCTACGCGCTCAGCCTGGGCATGAACTACCTGTTCGACGAGAACTCCATCTTCAAGATCGAGTACCGCTACGACGGCTCGGACCAGCCCGTGTTCGGACACTACAAGGGTGCCAACCTCAACGGCTACAAGAAGAGCAACCATCTCTTCGGCGCCTCGATGGTCGTGAGCTTCTGACGCCCCTGCCGCGGCTGCCGCAGCGGCAGTCCCGGCAGCAGGCAACGCCCCCGGCGCGGCCAGCGTGCGAACAGCACGCTGGCCGCGCCGCTTTTCGGGGCATGGGGTGCGGCGCAGCGCCACATCATCCGGAGTTCGTTCCCAACTCCAAGAGACTCACCATGCATCTGCCGCGCCTCCTGGCCCCCCTCTCTCTGGCCCTGACCGCCCTGCCCGCCGCCCACGCCACCGAGCTCTACGGCCAGATCGGCCTGCCCGGCGTCGGCCTGGGCGTCGCCGTGCCGCTGAACACCAGCTTCACGCTGCGCGGCGACTTCGTGACGCTGGGCAAGCGCGACGAGAACACCACCGAGGAAGGCATCGACTACAACGGCAAGCTGCGTGCACAGCGCGCGGCCCTGCTGGCCGACTGGTACCCGCTGCAGGGTGGCTTCCGCCTCACCACCGGCGTCACGTTCAACAAGTACCAGCTCGACCTGCGCGCCACCGGCGCCGGCGGCACGCTGACCATCGGCGACACCACCTACACCACCACCGCCGACGACCGCCTGGACGTGCAGGTGAAGTTCCCCGACAGCACGCCCTACATCGGCCTGGGCTGGGGCCACCAGATGGGCAGCGGCCTGCGCTTCTCGGCCGACCTGGGCGCCAGCATCGGCCGCGCCAAGCTGACGGCGGCACTGTCGGGCCCCAATGCCGGCAACGTGTCGCAGGAAGACCTGGACAAGGAGCTCGCCGAGCTGCGCGAAGGCGTCGGCAAGCTGCGCGCACTGCCGCAGATCAGCTTCGCCATCGGCTACAGTTTCTGAGCCCCGGGGCAGCACGCCCCGGGCTTGGCGGCACTGCCGCGAAAGGCCCTGCGCGATGACTGCCCCGATCTCCTCTTCTGCCGTAGCCCCCGACTGGCACGCCCGCGCCGCCGCGCTGGTCATCGATGGCCGCGCCGTCATCGACGGCACGCGGCACGACAGCGCCAGCGGCGAGCGCTTCGACAAGCGCTCGCCCATCGACGGCCGCCTGCTCGGCGGCATCGCGCGCGGCCGTGCCGCCGACATCGACGCCGCGGTGAAGAGCGCGCGCGCCGCCTTCGCCGACCGCCGCTGGGCCGGCATGGCGCCGGCGGTGCGCAAGAAGATCCTGCAGCGCTTCGCCGACAAGATCCTGGCCGCACGCGACGAACTCGCGCTGCTCGAGACGCTGGACATGGGCAAGCCGATCCGCTTCTCGCTCAGCGTCGACGTGCCCAGCACCGCGCGCTGCATCGCCTGGTACGCCGAAGCCGTGGACAAGGTCTACGACGAGATCGCGCCCACCGCCGACACCGCGCTGGCACTGATCACGCGCGAGCCGATGGGCGTGGTCGGCGTCATCGTGCCCTGGAACTACCCGATGATCATGGCCGCCTGGAAGCTCGGGCCGGCGCTCGCCAGCGGCAACTCGGTGGTGCTCAAGCCCAGCGAGAAGAGCCCGCTGACGGCCCTGCGCCTGGCCGAGCTGGCGGTGGAGGCCGGCGTGCCGCCGGGCGTGTTCAACGTGGTGCCGGGCTTCGGGCCCGAGGCCGGCGAGGCGCTGGCGATGCACATGGACGTCGATGCGATCGGCTTCACCGGCAGCACGCGCGTGGGCCGGCGCATGCTCGACTGCGCCGGCCGCAGCAACCTCAAGCGCGTGTACAACGAGCTCGGCGGCAAGTCGGCGGTGCTCGTGTTCCCCGACTTCGCCGACCTGCAGCGCGCCGCCGAGACGGTGGCCGGCAGCATGTTCTTCAACCAGGGCGAGAGCTGCAACGCACCGTCGCGCGTGCTGGTGCACGAAGGCATCGCGGACGACTTCGTCGCGCGCGTGGTGGCCCAGGTGCCGCAGTACCAGCCGGCCGACCCGCTGGCCGCCGGCACCGTGATGGGCGCGCTGGTCGACGAGACGCAGCTGCGCACCGTGCTCGGCTTCATCGAGGCCGGTCAGGGTGAAGGCGCGCGCTGCGTGGCCGGCGGCCGCCGCGTGCGCACCGACACCGGCGGCTACTACGTCGAGCCGACGGTGTTCGACGGAGTGGCCAATGGCATGTCGATCGCGCGCGACGAGATCTTCGGCCCGGTGCTCAGCGTCATCCGCTTCCGCGACGAGGCCGAGGCCGTGCAGCTGGCCAACAACAGCGCCTACGGCCTGCAGGCCAGCGTGTGGTCCGACAACATCAACCGCGCCCACCGCGTGGCCCGTGCGCTGCGCGCCGGCACCGTGCACGTGAACCAGTACGACGAGGACGACATCACGGTGCCCTTCGGCGGCTACAAGCAAAGCGGCAACGGTCGCGACAAGAGCCTGCACGCCTTCGACAAGTACACCGAGCTGAAGACCACCTGGCTGCGGATCGACCCCGGCATGACGGCGCTGCAGGAGAGCCTGCGCGCCGCGGGCGTGCACAGCCTGCTCGTGCAGTTCACCGACGTGCACGGCGTGGCCAAGGGCAAGCTGGTGCCGCTGACGCACCTGGACAGCGTGCTGAACGACGGCGCGGGCTTCGCCGGACCGTCGATCTGGGGCACGGGCTTGCCGCGCAGCGGGCCGCGCTCCGAATACCACGCGCGCGGCGACGCCAGCACGGCGCAGCCGCTGCCCTGGCTGCCGGGCGTGGCACGCATCGTCGGCGACGGCTTCGTCGACGGCCAGCCCTTCGACGCCTGCCCGCGCCAGGTGCTGCGCCGCGCGCTGGCGCGGCTGGCGAAGCTGGGCCTGCAACTGCGCACCGGCATCGAGCCCGAGTTCTTCCTGCTGCGGCGCGAGGGCGCGGGCTTCGTGCCCGCCGACGCGCACGACCGGCTCGACAAGCCCAGCTACGACCTGCAGTCGCTGTTGCGCCAGCAGGGCCTGCTGCAGACGCTGACCAGCCACCTGCTGGCCTGCGGCCTGGACGTGCTGCAGATCGACCACGAAGACGCGCACGGGCAGTACGAGCTGAACTATGCCTACGGCGACGCGCTGGCCAGCGCCGACCGCCTGATGCTGTTCAAGGTGGCGGCACAGGCCGTCGCCGAGCAGCACGGGCTGGTGTTCTCGATGATGCCCAAGCCCTTCGCCAACCAGCCCGGCAGCGGCATGCACGTCCACGCCTCGCTGTGGCGCGGCGCAGCGCCGGCAGACGGCGTGGCACGCGCCTTCATCGCCGGCGTGCTGGCCCATGCCCCTGCGCTGGCCGCGCTGGCCGCGCCCACGGTCAATTCCTACAAGCGGCTGACGGTGGGCGAGTCGCTGTCGGGCACCACCTGGGCGCCGGCCTACGTGGCGCACGGCCCGAACAACCGCACCGCGCTCGTGCGCACGCTGCCCGGCCGCTTCGAGTGGCGGCTGCCCGATGCCAGCGCCAACCCGTACCTGGCCACCGCCGGCCTGGTGGCGGCGGGCATCGACGGCATCGAACGCGGGCTCGACCCGGGCCTGGCCTGCACCGACGATCTCTTTGCGCTGAGCCTGGCGCAGATCCGCGCGCGCGGCATCGGCGTGCTGCCGCAGTCGCTGGACGAGGCCGTCACGGCGCTGGAAGCCGACGGCGTCGTCTGCGGCGCGCTGGGCCCCGCGCTGGCCTCGGAATTCGTGCGCCTGAAGCGGGCCGAGTGGACCGCCTACGCGCGCCATGTCAGCGACTGGGAGCTGCAGCGCTATGCGGCGCAGTTCTGAATGACGGCGCCATCGTCTGCTGCGAGCGGGCCGCCTGCGGTCCCGCTGCTCGCCTATGCCAGCCTGATGGCCAGCATGGCGCTGGTGGGCGTGTACGTGGGCCTGTCGAAGCTGCTGGTGGTGGCCTTTCCGGTGTTCCTGCTGGCCTGGCTGCGCTTCGGCATCGCCGCCGTCGCGATGGTCCACTGGGTGCGGCGCGGGCCGTCCGAGCCCGCGCTGTCGCGGCACGACCGCGGGCTGCTGTTCTGGGAGAGCTTCCTCGGCAACTTCCTGTTCTCGATCTGCATGCTCTTCGGCGTGCAGGCCACGTCGGCGCTGGCGGCGGGCGTGGTGATGGCGGCGATCCCGGCCGCTGTGGCCCTGCTGTCGTGGCTGTTCCTGCGCGAGCGCATCACGGCGCGCGTGCTCGCCGCCATCGCCTGCGCGGTGCTCGGCATCGCGCTGCTGGCGCTGGCCAAGGCCCCTGCGGGCGACGCATCGGCCAGCGCGCCGTGGTGGGGCTACGCGCTGCTTCTGGTGGCGGTGGTGTGCGAGGCCTGCTACGTGGTGATCGGCAAGCGCCTCACCGGCAACGTCTCGCCGCGGCGCATCAGTGCGCTGATCAACCTGTGGGGCCTGGTGCTGGTGACGCCGCTGGGGCTGTGGCAGGCGCTGCAGTTCGACTTCGCCGCGGTGGCGCCGCCGATGTGGGGGCTGCTCGTGTTCTACGCGCTGGCCGCCAGCATGGTGACGGTGTGGCTGTGGATGCAGGGCCTGCGCCACGTGCCGGCGCCGCAGGCCGGCGTCTTCAGCGTGCTGCTGCCGGTGAGTGCCGCGCTGGTGGGCGTGTTCTTCCTCGGTGAACCGTTCGGCGCCGGCCACGCTGCCGCGTTCGCGCTGGCGCTGGCCGGGCTGCTGCTGGCCACGTGGCCCGCGCGGACACCGCCGGCCTGATCCGCGGCGCTGTCACACTGCGCCGCATGCACCCCGACACCCCTGCCCCGCCCGACGCGACACCGGCCGCTGCGCCCGGCGCCGCTGCGGCCCCCGCCACTCCGCACGGCGCCCACCTGCGCGGCGCCGCGCGCCTGGCCACCGACGCCACGGCCGGCCTGGTGGACCTGGTGGAGGCCCTGCATGCGCGCATCGCCAGCCCGCCCGGCCTGCCGGTGCGTGCCGGCGAGCGCACCACCGGCATCACCGGCCTCGTCTACCGCAGCATCCACGGTGTCACGAAGCTGGTGGGCGGCAGCGTCGACGCGCTGCTGCGCCTGGTGGAGCCGCAACTGCTGCGCCCGGGCGCACCGAGCGCCGAGCGCGACGCGCTGCTGGCGGCGCTGAACGGCGTGCTCGGCGACCACCTCGCAGCCAGCGGCAACCCGCTGGCCACGCCCATGACACTGCGTGTCCACGGCCAGGACGTCAGCACGCCTGGCGCGCTGGCGGACGCCGGCCCGGCACTGCTGCTGCAGGTGCACGGCCTGTGCATGCACGACGGCCAGTGGCTGCGCAAGGGACACGACCACGGCGCCTGGCTGGCGCGCACGCTGGGCTTCACGCCGGTGGCGCTGCGCTACAACAGCGGCCGCGCCATCGCCGACAACGGCCGGGACCTGGCCTTGCAGCTCGAGGACCTGCTCGACCGCTGGCCGGTGCCGCTGCAGCGCTGCGTGGCCATCGGCCACAGCATGGGCGGCCTGGTGCTGCGCAGCGCGCTGCAGCAGGCCGCCGCGCGGGGCCTGCGCTGGCCGGCACGGCTGCAGGACCTGGTGTTCCTGGGCACGCCGCACCTGGGCGCACCGCTGGAACGCGCCGGCCACGGAGTCGATCTGCTGCTGGGGGCGACGCCCTATGCCGCGCCGCTGGCCCGCCTGGGCCGCATCCGCAGCGCCGGCATCACCGACCTGCGCCACGGCCTGCCGGCCGACGAGGCGCCGCTGCCGCCGCACCTGCGCTGCTGGGCCGTGGCCGCGACGCTGGGCGCGCCCGAGGCACCGTTGAAGACCCGCCTGCTCGGTGACGGCCTGGTGCCGCTGGACAGCGCGCTGGGCCGCCACCGCGACCTGCAACGCAGCCTGGACATTCCCGCCGAGCGGCACTGCGTGGTGCCGTCACTCGGGCATCTCGACCTGCTCAGCAGCGAGGTGGTCGCCACCACGCTGCAGCGCTGGCTGGCCGCGCCGCCCGAGCCTGCCGCGCTCAAGTCGCGCTGAGACCCTCGCGGTCGGCCACCCGCTCCAGCGCCTGCTCGAACTGCGCCCGCGCATGCGCCGTCAGCGCGCCCAGTTCCCGGTGCAGCGCGGCGTCTTCCGGGCTGCGCGCGCCGCAGTCGGCGCTGTAGCGCTCGAAACTGGCCAGCTGCAGCACGATCTCGGCCAGGTGCCGCGGGCATTCGCAGGCCACGCGTGACGGTTGCGCCGCCAGCGTGGCCAGGGCGTCGTCGCTGAAGCGGCGGGCGCTGGGGGCGCCAGCCTGCATGTCGGCCAGCCCGCCGAACGGCGCGGGCGGCGCGGTGGCGCAGATGCGGCGCAGCAGTTCGCGGCCGCTGACAGGTTCCCGCAGCACCTCGGCGCCGCGGGCGCGCAAGGTCTCGGCCAGCGACTCGGCACCGAAGGCGTACAGCACCACCAGCGTGGCAGCCTGCCAGCGCTCGCGCAGGGCCGGCAGCCGCTGCAGGTGCGCGGGCTGCAGGGACGGCAGGTGCACGAGCAGCAGGTCCACCGGCGCGCTGTCGGCGGACGCGGCCGGGTCCGCGGGGTCGGCTTCCGCGGCATCGAGATCCTCGTACACCTTGCGCAGCGTGCAGGCCGCCGAGTTGCGCAGTCGGGGCGCGACGCTGCTGCCCACCAGCAGCACGTCGCGCGTGGCCAGGGTCGTGTGCTGCACCCCCGCCGCCAGGCCGCGCAGGTCTTCCAGCGGCAGCGCGGCCAGCGTGCCGATGGCGTGACCGCGTTCGGTGAGCTGCCGCATCAGTCCCAGGCGCTGCACGTCCAGCGTCGAGTACAGGCGCTGGCCGGTCGCCGTCTTGGGCGCGGCGACGACCCCGTAGCGCCGCTCCCAGACCCGCAGCGTGGTCACGGGCAGGCCGGCCAGGCGTGCGGCCGTGCCGCTGCGCAGGCGGGGGACGGTGGTGGGCTGCGGATCGATCATGGTCGCGGGTCCTGCTTCGGTGAACTTGGAATGAATCGGTTATTGCGGTTCTTGAACTGGTTTATAGCAAGAAAGACCTGCAACTTCCGGATCAAAACCATATCATCCATTTCGTGACTGAGGAGTTCATGTCGCCAGACCCGGTGCCCCACCGCGCCGCCCTGCCACCTTCTGAAAGGCCCGTGATGTCGAACCTTGTCCAGTGCTCCCGCATTGCCGTCATCGGTGCCGGCATCGCCGGCGCTGCCTGCGCCACCAGCCTGCGTGACGCCGGCCACCAGGTCAGCCTGTACGACAAGTCCCGGGGCGTCGGGGGCCGCATGGCCACCCGCCGCGCGCGGCTGGAGGCCGGCGACGGCAGCGAGACCCTGGTCGAGTTCGACCACGGCGCGCAACTCGTCACTGCCAACCACCCGCGTTTCCGTGCCGTGCTGCAGCGGGCACAGGCTGCCGGCGTGGTGCAGCCGTGGACCCAGCGCGTGCATGCCGAGTTCCCTGGCGGCCTGCCGCGCCAGGGTGTCGTGGCCACGCCGTCGATGCCGGCGCTGGTGCGGCACCTGATCGGCGACCTGCCGCTGCACACCGGCCACGCCGTGGTGCAGCTGCGGCGCCAGCGCAAGCTGTGGCAGCTGGTGCTGGACGACGGCAGCACGGCCGGCCCCTTCGACCAGGTCGTGCTGGCGCTGCCCCCGGCCCAGGCCGCGGCGCTGCTGGAGGGCCAGCATGCGGTGTGGGCGCAGGAACTGCAGGCCGTGCGCATGGAGCCCTGCTGGACGCTGATGGCCGTGACGGCCGACGTCGACTGGCCCTGGGACGCCGCCGTGCCCGCGCGCGGGCCGCTGGCCTGGGTGGCGCGCAACGACCGCGCCCCGGGCCGCAGCGCCCCGGCAAGCTGCGCCACCTGGGTGGCCCACGCCACGCCCGCGTGGACCCGCACGCACCTGGAGCACGATGCCGAGACCGTGCAGAGCGCACTGCTCGCGGCCCTGGCGCAGCAGCTGCCCGGCGGCGTGCTGCCGGCTCTGCAGCACGCCGTGGTGCACCGCTGGCGCTATGCGCGCCCGGCCGGTGCCGCGCCCGACCGCCGCGAGTGCTGGTGGGACGCCAGCCGCGGCCTGGGTGTCTGCGGTGATTTCCTGGCCGGCTGCACGGTGGAGGCGGCCTGGCGCTCGGGTGACGAGCTGGCCTGCACGCTGGCCGAGGCGCTGGAACACGACGACCACGCGGTCGCCGAGACCGCCTGAGCAGGCGCGGGGCTCAGGCCGCGCGCCGGGCGCGGCCGTAGCTCTTGAAGCGCTCGATCACCGCGGCCATCTCCTGCCGCGACAGCAGCACGGGTTCGCCGACGGCGAGCGTCTGCAGGTAGATGCCGCACAGCGCCTCGACCTCCTGCGCCACCTTCATCGCCTGCGCCAGCGTGGCGCCCGCGGCGACCAGCCCGTGGTTGGCCATCAGGCAGGCGTTCCGGTCGGCGAAGGCGGCGCCCACAGCCTGCGACAAGGCGTCGGTGCCGAACAGGTGGTACGGCGTGCAGGGCACGCTGTCGCCCCCGGCCACCGCCACCATGTAGTGGAACGGCGGCAGGCCCCGGCGCAGGCAGGCCAGTGCGGTGGCGTGCGGCGAATGCATGTGCACCACCGCGTGCAGGTCGGGCCGCGCGCGGTAGATCGCGCGGTGGAACGGCCACTCGGTCGACGGTGCCCAGGCGCCCTGCAGCACCGTGCCGGCGTCATCGAGCAGCACGAAGCTGTCGGGGGCGATGTCTTCCGGCGGCGTGCCGGTGGGCGTGATCCAGAAACTGCCGGCACCGCCGCCCGCGGCCGTGCCGGCCCGCACGCTGAGGTTGCCGGTGCTGCCGCGGTTCAGCCCCAGCGCGTCGAGCCGCTGCACGGCGGCCACGGCCTGTGCGCGCAGCGTGTGGTCGTGGTCGTCGTCCGTCATGGCGCGAGCTCGGCGATGGCGGCGGCGGTGGCTGCGACCACGCCGCGTTCGGTGATCAGCCCGGTCACCAGCCGTGCCGGCGTCACGTCGAAGGCCGGGTTGGCGGCCGGCGTGCCGTCGGGCACCAACTGCACCTCGACCACCTCGCCGGCCGCGGTGCGGCCCGCGAGGTGCGTGACCTCGCGGGCGCTGCGTTCCTCGATCTCGATCTCGTGCAGGCCGTCGTGCAGGCTGCGGTCGAGCGTGGACATCGGCATCGCGACGTAGAACGGCACGCCGTTGTCGTGCGCGGCCAGCGCCTTCAGGTAGGTGCCGATCTTGTTGCACACGTCGCCGCGCGCGGTGACGCGGTCGCAGCCGACGAACACGATGTCGACCTGGCCGTGCTGCATCAGGTGGCCGCCGGCGTTGTCGGCGACCACCGTGTGCGGCACGCCGGCCTGCCCCAGTTCCCAGGCCGTGAGGCCGGCGCCCTGGTTGCGCGGGCGGGTCTCGTCCACCCACACCTGCAGCGGCAGGCCGGCGGCGTGCGCCAGGTACAGCGGTGCGGTGGCCGTGCCCCAGCCCACCGTGGCCAGCCAGCCGGCGTTGCAGTGCGTCAGGACGCGCACCGGGCCAGGGCGGCGCGCGGCAATCGCCTGCAGCAGGGCCAGGCCGTGCGTGCCGATGGCGTGGTTGACCTGCACGTCGTCTTCCGCAATCGCGTCGGCCGTGGCCCACGCGGCCTCGCGCCGCGCGGCGGCGGGCAGCGGGCGCAGCACGGCCAGCATGCGGTCGAGGGCCCAGGCCAGGTTCACCGCGGTCGGCCGGGCTGCGCGCAGGAAGGCGGCCGACGCGTCCAGTGCCGCGTCTTCGGCATCCATGTTCATCTGCAACGCCAGGCCGTAGGCGGCCGTGGCCCCGATGAGCGGCGCGCCGCGCACCCACATGTCGCGGATGGCCGTGTGCACCTGGGCCGGCGTGTGCAGGCGTTCCAGCTGCAGGCGGTGCGGCAGCAGGCGCTGGTCGATGATCTCGACCCCCGCGCGGCCCGGCAGCGCGCGGATGGGCCGCAGCGCGGGGACCGCGGCGTTCACGGCTGCGCCTCGGGCGGCGACTGCAGCGGCGGCAGCACGCGGCCGGCCACCGGCCGCAGCCGCTGCACCATGGCCGGGTCGCGCGCCTCGGGCGCGGTGATCAGCGCGTGGTCGAGCGCGCGGCGGCAGCTGCAGCCGGCGCCGTGGGCGTCGGCAGTGATCTGGCCGGCCAGGCCGGCCACGATGCCCTTGGCCTGCTGCGCGTTGTGCAGCAGCACCTGGATCACGGCATCCACCGTCACCGCCTCGTGGCCCGTGTGCCAGCAGTCGAAGTCGGTGACCATGCCGACGCTGGCGTAGCAGAGCTCGGCCTCGCGCGCCAGCTTGGCCTCGGGCATGTTGGTCATGCCGATGACGCTGCAGTTCCAGCTGCGGTACAGCTGCGATTCGGCGCGCGTGCTGAACTGCGGCCCTTCCATCACCAGGTAGGTGCCGCCGCGCGCGTGCGGCACGCCTTGCGCCTGCAACGCGCCCTGCAGGTGGTCGCCCAGGCGCGCGCACACCGGGTCGGCCATCGACACGTGCGCCACCAGGCCGGTGCCGAAGAAGGTCTTCACGCGCGCGAAGGTGCGGTCGATGAACTGGTCGACGATGACGAAGGTGCCCGGCGGCAGGTCCGCCCGCAGGCCGCCCACGGCGCTGAGCGAGAGCACGTCGGTGGCGCCCAGCATCTTCAGCGCCGCGATGTTGGCGCGGTGGTTCAGCTCCGACGGCGGGACGCGGTGCCCGCGCCCGTGGCGGGGCAGGAACAGCATTTCGGCGTCGCCCAGGCGTCCGCTGAACACCGCATCCGACGGTGCGCCCCAGGGCGTGTCGACGCTGATCCAGCGCGTGTCGGTCAGGCCCGGCAGGTCGTACAGGCCGCTGCCGCCGATGATGGCGAGTTTCTGTGGGCTCATGCGGAGGTGGGTTCCGGAGTGGGTTCGTCGTGGGCGGCGGCCACGGGGCGCTGGGCCAGCGCGTGCACGTGGGCCGGGGTGTCGTTCTTCAGCCGGTGGTCCGACCACACCTGGCGCCAGCGGCGCGCACCGGGCATGCCGTTCCACAGACCCAGCATGTGGCGTGCCGCGTGGCTCCAGGGCCGGCCCTGCAGGCCCTCCATGTAGGCGACCATGGCGCGCTCGACGTCGGCCCGCGTGCGCGTGGCCGGGGCATCGCCGAAGAACAGCTCGTCCCAGCGCGCCATGCTCCAGGGGTGGTGGTAGGCCTCGCGGCCGACCATCACGCCGTCCACGTGCTGCAGGTGCTGCGCGATCTGCTCCTCGGTGGTGACGCCGCCGTTGAGCACGATGGTGAGCCCGGGGAAGTCGGCCTTCAGCCGGTACACGAGCTCGTGGCGCAGCGGCGGAATCTCGCGGTTCTCCTTGGGACTGAGCCCCTGCAGCCAGGCATTGCGCGCGTGCACGATGAAGACGCTGCAGCCGCCGCGTTCGGCCACCGTGCCGACGAAGTCGCGCACGAAGTCGTAGCGCTCGATGCGGTCGATGCCGATGCGGTGCTTCACCGTCACCGGCAGGTCCACCGCGTCGCGCATGGCACGCACGCCGTTGGCCACCAGCGGCGCCTCGGCCATCAGGCAGGCGCCGAAGGCCCCGCGCTGCACGCGTTCGCTCGGGCAGCCGCAGTTCAGGTTGATCTCGTCGTAGCCCCACTGCGCTGCCAGCTTCGCGCAGGCGGCCAGGTCAGCCGGCTCGCTGCCGCCGAGCTGCAGCGCGAGCGGGTGCTCCTCGGGGCTGTAGTCCAGGTGCCGCGGCACGTCGCCGTGCAGCAGCGCGCCGGTGGTCACCATCTCGGTGTACAGGCGCGTGTGGCGCGTGATCTGGCGGTGGAAGACGCGGCAATGCCGGTCGGTCCAGTCCATCATCGGCGCGACGCTCAGGCGCCAGGGGCTGACTGCTGGAAGAGAAGGCACGGGGTCGGGGCTGGGTCGGGGCCGGCGATGGCGGTGATGGGGTCGGGCCTGGCGTGGCACCGGGCCGGTGGCGGCAGCAAGCCCTGCGCGCCAGCGCTGCATGGTAATCAATGCCGCGGTCGTGGCCGCAGCGGCCGGATCGCCGCGCGCAATGTCGCACCTCGATGCTGCGACTTTCATCCGCGCCTTGCGTGGGGTCGGCCCCGGCGTTTACGGTCCGGGCATGCTGGAACCGCCACAGCCCGACCGCAACGCGGCCCTGTTCTTCGATTTCGACGGCACCCTCACCGACCTGGCGCCGCACCCGGACGCGATCCGCGTGGCGCCCGGGCTGCCGCAGCGGCTGATGGCGCTGGCCGCGGCGGTGGGCGGTGCGGTGGGCGTGGTCTCGGGCCGGCCCGTGGCGCAGATCGACGCGCACCTGCACCCGGCCCGTCTGCCGACTGCAGGCGTGCACGGTGCCGAGCGGCGCGGGCCCGACGGCTACCTGCGTCGCATCGCCACGCCGGACCTGGCTCCTGCGATCGCGGTCGCGCAGGCCCTGGTGGCGCGCCACCCGGCGCTGCACCTGGAGATCAAGCCCGGCGCGCTGGCCCTGCACTACCGGCAGGCCGAACTGCTGCAGGACGAAGTGCTGGCGGCCATGGCCGAAGCGCAGCGCCGGGTCGAGGGCATGGCCCTGATGTGCGGCAAGAAGGTGGTGGAGCTCAAGCCCCGCCGCGCCGGCAAGGGCGAGGCCGTGCGTGCGTTTCTCGACGAGCGGCCGTTCCGCCACCGCCGCCCCTGGTTCTTCGGCGACGACGTCACCGACGAGTCGGCGTTCGAAGCCGTGCTGGCGCTGGGCGGCGTGGCCGTGAAGGTCGGCGACGGCGAGACGCTGGCGACCTGCCGCCTGCCCGATCCGGCCGCCGTGCTGGCGTGGATCGACCGTGCCGTGGCCGCGCTCGGCCCGCAAGTCCAGAAGGCCACACCACCATGACCCTGCCGTCCCTCGAACTCGGCGCCATCGGCAACTGCGCTGCCAGCGCACTGGTCGACCCCCGCGGCCGCATCGTCTGGAGCTGCTGGCCGCGCTTCGACGGCGACCCGCTGTTCCACGCGCTGCTGGGCGGCGGCGACGCTGCCGCGGGCGACGGCAGCTTCGGCGTCGAGCTGGTGGACTGCGTGCGCACCGAGCAGCACTACGAGGCCAACACCGCCGTGCTGCGCACACGCTTGTTCGACAGCCACGGCCAGAGCCTGGAGATCACCGACTTCGCACCGCGCTTCTTCAGCCGCGGCCGCATGTTCCGCCCGCTGATGCTGGTGCGGCGCCTGCGCGTGCTGCAGGGCGCGCCGCGTGTGCGCATCGTGCTGCGTCCCCGGTTCGACTGGGGCGCGGCGGTGCCCCGCATCACGCAGGGCAGCCACCACATCCGCTACGTCGGCCCCGACCAGGTGCTGCGGCTGACGACGACGGCGCCACTGACCTACGTGCTGCAGGAAGAGGCCTTCGTGCTGTCGCAGACCACCAGCCTGCTGCTGGGGCCGGACGAGACGCTCAGCGAAGGCATCGAGGAACTGGCCGGCACCTGGGAGCGCGAGACCATCGACTACTGGCGCCAGTGGACACGCCGGCTGGCGCTGCCGCTGCAGTGGCAGGACGCGGTGATGCGCGCGGCGATCACGCTCAAGCTGTGCGTGTTCGAGGACACCGGCGCCATCGTCGCGGCCCTCACCACCAGCATCCCCGAGGCGCCCGGCAGCCAGCGCAACTGGGACTACCGCTTCTGCTGGCTGCGCGATGCCTTCTTCGTGGTGCGGGCGCTGAACAGCCTGTCCGAGGTGGGCACGATGGAGGACTACCTGCGCTGGCTGACGAACGCGGTCGCCAGCGCCGCCGGCGGCCACGTGCAGCCGCTGTATGGCATCGGCCTGGAGCGACTGCTGCCCGAGCAGGTGGTGCCGCAGCTGCCCGGCTACCGCGGCCACGCGCCGGTGCGGCGCGGCAACCAGGCGCACGAGCACTTCCAGCACGACGTCTACGGCAACATCGTGCTCGGTGCCGCGCAGGCCTTCCACGACCAGCGCCTGCTGCGCCCGGCCGGCCGTGCCGAGTTCACCCTGCTCGAAGTCGTGGGCGAGCAGGCGGTGCGGGTGCACGACCAGCCCGATGCCGGCATGTGGGAGCTGCGCACGCGCGCCCGGGTGCACACGTCGTCGCTGCTGATGTGCTGGGCCGCCTGCGACCGGCTGGCCAAGATCGCCGCCCACCTGCGGCTGCCCGACCGCCATGCCCACTGGCAGGCGCACGCCACGCGCATGCGCGAGCGCCTGCTGGCCGAGGCCTGGAACCCCAGGCGGCAGGCCTTCGCAGAGAGCCTGGGCGGCGAGCACCTGGACGCCAGCGTGCTGCTGATGGCCGAGGTGGGCTGCATCGACGCACGCGACCCGCGCTTCGTGGCCACGGTCGATGCGCTGGAGGCGTCGCTGGCCGACGGACCCTTCATGCGCCGCTACGAGGCCGCCGACGACTTCGGCACGCCCGAGGTCGGCTTCAACGTCTGCAGCTTCTGGCGCATCGACGCGCTGGCGCGCATCGGCCGCAAGGAACAGGCACGCGAGATCTTCGAGGCCATGCTGGCCGCGCGCAACCCGCTGGGCCTGCTGTCCGAGGACACGCATCCGCAGACCCGCGAACTGTGGGGCAACTTTCCGCAGACCTATTCGATGGTGGGCCTGATCAACGGTGCGGTGCGCCTGTCGGCCCCCTGGGACACGGTGGTCTGATGGCGCGGCTGGTGGTGGTTTCCAACCGCATCGCCGACCCGCGCAAGACCGCGGCCGGTGGCCTGGCCGTGGCGCTGGGTTCGGCCCTGGCGGCCACCGGGGGCCTGTGGTTCGGCTGGAGCGGCCGCACCGTGCGCAGCGGCGACGGTGGCGAAGGCGCGCTGCAGCAGCAACGGGCGGGCAACGTGACGCTGGCCACGGTCGATCTGGCGCAGGCCGACCACGACGCGTACTACCTGGGCTACTCCAACGGCGTCCTGTGGCCGGTGTTCCACAACCGGCTCGACCTGGCCGACTTCGACCGCGGCGACATCGACGGCTACCGCCGCGTCAACCGCCTGTTCGCGCAGCGCCTGGCACCGCTGCTGGCGCCCGACGACCTGGTGTGGATCCACGACTACCACCTGATCCCGCTGGCGGCCGAACTGCGTGCGCTGGGCTGCCGGCAGCGCATGGGATTCTTCCTGCACATCCCGCTGCCGCCGCCGCTGCTGCTGGCGGCGATCCCGCAGCACGAGTGGCTGGTGCGCTCGCTCTTCGCCTACGACCTGCTGGGGTTCCAGAGCCAGACCGACCTGGTGCACTTCGGCCGCTATGTGCACGACGAAGCCCGCGCCGAGCACCGGGCCGACAACGTCTACGCCGCGTTCGGCCGCAGCGTGCGCGCGCAGGCCTTCCCGATCGGCATCGACGTCGACGAGTTCCAGCGCCTGGGCGAGGCCGACGACGCGCAGGAGACGCTGGCCACGATGCGCGAGCAGTACGCCCGCCGCCGCCTGCTGGTGGGGGTGGACCGCATGGACTACTCCAAGGGCCTGCCGCAGCGGCTGCGCGCCTTCCGCCGCCTGCTGCACGACTACCCCGAGAACCGCATGAGCGCGACGCTGATCCAGATCGCGGCGCCGTCGCGCGAGAGCGTGGACGCCTATGCCGACCTGCGGCGCGAGCTCGAGGGCCTCACCGGCGCCATCAACGGCGAATACGGCGAGCTCGACTGGATGCCCGTGCGCTACATGCACCGCGCCGTGGCCCGCAAGCGCCTGCCGGGCCTGTACCGCGCCAGTGCCGTGGCGCTGGTGACGCCGCTGCGCGACGGCATGAACCTGGTGGCCAAGGAGTTCGTGGCCGCGCAGGACCCCGCGGACCCCGGCGTGCTGGTGCTGTCGCGCTTCGCCGGCGCGGCCGAGCAGATGGGCGACGCCCTGCTCGTGAACCCCTACGACACCGACGCCGTCGCGCAAGCCACGCAGCGCGCCCTGCACATGCCGCTGGAAGAGCGCCGGGCCCGCAACGACCGCCTGCTCGCTGGCCTGCGCGCGCACGACGTGCACTGGTGGCAGCGCCAGTTCCTCGACGCCTTGCAGACCCCGCCCCTGCCCCCGCCATGAACAACGACATGAACAACGACATGCTCCACACCCTGGCCCAGCTCGGGGCCGGCATGGGCAGCGCCACCACCACCGCGCTGCGCATCACCGTCATCATCGTGGCGGCCTGGGTGCTGGCCTCGGTGCTGCGGCGCGCCATCCGCGCCTTCCGCATCCGCATCGCCAGCCGCCTGGACGACAGCGAGTCCGTCAAGCGCGCCGAGACCCTCGGTCGCGTGTTCCGATACCTGGTGACGGTGGTCGTGTCGCTCGTGGCCGGCATGCTGGTGCTGGGCGAACTGGGCATCTCGGTGGCGCCGATCCTGGGTGCCGCGGGCGTGGTGGGGCTGGCGGTGGGCTTCGGGGCGCAGAGCCTGGTGCGCGACTACTTCACCGGCTTCTTCATCCTGCTGGAGAACCAGATCCGCCAGGGCGACGTCGTCAAGCTCAGCAGCGACCACGCCGGCCTGGTGGAGGAGGTGACGCTGCGCTTCGTGCGGCTGCGCGACTACGACGGCCGCGTGCACTTCGTGCCCAACGGCCAGATCACGAGCGTCATCAACATGAGCCGCGGCTTCGCACAGGCCGTGATCGACGTCGGCGTGGCCTACCGCGAGAACGTCGACGACGTGATGGACGTGATGCGCGAGGTCGGCAGCCAGCTGCGCGCGGACCCCGCCCACGGCGCACGCATCCTCGACGACCTGGAGATCGCGGGCGTCGAGCAGTGGGCCGACTCGGCGGTGGTGATCCGGTGCCGCTTCAAGGTCGTGGCACTGGAACAGTGGACGGTGCGGCGCGAGTACCTGAAGCGGCTGAAGTCGGCCTTCGACGCGCACGGCATCGAGATCCCCTTCCCCCACGTCACGGTCTACGCCGGGCAGGACCGCAGCGGCCACGCGCCGGCGCTGGCGCTGCGCATGGCAGCTCCGCCAAACTAGGGACGCGTCCACACACCGACAGTTACAAGCCGGGCGATTGGCGTCAGCATCGCCGCCGGCAACGCCTGTTGCCGACTGGAGCTGCCCATGCCGAACACCCCTGCCTCCACTGCTTCCTACGGCGCCGAAGTGCGCTTTGCCGTCGTCATGTACGGCGGTGTCTCGCTGGCCATCTACATCAACGGCGTGGCCAACGAGATGTACGAGATGGCGCACGCCACGCCGCGTGGCGATGTGCCACCCCCACCCGCCACCGGCGAGGTGGCGAACACGCGCGAGGTCTACCGGCGGCTGTCGTGGCTCAGCAACGACCCGGCGCTGGTGGCACGCTACGCCGCCTGGCTGCAGGCGCCCGAGCTCGGCCCCGACCCGCTGCTGGCCGTGCAGCCCGGCGACATCGCCACGCGCTTCGTGGTCGATGTCATCGCCGGCACCTCGGCCGGCGGCATCAACGGCCTGTTCCTGGGCAAGGCGCTGGCCAACAACGAGCCGTTCTCGCCGCTGCGCCAGATGTGGATCGACGAGGGCGACATCGGCGGCCTGCTCAATGACGCGCGCTCCTACGACGACCCCGACATGCGCGGCTACGCCGATCGCAGCGCCGACCCGGCCTCGCTGCTCAACAGCGACCGCATGTACCGCAAGCTGCGCATCGCGATGGACCGCATGTCGGCGCAGGCCGTGAAGCCCGCGGTCCCCTCGGTGGCGGTGGACGAACTGGACCTGTTCGTCACCACCACCGACATCCGCGGTTCGCTGGTGAAGCTGCGGCTGTTCGACAAGGTGGTCTACGAGAAGCGCCACCGCCAGGTGTTCAGGCTGCGCTACGCGCAGAACGGCGTCCAGGCGGTCGAGAACGACCTGCAGGCCGCCAACAACGCCTTCCTGTCGTTCGTGGCGCGCTGCACGTCGTCGTTCCCGTTCGCCTTCGAGCCGATGACGCTGCAGGCGCTGGAGCGGCTGGAGCCGGGCATGGGCAGCACCGCGCTGCGCCAGTGGGACCGCCACTTCACCGGCATCCCGCCCGACGAGGTGGCCCGCGGCGAGCACATGACGCGCGCCTTCGGCGACGGCGGCTACCTCGACAACAAGCCCTTCACGCATGCCGTCACCACGTTGTCGGCGCGCAGCGCCACGGTGCCGGTGGAGCGCAAGCTGGTCTACGTGGAGCCGGCGCCTGCGCACCCCGAGTCCGACCGCCCCGACGGCGAGGAACCGCCCGACGCGCTGACCAACGCGCTCGCAGCGCTGACCAGCATCCCCAGCTACGAGACCATCCGCGAAGACCTGGAGGCGGTGCTGCGGCGCAACCGCCGCATCGAGCGCATCGACCGCATCGTGCGCATGGGCGAGCTGGAGCTCGACACCGCGCTGCGCGAGGGCGGGACCGACCCGCTGGCCGGCCTGCTGCGGGAGCTGCGGCGCGAGAACCCCGAGGGCAGGCTCGACTGGCGCGCGCTGACGATGCGCCAGATGCGCAACCACTACGGCGACGCCTACCTGCCCTACGCCCGGCTGCGCCACTACACGGTGACCGACGACCTGGCCGACCGCCTGGCCGCCACCTGGCAGCTGCCGGCCGACTCCGACCATGTGTACGCGCTGCGGTCGCTGGTGCGTGCCTGGCGCGAAGAACACTACGGCGACAGGCCGCCCGCCGGCGTGCAGCAGGCCGACGGCCGGTGGCGCGGCACGCTCAACGCCTTCCTGGACGACCACGACATCGCCTACCGCGTGCGCCGCACCGCCTTCCTGCTGCGCCGCGTGGACCAGCTCAGCAAGCTCGTCAACAAGCGCCTGCTCGACCGCCTGGAAAAGACGGCCAACGAGGCCGACGAAGCCCTCCTGCGGCGGCTGCGGACCCAGGCCGCGCTGGACCTGCACGACCCGGCCCTCGACGCCACGCAGCTGCAGGCGGCCCTGGACGCGCTGCTGGAACTGAAGCGCCGGATGGCCAGCGCCCACGCGATGCTGCGCCACGGCCTGGTGGTGCCGCCCGACGACGCCCGCCGCGCCGCGCTGCGCGCGCAGCTGCGTCCGGGCCTGCTGCAGGTGCTGGACCTGCTGCTGCTGAGCGGCAGCACCAAGACCGACTCGGATGCCGTGCCGGTGCTGCAGACCACCGACGGCAAGAGCACGCGGGTGGTCTTCCCGGCCGAGATGCTGAAGCTGCCGTCGTCGTCGCGCACGCTGCAGGAGGGCGTGTTCATGCGCGCGAAGAAGCTGATGCAGCTCGCACGCGAGACCGCGCAGACCTCGCTGCAGGAGCTGCTGGAACACGATCTCCAGGCCATCGGCGGCGCCATCCGCCTGCTGACCAAGGGTGCCGACGACCGCCCGCCCGTGGGCGGCGCGCTGCTCTGGGCCAGCCTGGGCGGGCCGCGGCTGGACCTTGCGCCGACCGGCACCGGCGAGGACCAGGTCTACGTGCTCGTCGGCGCCACCGGCGAGCCGGTGCTCGACACCGGCATCGCGCTGCAGCTGCGCCGCTTCCTCGGCGACTACTACCTGCGCTTCGACACCTACGACCAGATGAGCTTTCCGCTGTACTACGACACCGAGTCCGGCGAGCCGGCGACGGTGGAAGTGGTGCGCATCAGCCCCGAGGACGCCAAGGGCCTGATCGACGAGGAGAAGGTGCGGGCCGAACGCCGCAAGCTGGCCGGCACGGCGCTGGCGAACTTCGGCGCGTTCCTGCAGCGGCACTGGCGCACCAACGACATCATGTGGGGCCGGCTCGACGGCGCCGAGCGCCTGGTCACGGCCCTGCTGCCCGCGCTCGATGCCGACAGCACCGCGGTGCGCCGCCACCTGGTGGAGCAGGCGCACCGCTGCATCCTGCGCGAGGCGCTGCGGCCGGACACCTACGCGCAGATCACCGGCCTGCTGTGCGACGCGCTGGCCGAGGTCGACAAGACCCTGCCGCCCCCGCCACCCGGCCAGCCGCGCGACAAGACCGCCCTGCACGCGGCGCTGCTGAAGGACCTGATGGCCCGCCTGGCGCCGGAGGCCCCTGCCTCGCAGCGCCGGCTGGAACAGGTGGTGGGCGCGCTGCTCGACGACGAGGCGCTGCTGCGCTGGGTGCGCGAAGCGCGCAGCGTCGACCGCCGCCCCGACCCCGAGCCGCTGCTGGACAACGCGGCGCGCGCGGTCACCATCACCGGCCGGCTGCTGGAAGGCGTGGCCGCGCGCCGCGACCTCGACCTGCCGGTGGTGCGCTGGCTGGCGCGCTTCGGGTTGGTGGCGCAGGGGCTGCTGGCGGTGTCGGTGCCGGGCAGCCTGCGCGGCATGCTCTGGGCGCACTGGCTGAAGGTGCTCTACGCCTTCGAGCTGACGATGCTGGCGCTGGGGCTGCTGTTCGCGTCGGAGCCCGTGCGCACCACGGCCGTCACGGCCCTGGGCATCACGGCACTGGTGCACGGCACGACACTGCTGCTGGGCGATGTCATGCGCTCGCGCAAGACGTGGAAGGCCAAGGGCGCCTGGGCGCTGGCGGTGCCGGTGGTGCTGCTGGCGCTGACCGGCGTGCTCGCGCTGACGCGGGTGGGCTGGAAGGCGCTGCTGGGCATCGACTGAACGGCCGTCGCTGCGGCCACCGCTCAGCCGCTGCGCCGCAGGTGCATCGCCAGCAGGCCGAACGACAGTGCCGCGCTGCCCACTGCGCAGCCGAACAGCGCGGCCGCGCCCCAGCGCTGCAGCACCAGCGCGCCGACCATCGGCGCCACGAAGATCATCGCCTGCTGCCAGGCCTGCAACCGGCCCGACACGGCGCCAATGCGCGCCGCGAAGTGCGTGACCATGAAGACGTTGAGCGCGATCGCATAGCGCGCGCTGGCAGTGCCGACCAGGAAGAACACCACCGCCAGCAGCGGCGCCGTGGCTGCCCCCGTGCGCCACAGCAGCAGCCCGATGGCGGCAAAGCCCGCCAGCTGCCCCCACGCCGGCCGCTGCAGTTCCGACAGGTGGCCCTGCAACTGCTGCGCACGGCGCGCCAGCCACAGCCCGGCCAGCACGTTGCCCAGCCCCGAGGCACTGACCAGCAGCCCCAGCCAGGCCTTGTCGATGCCAGCGCGCTGCAGCACCAGCGGCAGCAGGTTGTTGACCAGGAACACGAAGAAGGCGCAGGTGGCGGCCAGCCACAGCAGCGCGCGCAGGTGCCGGCGGTCGTCGTCCGCACCGGCCGGCCCGGACTGCGCTGCTGCCTGGGTCGACGACGTGGATGCGGCGGCTGCGCTGGCGGGCAGGCCCAGCGCCGCGAAGAAGGCCAGCGCCCCCAGCGAGCAGACCAGCGACAGCACGAGCGCAGCGCCCTCGCCCAGCCACGAGGCCGCCACCGTGCCGATGCCCGGCGCCAGCACCTTGGCGGTGTTGTTCAGGACGTTCAGCAGCGCGTAGAAGCGCGGCAGCGCCTCGGGCGCGAGCGCGCGCACCGCCAGCACGTGGATCGCCGGCGGCGCCACGGCGGCGAACACCGAGCGCAGGCCCACCAGCGCCACGAAGACCAGCATGTCGCCGGTGACGAGCAAGGCGGCAGTGGTGGCCGCGCGCGCGGCGATCGAGCCCAGCAGCAGCAGCCGTGCGTGCCCGCGGTCGCACCAGCGGCCGATGAACGGCGCCGCCAGCATGCCCGGCAGCAGGCCGGCCGCACTGACCGCCGCCATGCCGGTGGGCGTGACCTGGAACTGCCAGGCCGCGAGCGTCAGGATGGCGAGAAAGTCGATCCAGTTGCCGAAGGCCGAGAGGCCGTCGCCCACCAGCAGCAGGCGCTGGCGGCCGCGCGCGCTGCCTGCGGCGGGCGTCTGCACGCTGCTCAAGGCAGCGTCGAGCCGGGCTGGTCGCGCGGCATCAGCGCGAGGTAGCCGGCCAGCGTGCCGCCCTCCAGCGGCTTGGCCATGACGCGGATGGTGTTCAGCCGGCCGCCCGTGTCCATGCCCTCGCGCGTGCGCACCTGCAGGAAGCCCTGCCGCTCCCAGAAGCGCTCGGCGCGGGCGTTGCCCTGCACCACGCCCAGCCGCAGCCACTGCGCCCCGCCCCGCCGCGCCCAGGCTTCCATCGCGTCGTACACGGCCTGCGCGGCACCGCTGCCGTGCAGCGCGGTGGCCACCAGCAGCCAGGCCAGGTGCCAGACGCGCGGCGCCCCCAGGTTCTCGACCACCACGCACACGCCGACCAGCGTGTCGTCGGCGTCGAACAGGCCCATGAACCAGCGCCTGCCCGGCTGCAGATGTGCGGGCGGCTGCTCGACGAACTCGACGAAGGCCTCGTCGGGGTGCGGCCGCCGGCCGTTGACGGCCAGCGAGTACTCGGGGTTGGCCTCCAGCAGCGCCTGCAAGAGCGGGACGTCGTCCTCGCGCAGCTCACGGGCGCGGTACCGGTCGGTGGCAAAGACGGTGGCGGTGTGCGCAGCCATCACCCCATGCTAACCGGCCTGTTGCACGTGTTCACGTCACGGGCGCGGGATTGAACAGCACCAGCGCGTTGTGCAGCTTCCACTGCTCGGCCCAGGTGCGGCGGCGCCCGCTGGCCACGTCGAGCATCAGGTGGAACAGTTCCCAGCCCAGGCTCTCGATCGTCGCCGTGCCGTCGGCGATGCGGCCGGCGTTCACGTCCATCAGGTCGTGCCAGCGCCGCGCCAGGTCGCTGCGCGTGGCGACCTTGATCACGGGCACCGCCGCCAGCCCGTAGGGCGTGCCGCGGCCGGTGGTGAACACGTGCAGGTTCATGCCTGCGGCCAGTTGCAGCGTGCCGCAGATGAAGTCGCTGGCCGGCGTGGCGGCGTAGGTCAGGCCGCTGCCGCGCAGCTTCTCGCCCGGCGCGAGCACGCCGGTGATCGGCGCCGAGCCCGACTTCACGATGGAGCCCATCGCCTTCTCGACGATGTTGCTGAGCCCGCCCTTCTTGTTGCCGGGCGTGGTGTTGGCGCTGCGGTCGACCTGCCCGCGGGCCAGGTAGGCGTCGTACCAGGCCATCTCGCGCACCATCGCGTCGGCGACCTCCGGCGTGGCCGCGCGCGCGGTGAGCTGCGCGATGCCGTCGCGCACCTCGGTGGTCTCGCTGAACATCACGCTGGCGCCGGCACGCACCAGCAGGTCGCTGCAGTAGCCCACGGCCGGGTTCGCGGTGACGCCGCTGAAGGCGTCGCTGCCGCCGCACTGAACACCCACCACCAGGTGGCTGGCCGGCACGGTCTCGCGCCGGCGTGCGTTCAGCCGCGCCAGGTGCGGCTGCGCACGCGCCAGGATGGTGTCGACCATGGCCATGAAGCCGACGTGCGCGTCGTCCTGCAGGCACACCAGGTCCAGCCCGGGCTGGCGCGCGTCGGCGATCGGGAAGCTGCCCGGCGGCATCAGCCGGTCGGGCTGCAGCTTCTCGCAGCCCAGGCTGACGACCAGCACCTCGCCGCCGAAGTTCGGGTTCTGGCTGATGTGGCGCAGCGTGCGGATGGGGATCTCGGCGCCGGGCGCGTCGATGGCCACGCCGCAGCCGTAGCTGTGCTCGAGCCCGACCACGTCGTCGACGTGCGGGTACCGTGGCAGCAGCTCGGCCTTGATGCGCTGCACCGCGAAGTCGACCACGCCGGCCACGCACTGCACGGTGGTGGTGATGGCCAGGATGTTGCGCGTGCCCACCGAGCCGTCGGCGTTGCGGTAGCCCTCGAAGGTGTAGCCTTCCAGCGGCGGCATCGGCGCGGGGCGCCCGGTGGCCCTGGGCAGGCCGTCCAGGCCACGCGCGTCGGGCATGCGCAGCAGACGTTCGTGCACCCAGCGCCCGGCGGCGATGTGCTCCAGCGCGTGGCCGATCGGCACCCCGTAGCGCAGCACCGGCGCGCCGGCGGCGATGTCCTCCAGCGCCACCTTGTGGCCCTGCGGCACCTTCTCCAGCAGCACAGGGCCGCCGGGCAGCGCGGTGCCGGCCGGCAGGCCGCCGTCGTTGGCGACGATGGCGACGTTGTCGCCGTCGTGCATGCGGATCGTGACCGGGGTCTGCAGCGCCGGTGCCGTGACGCGGGACGTGGCGGTGGTGTTCATGGGCGGGCTCCGAAGCTGGCGCTGGCGCGGGTCCACGCACGCGCCTGGTCGCTGAGGGTCAGGCCCAGGCCGGGCCGCGTGGGCACCTGCATGCGACCCTGGTCGATGGCGATGCGTTCCTCGAACAGCGGCTCCAGCCACTCGAAATGTTCGACCCAGGGCTCGCGCGCGCAGGCCGCGGCCAGGTGCACGTGCAACTCCATCGCGAAGTGCGGGGCCAGCTGCAGGCCGGCGTGCTCGGCCAGCGCCACCACCTGCAGGAAGGGCGTGATGCCGCCCACGCGCGGCGCGTCGGGCATCAGGATGTCGGCGGCGCCGTGGCGGACGAGCTCGGCATGCTCGCCGGCGCTGGTGAGCATCTCGCCGGTGGCGATCGGCGTGTCGAAGGCCGCGGCCAGCGCGGCGTGGCCGGCGTGGTCGTAGGCGTCCAGCGGCTCTTCGATCCATACCAGCTGCAGCGGCTCGAGCGCGCGGCACATGCGCTGCGCGGTCGGGCGGTCCCACTGCTGGTTGGCGTCGACCATCAGCGGCATGGCATCACCCAGGTGCCGGCGCACCGCGGCCACGCGCTGCAGGTCGAGCGCGCCGTCGGGCTGGCCCACCTTCAGCTTGATGCCGCCGATGCCGCGTTCGCGCGAGGCGGCGGCGTTCACCAGCAGCTGGTCGAGCGGCGTGTGCAGGAAGCCGCCCGAGGTGTTGTAGCAGCGCACGCTGTCGCGCCGCGCACCCAGCAGCTTGGCCAGCGACAGCCCGGCGCGGCGCGCCTTCAGGTCCCACAGCGCCACGTCGAAGGCGCCGATGGCCTGCGTGGCCAGGCCGCTGCGGCCGACCGAGGCGCCGGCCCAGCAGAGCTGGTCCCACAGCCGCGCGATGTCGCTCGGGTCCTCGCCGAGCAGCACCGGCGCGATCTCCTGCGCATGCGCGTACTGCCCCGGGCCGCCCGCGCGCTTGGCGTAGCTGAAGCCCAGGCCGCGCTGGCCCTGCGCGCTCTCGATCTCGCAGAACAGCAGCGCGATCTCGGTCATCGGTTTCTGCCGCCCGGTCAGCACCTTGGCGTCGCTGACGGGCGTGGCCAGCGGCAGCACGCAGTGCGACAGCTGCAGCCAGGCGATGCGGTCGCCGCTCATTGCCGCACGCCTTCAGCGCACCAGGGCCGGCCGCTTCGGGTCGAAGCGCCAGCCGGGCACCAGGTACTGCATCGCCACCGCGTCGTCGCGCGCGCCCAGGCCATGCTGGCGGTAGAGCTGGTGCGCCTTCTCGACCTCGGCCATGTCGAGCTGCACGCCCAGGCCCGGCGCGGTCGGCACCTGCACGTGGCCGCCGACGATCCGCAGCGGCTCCTTCGTCAGGCGCTGGCCGTCCTGCCAGATCCAGTGCGTGTCGATCGCCGTCACCTGGCCCGGCGCCGCTGCGCCGACGTGCGTGAACATCGCCAGCGAGACGTCGAAATGGTTGTTGCTGTGCGAGCCCCAGGTCAGACCCCAGTCGCGGCAGGTCTGCGCCACGCGCACGCTGCCAGCCATGGTCCAGAAGTGCGGATCGGCCAGCGGGATGTCCACGCTCTGCAGGCTCAGGGCGTGCGTCAGCTGCCGCCAGTCGGTGGCCACCATGTTGGTGGCGGTGGGCAGGCCGGTGGCGCGGCGGAACTCGGCCATCACCTCGCGGCCCGAGAAGCCGTCTTCCGCACCGCACGGGTCTTCTGCGTAGGCCACGACGCCGTGCATGTCGCGCATCAGCCGAACGGCGTCGCGCAGCAGCCAGCCGCCGTTGGGGTCCAGCGTCACACGCGCCTGCGGGAAGCGCTCGTGCAGCGCGCGCACGGCCTCGACCTCTTCCTCGCCGCGCAGCACGCCGCCCTTGAGCTTGAAGTCGTCGAAGCCGTAGCGCGCACGCGCGGCCTCGGCCTGGCGCACGATGGCCTCGGGCGTCAGCGCGGTGGCGTGGCGCACGCGGAACCAGTCGTCGTCGCCGCCGGGCTCGTGCGCGGGGTCCACGTACGGCAGGTCGGTCTGCGTGCGGTCGCCGACGTAGAACAGGTAGCCCAGCATTTCCACCGACGTGCGCTGCTGGCCTTCGCCCAGCAGCGCGGCCACCGGCACGCCCAGGTGCTGGCCCAGCAGGTCCAGCAGCGCCGATTCGATGGCCGTCACGGCATGGATGGTGGTGCGCAGGTCGAAGGTCTGCAGGCCGCGGCCGCCGCTGTCGCGGTCGGCAAATACTGCCTGCACACGCTGCAGCAGGTGCTGGTGCGCGCCGATGGGCTGGCCCACCAGCAGCGCCGCGGCATCTTCCAGCGTCTGCCGGATCTTCTCGCCTCCCGGCACCTCGCCGATGCCGGTGCGGCCGGCGCTGTCGCTCAGCAGCACCAGGTTGCGCGTGAAGAACGGGCCGTGCGCGCCGCTGAGGTTCAGCAGCATGCTGTCGCGGCCCGCGACGGGAATCGCCCGCAGCGCGGTGACGACGGGGGTGCTGTGCGCCATGCTCAGTCGGCCGTGATCTTGCCGGCGGTGATGACCTGCTTCCAGCGCGCGAACTCCGCCGCCTGGAAGGCCGCGAACTGCTCGGGCGTGTTGGCCACGATTTCGAAGCCCAGGTCGAGCAGACGGCTCTTGACCTGCGGGTCGTTCAGGCCGGCGGCGATGGCGGCGTGCAGCTTGCGCTTGATGTCCGCAGGCAGCCCAGCGGGTGCGGCGAAGGCCTGCCACGACTGCACGGTGACGCCCTTGTAGCCCAGTTCCTCCATCGTCGGCACGTCCGGCAGCAGCGGCGAGCGCTGCGTGCTGGTGATGGCCAGCGCGCGCAGCTTGCCGGCGCGGATGTTGGTGATGCCGGTGTTGATGTTCATGAAGGTGGCGTCGACCTGCCCGCCCAGCAGGTCGGCCATCGCCGGTGCGCCGCCCTTGTACGGGATGTGCGAGCCGCTGGTGCCGGTCTGCTGCCAGAACAGTTCGGCCGTGAGGTGGTCGCTGCTGCCGTTGCCCGACGAGGCGAAGCTCATCTTGCCCGGGTTGGCCCTGTGGTACGCGATCACGTCGGCCAGCGACTTGTGCGGCGAGGCGGCCGGCACCGCCAGCACGTTGGGTGCCTGCACGGCCACGGTGATGGGGTCGAAGTCCTTCAGCGCGTCGTAGGGCACGTTCTTGATCAGGTGCGGGGCGATGACGAACGGCCCCAGCGACGAGACGAAGATCGTGTGGCCGTCGGCCGGCGCACGCTTGACGATGCCCGCGCCCACCGTGCCGGTGGCGCCGGCCTTGTTCTCGATGATGAACGTGCCGCCCAGTTGTTCCTGCAGCTTGGGCGCCAGCGTGCGGGCGATCATGTCGGTGGACCCGCCGGGCGGGAACGGCACCAGCAGCGTGACGGGCTTGCTGGGCCAGGACTGGGCCTGGGCCAGCGACGCGGCGGCCAGGGCCAGTGCGCAGAGGATCGATTTCATGGGGTGTCTCCTGGGATCGGGCGGGTGGGAACGGCAGGTGCCTGGCTGTCAGGCCCCGGCACCACCGCCTCGGTAGCGCTACCAAGCGCGGCGCCGAATGGTAGCGCTATCGAGTCGGCACAACAAGCGCGGTTCCTCAGGGTCAACCCCGAGTCACTCCGGGAACGGGCTCAGGAACTGGCGCGTTCGACGATCGAGAACCCGATGTCCACGACCCGCGTGTCCACCGCGCGCCCTTCGGCCCGGTCGACGATGAAGCGTGCCGCCTGCTGCCCGATGGCGCTGCCGTTGATGCGCACGCTGGTCAGCGCCGGGTGCAGGTCGGCCGCGAACTCCAGGTCGCCAAAGCCCACGATCGCCAGCTGGCCCGGCACCGCGACGCCGCGCGCCTGCGCCTCGGTCAGCACGCCCAGCGCCAGCAGGTCGGAACTGCAGAACACCGCGTCGGGCGGGCCGGCGGTGCCGGCGCCGTCCCACAGGCGGCCCAGCGCCTCGCGTCCGCTCTTCAGCGTGGTCGGCGCCGGCACCACCACCGCCGGCACCTCGGCCTGGCCCAGCGCCTGCGCGGCCTGCTGGAACGCACCCAGCCGGCGCTGCGCGCGTTCGTCGTCGCCGCCCACCACCGCCAGGCGCCGCCGGCCCTTGCCGTGCAGGTAGGCCGCCACCGCGCGCCCCACTTCCACGTGCGAGAAGCCGACCAGCATGTCGATCGGCGTCGGCGTCAGGTCCCAGGTCTCGACCACGGGGATGCCGGCGGCCATCAGGCGGCGCCGCCCTTCGGGCGAGTGCAGGATGCCGGTGAGCACGATGCCGTCGGGGCGGCGGCCGATGATCGCTTCGAGCAGCGCGTCTTCCCGTGTGCCGCGGTAGCCGGCCTGGCCCAGCATCATCTGGTAGCCGCGCTCGGCCAGCGCCGCGGTGAGCGACTGCACGGTCTCCAGGAACACCGGCCCGCTGATCGTGGGCACCACGGCCGCCACGAGCCGGCTGCGGCGCGAGGCGAGCCCGCCGGCCAGCAGGTTGGGCACGTAGCCTGTGCGCGCCACGGCGTCGGCCACCTTGCGCCGCACGTCGTCGGACACCTGCTCGGGCGTGTTCAGCGCGCGCGACGCGGTGATGGGCGCCACGCCGGCCAGCTTGGCCACGTCGTGCAGCGTCACTGCGCCGCTGCCACGGCGGCTGCGGCGCACAGGCGGGCCCGCGGGGGAGTCGGAAGGCGGATTGGCGGGCGTGCTGCCGGACGTCATGCGCTGATCTTAGCGCTGGCAGCGCTACCAAGGCACGGCGGCGGTGTGCGCCGGATCAAGCTCTGGCGATGCCGGCGATGGCGTCGGCGAAACGCGGCAGCAAGGCGTCGGGCAGGTCGTGTCCCATGCCGGGCACCGTGTCGAGGCGGGCGCCGGCGATCTTGGCCGCCAGGTCGCGGCCGGCGGCCACGGGAATCAGCGGGTCGGCGTCGCCGTGCAGCACGCAGGTGGGCACCCGGATCTGCCGCAGCAGCGGCGTGCGGTCGCCGTCGGCCACCACCGCGGTGAGCTGCCGCGCCGTGCCCGCGGGCCGCCAGGCCCGGGCGACGCTGGCCTGCAGGCGCTGGCGCAGCAGGTCGGGTGGCGTCGGATGGCCGGGGCTGCCGATCAGCGTCATCACCCGCTGCAGGTGTGCCACCACGGCGTCGGAGTCGTTGCCCGCCGGGCGGGCCATCAGCGCGCGCCGCACGTCCAGCCGCGGCTGCGGCAGCCCGCGTGCGCCGCTGGTTGTCATCATCAGCGTCAGGCTCTTCACGCGGCCGGGGTGGCGCGCCGCCAGATGCTGCGCGATCATGCCGCCCATCGAGGCGCCGCACACATGGGCCTGCGCGATGCCCAGCGCGTCGAGCACGCCCAGCGTGTCGGCCGCCATGTCGGCGATGCCGTAGGGCGCGCGCACCGGCAGGTGCACCAGGTAGCGCAGCGCCGACCACGCGATGGACGGCACGCCCAGGTGGTCGAAGCCGGTGCTGAGGCCGGCGTCGCGGTTGTCGATGCGGATGACGCGGAAGCCGCGCCGCAGCAGCTGCTGCACCAGCGTCTCGGGCCAGGCCGTGAGCTGCATGCCCAGGCCCATCACCAGCAGCAGCGGCTCGGCGCCCGGCGGCCCCTGGTCGTCGACCTCGATCTCGATGCCGTTGGCAGCGACGCGCATGCCGGCGCGGCTACAGCTTGGCACTCGCCTGCAACGGCGAGTGGTGCGTGACCTTGTAGAACCAGCGCCGTGCGCCCTGGGCATCGAAGCGCTTCCAGTGCGCCGGGTCCTGGCGCAGGCGGTCGGCGATGGCGTAGAGCGCCAGCGGGTTCATGCCCATGCCGACGTGGCTGGCGTGGACCTCGATGTTCTCGGCCTGCGGTGACTCGGGGTTGATGCTGCACTGCCAGGCGACGACGCCGTCGGTCTTGCTGTAGATCGACGTGGTGGGCACGGGCGGCGGCTCGTGCAGTTGTTCGATCAGCTCGTGGTCGTGCACGGCCTGGCCCGAGACCATCTCGTAGAAGCGCCAGGCGTTCGTCGCACGCGGGTGGCCGGCGAAGGGCGTGCCCAGCGTGATGACACAGCGCGTGTGGTGCGGCTGTTCCTTGGCGAGTTCGCGCGCGTAGACGCCGCCCAGGCTCCAGCCGATCAGGCTGACCTTCTCGTGGTGCTTCTCGGCCAGGTGCGCCACCATGGCGCGGCAGCTGTCGAGCACGCCGTGGCGCGGGCCGAAGTTGAAGCCCTGCTTCCACGGGTACGGCGTGTAGCCCCGGTCGCGCAGGAAGTTGCGCAGCGGTAGCGTCGTGAAGTCCGAGGCCCCCAGGCCCGGGAACACCAGCACCGGGTGGCCGTCGCCCACCGGCAGCCGCGACAGCCACGGCGCCGCCGCCAGCATCGCCGCGTATTCCCAGGGCGCGCGGGCTTCCATCAGCATCAGCAGCGGGCCGGGCGCCTGCAGCGCGTCGTCCCAGTGCGGCGGGGCGAACGGATCGATCTCGGGCTTGGGCGTCTTGCGCTTGCGGAACGGCAGGCTCATGCCGCCGATGTTATCGGGCGGACTTGCGCTTGCCCGGTGCCGCCGCCCTAGCGTTTGCCCTCGGCGCCGGGCGCGGGCGCGTCACCTGCGCGACAGCCGTGTCCACCGCGGTGCCCACCACCTGCCGCGCCAGGCGGCCGGCCGCACCCGTGACCGCGCCCATCGCGGCACCGGTCAGGCTGCGTGTGGCCCGCGTGGCACGCGCCACCAGGTCGCCGTCGGGAGTGTCCTCGTGCGCGGCGTCGCCGGGCTGCGGCAGCGCCTTCAGGTCGTCGAACGCGATCAGCAGCGCGTCGGCGAACTCGCGCACGTCGGGCATCGCGGCGGCGTCGGCCATGCAGCCGAAGTCCAGGCTCTGGTCGTAGCTCTGCACCGTGACGTTCAGCGCCAGGCCGTGCACGACGATCGACGTGGGGTAGTTGGTCAGCATGCGCGCGCCGGCCATGTACAGCGGCACCGGCGGCCCGGGCACGTTGGAGATGACGACGTTGGCCACCTGCGGGATGCGGTCGGCCACGCGCGCCTTGCCGTACAGCGCGGTGGCGGCCTCGATCAGCCAGGGCACGCCCAGGCTCGGGAAGTCGGTGGGCAGGATGCTCTTGAGCCCGCCCATCGTGGACTTCATCGCCGCGGTGGCCGCCTTCACGTGGGCCAGGCGCTTCGCCGGGTCGGCGATGTGCGTGCCCAGGCTGATCAGGCTCATCGAGGCCTGGTTGTCGGCCGTGGTGTCGCCCTTCTCGCGCAGCGAGATCGGCACCGCGGCGACCAGACTCTTCTTCGGCAGCTGGCGGCGCTTGGCGTAGAAGCGCCGCAGCGCGCTGCTGCACAGCATCAGCACCATGTCGTTGAGCGTGGCATCGAAGACGCGGCCCAGCGCCTTCAGCTCGTGCAGCGGCACGGTGGCGGTGGCAAACGCGCGCCCGGTGCCGACGCTGGCGTTCAGCGGCGTGCGCGGCGCCAGCGTGAGGTTGCTGACGCCGGATGCGCTGCGCTTGTTGCCCGTCAGCGTGCCCGTCAGCCCGGCCAGCAGCGCCGACTGCGACACCGCCTTGCCCGCCGCCCCCGACAGCGTGCCCACGGTGGTCGGCAGCTCGCGGATGATGGTGGCCACCTTCTGCGCCTGGCCGCCGATCACGCCGCGCAGCATCTCGGTCATGTCGAGCCGGAAGGTCTTGTGGCGCTTCGAGGGCCGCACCTCGATGGCCCGCGGCTCGGGCGTCACGTCGAGCAGCGCGTTCGCCAGCGCCACCGCGGCCTGCCCGTCGACCGCGGCATGGTGCAGCTGCGTGTACAGCGCCACGCGCTTGCGGCCGTCGGGCGACGGTGCCAGGCCTTCGAACACGTGCATCTTCCACAGCGGGCGCTTGCGGTCCAGCAGCACCGGGTGCAGCGCGCTGACCTGCGCTTCCAGCTCGCGCAGGCCGGCGCCCCTGGGCAGCACGATCTCGACCACGTGCTGCTTCAGGTCGGGCTCGGCGTCGACCCAGGCCGGGTTGGCCAGGTTCAGCGGCATCCACCACAGCTTGCGCCGCAGCACGGGCGTCACGGGCAGTCGGCTGTGGATGTGCTTGCGCAGCGCGGTGACGAAGCGGCCCTTGTGGCCGGGCAGCAGCTCGAACACGTGCAAGGCGCCCACGTGCATGGGCATCTCGGGGGTTTCGAGGTACAGGAAGGTCGCGTCCAGGCCTGAGAGCTGTTGCATGTGGCGTCCGCGGTGGCGAGGCTCTCAGTCTAGGATCGCAGCTTGCCATCCCCCATCCTTGGAAACACCTGTCGGGAAACAACGAACCATGTCCGAGACGCACACGACCCACCTGATCCCCCTGCCCCGCCTGCAGACCGCGATGGCACGCGTGGTGCGTGGCTTCGGCAGCAGCGAGGCGGAGGTGGCCGCGGTGGCCGACAACCTGATCGCCGCCAACCTGACCGGCCACGACTCGCACGGCATCGGGATGCTGCCGCGCTACGCCGAGGCCTTCCTGCAGGGCGGCCTGCAGCCCAACGCGCACGTCAGCACCGTGCTCGACAGCCCGAACATGCTGCGCCTGGACGGCAACCGCGGCTTCGGCCAGGTCATCGGCCGCGAGGCGATGGCGCTGGGGATCGAGCGCGCCCGCGCCCACGGCAGCTGCATCGTGGCGCTGGGCAACGCGCACCACCTGGGACGCATCGGCGCCTGGGCCGAGCAGGCGGCCGACGCCGGTCTGGTGTCGGTGCACTTCGTCAACGTGATCTCGCGCGCCATCGTCGCGCCGCACGGCGGCGGCGACGCGCGCTTCGGCACCAACCCGTTCTGCGTCGGCGTGCCGCTGTCGGGCCAGCCGCACGTGGTGCTGGACTTCGCCACCAGCATGATCGCGCAGGGCAAGACCCGCGTGGCGCACAACAAGGGCGAGGACGTGCCGCCCGGCTGCCTGATCGACGACCAGGGCAGGCCGACGACGACGCCGCGCTACACCGTGATTCCGCCGTTCGGCGCGCTGCTGACCTTCGGCGGCCACAAGGGCTTCGGCCTGGCGCTGATGTGCGAGCTGCTGGGCGGCGCGCTGGCGGCCAACATGACGCAGCGCGACGACGACGCGACGCGGCGGCGTGTGCTCAACGGCATGTTCAGCGTGCTCGTGGACCCTGCGGCGCTGGGCGACCGTGCGGCGTTCGAGCGCGAGGCGCTCGGCTTCATGGACTGGGCGCAGGCCTCGCCCCCGCGCGAGGGCTACGAGCGGGTGCAGCTGGCCGGTGCCCCCGAGCGCGCCTACCGCGCCGAGCGCACCGCGCGCGGCGTGCCGGTGGACGGCACGACCTGGCAGGAGATCCTGGCTGCGGCATCCAAGCTGGGCGTGGACCCGGCTGCAGTGCAGGCGGACGCCGGCACGGCCTGACGCCGGCCCGGGCGGTCTGCCCTCAGGCGGGCCGCGGCCGGCGCAGCGACAGCAGTTCGTTGCCGGCGAGCGCGCCGATCACCAGCAGGCCGCCGCCGAGCACGGCCACGCCCGGCGCCTCGTTGGCGCCCCACCAGGCCCAGAGCACGCCGAACACCACCTCCAGCAGCGCCAGCAACGCGGCTTCGGGTGCGCTCAGCACACGCGCCGCCGTCACCGCGAGCAGGCAGGGGATCGCCAGCTGCACCACGCCCAGCAGCGCCAGCAGCCCGATGTCGTGCGCCGAGGCGGCGAACGGCACCGACAGCGGCAGCGTCAGCAGCGCCGACAGCGTGGCGCCGATCAGCACGGCCGGCAGCATGTCGACGTCGGCGTCGTCGCGGTGGTGGTGCAGCAGCGTCCAGTTGATGGCCGCGGCGATCGGCACGCCCAGCGCGACGGCGGTGCCCAGCAGGTGGCGCGCGTCGCCGGCGCTCACCTGCTGGCCGTACATCCAGGCGATGCCGATGCCGGCCACGACGATGGCGCCCCAGGTGCGCAGCGGCAGCGCGTGTCGCAGCAGCACGCGCGACAGCAGCGCCGTGAACAGCGGCGCCAGCGCCATCGTGATCAGCACGTTGGCCACCGTGGTGAGCGTCAGCGCCACCATGAAGGCGGTGAACATCACGCTCCAGCACAGGCCCGACAGCCACAGCATGCGGCCGCCGCCACGCAGCGTGCGCCACAGCGGCGCCGGGCCGCGCAGCCAGGCCAGCAGCAGCAGCAGCGCCAGCGCGTTGAAGCCGCTGCGCCAGAACGTGACCTCGAAGGCGCGCGCGGCCTCGAGGTGGCGCGTGACGACGCCGGCGATGCTCCACATCAGCGTGACGCCGACCATCGTCAGCACCGCGCCGCGGTGTGTCATGGCCATGCGCGCCGCCTTACGCGGCTTCGCGGCTGGCGCGCTTGCGGTCGTGTTCCTTCAGGTGGCGCTTGCGCACGCGGATGCTCTTGGGCGTGATCTCGACCAGCTCGTCGTCGGCGATGAACTCCACCGCGTATTCCAGCGTCAGGTCGATCGGCGGCGTGATCTTGATCGCGTCTTCCTTGCCGCTGACGCGGAAGTTCGTCAGCTGCTTGGTGCGCGTGGCATTCACCACGAGGTCGTTGTCGCGGCTGTGGATGCCGACGATCATGCCTTCGTACACCGGGTCGCCGGCCTTCACGAACATGCGGCCGCGGTCGTCGAGCTTGCCCAGCGCGTAGGTGAAGATCTCGCCGTCGTCCATGCTGATCAGCACGCCGTTCTTGCGGCCCTCGATCTCGCCCTTGTAGGCCTCGTAGCCGTCGAAGATGTTGCTGATGAGGCCGGTGCCGCGGGTGAGGTTCATGAACTCGTTGCTGAAGCCGATCAGGCCCCGCGCCGGGATGCGGTACTCCAGGCGCACGCGGCCGCGGCCATCGGTCTCCATGTTGACCAGCTCGCCCTTGCGCTCGCCCAGCGCCTGCATCACGCCGCCCTGGTGCTGGTCCTCGATGTCGGCCGTGACCAGCTCGATCGGCTCGTGGCGCTCACCGTTCACCTCGTGGAACACCACGCGCGGCTTGCTCACGGCCAGCTCGTAGCCCTCGCGGCGCATGTTCTCCAGCAGGATGGTCAGGTGCAGTTCGCCGCGGCCCGAGACCTCGAAGATGCCGTCCTCGCCCGACTCCTTCACGCGCAGCGCGACGTTGCTCTGCAGTTCCTTCTGCAGCCGGTCCCAGATCTGGCGGCTGGTGACGAACTTGCCTTCGCGGCCGGCCAGCGGGCTGTTGTTGACGCAGAAGTTCATCGTCAGCGTCGGCTCGTCGACGTGCAGCATCGGCAGCGGCATCGGAGTCGTCGGGTCGGTGATCGTGACGCCGATGCCGATGTTCTCGATGCCGTTGATCAGCACGATCTCGCCCGGGCCGGCTTCGGTGGCCTGCACGCGCTCGAGGCCCTCGAAGGTCAGCACCTGGTTGATGCGGCCCTTGAAGGTCTTGCCGCCCTCTTCCGGCGTGCCTTCGCAGACCAGCACGTCCTGCATCGGCCTGAGCGTGCCGGCGGTGACGCGGCCGACGCCGATGCGGCCGACGAAGGTGCTGTAGTCCAGCGACGAGATCTGCAGCTGCAGCGGCGCCGCCGGGTCGCCCTGGTGCGCCGGCACGTGCTTGAGCACGGTGTCGAACAGCGCGCTCATGTCGCTGGCCCAGGCCTCGCCCGCCGTGCCTTCGTTCAGCGACGCCCAGCCGTTCAGGCCCGAGGCGTAGACCACGGGGAAGTCGAGCTGGTCCTCGTTGGCGCCGAGCTTGTCGAACAGCTCGAAGGCGGCGTTGATCACGTAGTCGGGCCGCGAGCCGGGCTTGTCGACCTTGTTCACGACCACGATGGGCTTGAGGCCCAGCGCCAGCGCCTTCTTCGTGACGAAGCGGGTCTGCGGCATCGGGCCTTCCTGGGCGTCGATCAGCAGCACCACGCCGTCGACCATCGACAGCGCGCGCTCGACCTCGCCGCCGAAGTCGGCGTGGCCCGGGGTATCGACGATGTTGATGTGCGTGCCCTGCCAGGTGACGGCGCAGTTCTTCGCCAGGATCGTGATGCCGCGCTCGCGCTCGATGTCGTTGCTGTCCATCACGCGCTCGGCGACCTTCTCGTTCTCGCGGAAGGTGCCGCTCTGGCGCAGCAGCTGGTCGACCAGCGTGGTCTTGCCATGGTCGACGTGCGCGATGATGGCGATGTTGCGGATTTGCTTGGTCATGACTGGGCCTGGACTTCGAGGGGACTGAGTAATCGGTCGGCGATGAGTTCACCGCAGGAGATGTGGGCGCTGCCGAGGAAGGCAGGCGGATTCGTGCCGTAGACGCGCACGGCGGGTGCGTCGCCCAACGCGACACGGCGGCGCAGCCCGGTGAGGAAGCGGCCGGCTTCGTCGTCGGGCAGGCGCACCGCGGGCCAGCCGGCGAGCAGCGTGTCCACCGGCCGCAGCAGCGCCTGGCGTTCGGGTTCGGACAAGGCCGCGAGCGCTTCGATGGTGATGGCGCCGTCCAGCCCCAGCGGACCGCTGCCGGTGCGGCGCAGCGCCGACAGGTGCGCGCCGCAGCCCAGCGCCACGCCGATGTCTTCGGCCAGCGTGCGGATGTAGGTGCCCTTGCTGCAGCGCACGTCGATCACCAGCGTCGGAGACTGCCAGTCGACGATGTCGATGGCGTGAACGGTGATGCGGCGCGTCGGTCGTTCGACGGCGATGCCGTCGCGCGCGTAGTCGTACAGCGCCCTGCCCTGGTGCTTCAGCGCCGAGTGCATCGGCGGCAGCTGGTCGATCTCGCCCGTGAAGCGCGCAACGGCGGCATCGATCGCGGCGCGGCCGACGTCGACGGCGTGTTCCTCGACGACCTCGCCTTCACGGTCGCCCGTGGTGGTGCGCTGGCCCAGGCGCAGCGTGGCGCGGTAGGCCTTGTCGGCATCGAGGCTGACCTGGCTGAACTTGGTGGCGGCGCCGAAGCACAGCGGCAGCAGCCCGGTGGCCAGCGGGTCCAGCGTGCCGGTGTGGCCGCCCTTTTCCGCCCGCAGCATGCCCTTGGCCTTCTGCAGGGCGTCGTTGCTCGTCCAGCCGATCGGCTTGTCGAGCAGCAGCACGCCGTGCAGGGCGCGCCGGGGCGTGCGGGTGGCCTGCATCAATCCTCTTTTGCGCGTGTCGCGTTGGCGCGCGAGATCAGCGCCGACAGGTCGGCGGCGCGCTCGGTGGTCTTGTCGAAGTGGAAATGCAGCGTCGGCACCGTGTGGATCGACAGCCGCTTGAACAGGCCGTTGCGCAGGAAGCCCGCGGCTTCGTTCAGCGCCGCGGCGGTCTCGGTGGCGTCACCGACCAGCACCGAAAAGTACACCTGCGCATGCGCGTAGTCCGGCGAGACCTCGACGCTGTTGATCGTGACCATGCCCAGCCGCGGATCCTTGAGGTCGCGGATGAGCTCGGCCACGTCGCGCTGGATCTGGTCGGCGACGCGGAAACTGCGGTTGACGGTGGATTTCTTGTGTCGCATGGTTTGCTTCACTCCAAATGACAAGCCCCGCCGGGCATCGCCGGCGGGGCTGGTCGCCTGGGTAGCGCCGAGCCCGCCTTACAGCGTGCGGGCGACTTCCTTCACCTCGAAGACTTCCAGCTGGTCGCCTTCCTTGATGTCGTTGTAGTTCTTCAGCTTGATGCCGCACTCGAAGCCTTCCTTGACCTCGCGCACGTCGTCCTTCATCCGCTTCAGCGACTCGATCTCGCCGGTGTAGATGACCACGTTGTCGCGCAGCAGGCGGAAGCGCGCGTTGCGCGTGACCTGGCCGGCGGTGACCATGCAGCCGGCCACGGTGCCGATCTTCGAGGCCACGAACACGGTGCGGATCTCGGCCGTGCCGATGATCTCTTCGCGCTGCTCGGGGGCCAGCATGCCCGTCATCGCCGCCTTCACGTCGTCCACGGCGTCGTAGATGATGTTGTAGTAGCGGATGTCGACGCCGTTGTTCTCGGCCAGCTTGCGCGCGCCGGCATCGGCACGCGTGTTGAAGCCGATGATGACGGCCTTCGAGGCGATCGCGAGATTGATGTCGCTCTCGCTGATGCCACCGACCGCGCCGTGCACGATCTGCACCTTGACCTCGGGCGTGCTGAGCTTGACCAGGCTCTGTGCCAGCGCCTCCTGCGAACCCTGCACGTCGGCCTTGACGATCAGCGACAGCGTCTGCGCGCTGCTCTCCCCCATCTGCTCGAACATGTTCTCGAGCTTGGCGGCCTGCTGCTTGGCCAGCTTCACGTCGCGGTACTTGCCCTGGCGGAACGTGGCGATCTCGCGCGCACGGCGCTCGTCGGTGAGCACCATGAACTCGTCGCCGGCCTGCGGCACCTCGGTCAGGCCCTGGATCTCGACCGGGATCGACGGCCCCGCCGAGTCGGTCGGCTTGCCGTCCTCGTCGAGCATCGCCCGCACGCGGCCATAGCTGGATCCGGCCAGCACGACATCGCCCTTCTTCAGCGTGCCGCTCTGCACCAGCACGGTGGCCACCGGGCCACGGCCCTTGTCGAGCTTGGCTTCCACCACCAGGCCGCGGCCACCGGCGTCGATCGGTGCCTTCAGCTCCAGCACCTCGGCCTGCAGCAGCACCTGCTCGAGCAGCGTGTCGATGCCGGTGCCGACCTTGGCCGACACGGGCACGAACGGGGAGTCGCCGCCGAAGTCTTCCGGCACCACGCCTTCGGCCACGAGCTCGCTCTTCAGGCGCTCGATGTTGGCGTCGGGCTTGTCGATCTTGTTCATGGCCACGACGATGGGCACGCCCGCGGCCTTGGCGTGCGCGATGGCTTCCTTGGTCTGCGGCATCACGCCGTCGTCCGCCGCCACCACCAGGATGACGATGTCGGTGGCCTTGGCGCCCCGGGCTCGCATCGCGGTGAACGCGGCGTGGCCCGGGGTGTCGAGGAAGGTGATCATGCCGCGCGGCGTTTCCACGTGGTACGCGCCGATGTGCTGCGTGATGCCGCCGGCTTCGCCCGCTGCCACGCGGGCACGGCGGATGTAGTCCAGCAGCGAGGTCTTGCCGTGGTCGACGTGGCCCATCACGGTGACCACCGGCGGGCGTGTCACGGCCTCGGCTGCCGCGTGCGCCGCGGTTTCCTCTTCGGTGAAGGCTTCCGGATCGTCCAGCTTCGCGGCAAACGCCTTGTGACCCATTTCCTCGACCACGATCATGGCCGTTTCCTGGTCGAGCTGCTGGTTGATGGTGACCATCTGGCCCAGCTTCATCAGCTGCTTGATGACCTCGCTGGCCTTCACGCTCATCTTGTGCGCCAGGTCGGCCACGCTGATGGTCTCGGGCACGTGCACTTCCTGGATCTGCGCCTCGGGCGTCGGCGTGTAGCTGCCGCCACCACCATCGCGCTCGCCGCGGCGTGCGCCGCCGCGCGGGGCGCGCCAGCCAGGACGGTTGCCGCCCGCGTCGCCGCGGGTCTTGAGCGCGGCGCGCTTCTTCGCGGCGTCGTCGGCCCAGCTGGACGAGAGCTTCTCGCTCTTGACCTGCTTCTTGTCGCCGGGCTTGGCCGTGCCGGCACCGGCCGGCGCGGGCGCGCCGGGCTTGGCCGTGGGCTTGTGGATCGTGCCCTTGATGGCTTCCTTGTTCGGATCGGGCTTGGGCGGCTCGGGCGGCTTGGCCACCATCGCCTTCTTCGGCGCGGCCATCATCGCCCGGATCGCCGCAGCCTCGGCCTCGGCGGCCTTGCGGCGGCGCGCGAGGTCTTCCGACTTGGCGGCGTCCTCGGCCGCCTTGTCGGCGGCCTTCACGACGCGCAGCACCGGCTTGGGCGGCTCCACGGGCTTCGGCGGCTCGACGGGCGCCGGCGCGGGCTCGGGTGCGGGCGGCGTGCCGGCAGCCTTGGCCGCAGCAGCTTCTGCGGCAGCGCGGGCTGCGGCTTCGGCAGCCTCGGCGGCCGCCTTCGCGGCGGCTTCGGCAGCGGCCTTGGCCGCCGCTTCGGCAGCTTCACGCGCCGCGCGCTCGGCTTCCTCGCGCACGCGGCGCGCCTCGGCCAGCTCGGCTTCCTGCTTGCGGATGGCTTCGGCCTGCGCGCTGGCTTCTTCCTCGCGGCGCTGCAGGTCGAGTTCCTCGGCCGTGGGGCCCGGCACGGCATCGCTGCCAGCCGGTGCATCGTCGCGCTTGACGAACGTGCGCTTCTTGCGCACCTCGACCTGGATCGTGCGCGCCTTGCCACTGGCATCGGCCTGCTTGATCTCGGTGGTGGACTTGCGCGTCAGCGTGATCTTCTTGCGCTCGGCGCCAGCCGTGCCATGCGAAGAGCGCAGGAACTCGAGCAGACGTTCCTTGTCCGATTCGGTCAAGGCGTCGTCGAGCGACTGCTTGGCGACGCCGGCCGACTGCAGCTGCTCCAGCAGTGCCGCCGCGGGGCGGTTGAGCTGGGCAGCGAACTGGGCGACGGTGGTCACGGCCATTGGCGGGGTTTCCTCGGTGTATTTCTTGGTGCGCGGGCGGTCAGGCGGTGAACCAGTGCTCGCGCGCCTTCATGATCAGCGCGCGGGCCTGGGCCTCGTCCACGCCGGTCATGTCGGTCAGTTCGTCGACTGCCAGATCGGCCAGGTCGTCGCGGGTGTGGATGCCGCCGTCGGAGAGCTTGCCGATCAGTTCGGGCGTCAGGCCTTCCAGGTCGCGCAGGTCCTGCGAGACCTCCTCGACCTTCTCCTCGCGGGCGATCTCCATCGTCAGCAGGGCATCCTTGGCACGCGTGCGCAGCTCGTGCACGGTGTCCTCGTCGAAGCTCTCGATCTCCAGCATCTCCTGCAGCGGCACGTAGGCCACTTCCTCCAGGCTGGTGAAGCCCTCGGCGATCAGGATGTCGGCGACCTCCTCGTCGACGTCGAGCTTCTCGACGAACAGCGCACGCGCCGACTCGGACTCGGTGGCCTGCTTGGCCTGCGATTCCTCGGCGGTCATGATGTTGATGCGCCAGCCGGTCAGCTCGGACGCCAGGCGCACGTTCTGGCCGCCGCGGCCGATGGCGATGGCGAGGTTCTCCTCGTCGACCACCACGTCCATCGAATGCGGTTCCTCGTTGACGACGATGCTCTGCACGTTGGCAGGCGCCAGCGCGCCGATGACGAACTGCGCCGGGTCTTCCGACCACAGCACGATGTCGACACGCTCGCCGGCGAGCTCGGTCGTGACGCCGTTGACGCGCGAGCCGCGCACACCGACGCAGGTGCCGATGGGGTCGACGCGGCGGTCGTGGCTGATGACGGCGATCTTGGCGCGGCTGCCGGCGTCGCGGGCGCAGCTCTTGATCTCGAGCAGGCCTTGTTCGATCTCGGGCACTTCCTGGGCGAACAGCTCGATCATGAAGCCGGGCGCGCTGCGCGACAGCATGATCTGCGGGCCGCGCTGCGTCGGGTCGACGCCGAGGATGAACGCACGCACGCGGTCGCCGGTGCGCAGGTTCTCCTTCGGGATCATCTCGCTGCGCTTCAGGCGGCCTTCGACACGGCCACTCTCGACGATGATGTCGCCCTTGTCCAGACGCTTGACGGTGCCGACGAAGATCTTCTCGCCGCGCGCCATGAAGTCGTTGAGCAGCTGCTCGCGCTCGGCGTCGCGGATCTTCTGCAGGATGACCTGCTTGGCCGCCTGCGCACCGATGCGACCGATGGGCACCGAATCGACGGCTTCCTCGATGTAGTCGTCGACCTCGATGTCGGCAATCTGCTCCTGCGCCTCGAACAGCAGCACCTCGGCGTCGGCGTTCTGCAGGCCGGCCTCGTTCGGCACCACGTGCCAGCGGCGGAAGGTCTCGTAGTCACCGGTGTCGCGGTCGACCGCGACGCGGATGTCGACCTCGCCGCCATGCAGCTTCTTCGTCGCCGAGGCGAGCGCAGCTTCCACGGCGCCGAAGACGACGTCGCGCTCGACCGTCTTCTCGCGCGAGATGGCGTCCACCAACATCAGCATTTCGCGATTCATCGCTCCTGACCTCCGTCTTCTCTTGTCGGTTCGGTGCCGGTCTTCAGACCGCGCCGACCCTTGAAATCCACGACCGGAACCAGACGCGCCTCACGCACTTCGTCGAGCGTGAAGGCGAGCACCTGGTCGGCCTTGCCATCGTTGAACACCAGCGTGAATGCGCCGTCCACCAGCGTCAGCACGCCCTTCCAGACCTTGCGGCCCTGGAACGGCAGCTTCAGCGTGAGAGAGATTTCCTGACCGGCGAAGCGCACGTAGTCGGCCGGGCGCCGCAGCGGCCGGTCGAGACCGGGCGACGACACTTCCAGCCGCTCGTACGCCACGGACTCGACTTCCAGCACGTACTGCAGCTGCCGCGTGACGAGTTCGCAGTCGTCGACGGTGACGAATTCGCCGTCGCCACCAGGGTACGAGCGGCCGGGCAGGCGATCGATGTCGACGCGCAGCAGACCACGGCCCGAGCGCTCCACGTCCACCAGGTCGTAGCCCAACCCGGTGACGGTCTGCTCGATCGTGTCGCGCCAGCTCAGGCGCAGCTTGGGCTGCGTGCCGCCTGGCGTGATGTCGCTGTCTGCTTCCGTGCCGCCCAAGATCTCCGACCTGTGCCCTGTTGTGTACGCTTCGCCACACCCGGGGGTCGGGCCGTTTGCGCGACGGCCGCTTGCATCGACTGCATCCACTGCAACACCTGCAAAGCGACCGCGCAAAAAAAATGGGCTGGAAGAATCCGCCCACGCAGCTTTACCCGGGAAAAGCGCATTATAGCCGGCCCTCGGCACTCAGGCAAGATGCGCGCCCACCGCGCCGCAGAATGCGAGAATCGCGCCCCTTCGACACGACGGAGTCACGGAGTCACCATGGGTTTTCTCAGCGGCAAGCGGCTGCTCATCACCGGCCTGCTGTCCAACCGGTCCATCGCGTATGGCATCGCGCGCGCCTGCCACCGCGAGGGCGCCGAGCTGGCCTTCAGCTACGTGGGCGAGCGCTTTCGCGAGCGCACCGTGGAGTTTGCGCGCGAATTCGGCAGCAGCCTGATCTACGACTGCGACGTCTCGAACGACGAGCAGATCGCCGCGCTGTTCGAACAGCTCGGCCAGGCCTGGCCCGAATTCGACGGCTTCGTGCACTCGATCGGCTTCGCGCCGCGCGAGGCGATCGCCGGCGACTTCCTCGACGGCTTCACGCGCGAGAACTTCCGCATCGCCCACGACATCTCGGCCTACAGCTTCGGCGCGCTCGCCAAGGCCGCGGCCCCGCGCCTGCGGCCGGGCGCCGCTTTGCTGACGCTGAGCTACCTGGGCGCGCTGCGCATCGTGCCGGCCTACAACACGATGGGGCTGGCCAAGGCCTCGCTGGAGGCCAGCGTGCGCTACCTCGCGGGCAGCCTGGGCGCGCGGGGCGTGCGCGTGAACGGCATCTCGGCCGGCCCGATCAAGACGCTGGCAGCGAGCGGCATCAAGGGCTTCGGCAAGATCCTGGAAGTGGTGGAGAAGAACGCCCCGCTGCGCCGCAACGTCACCATCGACGACGTCGGCAACGTCGCCGCCTTCCTGCTGTCGGACCTGGCGGCCGGCGTCACCGCCGAGATCACCTACGTCGACGGTGGCTTCAGCCACGTCATGGGCGGTTCGGCCGACGACTGACCGAACAGGACGCAGCCGCCGGGCTTGCAGGCCCGGCGGCCTGCGTCAGGCGCTGGACGACGTCCGGACACAGTCCACGTAGTACCGGCGCCGGCCATCGGCGCCGGGTTCGTCGTCGACGAGCCCGTGCACGTCGGTGTCGAAACCCGGGAATGCGGCGTTGAACTCGCGCGTGAAGCGCAGGTAGTCGACGATGCGCTTGTTGAAGCGCTCGCCCGGGATCAGCAGCGGGATGCCCGGCGGGTACGGCGTCAGCAGGCTGGTGGTGATGCGGCCCTCGAGCTGGTCGATCGCCACGCGCTCGGTCTTGCGGTGCGCGATGTGCGCGTAGGCCTCGCTGGGCGTCATCGCCGGGTGCAGGTCCGACAGGTACACCTCGGTGGTGAGGCGTGCGATGTCGCCCTTCGCGTAGTGCTCGTGGATCTGCTGGCAGAGGTCGCGCAGGCCCATGCGCTCGTAGCGCGGGTGGGCAGCGCAGAACTCGGGCAGGATGCGCCACAGCGGGGCGTTCTTGTCGTAGTCGTCCTTGAACTGCTGCAGCGCGGTCAGCAGCGTGTTCCAGCGGCCCTTGGTGATGCCGATCGTGAACATGATGAAGAACGAGTAGAGCCCCGTCTTCTCGACCACCACGCCGTGTTCGGCGAGGAACTTGGTGACGATGCTGGCCGGGATGCCGGTCTTGGCGAACTTGCCCGACATGTCCAGTCCCGGCGTGATGAGCGTGCACTTGATCGGGTCGAGCAGGTTGAAGCCGTCGGCCAGCGCGCCGAAGCCGTGCCACTTGGCGCCGGCCTTCAGCACCCAGTCGCTGCTCTTGCCCATGCCCTCGGCGGCCAGCTTGTCCGGACCCCAGACCTTGAACCACCAGTCGCGGCCGAAGTCCTTCTCGACCTTGCGCATCGCGCGGCGGAAGTCGAGCGACTCGAGGATGCTCTCCTCCACCAGCGCCGGGCCGCCGGGCGCTTCCATCATCGCCGCGGCCACGTCGCAGCTGGCGATGATGGCGTACTGCGGGCTGGTGCTGGTGTGCATCAGGTACGCCTCGTTGAAGAGGTGGCGGTCCAGCTTGCGCTCGCGCGCGTCCTGCACCAGCACCTGGCTCGCCTGGCTGATGCCGGCCAGCAGCTTGTGCGTGCTCTGCGTGGCGAACACCAGCTGGTCCTTCGGCCGCGGGCGGTTCTTGCCCATGGCGTGGAAGGTGCCGTAGAAGGTGTGGAAGGCCGCGTGCGGCAGCCAGGCTTCGTCGAAGTGCAGCGCATCCACGTAGCCGTCGAGCTCGTGCTTGATGGTCTCGGTGTTGTAGAGCACGCCGTCGTAGGTGCTCTGCGTGAGCGTCAGGATGCGCGGCTTGACCTTCTTGGCGTCGACGCCCTGCAGCAGCGGGTTGGCCTTGATCTTGCGCTGGATCGCCTCGCGCGAGAACTCGCTCTCCGGGATCGGGCCGATGATGCCGTAGTGGTTGCGCGTGGGCGTCAGGAACACCGGCACCGCGCCGGTCATGATGATGCTGTGCAGGATGCTCTTGTGGCAGTTGCGGTCCACCACCACCACGTCGCCCGGTGCCACCGTGTGGTGCCACACCATCTTGTTGCTGGTGCTGGTGCCGTTGGTGACGAAGAAGCAGTGGTCGGCGTTGAAGATGCGCGCGGCGTTGCGCTCGCTGGCCGCCACCGGGCCGGTGTGGTCGAGCAGCTGTCCGAGCTCCTCGACGCTGTTGCAGACGTCGGCCCGCAGCATGTTCTCGCCGAAGAACTGGTGGAACATCTGCCCGACCGGGCTCTTCAGGAACGCCACCCCGCCGCTGTGGCCGGGGCAGTGCCAGCTGTAGGAGCCGTCCTGCGCGTAGTCCATCAACGCCTTGAAGAACGGCGGTGCCACGCCGTCGAGGTAGCTGCGCGCTTCGCGGATGATGTGGCGCGCCACGAACTCGGGCGTGTCCTCGAACATGTGGATGAAGCCGTGCAGCTCGCGCAGAACGTCGTTCGGGATGTGCTGGCTGGTGCGCGTCTCGCCGTAGATGTAGATCGGGATCTCGGCGTTCTTGAAGCGGATCTCCTCGATGAACTTGCGCAGGCTCAGCACCGCCGGGTCGAGCTCGGGTCCGCCCTGGAACTCGTTGTCGTCGATGCTCAGGATGAACGCGCTGGCGCGGCTTTGCTGCTGCGCGAACTGGCTCAGGTCGCCGTAGCTGGTGGCGCCCAGCACCTCGAAGCCTTCCTTCTCGATCGCCTGGGCGAGTGCGCGGATGCCGAATCCGGAGGTGTTCTCCGAGCGGTAGTCCTCGTCGATGATGACGATGGGGAAGTGGAAGCGCAGCATGGCGGGCAGCCTCGGGGCAGATGGACGAGAGAGCGCGAAGTGTAGAGGCGGCCAAGGGCCATGCGCATGGCGCTAGACTGCCCCGAGTTGCGATCTGGAGACACGCATGGACTGGAGCGCCTCGACGCTGTGGTGGCTGGCCACCGGCGTGCTGGTGGCGGTGGAACTGGGCACCGGCACCTTCTACCTGCTGATGCTGGCCCTGGGCTGTGCAGCCGCCGCGCTCGCCGCCCATGCCGGGCTCGGCGGCACCGCCCAGGTGGCCCTGGCAGCGCTGGCCGGCGGCGGCGCGACCGGCCTGTGGCACCTGCGCCGCGCACGGGCACCGCGCTCGGCGCCCGCGGCGTCGAACCCGGACGTCGTGATCGACATCGGTCAGCCCGTGCAGGTGACCTTCTGGAACGCCGACGGCACCGCGCGCGTGCACTACCGCGGCAGCAGCTGGTCGGTGCGCTTCTCCGGCCCGGGCACGCCGGCACCGGGCGAACACGTCATCGTGGCGCTGCAGGGCAACCAGCTCAGCGTCAGCCCCGCCTCCCCCCGCACGTCCCACTGAAAGCCCGCATGGAAATCGCCCTCGTCCTGGCCGTCATCGCCGTCATCTTCATCGCGCGCACCATCAAGATCGTCCCGCAGCAGACGGCGCTGGTCGTCGAGCGCCTGGGCAAGTACGACCGCACGCTCACGCCCGGGCTGAAGTTCGTCATCCCGTTCATCGAACGCGCTGCCTACAAGCATTCGCTGAAGGAGGTGCCGCTGGACGTGCCCAGCCAGGTCTGCATCACGCGCGACAACACCCAGCTGCAGGTCGACGGCATCCTGTACTTCCAGGTGACCGACCCCATGCGGGCCAGCTACGGCAGCAGCGACTACCTCACGGCCATCACGCAGCTGGCGCAGACCACGCTGCGCAGCGTGGTCGGCAAGATGGAGCTCGACAAGACCTTCGAGGAGCGCGAACTCATCAACGCCAGCGTCGTGAGCGCGCTCGACGAGGCCGCGATGACCTGGGGCGTGAAGGTGCTGCGCTACGAGATCAAGGACCTCACGCCGCCGGCCGAGATCCTGCGCAGCATGCAGGCGCAGATCACCGCCGAGCGCGAGAAGCGCGCGCTGATCGCGGCCTCCGAAGGCCGGCGCCAGGAGCAGATCAACATCGCCACCGGCGAGCGCGAGGCCTTCATCGCGCGCAGCGAAGGCGAGAAGCAGGCCGAGATCAACAAGGCGCTGGGCGAGGCCGCGGCCATCACCGCGGTGGCCGACGCCACGGCCGACGCGATCCGCAAGATCGCCGCCGCCATCCAGCAGCCCGGCGGCGAGCAGGCGGTGCAGCTGAAGGTGGCCGAGCGCGCGGTCGACGCCTACGGGCAGCTGGCCAAGACCAACAACACCATGATCGTGCCCGGCCACATGGGCGAGGTCGCGGGGTTGATCGGCACCGCGATGGCGCTGGTCAAGGGCGGCGGCAAGCCGTGACGCAGGCGCTGAACGTGCTGGGCACGGCGCTGGTGCCCTGCTCCTACGATCCGCTCACGGGCTGGTTCCGCGACGGCTGCTGCAACACCGATGCCCACGACGCCGGCAGCCACGTGGTCTGCGCGCGCATGACGGTCGAGTTCCTGAACTTCCAGATGGAACGCGGCAACGACCTCATCACCCCGCGCCCCGAACACCGCTTCCGCGGCCTGAAGCCCGGCGACCGCTGGTGCGTGTGCGCGCTGCGCTGGCGCGAGGCCTACGAGGCCGGCTGTGCGCCGCCGGTGGTGCTGGACAGCACCCACGCGAAGGCGCTGGAGTACGTGCTGATCGAGTGGCTGCGCAAGAGCGCCGCACCGACTCTCGGCTAAACTCGCGCCTTCGCTGCGGAAGGGTGGATGAGCGGTTTAAGTCGCACGCCTGGAAAGCGTGTGGGGGTTAACAGCCCCCCGCGGGTTCGAATCCCGCCCCTTCCGCCACCTCCAAAGCCCCGCCACCGCGCGAGGTTCGTGCACCGGCCCCTGATCGCGCCAGGCACATCGGCCATCATGGCCGGCATGACAGCTCCACCGCCCACCCCGTCTCCCGCGGCCCCGCAGCCGCCGCTGATCGCCGTGCGACAGCTGACCATGGGCTACGCGCTCGGCTCGCGCCGCGTCGAGGTGCTGCGCGGCGTCGACCTGCAGATCGCGGCCGGCACGCGCGTGGCCATCGCCGGCCCTTCCGGTTCGGGCAAGACGTCGCTGCTGCTGCTGCTGGCGGGGCTCGAGCGCCCCAGCGCCGGCCAGGTGGTGGTGGATGGCGTGGACCTGGGCGCGCTGGACGCCGACGCGCTGGCCGATCTGCGGCGCGACCGCATCGGCATCGTGTTCCAGAGCTTCCACCTGTTGCCCAGCCTGAGCGCACTCGACAACGCGGCGCTGCCCTTGCAGATGGCGGGACGCCGCGACGCACGCGACGTGGCCGGCGCGATGCTGGCGCGCGTGGGCCTGGGCGGGCGGCTGCAGCACCGACCGTCCGAGCTGTCCGGGGGCGAGCAGCAGCGGGTGGCGATCGCGCGCGCGCTGGTGCACCGCCCTCGCCTGCTGCTGGCCGACGAGCCCACCGGCAACCTCGACGACCAGACGGCCGAGTCGGTGCGCGACCTGCTGTTCGAGCTGAACCGCGACTTCGGCACGACACTGGTGCTGGTGACCCACGACCTGTCGTTCGCCGCGCGCTGCGACCGCGTGCTGCGCCTGCACGACGGGCAGCTGCACGAGACCGACCCCGCCAGCCTGCGGGCGCCCGCCGATGCCGTTCCTGCTTGACCTGGCCTGGCGCGACCTGCGCGCCAGCGGCCGGCGGCTGTGGGTGTTTGTCGCCTGCCTGGTGCTGGGCGTGACGCTGGTGGCTGCCGGTGGCGGGCTGTACCGCCAGGTGGCCGATGCGCTGCACAACGATGCCCGGCTGATGTTCGGCGGCGACGTGGAGATCGAGACGGCCCGCCCGCTGCCTGCCGACGCGCTGGCGTGGGCACAGGCGCGCGGCCGCGTGTCGCTGGTGATCGAGCTGCGCACCATGCTGCGCACCGCCGACGGCCGCGCGCAGCTGATCACGCTGCAAAGCGCCGACGGCGCCTACCCGCTGGTGGGCACCGTGGAACTCGCTCCGGCCGGCCCGCTGGCCGACACGCTGGCGCAGCGCGCTGCGGGCGGTGCCACCGGGACGGAACTGCCGTGGGGCGCGGCCGTTGACGGCACGCTCGCGCAGCGGCTCGGGTTGCGCGTGGGCGACCGCATCGAGATCGGCGACCTGTCGCTGGCGGTCCGTGCACTGATCGTGCGCCAGCCCGACCGCAGCCTGCGTGCGGACTGGGGCGGCGCCCCGGTGCTGGTGGCCGATGGTGCCCTGCAGGCCACCGGGCTGGTGCAACCGCTCAGCCGTGTCCAGTACCACTACCGGGTGCGCACCGACACCGCCGCTGCCGACTGGCGCGACGCCTTCCTGGCTGCCTTCCCTGCGCTCGACGCCGAGGTGCGGAGCTACGACGAGCGCGGCGACCGCATGGCCGAGGTGCTGGCGCAGATCGGGTCCGGCCTGCTGCTGATCGGCTTCTCGGCGCTGTTCATTGGCGGCCTGGGTGTGTTCAACAGCGTGCAGGCCTACCTGCAAGGCAAGCTCGCGTCGCTGGCCACGCTGCGCGCCCTCGGGCTGCGCGATGGCCGGCTGGCGACGATGGTGCTGGCGCAGGTGGTGATGCTGGCGCTGCTGGCCAGCGCGGCCGGCGCCGTGCTGGGCAGCCTGCTGGCACTGGCCGGCGCGCAGATCGTGGCCGAGCGGCTGCCGGTCGTGGTGCTGCTGCAGGGGCTGTGGCAGCCCGCGCTGGTGGCCCTGCTCTTCGGCGTGCTGACGGCGGTGGCGTTTTCGCTGCCGGCCCTGGGCCGCGCGCTGTCGGTCACGCCGGCGGCGCTGTTCCGCGGCACCGACGGTCTGGCGCTGCGCACGCCGCGCAGCACCTGGTGGCTGACGGCGCTGGCCGGCCTGGCGGTGCTGGTGATGCTGGTGGCCAGCCTGCCCGACCCGCGCTTCGGGCTGGCCTTCGTCGCCGCAACCGGCGCGCTGCTGGCGCTGCTGGACGCGCTCACGCGGAGCCTGAAACGCCTGGCCGCGCGCCTGCAGCACCACCGGCGCCTGCCGCTGGAACTGCAGCTCGCGCTGGCCGGCCTGCAGCAGCCCGCTTCGCCGCTGCGGGCGGCGCTGCTGTCGCTGGGTGCGGCGCTCACACTGCTGGTGGCCTGCACGCTGGTGGTGACGACGCTGCTGCGCACGGTGAACGCCACCGTGCCCGCCAACGCGCCGGCGCTGGTCTTCTACGACGTGCAGACGCCGCAGATCCCGGTGCTGCACGAGGCATTGCAGGCCCGGCCTGAGCGCGACCGCGTGCAGACCGCGCCGCTGGTGCTGGGCCGGCTGGTGGCGGTGAACGGCACGCCGCTGCGCGACAGCACCGACGGGCAACGTGCACGCGAGGCCCGCGACGAACACAAGCTGAGCAACCGCAGCGGCAACTTCGACGACGTGGTCATCGACCGCGGCGCCTGGTGGCCGGCCGACCACGCGGGCGCGCCGCTGGTGGCCATGGAAGACCGCGAGGCCGATCAGATCGGCCTGCAGGTCGGCGACCGCCTGCGCTTCGAGATCATGGGCACGCCGGTCGATGCCACGCTGGCCGCGATCTACAGCCAGCGGCGCATGCAGTCGCGCCTGTGGCTGGAGGCGATCTTCAGCGACGGCGTGCTCGATCCGTTCATCACGCGTCACGTGGGCGCGGCCTGGCTGCCGGCCGGCGAGACGCTCGCCGCGCAGGACCGGCTGGCGGCCGTGGCGCCGAACATCGCCACCGTGCGGACGGAATCGGTGCTGCGCGAGACCCGTGCACTGATGGGCCGTGCCAGCGGCGGGCTGGCGGTGGTGGCGGGCGTGTGCCTGGCGGCCAGCCTGCTGGTGCTGGCCAGCGTGGTGGCGGCCAGCCGCAGCCGGCAGGTCTACGACGCCACGGTGATGCACGCGCTCGGCGCGCGCCACGCCACGCTGCGCCGCGTGCTGCTGTGGGAATACGCACTGCTGGCCGCCGTGACCGCCGGTTTCGCGCTGCTGGCGGGCAGCGCGCTCGGCACCGGGCTGCTGCTGTGGCGGCTCGACATGAGCCCGGCCGGCCTGTACTGGACCGGCGCGCTCACGGCGCTCGGCGTCAGCGGCCTGAGCCTGGGCCTGGGTGCGCGCTACCTGCTCGCCCAGATGCGGCTCAACCCCGCGATGCTGCTGCGCAGCGGCGGCTGAACGCTGGCAGGCGATCGGCGCGCATACTGCGCGCCATGGCCATCGCACATGTCCGGCCCGGCGAAGTCGTCGACGTCCGTCCCCTCGGGGCCGGCCTGACCACAGCCCGCTCGGTCGCGCTCTTCAAGTCCGACGACCTGGAGCTCATGCGCCTGGTGCTGCCCGCCGGCAAGGCCCTGCCGACGCACCAGGTCGCGGGCGACTTCGTCATCCAGTGCGTCGAAGGCACGATCGAGGTCGCCGCGCAGGGGAAGCAGCACCTGCTGCGGGCCGGCCAGCTGCTGCACCTGCCCGGCGGCGTCGCGCACAGCGTCACCGCCCTGCAGGACGCCTCGGCGCTGGTGACCGTGGCACTGCGCAAGCCCTGAGCGCGCGGCGTCACGGCAGCCGCATCTGCCCCAGCAGCACGGTGGCGCGCGGCGAGGCGCGCCCGGCGAGGGCCGCGACGTGCAGCACGCCGCCGGCGGCCAGCACGGCCGGCGCCTGCAGGGCCGTGGTCGATGGCACGTGCAGCGGCGGCACCGCACCGACCGCGGCCACGCCCACGGCCAGCGCCAACCCGCCGTCGACCGTGGCCAGCAGCACCGCGCGGTCGCCCACCGCCTCGGCGTCGAACTCCCACACCGTGCCGTCCCCGAACGGGCGCCAGGCGTCGCCCAAGGGCCGCAGTTCCGCGTCCAGCCGCTGGCACTCGAGCCAGCCGCCCTGCACCAGCCCGTCGGCCGGACGCGGCGTGCGCTGGCGTGGCGCGGCACCGGGGCGGAACAGCAGGGTCGCCTGCAGGTGCCCTGCGCCGACCCGCAGCAGCCGCACGGCCAGCACCACGCCCGGCCGGGGCTGCGGCAGCACCACCCCCGGGGCATAGCGCCCGCCGTCCTGCGGCAGGAACACCACCGGCCGCTGCCGGCCGCCGACCAGGCCGACCGCCGCCACCGCCGCCGGCGCCTGCAGCACCGGGCGCACGAACACCGGTGCGTCGTACACGCCGAAGCGGTCGTGGCTGCTGACGTCGCTGCTGCGGCCGTCGGCACCTTGCCACCGCAGGCCCGATCCGGCGCTGCCGTTGTCGGTCGCGACGACCTGCAGCGCACCGGGCCCGTCGGGCGCCGCCGCCCACGCCGCCCGGTGCAGGAACCCGGCCAGCGGCGCCGGGGCCCCACCTGCCAGATCCATGACCGCGAGCCGCCGGCCCGCGGGCAGCACGTCGTGCGCAAGCACGAGCCGGGGTGCCTGCCGGGGATCGCGGTCGCCCACCAGCGCGAGCCCGCTCACGGTCTCGGCCTCGGACACGGGCAGCGGGTGCAGCTCGATGGGAGTGGCTGCCGCGGCGAAGTCACTTGGCATGGCGGCGGCCCACAGCATGGCGAGGGCGTGTCGCCGCCCGATGGTGCGCTCTGCGGCCATGGTGTGCGCCTCCGGTCATGGTGGCCGTGTCCCGTGGGTCAGCATCAGCCGGTTCGGCGCCCAGCTGCGCGGGATGTACAGCGTGGTTCCCGCCGGCGGCGGGTTCATGCCTGCGGCCCGGGTGCGCCGGTTGTAGGGATGATTCCACAGGTCGGCGCCGGCTCTGCCGAAAGGCAAGGCCACCTGGTCCAGCGTGCCGGCGGCGGGCATGGCCTCGACGAAGAAGCCCTCGCAGCACCGGTTCGCCTTGACCTGCTCGGTGCCGTCGGCGAGCGTGAAGAACGTGGCACGGTTGCCGGCCGTGCCCAGCGAGCCGAGTCCGGCGATCGCATTGCGCTCGTAGCGCGCCGGGTCGGCTTCGGGACCGACGCCGTACGAAGGGTCGTAGATCCGGTTGTTGTAGTAGACGGCGGCGTGGTCGCCGAACAGGAACTGCGGGTTGGTCTTGCCCTGCCCCGGCAGTCCGTCGAGCTTGGTGCATTCGCTTCCCTTGTGGGTGTACGGCGGCGTGGTGCAGGTGCCGGCACCGTCGTGGGTGAAGTTGCGGACATGCAGGATGGTGTTGGCCGCGAGCGCGCTGCAGTCCATCGTGTACAGCAGCACGTCGATGCCGTGCAGCGCCATCGTGTGCGCCATCAGCCGGGCCCAGCCGCCGCAGCGCCCGCTGCCGGTGCCGTTGCTCAGGATGCCGCGCGGCGACTGCACCTCGACGCCCTGCGCGGTGTTGGCCCCTTCGCCGTAGTAGCGCATCGTCACGCCGTCGCCGAGCCGGCGGAAGCCGCGCCCGTCGCCGATCTGCCCCCTGAACGCGTTGAAGGTGCCGTCGACCACCGTGTCGGCGGTCGTCCTGCCGTGGGCCGCCCTGCAGGAGATGTCGAGCAACGTCCAGTAGAGATCGTCCGTGGGCGCCGCGAGCGTCACGTACAGCTGGTGCGTGGTGTGCCCGCAGGCCACCCAGGTGGCAGCGTCGGCATCCTGCATGAACCAGTCGATGCGCATCGCATCCACGCACTGGACCTTGCTGGCAGGCAGCGCAGCGCTGGCGGCCACCTGGGCCACCTGCACCTCGTCGCCGACCCCTGCCGATGCCGGGACCTGCACGGTCGCGGTCCAGGTCATCGCGACGCCGTCGATGGTCGCCCGCGCCTCGACCTGCACGGTCTCGTCGTCGGTCGTGCGGCGCGTGACGCGCAGGCCGGCGCGCAGGCGCATCGTGGCCCCTGCCGGCCAGCACAGCGGGGACTGCACCTGGTCGGTGGCGCGGCCCGCCTGGATGCCCGGTCGCGCCTCGGGCCTGCCTTCCTGCCAGCGCCGGTCGAAGGCGTCGTCGATGTGGGTCGCCCCGTCGTTCAGGACGACCTGGCTGTCGAACTCGGCCCAGGCGACCTGCAGCCGCGGCCACTCGCAGATGTGCAGCGTGGCCTGCAGGCGGATCTCGCCGATGGCCGGCGTGCCCAGCACCACGTCCACCACGCGGTCGCCTGCGGTGGCGACGGCGTGGCGCTGCTGGTTGGGCTGGCCCGGCGTGCCGGCCGGCTGCCAGCGCAGCCGGGCCCAGACATCGGCATGCTGCGGGTTCGTCGTCGCCGTGATCGTGGCGACGTCGCCCGCGATGTGCCCGGCATGGCCCTTCCAGGTGGTGCCGCCCACGTGCACGGGAAGGTCGCAGTCGAGCTGCACGAGGTTCCAGACGTCCACGCGCTGCTGCAGCCGCGGTGCGTTCAACGTGGCGCCCACGATGCGCGGTGCGGCGATCAGCGTCGCCGTCTGGCGCGAGACGTCGCGCAGATGGCTCCGGACGCCCGGCGCACCGTCGCCGTCCCAGGCGATGGCGGCCCAGGCCCCTGCGTTGTCGGGCCGGGTGCGGGCCATCACCACGGCGGGCAGCGTCGGGTGCTGCGTCGTCCACCAGCGGTCGCCCTGCCAGAACAGTGCGCCGCTGGCCACCTCCAGGTCGGTCAGCACCGGCGGCAGGCACTGCAGCACCGGTTCCTCCAGGCTCATGTTGTCCTGGGCCTCGATGTCGTCGAGCGCCTGCTGGCGGGCGGATCTGTTGCCCATGCTCAGTGCAGCACGGCGTCGAGGTAGCGGCACGACGCCGCGAACAGGTCCGCGGCCCGGGTGCTGCCGCCGGCGGCCAGGATCGGCCCGGCCCAGGGCACCAGGGGATCGTTGTCGAAGGCGCTGCCCAGCATGAACTGGTGCAGCGCGAAGGTGGCCGCGTCGCCCGGCGCGGTCATGCCGTGGCGGGCGGCGCGGTCCAGCGCCGCCTCGGCCAGCGTGTGCATGGCGCCGGCGCCGCAGGCCGCGGCCTGCTGCGGCAGCAATGCCGCGAGCCAGCCGACGATGCCGGGGGCATCAGCCGCCGAGGCGAACGACGCCGGCGTCAGCGCGCGGATGCGCAGCAGGCCGCGCACCAGGTGCGTGTTCTCAGGGCCGTGGCTGGCATCGAGCCAGTCGGTGGCGGCCTCGACGGTGCGGCGCATGCGGAACAGCGGGCTGCCCGGGCAGCCCGGCGCCAGCAGCGTGGCCGCCCAGGGGCAGCGGGGATCGTCGGCAAAGCCACTGCCCAGCAGCAGGGCCAGCTCCAGGTAGAGCGCCACCTCGACGCGGTTGTGCAGCCCGCGCGCCCGGGCGCCCGTGATGCCGGCTGCCACCGCGCGGCGCAGCGCGGCGTCGCCGATGAAGTGGCTGAGCTGCGGGTGGTGCCGCAGGGCGTGGAGCCGCCGCTCGTGCGCGAACTGCTCCAGGCGTGCCCGCGACAGCTGCTGCAGTTGATGCGCCCGGATCACCAGCACGGCACGTGTCTCCCCTGGGGAACGCACCGGTCGGCGGCGCGGTGCGGCGCAGTGTCGCACGAGCGGCCGCATCGCGACAGCCGTGCAGGGCGGCGGGCGATGGACGTCGGTGCCTGGGCCGTGGCGCTCAGGCGCGAAACCACGACCGGGTGCGGTTGGCGAACGCCACCAGCGACAGCATCACCGGCACTTCGACCAGCACGCCCACGACGGTGGCGAGGGCCGCGCCCGAGTGCAGGCCGAACAGCGAGATCGCGACCGCCACCGCCAGCTCGAAGAAGTTGGAGGTGCCGATCATGCAGGCGGGCGCCGCGATGTCGTGCGGCAGGCGCAGCTTCCAAGCGGCAACGTACGAGATGGCGAAGATGCCGTAGCTCTGCAGCACCAGCGGCACGGCGATCATGGCGATGACGAGCGGCTTGTCGACCAGGGTGCCGGCCTGGAAGCCGAACAGCAGCACGACGGTGGCGATCAGTCCCAGCACCGACCACGGCTTGAGCGCCGCCACCCCCTGGGCCAGCCGCCGGGGTCCGCCCGCCCGCAGCCACAGGCGCCGCGTCGCGACGCCCGCCAGCAGCGGCAGCACCACGTAGAGCACGGTGGACAGCGCCAGCGTCTGCCAGGGCACCGCGACGTCGGTCACGCCCAGCAGCAAGCCTGCGATGGGTGCGAAGGCGAAGACCATGATCAGGTCGTTCACCGACACCTGCACCAGCGTGTAGGCCGCGTCGCCCTTCACGAGCTGGCTCCAGACGAACACCATCGCCGTGCAGGGCGCCACTCCGAGCAGGATCATGCCGGCGATGTATTCGCTGGCCGACTGCGGGTCGACCCAGGGCGCGAAGACGTGCTCGAAGAACAGCACCGCCAGTGCCGCCATCGTGAAGGGCTTGACCAGCCAGTTGACCACCAGCGTGAGCAGCAGCCCCCGCGGGCGCTGCCCGACGTCCTTGATCGACGCGAAGTCGATCTGGATCATCATCGGGTAGATCATCACCCAGATGCACACGGCCACGACGAGGTTCACGTGCGCCAGCTCCAGCGCCGCCACGGCCTGGAAGAGCCCGGGCACCCACAGGCCCAGGCCCACGCCCGCGACGATGCCCAGGCCGACCCAGACGGTGAGGTAGCGCTCGAAGCGTCCCATGCGCGAGATTGTCGGCGGCCCGCGCTCAGCGGCTGCCGATCTCCCGCACTTCACGCTGGATGGCCAACCGGTCCAGCGCGGCCAGCGGCAGCGCCAGCATGAGGTCGATGCGGCGCTTGAGGACCGTCGCGACGTCCCAGAACGCCTGGGCCCGCTGCGTCTCGTCGCCCGGCGCGGCCGACGGATCGGGCACGCCCCAGTGCGCGGTCATCGGCTGGCCCGGCCACACGGGGCAGACCTCGCCGGCGGCGTTGTCGCAGACGGTGAAGACGAAGTCCATCTGCGGCGCATCGGCCGTGGCGAACTCGCTCCAGCTCTTGCTGCGGTAGCCGTCGGTCGGCAGGCGCAGCCTGGCCAGCGTGGCCAGGGCCTGCGGATGCACCTCGCCCCGCGGCTGGCTGCCGGCCGAGTAGGCAACGAAGCCGCCGCGCCCGGCGCTGTTCAGCAGGGCCTCGGCGATGATCGAGCGCGCCGAGTTGTGCGTGCAGATGAAGAGAACGTTGTAGACCTTGTCGCTCATGGGATTGTCCGTGGGGCTTGTCCGTGGAGGTGTGGAGCGGCTGCGGAGGTCAGCAGTCGGTGCAGCGCGCGTCGGGCGTCGCTGCGCACGGCTCGCCGCCGCAGCAGTGCGCGACCAGGTAGTCCAGCAGCGCGTTCATGCGTGCCAGCTCGGGCCTGTAGATGAGGTGGCGTCCGTCGCGCTGCTGCGATACGAGCCCCGCGTGCATCAGCTCCTTCAGGTGGAAGGACAGCGTCGAGGCGCTCACGTCCAGCGTGGCGGCCAGCACACCCGGCGTCAGGCCCTGCGGCCCGGCACCGACGAGGGCGCGGAAGACGCGCAGGCGCATGCCCTGGGCCAATGCGGACAGCGCGGAGACGGCGGCCTTCTCTTCCATGGTGCGTCGTGGTCAGTGGGCCGGCGACGCCGATGGCAGGCTGCGCTGCACGGGCAGGCCCAGGGTCACGATCCAGCAGACGGCCAGCATCACACCCGACCCGGCCAGGGCGCCGACCAGACCGAACTGCTGGTACAGCAGGCCCGACATCAGGGTGCCGAAGAAGCGGCCCAGCGCGTTGGCGGCGTAGTAGAAGCCCACGTCCTCGGCCGCCTTCTCGCTGCCGGCATAGGCCAGGATCAGGTAGCTGTGCACCGACGAGTTCACGGCGAAGGCCACGCCGAACACCGCCAGGCCGCCCACGACCACCCACTCCAGGTGCGGCACCTGGGCCAGCACCAGCCCGGCCAGCACCATCGGCACCAGGGCCAGCGCCGCCGACCAGGCGCGCGCGGCCGGCACCTCGTTGCTCAGGCCGTCGTCGCTGCGGCGCACGATGTTCGGAGCCAGGCCCTGCACCACGCCGTAGCCGATGGTCCACAGCGCCAGGAAGCCGCCCACCATCGTGAAGCTCCAGCCCGCCGAATACAGGAACACCGGCACGCCGACGACGAACCACACGTCGCGCGCACCGAACAGCATCACGCGTGCCGCGGCCAGCAGGTTGATGCCGCGGTTCTTGGCGAACAGTTCCTTCGCCGACTTCGAGGCCTTGCTCCTGCCCATCAGCGGCGGCACGAAGGCCAGCACGCCGGCCAGCACCACCGCCAGCAGCCCCGCCATGGCCCACAGCGCGTGCTGGAAGCCCAGCAGCTGCAGCAGCAGGCCGCCCAGGAAGAAGCCGACGCCCTTCATCGCGTTCTTGCTGCCGGTGAAGAAGGCCACCCACTTGAAGAGCTGCCCCGACGCGCTGCCCGCCGTCAGCTTGATGGCCGACTTGCTGGCCGTCTTCGTGAGGTCCTTGGCGACGCCGCACACCCCTTGCGCAAGCACGACCCAGGCCACCGACATCACGACCGTCCAGTCCGGCGACAGCGCCGACAGCAGCGCGAAACCGGTGATCTGCGTCGCCAGGCCCACCACCAGCATGCGCTGGATGCCGTAGCGCGTGGCCAGCCAGCCGCCCACCAGGTTGGCCACCACCCCCATCGCCTCGTACAGCAGGAACAGGAAGGCCAGCGTGAACGGCGAGTAGCCCAGCCGGTAGAAGTGCAGCAGCACCAACATGCGCAGCGCGCCGTCGCTGAGCGTGAAGCCCCAGTAGGCCGCGGTGACGATGGCGTAGTTGCGGGTGCCCGTGTTCATGGCGTCGCTGCTGCGCTCAGAGGCCCTGCTCCTGCAGGTGGCACGCCAGGTCGACCATGCGGCAGGCGTAGCCCATCTCGTTGTCGTACCAGGCGTAGACCTTCAGCAGGGTGCCGTCGGTCACCAGGGTGGAGAGCGCATCGACGATGCCGCTGCGCGTGTCGCGGGCGTAATCGGCGCTGACCAGCGGGCGTTCTTCGTACCCCAGGATGCCTGCCAGCGGTCCCTGCGCGGCGGCGGCGAAGAGGCGGTTGACTTCGTCGGCCGTGGTCTCGCGCTTCAGTTCGAACACGCAGTCGGTGAGCGAGGCGTTCAGCACCGGGGCGCGCACCGCATGGCCGTTGAGCTTGCCCTTCAGTTCGGGGTAGATCAGCGCGATGGCGGAGGCGCTGCCGGTCGTCGTCGGTGCCAGGCTCAGCATCGCGCTGCGTGCGCGGCGCAGGTCCTTGTGCGGTGCGTCCACCACGAGATTGGTGTTGGTCGGGTCGTGGATGGTCGTGATCTGTCCGTGGCGGATGCCGATGGCCTCGTGCACCACCTTCACCACCGGCGCCAGGCAGTTGGTGGTGCAGCTTGCCGCGGTGACGATGCGGTGCCGGGCCGGTTCGTACAGGTGGTGGTTGATGCCGACCACGATGTTGAGCACCGAATCCGGGTCGTGAGCCACCTTCACCGGCGCGGCCACGATCACGCGCTTGGCGCCGCGGTCGAGGTGGCCTTGCAGCGTCTCGGGCGTCAGGAACTTGCCGGTGCATTCCAGCACCACGTCCACGCCCAGGTCGCCCCAGGGAATATCGGCCGCCGCAGCGTGCGCGGAGAACGACAGCCGACGCCCGCCGATGCGCACCGCCCCCTCGCCCTCGGCCGCGATGTCGGTGCGCCAGCGCCCCTGCACGCTGTCGAACTGCAGCAGGTGCGCGGTGGCCGCGGCGCCGCCCTTCAGCTCGTTGAGGTGGACCACCTCGAGCCGGTTGCCGGCGCGCGGATCGTCCGCCGGGCGCTCGGCCGCGCCCATCGCTGCCCGCAGTGCCAGGCGCCCGATGCGCCCCATCCCATTGATGCCAACCTTCATGCGTGCAGCCCCATGTCTTGCCCAGCAGGGAAGCTGAAACGCTTCCAACAGGATGGAAATATAAGACGGGTTTGTGACGGCACCGTGACGGTGCCGCGCCGGTCGGCCCGGGCTGCGCGGGCGCGATGCAGGCGCGCGGCAGCCGGCAGCGCCTGCGCCTGGTCGTTCAGGCCTTCACTTCGACCACCTGCTCGAAGCCGCCGAAGATCATGCGCTTGCCGTCGAAGGGCATCGGCGGGTTGCCGGGCGTGGAAGGATCCATGCGCGGGTCTTCCATCATCTTCTTCATGCCGGCGTCGCGCGTGGCCTTGTCCGGCCATTCGACCCACGAAAAGGCCACCGTCTCGTCGGCCGTGGCCTGGACCGCGCGCCGGAAGTCCGTGACCTTCCCGTCGGGGACGTCGTCGCCCCACCCCTCGATCACGCGCAGCGCGCCCAGTTCGAGGAACAACCCGTCGAAGTGGCGAGCGTGCTCGATGAACTTCTGCCTGTTGGCGGTGGGGACCGCGATCACGAAACCGTCGATGTAGGGCATGTCTTCGCTCCTGGTGGGGGGATCGGTCGGCGCTCGCGGATGCCGCGCCTCGTGCCCCCTCGACGAACGGCGGGCCGCCACTTCGACACGCACCGAGCCGGCAGGCGGCCAGCCATGGCGGCGCGTTCCGCGCCTGGTCGCCACGCCGCCGACATGCGGCACACTGCCATCCGGCGCCGCATGCGCCCGGAGTGCCTGCTGCCCCACGATGATCGACACCGACCCATCGCCACCGCCCCTGGCCACCGGCACCCCCGACCGGGCCGGGCGTCCTCCCGCCGCAGCAGCCCCGTGAAGCCCGCCCCGCTGCTGGAGCGCGCGCAGGCGCTGGCCGCCCTGCAGGCGCTGCTGGACGCGGCGTCGCAGCGCGGCGCCGTGGCGCTGGTGGCCGGCGAGGCCGGTGCCGGCAAGAGCAGCTTGCTGCGCGCCGCTGCCGCGGCGCACGCGGGCGGCGGCGGCACCGTGTGGTGGGGCGCCTGCGACGCGCTGCAGACGCCGCTGCCGCTGGCGCCGCTGCTGGACGTGGCGCGCGAGCACCGCCCCCGGTTCGCCGCGCTGCTCGACGGACCGCGCCCGAGTCTCTTCGAGGCCGTGCTCGACGCGCTGCGCCTCGCACCCGTCCCCGTGCTGCTGGTGATGGAAGACGTGCACTGGGCCGACGACGCGACGCTCGACCTGCTGAAGTACCTCGGCCGGCGCATCGAGCGCACGCACGCGGTGCTGGTCGCGAGCTACCGCGACGACGAGGTCACGATGAACCACCCGCTGCGCCGGGTGCTGGGCGAGCTGCCGATGGCGGCGCGCACGCTGATCGAGGTGCCGCGGCTCAGCGCCGACGGCGTGCGCGCGCTGGCACGCACGCTGGGTGCCGACCCGGCCGGCGTGTACGCGGCCACCGGCGGCAACGCCTTCTTCGCCACCGAACTGCTGCGGGCCGCTGGCACCCCAGGCTCGGGCGTACCACGCACCGTGCAGGACGTGGTGCTGGCCCGGTCTGCCGCGCTGCCTGCGCCGGTGCAGGACCTGCTGCGCGCCGTCGCCATGGTGCCGGGCCGCGCCGAGCGCTGGCTCGTGGACGCGCTGGTGGCCCCCAGCCCCGAGACCCTCGACGCCGCACTGGCCAGCGGCCTGTTGGTGATGGACGGGCCCTGGCTCGCCTACCGGCACGAACTGGCCCGCGTGGCCGTGGAATCGGCGCTGTCGCCGGCGCTGCATGAAGCCTGGCATGCGCGCGTGCTGCAGGCGCTGCTGGCCGCCACGCCCGCGCCAGCTGCGGCGCGGCTGGTGCACCACGCGGTGCGGGCGCACGACGTGGCCGAGATCAGCCGCCACGCCCCCGCCGCTGCTGCCGACGCCCGCGCGCGCGGTGCCCTGCGGGAGTACGGCACCCACTGGCACGTGGCGGTGCGGCAGGGCCGGCCGCGGGACGACGACGAACGCTGCGCGTGGCTGCACGCCCACGCGGTGGGATGCTCGGTCAACGCGTGGTTCCCCGAGGCGCTGGAGTCCCTGCAGGCACTGGAGAGCCTGCAGCGCGCACGCGGCAATCTTGCCCTGGCCGCGCTGGCCCGGGCCCGGCAGAGCGGGCCGCTGGTCGGGCTGCTGCGCCACCAGCAGGCCCGCGAGGCCTGCCGCGACGCGCTGGCCGCTGTCGAGGCCCTGCCGGAAGGGCCCGAGGTCGCACAGGTGCTGGGGTTCGTGAGCTGGCAGTACATGCTGGACCGCGACTACGCCGACAGCGTGCTGTGGGGCCGCCGCGCGATCGCACTGGCCGAGCGGCTGGGCGACCGGGATGCGCTGGAACGCGCCACCACCGCCACGGGCGCCGCCCTGTTGTTCATCGAGCCCGACGCCGGCCGCCGCATGCTGCTGGACCTGGCCGAGCGCCGGCGCGCCCGCGGCGACCGGCTGGCCACGGCCTCCAGCCTGAGCATGCTGGGATCCGGCCTGGGCGAGACGATGCGCCTGGTCGAGGCCGAGGGCCACCTGCGCGCGTGTTGCGAGCTGATGGAATCCATCGACGCCCCCGGCCAGTACGCGCGCGCCTGGCGTGCGCTGGTGCTGCTGGCGCTGGGGCGCTGGGACGAGGCCGGCGCCGAGGCGCTGCACGTGCTGCCGCGGGCCGGCGCCGACGAGATGTCCGCGCTGATGGCCCAGCTGGCACTGGCGCGGCTGCGCCTGCGCCGCGGCGACCCGGGCGCGGGCGATGCCCTCGCCGCCGCGCGCCCGCTGGCCGATGCCAGCGGCACGCTGCAGCGTCTGGCGCCCTGCGCGGCGGTGCGTGCCGAAGCGGCGTTCGCGCGCGGCGACCTGGCCGAGGTTGCCGCCGCCGTGCACAGCGCATTGCCGCTGGCGCAGGCCAAGGGCCACCCTTGGTTCGTCGGCGAGCTGTCGTACTGGCTGTGGCGCGCCGGGGCCGCTCCGCCCGCCGCCGCGGGCTGCGCCGCGCCATGGGCGCTGCAGATGGCGGGCCACTGGCGCGAGGCCGCCGACGCCTGGGATGCACTGTGCTGCCCGTTCGAGCAGGCACGGGCGCTGGCCGAAGGCGATGCCGTGGCGCAGCAGCAGGCGCTCGTCATCGCCGAGCGCCTGGGCGCCGCGCCGCTGGCCGACCGGCTGCGTCGCACGCTGCAGCGCGCAGGCGTGCGCGGCGTCTCGCGCGGGCCGCGCGCCAGCACGCAGGCGCACCCCGTCGGGCTCACGGCCGCGGAGCAACGGGTGCTGGCGCTCATGGGCCAGGGGCTGCGCAATGCAGAGATCGCCGACCGCCTGCACCGCTCGGTGCGCACGGTCGACCACCAGGTGGCCTCGGTGCTGGCCAAACTGGACGCCGACAGCCGCAGCGCGGCGGTCGAGCGCGCGCGCCGCGAAGGCTGGCTGGCGGCAATTTAGGCAGCGCCCCGGAGCAGTTTGGGCAGCGCTGCCGAAGCCCGCGGGCGGGCGCATCGCCATCCTTCGTTTCACGTCAGCCGCCCCGGCTGCACGACCACCGAAGGAGAACCGCAATGCCCCGCTACCTCGTCGAACGCAGCTTCCCGCAAGGGCTGGCCATTCCCATCAACGCCGACGGCCGCAAGGCCATGGACGGTGTGATCGGCACCAATGCCGACCACGGCGTGACCTGGGTGCACAGCTACGTCAACCCAGAACGCACGCAGACCTTCTGCATCTACGACGCCGTCTCCCCCGAGGCGATCCGCAAGGTGGCCGAGCGCAACGGCCTGCCCGTGGACCGCATCACGCAGGTCAGCGTGCTCGACCCCTACGCCTACGGCGCCTGAGCAGCCAGCACCACCTGGTCGACGAGTCCAACCGCTGCGGCCTGCCGGCGTTCTACGCGCTGCGCGCCTGGCTGTGGCGGCCCCTCCCGGCGGCCGCTTCGCCGACTGGAACCCGAGCGCGCGCCGCCAGTGCGGCGTGCCTGCCGGGTACTGGCGGCGCGGTACAGTCGCTGCAGCCCGCGCCCGGGTGGCACCCCACCGCCATCTGCCGGGCCCGGACACCCGGCCCCACGGACACGCTGCCTCGTGCGCAACACCCTCGCAGCCATCATCGCCTTCGCATCGGCCGCGCTGGCCCACGCCCAGCCCGTGCCCGCGGCTGCTGCTTCGCAGGGGGTGTCCAGCGCGCGGGAGATCGCGGATTCGGCGCTGGGCCGGTGCGTGCGCAGCGCGCCGCGCTATCCGGTCGAGGCGCTCCGGCTGGAACTGAGCGGACGCACCGTGGTCGGCTTCAGGGTCACGACCGAGGGCGGGATCGAGGGGCCGATGTTGCGACACTCCAGCGGCCACGACGTGCTGGACCGGGCGGCGCTCGCGCATCTGGATCGCTGCATCGCGCGTTTTCGGGCAACCGAGCAGCCTCGGCTGCCGCCCGGCAGCTTTGCGCTGCCGCTGCTCTGGCGGATCGATTGAGGCCCGACCCGATGGGCGCACGGACCACACCGTTGCCGGCATGCACGCTCCATGCGGTGGCGGCGCTGGTCTGCCTGGCGGCTTCGCTGCTGGCCTGGCTCCTGTTCTTCGTGCAGTACTGGCCCTACCGGGCGCTCTTCGACGAACAGGGTCTGTACTTCGACGCCGCTGCCGGCGTGGTGGTGCGCAGCCAGAGCGCGATGCTCGTGGTGCCCGCGCTGGGCTTGTTGCTCCTGGCGCTCATGCTGGCCTTGCTCGGGCGCCGCAAGCACCGGCGGCAAGCGCGTCCGTGACCGCGCGCAACCTGCCCGTCACCTGGCCGCCGGCGACGAAGCCTCGGGCTGGCCCGGCGGGCGCACCAGCGTCGACAACGCACCCAGGCCGACCGGCGGCACGGCCAGCCACGGCAGCGCGTAGAGCCGCCGGGCCAGGCCGGCGGACAGGCGCTCGACCTGCCGGCGCTCGCCGGCCAGCCGGGCCTGCAGCACGGGGTCGTGCGTGCCTGCCGCCAGCACGCTCTTGTTGAGCACCCAGGCAAACGGCTCGATCCGGGCGCGCCGCAGGTCGTCCTGCAGGGCCTGCGCCTGCGACACCGGCGTCACCTCGGGCAGCGTCACGATAATGATCTTCGTGTAGGCCGGGTCCTGCAGGCGCATCAGCGGCGTGATGATGCGGCCCGCGCCGTGGCCCTCGAAGGCGCGGGTCATCTGCCGGTGGTAGGCACCCGTCGCGTCCATCAGCAGCATCGAGTGCCCGGTGGGTGCCGTGTCGAGCACGACGAAGGCACTGCGGGCTTCGCCGACGATGCGCGAGAAGGCATGGAATACCGCCACCTCCTCGGTGCAGGGTGACTGCAGGTCCTCCAGCAGCAGCGCCCGCTGCTGCGCATCGAGCTGGGGCGACTTCGCCGCCATGATCTTGTCGATGTAGCGCTGCGTCTCGACCTTCGGGTCGATGCGGCTCAGCGTCAGGCCGGGCAGGTCGCCCTCCAGCGTGCCGGCCAGATGGGCCGCGGGGTCGGTGGTGCTCAGATGGACGGTCCGTCCCCGCTGCACGAGCCCGATCGCCAGCGCGGCGGCGATGGTGGTCTTGCCGACGCCCCCCTTGCCCATCACCATGATCAGGCCATGTCCGGCCGCCGCCAGCGCGTCGGCCAGCGCGGCCAGCCCCGGGAGCGGCTCGTCTCGCGGCATCGGCTCCGCCGCCTGCAGGCCCGTCGGCGCATCCCCGGGGGCCAGCAACGCACGCAGGGCCGGCAGCCCGACGGTGTCGAAGGCGCGCAGCGGCACCTGGTCGTGCGGCAGTGCGCGCAGCGCTGCCGGCATGGCCTCGATCGCCTGCCGACCCAGGTCTTCGAGCGCCCGGGCGACCGCGTCGCTGCGGTCGCTGGCGTGGAACACCCCATTGATTGCCAGGCGCTGGTTGTCCAGGCCCATCGCGCGCAACTCGACCGACGTGCGCGCCGCTTCGGCGATGGCGCCGCGGTCCGGCCGGGTCACCAGCACCACGGTGGTCTGCGCCGGATCGCTCAAGGTGTCGAGTGCGGCCTGGAACCGGACCTCCTGCATCTTCAGGCCCGAATGCGGACCCAGGCAGGAGGCGCCCCGGTCGTTGCCGTCCAGAAAGCCGGTCCAGGCCTTGGGCAGGCTGAGCAGCCGCAGCGTGTGCCCGGTCGGCGCCGTGTCGAACACGACGTGGTCCCAGGCGGGCAAGCGCTCGGCCAGCAAGGACGAGAACTCGTCGAATGCTGCGATCTCGGTCGTGCAGGCGCCGGAGAGCTGCTCGCGCACCGTTGCCCGTTCTTCCTCGGTCGCGCCGGCATCCATCTGCGCGAGCACGCGCTGGCGGTACGACTCGGCCGCGTTGTCGGGGTCGATGTTCAGCACCGACAGGCCGGGTGCCCCTGGCACGGGAACGGGGGTGTTGCGCAGTGCGATGCCGAGCATCTCGTCGAGGTTCGACGCGGCATCGGTGCTCACGAGCAGCACTTGCCTGCCGGCGTCGGCCAGGGCCAGCGCCGCAGCGGTCGACAGCGAGGTCTTGCCCACGCCACCCTTGCCGGTGAAGAACAGATGCCGCGTGGCACGATCGACGAATCCGATGCGGCCCGGGCCGGGCCGGGTCGGCACGGACGCGCGCGAAGATGCGTCACCTCCGCGGGTCACGCCGTCCTCGGTCACGACGACGGCCGGCGTGCGGGGATCCTGGGGCTGCATGCGTCTACCCTCCTGAGCAGCGGTGCGCTGCCCGCTGTCGGCCGATCTTCCCCCTGGGCGTGTTCCGCAGGGGCTTCAGCAGCAGGCGCCGGAGGACTTCACCGCGATGCCGATGGGCTTGCCGCGCGGCGCCGGCGTGCCGGCGTCGGAGCGCGTGCCGGCGGCGGAAGGCGCCGTCGTGCAGCAGGCCGAGGCGGCCTCCGACGCCGGAGCCTCGTGGAAGACGGGGATGTTGCCCAGCGTGTGGAAGTGCTCCCAGGCGATGCCTTGCGGGTCGGTCACCCAGTGCTTCTCGCTGCGCGCGTAGCAGCAGGTGGTGCTGCCTTCGTCGAGCACCGCCATGTCGGCGGCCTCGGCACGCGCCTTCAGTTCCGAGAGTTCCTCGGCATCGTCGGTCTGGAAGCCGAGGTGGTCGATGCCGGTCTGGCCGCCTCGCGTCGAGATGGCGAAGTTGATGCGCGGATCCTCCAGCATCCACTTGGCATAGTCGCGCTCGGTGCGGGTCGGCTGGGCGGCGAAGAGCCTGGAATAGAAGCCGATGCTCTTGTCGAGGTCATCGACATGCAGGTGGACGTGGAATCGTTTCATCGCGTGCTCCGTGTCAGCAGGTGGCGCGGCGCTGGAGGCCGCTGGACGCACAGGACTTGCCCATGCAGCAGTGATCGGTGAGGTAGGACAGCAGCTCGTTCATCCGGCCGAGCGCCGGGCGGTAGTACAGGTTGCGGCCGTCCCGCTCGACGCCCACCAGACCGGCGTGCACCAGTTCCTTCAGGTGGAACGACAGTGTCGAGCCCGGGATGTCGAGCATCGCGGACAGCGCGCTGGGGGTCATGCCCTCGTGCGCGGCGCCGACCAGGGCGCGGAAGACGCGCAACCGCGCTTCCTGTGCCAGCGCAGACAAGGCAGTGACGGCGGCCTCTTCATTCATGCTTCCAAGTTTATAGAACTATGGGAAGCTGTCAAGTTCCGTGTGCGGCGCGAGCGACGGTACCTCGGACCGCGGCTCGAGAAGCCCTGCATCGGATGGACCTGAACACGAAATGTCCGTTCGGCCGCAGACTCCGTCGGCCGGCGGCGCGGGACGACGGCATCGGGCATGTCCGCCGGAGTCCGTCCCGCGAGCGTGGCGCAAGGCGCTACGACCGGACCCCGGCTTGTCGGCAACGTCAGCGCAGTTTCAAGGCAGAAGAAAATGGAAAAGCTACTTTCGGGGGTCGGGTCCGTGCTCTACGGCATGCGGTTCACCATGCTGTTCTTCTACGTGGGTCTGGTCGCCATCATCTTCGGCATCCTGGGCAAGTTCCTGCTGGAGACCTACAAGCTGATGAGCACGCTGCTGTTCGGCGATCTCGAGAAGATCGACCTGATCATCAAGGTGCTCGAACTGGTGGACATGACGATGGTGGCCCAGCTCGTCTGGGTGGTGGCCCTCGCAGGCGTCTCGCTCTTCGTGACCACCGGACACTTTGACAAGAAGGACATGAAGAAGCCCGACTGGCTGGACCACGTCAACACCTACAACCTGAAGCTGAAGCTCGCGTTCGCCATCATCTCCATATCGGGCGTGCATGCGCTGAAGACCTACCTGAGCGGCGACCTCACCCTGGACAACATCCAGATCGTGGCGATGGTGGCCGTGATCCACTTCACCTTCGTGCTCTCGGCCATCGGGATCTCCTTTGCCGAGCGCTTGACGCGCGAGAAGGACTGAAGGCCAACGGGGACCGGCCTGCGCGTGCTGTCCGACGTGCGTTCAACGGCGCGCCGCAGCCATCACCTGCAGGACCAAGGGGTGGTGCTGGCCGCGGCGCGAGCGGATCGCGTGGATCTCCTCCTGCACGCCGTCGCACGGGCCGAGCCGCCGCACGCCGCGCATCAGCGCCACGTCGGCAGCGCCGAAGCGGCTGACCGGGAAGACGCCCAGGCCCCGGGCCGCGAAGACCGCCATCAGGGCGCTGTCCTCGAACTCCCCGACGATGTTCGGCCGCAGGCCCTGGGCGTCGAACCAACGTTCCAGGCGCGGCCGCAAGGCGGTGTGGCCCGTGGGCAGCAGGATGGGCAGTCTGTCCAGCGACTGCGGGAATCCCGCCACGGCCGACTTCTGCACCAGGGCCGCGGGCCCATACCAGTCCACCGGCGATTCGACCAGCCGTTCGCTCGCCAGGCGCAGATTCGGGTTGTGGGGTGCCGGTTGCCCCGCCAGCACGAGGTCCAGGTGGTGCATCGCCAGCTCGCCGAGGAGTTGCTCGAACTCGCCTTCGTGGCAGAGCAGCCGCAGCGCCGGCGTCCCCAGCACGGGCGCCAGCAGCGCGTGCGCCGCGAGTTTCGATGTTCCGTCGGACAAGCCGACGGCCAGCCGCGCGATCTTGCCGCTGGTGGCTTCGCGCACCTCTTCGGGGATGAGCTGCCCGAGCTGGAAGATCTCCTCGGCTCGGGCAAAGGCCGCCTGACCCGCCTCGGTCATCGCGACTCCACGGCCGGCCGGCTTGAGCAGTTGGTGACCGAGCGCCTTCTCGAGCTGCCGCACCTGGGCGCTGATGGTCTGGATCGCCATGTCCAGGCGCGCGGCCGCGCGGGCGAAGCCGCCTTCCTTGGTGACGACCCAGAAGTAGTACAGGTGGCGATAGTTGAGCATGGCGCACCCACATCGAGAAAAACGAAGTCTATGTCTCCCGTTGTCTGATCTGTTCGAAGTACGATTCGCGCGACACTGCCGCCCGGAGTCGTCCATCGAGAGGGAGATCGACATGTTGCATGCACTCGGCCGGCCGGTCGTGTCCGGCCTTCGGGCGTCCAGGCCGCCACTCGGCACCCGGTGCGCGGTCCGGCCATGAACATCCTGCTGTTCTTCGGTGGACTGACCCTGCTGGTCATCGGCGCCAACGTGCTGGTGCGCGGCGCGTCGCGGCTGGCCCTGTCGTTCGGCATCAGCCCGCTCGTCGTCGGACTCACCATCGTCGCCTTCGGCACCAGCGCGCCCGAGGTCGCCGTGAGCGTCGGTGCGGTGCTTGGCGGCAAGACCGACATCGCCATCGGCAACGTGGTCGGCAGCAACATCTTCAACGTGCTGTTCATCCTGGGCCTCAGCGCGCTGATCGCGCCGCTGGTGGTCAACATCCAGCTGATCCGCCAGGAAGTGCCGATCATGATCGGCGCGAGCCTGCTGCTGCTGGTGCTGGGGCTGGACGGCCGGCTGTCGTTCTACGACGGGGGTCTGCTGTTTGCGCTGCTGGTGGCCTACACGGTGTTTCTCGTCGTGCAGTCGCGGCGCGAGACGCAGGCCGCCCAGGCGGAGTACGCGCAGGAGATCCACGTCGCCGACGCCGGTGCCTGGGACGACCGGCTGCCCGTGCAGCTGCTGCTGATCGGCGTGGGGCTGGCTGCGCTGGTGTTCGGTTCCGACTACATGGTGCAGGCCTCGGTGAACTTCGCCAAGGCCATGGGCGTGAGCGACCTGGTGATCGGCCTGACCATCGTGGCCGCGGGCACCAGCATGCCCGAGGTGGCCACCAGCGTCACCGCGGCGATCAAGGGCGAGCGCGACATCGCCGTGGGCAATGTCGTCGGCAGCAGCACCTTCAACATCCTGGGCTGCCTGGGCCTGTCGGGCCTGGTGTCGGGTGACCTCGGCCTGGCCGTGGCGCCGTCGCTGCTGGCCTTCGACATCTGGGTCATGCTGGCCGTCGCGCTCGCTTGCCTGCCGGTCTTCATCACGGGCCGCGAGATCGCGCGCTGGGAAGGCGGTGTCTTCCTGGGCTACTACGTCGCCTACGTCGCCTACCTGATCCTGGCCGCGCAGCAGCACGATGCGCTGCAGGCGTTCTCGGGCGTCATGCTCGGCTTCGTCGTGCCTCTGACCGTGGTGACGCTGGTGGTGGTGATGATCCGCCGCCCACCGCCGGCCGGCGCACCGTGAGTGCGGCCACGCGCGGCATGGGCCCGGAGCGGTGCATCGCTTGCGCCCTGACCCTGAACCGAACCGAAAGCTTCCGATGATCGACGCTGCCCTCAAGACCGCTCACGTGCTGGCCATCATCGTGTGGATCGGCGGCATGGTGTTCGCGCACTTCTTCCTTCGACCGGCCGTCGCCCAGCTCGAAGCGCCGGTGCGCCTGCGGCTGATGCACGACGTGCTCGGCCGCTTCTTCCGGGCCGTGCTCGTGGCCGCGCTGCTGACGCTGGCCAGCGGCGTGTGGATGCTGGGCCGCGTGGCCAGGCAGGTGGTGCAGTCGGGGGGCAACTTCGAGATGCCGCTGGCCTGGACCGTGATGGCGGTGCTGGGCGTGGCGATGGTGGCCATCTTCATGCACATCCGCTTCGCGCTGTACAAGCGGCTCGGCCGTGCCGTGGCGGCGTCCGACTGGGCCGCCGGCGGCGCGGCGCTGGCACAGATCCGCACCTGGGTCTCCGTCAATCTTGCGCTGGGTGTGCTGGTCCTGCTCGTGACGCTGTTGCGCGGGACGGCCTGAGTCGATTCCTGCGGGTGCCGCACCCGCAGCGGCGCCAGATGCAGCGCCGGGTCGGTTGACGGGTTCCTGCGTTGCCGCAGGGGGACGGAGCGTCCGCGCCTGACTCGGCGGTGCCGCCAGGCATTCACTATTGAACGCGCCTGCGCCGATGGGGCCGCGTGCCGCGAGCATGCGCCCACCGCCGCAGACGAGCCCTCCCGGCCGCAGCGGCTGCCCCGTGTTCAACATCAACGCGCCAGGAGTCTCCGCCATGTGCCCCACCCCGTTCAAGTTCATTCCTGTCGCCTTGCTGGCTCTGGGCGCCCATGCGCCCGCGGCCCTTGCCCAGCAGGCGCCGAGCGTCGCCGAGCGCCTGCACCACAGTGCCGTGTCGTCGTTCCGCCAGGCACGCTTCCCCGAGGCCTTCGGCCGCTTCATCGCCCTGGCCGACGCCGGTCATGCACCGTCCGCCGAGATGGCGCTGTGGATGTACCGGCACGGCCCGTCCGTCTTCGGCAGCGACTGGGACACCTCGCAGGAGCAGCTGACTGCCTGGGCCCGGCTGGCCCGACAGCCGGTGCCGGCACTCGGCGAGCGCGCGCCTGCGAAGGCGTTGGCTCCGGTCGCCAGCCGCAAGCACTGACACCACCTTCTGCCGCTTGCAGCCGCAACTGGCGCGCCCGCGGGCACCGCACCCGATGACGGACATCGAGGCATGCGCGCAGCGCGAGAATCGCTGTCCGGCCGACCGCGGGTCGGCCGGACAGCCTTGTCTCCCCCATCCACGGTTGGCCCCGTCCGCCTGCCCATGACCGACGCGCGATACACGACCTTGCCGCAGTGGCCCAGCGCCTATCCCGCCAGCGGCGCCAGTGCCACGCTGAAACGCCGCAACGAGGACTTCAGCGTCACCGAGCTGCCGCTGCAGCCGCCCTCGGGTGCGGGCGAACACCTCTGGCTCGACGTCGAGAAGAACGGTGCCAACACCGCATTCGTCGCCCAGCAGCTGGCCCAGGCCGCCGGCGTGCCGGACCGGGACGTGGGCTACGCCGGCCTGAAGGACCGCCACGCTCTCACGCGCCAGTGGTTCAGCATCTATCTGCCGAGAGGCCAGACCCCTGACCTGACCCAGCTGCAGCACCCCGAATTCAACGTGCTGGGCCAGACCCGCCACGTGAAGAAGCTGCGTCCCGGTGATCTGCAGGGCAACCGGTTCCGCATCGTGCTGCGTGACGTGACCGGCGACCGCGCCGCCATCGAGGCCAATCTCCGGGCGGTTGCTGCACAGGGCGTGCCCAACTACTTCGGCGCCCAGCGCTTCGGCTTGGAGGGCGGCAACGTCGCGCTGGGCCGGGCCATGCTGGCGCGCGAACTGCGGGTGCGCAACCCGAAGATGCAGGGCATCTACCTGTCGGCGGTGCGCTCCTTCGTCTTCAACGAAGTGCTGGCGCTGCGCATTGGGCAGGGACTCTGGGGCCAGACCCTGCCCGGTGACGTGATGGACGAGGCGGGCCGGCCCACCGGACCGCTGTGGGGACGGGGCCGCGTGACGACCACCGACCGGGCCCAGGCCCTGGAAAACGCGGTGGCCGGACGGCACGCCGCCCTGTGCGACGGCATGGAACACGCCGGCCTGGACCAGGAGCGCCGCGCGCTGGTGGCCTGCCCGGACGACATGGCATGGACATGGCCGCATGCGGATCGACTGGTGCTCACGTTCTCGCTGCGCGCCGGGGCGTACGCCACGTCCGTCCTGAACGAGATTCTCCGCACCACGGAACCCGACCGGCACGCAGAGAACGCATCCGTTGCAGTCGAGTGACCGGGCCTTGCGGGAAACGCACCTGCGAGCCCCGCTGCGCACGGGCAAGGATCCGTCCCTGGCGGACCGCCGCAGTGCTTGTCGCGGCCTTCAACTGGCGGGCGGCCCCGGGAAGATCGCCAACGCGAGGTCGACGAAGGCACGCACCTTGGGCGTCAGGTCGCGGTTGCTCGGGTAGACAGCGAACACCTCCACCGCCGGCGCGTGCCTCGGCGCGAGGACGGACAGCAGGCGTCCGTCGGCGACCAGATCGACGACCACCGCCTGCGGCAGATGCCCGATGCCGAGTCCGGCCAGCAGCGCGCTGCGCACCCCGGCGCCGGCGTTGACGCGCAGCTGCGCCGGACCGGCAACGCACACGGGCTCCCGCCGCTGCGGGTGGTGCAGCGTCCAGGTGCCCGCACGCGCACCGTCGCCTGTGAAGACGACCAGCCGATGCGCATGCAGTGCTGCCGGGACGACCGGAAGTCCGAACCGGCTTGCGTGGGCGGGGCTCGCGCAGAGCCCGCAGTCGAAGCGCCCGAGCCGCCGCGCTGCCAGGCGCGAGTCGGGCAACGGGCCGGCGCGGGTCGCGAGAACTGCCTGCAGGGTTACGCCTGGGCACCTGGCGACGGAGCGCCACGCGCGGTGCTCGTCGTCGTGCATGGCCTGGGCGACCACGCACGGCGCGACGACGCGCTCACGCAGGCGCTCAACGCTGGTGGTGACGCACGTCGCGGCGGCGACCGCGCAGCCGCTCGCCGACGTCGTCGTCAACAGCGCCGCGCTGCAGCGCCCGGCAGGGGTCGGCGACGGGCAACTGGCGGTCGTGCGCGAGCCGGCGGCCCGGGCGGCGCTCGCTGCGAACCCCCTGATCGCGCGCGAGAAGCTGCCGGCGCGCACCATCGCCGCCCTGCTGACAGGCGTGGACGCGGTGCAGCCCAGGCCCTACTTGCGCAGCAACTGCGGGAACTTCCGGTCGGCGCTGCTGACGTGGCGATCGATGTCTTGCGACCACCTGGCCTGCACGGCAGCGTCGTAGTTCAAGTAGAGCTTGCCATCACGCACGGTGAACTGCTCCGGATCGACCTTCACGAGGTAGCCTTGGGCCACGCCATAGGCGCAGTAGCCGCCGTACTGCGGTGCGTACCTTTCCGGGTTGGCCTTGAACAACGCGAGATTGGTGGCACTGGAGAAGCGCCACGTCGCGCCGTTCCACGCGAGGCTCAGGTCCTCCAGGCCCGGCACGGCCTTGCCGGCACTGAAGTAGGCGACGGTGTCGTAGCCGTTGATGGCCACGTGCAAGCGACCACCGTTCAAGGTATTGATCTGCGGCTGGGCTGCCTGGCTGGCAAAGCAGCCCCACCAGCCCGCCAGGCCGAGCCCGGCGATGAGTGTGCGTCGACGTGTGGGTGGGTTCCAGGTGAATGTCATGCCTTGCTCCGGCGGGGTGGATCGTCATCGAGACCAGCGCCTCGGGCGCCGGCTGCACATGAGTCGATGCAACCCGGCCGCGATTACAGGTCCGCAGGACGTTCGCCGGGCAGCGACTGCGGGCGGCGTTGCGCGCGATACCTTTCCGCGCATCGCCCGGGAGGCCCCGGCCTTGCCTGCGGCGTCGAAGCCCGTGCCGACCTCGTCGGGGAGGGTGCCGGGGAACGCCCCACCGTCGCGGGGCGCGCCCGTGCGCAGTCGGTCGCGCGAGGCGCCCCCACGAGAGCGTGCCTCATGCCGCGTGCTGGAAGCGGTACTCCTGTGTCCGGCCACCGTAGCCGTAAGCCGTCGCCCGCACATCCTGCACGTAGACGTAGCTCTCGGGGTGCAGTTCACCCAGCAGTTCCGCGAATGCCGAGAAGACCTCTTCGATGTACTGCGCCTTCTCGGCCTTGGTGTTGGTCTCGTCGACGACCTTGATGTCGAAGTAGAAGCTGCTCTTGCGTTGCGCAGCCAGTGACCTGCCGCCGACGATCCAGTGCGCGGGATCGACGTAGTCGATCGTGATCGCGGTGAGGTCGGCGCGCTTGCGAAGGATGCGCGACGTCTTCTCGAGCAGCATGTCGGCGATGGCGTGGCTCAGCGGCTCGGACTTCGCGGCACTGACTTTGACGTTGATGATCGGCACGGAGGGTCCCTGTGGTGGATTGACGAAGTGGCCTCAGCACGGGCATGGCCCCGGCGCCTCGACGGCCATGGGGCAGCCTTCGTGCGTCGTCCACTGCTGGCCGTCCCAGCCCTCGTGCCGGCGCCCGTCGTCGCAGACGGCACAAGGCGAAGGCAGGTGCGCGCACGGCGCGTACTGGGTGCAGCAGGTGGTGCAGATGGGGCTGTGCATGGGGCCCATTCTGGTCATACTCTGGCCCTGTGGAAGTGACAGTTCATCGCAAACTGATGGAACCAGTTCTGCCCTGCCCCCTGACACTGGCCGATGGTCGGACCGGTGGCCTGGCCAAGAACCTGCATCGGCAATTGCGTGCCGCGATCCTCGAAGGAAGGCTGCCCGACGGCTTCGTCCTGCCCTCGACGCGGCAGCTGGCGCAGGCGCTGCAGGTCGGTCGAAACACGGTGATCGCCGCCTACGACCTGCTCGTGTCCCAGGGCCATGCACGCACGCATCCTGGAGCGAGGCCGGTGGTCATCGGACCGCGCGCTGCCGGCGATCGCGGCGCGGCGCGTCGAGCGACCGCGCCCGTGCGCCGAGACAGCGATGCCAGGATCGCCGGCCAGTGGCGGCAGCCCGCATCCAGAATCGTCCACGCCGCACCCCTGCCGGCGCGGTGCTTTCGCACCGGCGTGCCGGAAGACCGCCACTTCGACCATGACACCTGGCGGCGGCTGACTGCGCGCGCCCTGCGCGAGACTGCCCGGGCGCCCTTCAACTACGGTCCACCGGCCGGCCTGCCGGCACTTCGCGAGGCGGTGGCCTCTCATGTGGCCTTTGCGCGCGCTGTCGTCTGCGCCACCGACGATGTGATCGTCACCTCGGGCGCGCAGCAGGCCTTCGACCTGCTGGCCCGGCTCCTCGTCACGCCGGGCCGCACGCGTGTCGCGGTCGAGGACCCCGGATACCCCCCGATGCGCGCGGCCTTCGCGGCCGCCGGGGCCCGCCTGGTGCCAGTTCCCGTGGACGAGGCAGGCTTGCGCGTGGATCGGCTGCCTGCCGGCGTGAAGGTCATCTGCGTCACGCCGTCGCACCAGTCGCCCACCGGCGCCGTGATGTCGGCTGCCAGGCGTTCGGCGTTGCTGGCCTGCGCGCAATCGCTCGGTGCGGTGGTGGTCGAAGACGACTACGACGGCGAGTTCCTGTTCGAGACGCATGCCCAGGATGCGTTGCAGACGCTCGACCGCGGCGAGCGCGTGTTCTACGTCGGCACCTTCTCCAAGAGTCTGTTTCCGAGCCTGCGCAAGGGGTTCGTCGTGGCGCCGGCCTGGGCGCGCGAGGCCCTGATCGACATCAGGCGCAGCACCGACTCGCACAGCGACACCCTGACACAGGCGAGCCTGGCAGCATTCATCGCAGAGGGGCACCTGGCGCGGCACATTCGCCGCATGCGCTCGATCTATTCCCAGCGCCGGCACGCGCTGGCGCGGTCGATCGAGCAGCAACTCGGTCGTTGGTTGGAGGTGACGCCGGGCGCTGCGGGCTTGCATCTCAGCGCGCGCCTGCGCGAGGCCTCGTCGATGCAGGCCGTGGCCCAGGCCGCGCAGATGCACCTGCCAGGAGCGTTGCCATTGTCGGCCTACGCGATCGCCAACCGGCGCATGCAGGGCCTGTGCGTGGGGTACGGTTGCGTCGAAGTGGATCAGATCGTCCGCGCCGTACGCGCCATGGGTCAGGCGCTCGACGACCGGCCAGCGTGATCACGCGCACCCGACGCGTCGCCGGCGTTCGCGAGGACCGCGCGGTCGCGCCACGTCATCCTCGGAGGACCAGCTTCCCGACATAGTGGCCTGCGAGTGCCCGGTGGGCCCGAGCAATGTCGGTCAGCGGGAAGGCGTGGGCCACATGCACGTGCAGTTCACCCGCAGCGAGCATGTGGTGGAGCCTTTCCTTGGCCTCCTCTGTGCGCACGCCGTCGAAGCTGACGACGCGCAGGCCCGGCCGACCTTGCGGTCTGGGGGTGACGCCATTCGGGTACGCGACCCGGCCGCCGTCGCGCACCGCCGCCAGCGCGGCCTCGGCCGCTGCACCGCCGGTGGTGACGATCGCGGCGTCGACGCCAGTCGGCGCGAACTCCCGCGCTGCGGCGAGCACGTCGTGCCTGCGCCCATCGACCGCGGCGTCGGCGCCGAGTCGCCTCACGAGAGCAACGCCGTCGTCGCCCGAAGCCACCGCAAGCACGCGCGCGCCCGCACGCCTGGCGATCTGCAGCGCCAAGTGCCCGACGCCGCCGCTGGCGCCGAAGACCATCAGCGTCTCGCCCGGCGCCACGGCCAGCGCGCCTTCGACACCGGCAAGCGCAGTCAGCGCGTCCCATCCCATCGCAGCGGCCTGTTCCATCGTCAGCGAGGGGGGAACGGGGGCAACGTCGTCTGCGTTCACTGCCGCGTACTCGGCACAGAACCCTCCGCCACCGGACTCCGGAAAGACCACGGCATACACGCGATCGCCTTCGGAGAAGCGGGTGACCGCCGAGCCGGCCTGGACGACCGTGCCAGCACCTTCCCACCCGAGCACGTAGGGAAACGTCGGTGCGCCCAGGTACGCGACGTACTCGCCTTCGCGCTCCTCGACATCCCAGGCGCCGAGGCCGGTTGCCTCGATCCGGATCAAGACCTGGCCAGGGCCGATCTCCGGAACGGGCAGCGCTTGGATCCGGAGCTTCTCGATGCCGCCGAAGTGGTCGAGGACGGCAGCCGTCATCGTGTGAGGGAGTGTCTGGATCATGGGTGGTGGCTCCGTCGATCGACGGAGACTGCGCAAGGGTTCGGGGGCGGACCGCGGCCGTTGCCGGAGGCAACCGGGATGACGCGCAGGCCGGCGCGCGTTGCCAGGAAGATCATCCCGGCTGGTCAAGGACGCCTGCCCGTGCTCACTGGGGCATCGAGTACTCCAGCGTGTAGAGATGCTTCCCGCCGGTGATGACCAGCTTGAACACCCCCTGGATGCCGGCCAGTTCACCGGTGCCGGAACCCGGGACGATGCCGATGCTCAGGCTCTGCGTGCCTTCGTGCATGGTGCCGCCGTGTTGCAGCACGAACGCGCCGGCCTTGCCGTTGAGTCGGCCGACGACGCGCTCCATCGCGACATAACCCGCCGAGCCCTGGACCGGCGTGATCGCCGTGAGCATCTCGCCCTGGGCCGTTCCGACCAGATCGCCCTCGAACTTCTTGTTCAGCGACATCCTGCCGAGGCTGACGCCCTCGGCGGTGCTGGTGTCGCCCAGGGGCTTCATCTCGACGGTGAAGGATCCGCTGGCGGTGTGGCTCATGCGTTGTTTCTCCTGGGCGAATGCGCAAAGTGACAGGACCGCGAGGGCGGCGAAGAACAAGGGGCGAAGAAAGGTCGGGCTCATCATCGACATCGGATTCCACGGAAGCACGCAGGTCGCGGACTGGTCCGGAACGCCAGCCGCGCACGGCGTGCGGCGTTCGGTGGTCATGAGTGCAGCCTAGCCGACGAGGTCGGGCATCGGAAGACCGTGCTCGGCGCAATAGCGCTGCAGTTCCGCCCGTTGCGTCCGTGCGTTCGCCGTGTAGCGCACCGCCCCATCGGCCGCCAGGAAGTCGACCTCGCCGCGGACGACGACCAGGGCCGTCATGGTCTCTTCACCGACGACGCGCCACCAATCGACATTCCCCTGGGGTTCGTACACGTAGTCGCCGGGGCCGATCACCTCGCCGGTGCACAGCTTGCGCGATCCGCTCAGGTTGAAGGCGTGGATCTCGCCGCTGTGGCGGTGCAACGGCATCGCGACACCCGGCTCCATGCGCAGCAGCTCGACAAAGCCCTGGTCGTCGGGCAGGAAGCGCAGCAGTCGGGCCGACTTGCCGGGCGTGTCCGAAGGCACCCACGGGCTGGCCGTGACACCCGCGAAGCGGGCCGGAAGGTATGCGTGCAGTTTGTCCAAGGCGTCGTTCATGTTGAATCTCGCAGCGTGTGGCGACGGTCTCGCTCGACGAACAGATCGGTTCTCGGCACGCACCAGTTCTCTGCAGGTGCATGGAACCGGTGTGCGGTGCGCGTGCGGAGCCCCATGCCGGCTGCAGCCAATGGCGGCGAGAGCGCGACTCTTGCATGCCGACCGCGCACAGGCTTGCAAAGAACCGACGCTGCCGTGCAGCGAAGAAGCCGACCTCGGCGCTCTTGCCGCCCGCCATCACCCACATTGCGCGCCGTCGGCCGATTGCACCATCGGTGCCACCGGCACACGACGATCGAACGACGCGCGCCCCGGTTCGGCCGCCAAGATCGACGCACGAGGACAGGCCTGTGGCGCATCTACCTGGCCGCGGCGTCTCGAGCCGCCGCGAGGCGCGCAGCTTCGTAGGCCTCACGGGTCTGGACCATGTACATGGCCGGCCCGTCCGGCGTGGTGATGACGCCGCGACGAACGAAGCCCGCCTTCTCGTAGCAGCGTATCGCGCGCAGGTTGTCGGGGGCGGGGTCGGTCTGCACCAAGGTGACGGCTGGGTTGGTGAACAGCCGGCCGACCAATGCCCGCACCAGCGCGGTCCCGAGCCCCTTGTCCAGGTCCGCTGCGTTGGCGAGCAACTGGTCGATGCCGCGGACGCCCGGATCGGTCTCCTGCTCCCACCAGCCATCTCCGCTGCCCATGGCGACGTAGGACTGGGCGTAGCCGATCGGTTCGGCGCCCAGCATGGCGATGTACGGCGTCACGCCTTCTTCGGCGAGAACGCGCGGCAGATAGTCCCGCCGGATCTCTTCAAGACTCGGCCGTGCCGCGTCCCCGCCCCACCACTCGACGATGTGGGGCCGATGGAGCCACGCATGGAGCATCTCCAGGTCGGCCTCGGTCATCAAGCGGAGCGTGACCCTGGGCTGCGAGGGGTGCTCCGCGACGTTGTCGTGCTTCGTGTCGTCCACTGGATGCCCGTTCCTTGATCGAATGGCAGCTCTTGATGCTCACATGACCGCGATGCGTGCGCTTGTAGAAAACCGACACGCGCAGTGGCCAGTGCCCCCGGATTGGTGGATCTCCGTTACAGCCGGACATCACGGCCCCAATGATCGTGATTCAGAATCGTGGCGTGAGCAGCATTCAATTCAGCGCGGAATGCCTGGGCGCCGATCTCCAGCTCGAGGAACGAGAGGCGGACTCGCCTCTCCTTGCCAAGGTACGCCGCGTGCGATTTGGCAGCGACGCGCCCGCCTGTGTGGTCCCGGACGGGAACTGGGATCTGCTGTTCGTCCGCTCGGCCGACGGGCTGTCCGTCGCTGTTCAATCGGGCCAGATCGTGGCGCCCCTGTGTGAAGCCGGTTGGCGCGGCACCGAGGTGCTGGCCGTCTCCTTCCGGCCCGAGGTCTACATGCCGCGCTGGCCAGCCCAGCGAGCCGCGCGCAAGGACGTCGCGCCGGCGCGCACGGGAGCGCCGGCGCTCCGGCTCGACTCGGAGGGCTCGGTCATGCCGAACTCCCGCAAGTTCGAGCAGCTCGTGTTTGCCCTCAATGGCATGGCACGCCCGATCGAGGGAGATCGAAGGTTCTGGGTGGGTCCCGAGCGCTTGGAGATCCCCAGCTTCGAGAGTGCCGAGCAGTTGGTCGCCGCCATGGCGCGGCGCGGCCTGCTGGAGAAGGACCGCGTGGTGGCGCGCGCGTTACGCGGAGTCCGGCAGCGGCTCGACGAGCGCACGATTCAGCGCCACTTCGCTGCGGTCGCCGGCATCACGTTCAAGGGCATTCGCCAGATCGAGCGGGCGCATCAGGCGGCGAGCCTGCTGCGGCTCGGGCAACCGGCAGCCCAGGTCGCCGCCGAGCTGGGGTTCACCGATCAATCCCACCTGAGCCACTCCGTCAAACGCATTCTTGGGTTGACGCCTCGGCAGCTCGCCTCGCGGTGACCCGCCTGCTGGCGGGGGCGCACCACGTCGAGGCGACGGAGAAGACGTGGTGCGCGAGCGGCAAGTGAGCGCTCGGGACGCGGGCGCAGGCTGCTGCCCAGCGCCATCCGCGGCAGCACGCGCACGCGCCGGCCGCTGGCGATCCGCTCGGCCACCATCCACGACGGCTGCATCGCCGCGCTTCCCTGACATCATCGCCACTGGCCGGGCCGGGCCGGGCCAAGCCTGGCGGGGCCGCCTGTTGCAGGGTGCACTGGACCAAGGAGACATCTGATGCGTATCGTGATCATGGGCAGCGGCGGCGTGGGCGCCTACGTGGGCGCGCGGCTGCAGGCGGCCGGCGAAGACGTGGCCTTCATCGCCCGCAGCGCCCACCTGCAGGCCCTGCAGACCGAGGGCCTGCGCCTGGAGCACCCGCAGCACCCACTGCACCTGCCCCAGGTGCAGGTCAGCGCCGATGCGGCTGCGCTGGCCCGCAGCGGCCCCGCCGATCTGGTCGTCTTCGCCGTCAAGCTCGGCGACACCGGGGCCGCGGCGCGCGCGCTCGGCCCGGTGCTCGGCCCGCAGACCCGCATCCTGACGCTGCAGAACGGCATCGATAGCGTCGAGCTGATCCAGGCCCATGTTGGCACGACGGCGGTGCGCGGTGGCGTCATCTACGTCTCGGCCGTGATCGACCGGCCGGGCGTGATCCGCAGTCCAGGCGGCCTGCACGTCATCGTGGCCGACGCTGCCGGAGGCGACCCCACCATGGCGGCCTTTTTCGCTGCCTGCGGCCGTGCAACGGCGCTGCAGGCCAAGCCGACGGACGACATCCGCTCCGTGCTGTGGGAGAAGTTCATCGCGCTGAGCTCGCTCTCGGCCACCACCTCACTGCTGCGTGCGCCAATGGGCGCCATCCTCGGCCACCCCGAGACCCGCGCGCTGCAGCGCCAGCTGATCGAGGAAGCGGTGGCCGTGGCCGAGGCAGCCGGCGTGACCCAACGCGCCGGCCTGGTGGACGAAGTGATGGCGAAGCTGGCGAACATGCCGGCAAGTTTCCGCTCATCGATGTCGGAAGACCTGGCCCGCGGCAAGCCGCTGGAACTGCAGTGGCTGTCGGGCCGGGTCCATGCGCTGGGGCAGCAGCTGGGTGTGCCCACGCCGGCACACAGCACGGCCTGGCGCGCCCTCGTGCTGTACGCGGACGGCGGCACCGCCTTCTGAGAGCCCGCCACAAGGCGACGGCGACGACCCTGGCGCGCCGCACGGCAGTTCGGACTTGCGCGACCGCTGCGAGCCGGGACACGCCCCCCTCCCCCGCCGCCAGAGGTTCGTCCCCGAGGACCTGACTGACCGGCAAGCGCCGGGTGCCGACGGCCGCTGGCAAGCGTCGAGTGCAATCGACCCAGCTGGGTCAGTCGAACCGTGGGTTGGACCGCGCCACTGCGGTCATCGGCTCCCAGGCGCCTGGCGCGATGGCGCCCGGCGCTTTCGAACCCAGTGAATCCGGCGCGCTGTCCAGGCGCCGGAACCCGGCAGGCGCAGGAGCAAGCGCAGGTGAATGCCACGCGATGCACGCGCCGGTGGGATTCATGCCGCAGTGGCCTTGCCAGGCTCCCGGACCGATCGAGCCATCAACGAACGAACGAGCGCGGCATCGGCCGCCTCGACAGGATTGAAGACGACCAGGGTCAGGTCAGGCCGACCGTCGACCACAAACGCCGAATACTCCAACACGAGCGTCTCGCCTCTTGGCAGATGGAGGCGCTTGGTGCCGTCGCCATGGCCGCGCACATCGTGTTCGCGCCACAGGGCTTCGAAGTCCGGACTGCGCTGGCTGAGCTCCGCCACCAGCGCCTGAACGTCTTCTGCCGCGCCAGCCCGGGCAGCGTCGGCTCGGAAGGTGGCCACCACGAACCGGGCGACTTCGCTCCAGTCTGCTTGCATGGCACGGACCTCGGCGTCACAGAACATCCGGCGCAAGACATTGCGTTGGTCGGGCGCCAGCGCGTCATAGCCGAAGACTGCATTGGCAGCGCCGTTCCAGGCCACCAGATCCCAGGTCGGCGTCTTCACATAGGCCGGGCTGGCCGGCATCGCGTCCAGCACGCGCTGCAGGCGCGGCGAGATGCCCTCGGGCGTGCGAATCCCGGGTTCCGGCAGACGGCCCAGCCCGAGCAGAAACACGTGCTGCCGTTCGGCATCGCTCAATGCCAGGGCCTGCGAGATGCGGTCGAGAACGGCACCCGATGGCGCGCCGCCGCGGCCCTGCTCGAGCCAGGTGTACCAGGTCACGCTGATGCAGGCGCGCTGGGCGACCTCTTCACGCCGCAGGCCGGGGGTGCGCCGGTGCCTGTCACCACCCAGCCCGAAGCCCGCTGGATCCAGCTTGCTTCGACGATCCTTGAGAAAGGCACCCAGCGCGCGGTCGTTCGATGTAGGGGTCGGCATCCTGTTAGTTCCGGTACCCGTATAGCGTCACGGCTTTACGGCGAGATGGACGGCAGCGACAGTCTGCCGCGATCCCATCTTGGAGAGTTGTTCATGCGTGTATTCGTCACTGGCGCCACGGGCTTTGTGGGTTCAGCTGTCGTTCAGGAGCTGCGGGCTGCTGGCCATCAGGTCCTGGGCCTGGCGCGATCGGAAGCAGCTGCGGGACGCCTGGCTGCTGCCGGAGCCGCGGTGCTGCAGGGTTCGTTGGAAGACCCCGGCAGCCTGCAACAGGGCGCCCAGCTCTCGGACGCGGTCATTCATGCCGCGTTCAATCACGACTTCACCCGATTTGCAGACAACTGTGTGCTGGACCAGCAGGCGATCAGGGCGCTGGGGCAGGCGCTCCAGGGGTCTGACCGCCCGCTGATCGTGACCGCTGGTCTGGCCAGGCTGGCGCCAGGCCGCCTGGCCGTCGAAGCCGACGCGCAGGAGGCCGACCCCGCCTACCCCAGGGTGTCGGAGGCGACCGCCCTGCAGTTGGTGCAAGACGGTGTGAAGGCCATGGTGCTGCGCCTGCCCCCCTCGGTGCACGGGCCTGGTGACCAGGGCTTCGTGCCCATGCTCATCGGCATCGCCCGCGACAAGGGGATGTCCGTGTACGGCGGCGACGGCCAGCACCTCTGGCCGGCCGTGCATCGTCTGGACGCGGCCCGCCTTTTCCGCCTGGCACTCGAACAAGGCACAGCCGGGGAGCGCTTCCACGCAGCGGCGGAACAGGGCGTCGCCTTCAAGGACATCGCCACAGCGATCGGACGCGGTCTCGGCCTGCCCGTGGTGGCCATGAGCCCGGAAGAGGCCGAGGCGCACTTCGGCTGGTTTGCGATGTTCGCCGCCATGGACGCGAGGGCGTCGAGTGCCCACACACGGTCGCGGCTCGGTTGGACACCGTTGGAGCCCGGCCTGATCGACGACATCGAGCAAGCCGGGTACTTTCAATCCTGAGTGGCGTGCAGCAGTCCCGGATCCTGGCGCCCGCCAGGCCGTCCAGCGCATGCAGGCGTGCCACCGGGAAGTCGACGAAGTCCCGGACCCGGGCCTGGGCAACCGGGTGGCGTCGCCGCAGAGTCACGGTCTGCTCCATCGCGGGCAACCGGACGAGGCCGTCGCGGCCGGCCTGGGCGCTTTGCGGGTGGCCCGCGTGGCGATCGAGGTGGTGGTGAACCGGTCCAGGGGCGTTGCCCCGACGCTCCAGCCGTCTTCGTACAGGTCTTCCAGCGAGAAGCCGGCGCGCAACTGGCCTCCGATCTGTTGCTCGATGCTGTGGCCAAAGACCAGGGCTTCGTCGCGCAGAATCTTGGCGCCCACGCGCTCCTGCCCCGCGTGCGTCAGGTCGCTGAACGGCTGCGCGTGCACCACCCGCAACTCGCCAGACCGCACCGCTTCGTCGTGATCGAAGAGGAAGTAGGCCGGGTTCATGAAACCCGCCAACAGTGCGCCGCCCGGTCGAAGCACCCGGGCGCACTCGCGCCACACAGGCATCACGTCGACCACGAACAGATTCGAGCAAGGATGGAAGATCAGGTCGAAGCTGGCGTCGGCGAAGACGGACAGGTCGCACATGTCGCCGATGACGCACCGCAGCGCCAGCCCCTCGCGATCGGCGACCCAACGGTCCTTGGCGAGCTGCCCGGCGGAGGCGTCCAGGCTCGTCACGACAGCACCGGCAGCGGCGAGCACCGGCGCCTGTTGCCCGCCGCCCGAGGCGAGGCAGAGAACCCGCAGACCCGCGAGGTCCCCGAACCAGCTGCGCGGCACGGGCTTGTTGGGTGTCAGCGCGACGTGCCAGTCATCGCGCCGGGCCCGGGTGATGGTCTCGGAGTCCACGGGCACGCACCAGCGCGAGCCGCCGCGTGACTCGGCCTCCCAGGCCCTTCGGTTGTGGTCGAACACGTTCATCTGTTCGGGTCGGTCCATCGTTGGCCCAGTCGCCCCGCATCACCGGAGGCAGCCCAAGCCGTGTGCCGCATCGGTGCCCTGCGCAAGCTCCATGAGCCGCTTCAGGTCGGCGTGGTCGACCGGGCCGCCGCGAGAGCGACAACCTGCGCGGTGGGCCACCAGCGCCCGCCATGGCCGCCCGAGGGCCGCCAGGATGCTGCGCACCATGCCGTCAGCTCCAGAACGCCCAGCCGGCGGTCAGCAGCAACGCCACCGCCATGCAGCGGTTGAACAGGGTCAGGCGGTGCGGGCGGTCCAGCCAGGCGCGAAGCCCCGTGCCACCCGTGGCCCAGATGCACATGCCCGCGGTTCCGGCGACGCCGGCCCACAGCAGCAGCGCCGCGCCGGACGAGAGATCGATCGCGCCGCCAGGCAGGAACAGGCCCACGGTCGCCAGCGCCATGAACCACGACTTCGGATTCAGCAGTTGCAACGCCGCTGCCTCGATCACGCGCAGGGGCGCGGCCCGCTCCTCGCCTGACGGCGAGCCCGCGCCGAACAGCCGCCAGCCCAGAAGCAGCATGTACAGCACGCCGACCCAGCGCAGCCCCGCCACCACTGCCGGTGCGCGGTGCAGCACCGTGGCCAGGCCCGCGACGGCGGACAGCAGCTGCAGCTCGTAGCCCAGCAAGGCGCCCGCCAGGTGCGGTACGGAGCGGGCGAACCCGAAGCGAGCACCGGACACGGCCACCATCAGGGTCGTCGGCCCCGGGGTCAGGGTCATCAGGAACGTGTAGGACACAAGTGGCCAGTGTTCGGACGGGTTCATGGACCTGCTCCTTGCCTGCTCAGTGCTGCGGCGTCAGCAGCGTGTCCACCGCATGCCCGCCGACACGCTGTCCCAGCAGCAGCCCCTGCGTCGTCGCGAACCGGAAGTGCAGCCCGGCGCGCACGCGCGAGTCGGCGTTTTCGCGCGCCGCCTCGCTGAAGCTGGTGAACGAGCGCTGCGGGTTCGCGGCCACCGCGGTGGGCGAGGTGACGCTGAACTTCAGCGCGTCGCGGTTGAAGGCGTGCGCCAGCACGGTGGCCGCGGCGGCGCCGAGCGCGCTGTGGGTGGACGGGTGGTCCTGGATGGGCGGCGTGGGCAGGAAGGAGTTCCAGCCGGCGTCCGGCAGCGTTGCCGGGTTGCCGTCCGTCGCCGCTTCGCGGATCGCCGTCACCGGGCGCCAGAAGTCGTGGTGCACCTTGGAGTCCCAGCCCGCGATGTAGCTGTCGGCCATCGCGACGTTGAGCAGCGCGAAGGTGCGCGCCCGCTCCCACAGATCCTGCTTGTGGTCGCGTGCGACGACCCGGGCCACACGGTTCCAGCCGGCGTCGGAGAACTCGTACCAGAACGCCGCGTAGTGCGACTGGTCAGGGGTGCGCGCTGCATTCGCCGCGTCGCTGCCGCCGGCCTTCACTTCCTTGAATGCCGCGGTGTACTCGGCGCTGCCGAGTGCCGGAGGCGGCGCGACCCGGAACTGGTCCGGCGAACGCAGCGCGAAGGGCTGCACCTTGCGCCAGTGCGGCATCAGGATGAAGTTGGTGCCCGGCACGAAGCGGTAGTTGCCGGGCGCACTGCCCTCGCGGTAGTCCTCGGAGCCCTGGCTGCCATCGTTCGCGCGCTTGGCGAGCACCGCAGCGGCGGCGCGCTTGCCGGTGGCGACAGCCTCGCTCACCTCGCTGCCGATGCCGGCGTCGTGCAGCGCCTGGTCCAGCATGGCGCGCAGCAGGTCACGTTGCGCCGGGTACAGCGCGAGCAGCAGGTCGTGGGCCGCGGTGCTGGCCGCGATGGCCGCCGCAGCCTCGTCCGAGCCGCGCGGACCACGCCGGTGCCGCGCCGTCTGCTCGTCGAGTGCGTAGGTCGCATAGCGGCGCTTCACCGTGTTCACGGCGTCGTGCATCGCCAGGTGCGTCATCGCCAGCGAGCGCGACGCCGTCAGCGGATTGGCGTAGCCGTCAGCCGCCTTGATGACCTGGTGCGCGGCCTGGTTCCAGTCGAGCACGACCTGGTCGCAGCGATCCCCGCACCAGGCAGCGTCGTCCTTGGCAAAAGCCGCAGGAAGCGCGAAGGCCGAGGCCAGAGCGACGGCGAGAAACTGGCGCCGCAGATTGCGCGGTCGGCGAAGGCAACGATTCGAGATGGACACGGGAGTTCTCCGTCGAGGGGTGATGAACAGGGGAGGCAAGGAAAGAACACGCTTCAGGCTTCGGCCCGTTGCTTGTTCTGGAGCCGGCCGATCAACTGCACGAGCAGCGCAGCGAGTTCGCCGGGGTGGGACAGGTGGCAGAGGTGGCCGCCACCCGCGATCTCGATCACTTCGGTGTGCGGGACGCGCTCGCAGAAGATGCGCTGCACACTGCGGATGTGCGACGGCGATGCGCTGCCGGTGACCCAGACCACCGGCAGGCCGCCGAGCACGCTCAGTCGGTCTGCATGCACCGCTGGGTCGTCGAACAGCCGGCACTCCAGCCGCACCTTGCGCATGCAGCGCGCGGCCTGCTCGCGACGTGCCGGCGACTGCGCGTCCCAGTCGTCGTAGAGCTTCCAGAAATGGAACATCGCGCGCGCCGCGTCGAGCTGTCGGGTCGGGTCCTGCAGCGAGGTGAAGTAGCGCATGAAGCTGCGCACGTCCTGGTGGACGGCAGCGGCACCCGGCTGCGACAGCAGACCGAAGAGCACCGGCTCGATCAGCACCAAGGCCGAGTAGCGCCCCGGGTGCGCCAGGCACGTGGCTGCCGAGACCAGTCCGCCCATCGAGTGCCCCATCAGCACGCGCGGGTCCGTGCCGTGTGGCGGCGGCGCGATGCGCGCGACTTCGACCTGGGCGCCGTAGGGGGCGTCGAAGTCGAACAGCGCATCGTCGTAACCCGCCAGGCGCGGGGTGTGCACGTGCCACGCGCCGGGCAGGTGTGCGATCAACGCGTCCCACTGCGCAACGCCGCCGGCGCTGCCGTGGACCAGCGTCAGGTGCGGCGCTCCGTGACCGGACGCCCGGGCCTCGACAGCGTCGGCCGCTGGACTGGTGCTCATCATCGTGTTGGCTCCGTCTGTGTTGCGCGCCGACCGCAGGTGCAGCAGGCATGGACGGAAGTTTTCGCGAGCGGCCTGCACGCGTCATGAGCGCGCGATGAGCCGGCGATGAGCAGGCAGTGAGCGCTGCCGCGTTCAGCGCGGCGCGGACGCGGTACCAGGCTGGCGGAACCGGTAGCCGAAGCGCACCACGGTCTCGATGGCGCCGGCACGCGCACCGAGCTTCTTGCGCAGGCCGAGCACCAGCGCATCGATCACGTTGCTGCCGCCTTCGTAGCGTGTGCCCCAGATGTCGTCGAGCAGGTCGCCGCGCTTGACGGCCTGGCCTTCGCGCTGCATCAGGTAGGCGAGCAGCTCGAACTCGCGTGCCGACAGCGCGACCCGCTGGCCATCGACCAGCACCTCGCGTGCCGCCTCGTCGATCCGCAACGCTGCCGGCGCATCCGCCGTCACCCCGAGCGTGGCCGCGACCAGCCGCGACAGCCACCCATCCACCGATCGCGGCCCGAAGTCGAGCATCAGGCCCACGTGGCGCACGCCTTCCAGCTCGACGTCGATTCCAGGTGCGCGCTCGAAGCCGGCCTGCCGCAGGAACGGGTCGAGCTCGGACACCTGGCGCAGATAGGTGTACAGGCGCCGCAGGTGCGGGCGCAGCTCGAGATAGGCACGCTTGATGTCGAGCATCAACGCGGCTTCGATCTCCAGCGGTTGCGGCGACTCGGCATCCGCCAGCACCCTGCGCATGAACAGCACGCGATCCCCCGGTGCGAGCGCGGCCTCTCGCACATGCTGGCGCCAGCGGGCCGCCACCGGATCCAGACGCTCCAGCGCCTTCGGAACGTCGGCCGCCTCGGCCAGCACATGGAACCCATTGACCTGGTTCCGCGCGTTGCGGGTCACCCGGAATGCCCCCGGCAGATGCGACCACCAGGCCGCGATGCGCTGCGCGCCGGCGTCGCCGTCGTGCTGGCGGGCGATGGCGAGCACGTCCTGCAGATCGCCGGCGCCTGCGGACTCGACCGCCATCGGGCGGCTGCCCGCCGGAAAGAACACCTCGCGCACGGCCGGCGCCTGCACCATGTAGAGCATGTCGGCGGTGTAGCGCCACAACGCGCTGTGCGGGGCGTCCTGGCTCTCCTGCTGCAACTGCCGCCACGCCGCCCGGCGCGCCTCCAGGCAGCCGGCCGGATCGGCCGAGGCGTAGTGCGCCGCGATCGCTTCGCGGACCACGTCGTGCAGCAGCAGGCCGTCGGCGGCGAGCGTGGTGATCGACAGTGCGGCAAGGCGCTCGAAGGTCGCCGTCGCATCGGCTTGCGGCAGCAGCGCCTGCAGCAACGACACCGTGATGCGCCGCACCACCGAGGCCCGCTGCAGTGCGTGCCGCAAGGGGGGCTCGACGACATCCGCGAGATACAGGCCGACGAGCGTCTCGATGACGCCAAGCAGATGCGGCGGCTCCAGCAGCTGCCCAGGGTGGGCACGCAGCACGCCTGCGGCCAGCTTCAGCGCCAGCGGGTGGCCATGGGCGAGGCGCTGCGCCTGCATGGCTTGCTGCGCATCGAGACCCTCGGCCCGCAGGAGCGCCAGCGCGTCGTCGGCCGCCAGGGGGCCGATCTCCTGCGCTGCGAACAGGTCCTGCCAGCCCGGCGCCAGGCGCCAGGGGCTGACGGGTGGATCGCGACCGACCAGCAGCCACCGCACGTGGAGTCCGAGCTGAGGCAGGAACTCCTGTCGCAGCCAGGCGTCGATCAGCCGGCAGCGCTCGTAGGTGTCCAGCACGATGAGCGTGCGCCTGGCCTCCGCGTTGAGTCGTGCCACCAGTTCCGCCACGCCGCCGGGCGCCAGGCCGAGCTGGCGCGCCAGTTCCCCGAGCAGACCTCGCGGAGACGGTTCGATCACCTGACCGTCGAGCCACAGGACACAGGTGCCTTCGGCCCTGGCACGTTCGGCGAACTCGCGCGCCAGACAGGTCTTGCCCGTCCCGCCGAGTCCGTGCAGGGCGATGACGAGCGGACGTTCGTCGCGCACCAGCCCCTGCAGCGCAGCGAGCACGCCATCGCGGCCGATGCAGCGCTCGCGCTCGCCTGCCAGGAGGAGATCTCGGATGGTCGCAGTCATGCCATGGCGCGCCCGGGGTTCAGTCCGCCGCGTCGAGTGCCAGGAGATCCGGCCCGGAGAGGTCGTCGCACGCGGCCATCCCCTGGCCGCCGGCCACGAGGTCTTCGGTCGACCCGGCGGCACCCGGAACGCTCGTGCGTTCACCCTGGAGGAAGTCGAGCAGGCCGCCGCGTGTCCGGACCCCGGGTCCACTGCCAGCCGAGCCGTGGCGCGCGCAACCATCGGTTGCCAGCGGCGGCAACCGCGCCCGCACCTGGGCGTGGGTGGCATCCAAGCAGTGGCGGACGCGCATCTGGTGGACCCTGTTCGCAGGACGACAGCGCGGGTGGGCTGGGGCGGGACCTACACGGTGCGTGAACCGCCGGACGATTCCGCGGCGAGCATGCGGTCGCGCTCGTCGGCCGATCGACCTTTCGGACGGTGGCCCGCCAACTCCTGTCGCACCACGCACAGCACGCCGAAGACCACCAGCAGGAGCCCCAGATACGCGGAGCCTCCAGGACGCTCTCCGAGCACGCCCACGGACAGCGCGAACGCGACCACCGGTTCGCACAGGGCCAGGGTCACGCCCGTGGCAGGCGTGATGTGGCGCAAGGCCAGGCTGAAGAGCAGGTACGGCAAGCCCGCGGTGACGATGCCGGTGTAGGCCACGGCGACCAGGTCGGCGCCGGTGCATGTGGGTGCGCCACCGGTCATCCACGCGGCCGGCAACGCGATTGCGGCTGCAACCCCGAAGGCCCTGAAGGTGATCGTCGAGGCGGGTGCCGCACGGGCCATGCGCTGGTTGAGCAGCGAGTACGCGGCGTAGGAGAGGCCGGACAGCAGGCACAGCAGGATGCCACTGGCGCCACGGCCCGTCACCTGCGTTGCGCTGCCAAGCGTCATCAGCACACCGCCGCAGACGGCCACCAGCGTGCCCAGCCACCAGGCCGCCGACGGCCTGTGCCGGTGCAGCACGGCCTGCAGCAGACCGGCCCAGATGGGGCCGCTGCCAAGCGCGACGGCGGTGCCCAGCGCCACGCCGATGGTGCCGATGCCGGCGAAGAAGGCCAGGTTGTAGACCGCCATGCACAGGCCCGCGCCGAGCACGTCCCGCGCGGCCAGGCTGCCCGTGAACGGCACGGCGGCCGATGGGCGCACCGTCCATGCACACACGGCGAAGAACGCGCTGGCCGTGGCCAGTCGCAGCGCCCCGAACCAGGGAGCCGAGAGCGTGCCGTCCGCCAGCGCCTGCGCCATGCCGGTGGTGCCCCACAGCGTGGCAGCACCCAGCACGAGCAGGACTCCAAGATGCGGGTTGGGATTCATCGGCGGGATCGTCGATCCCGCCGCTGCGGTCAAATGTCGAGAGATGCTCGAACTGGCGACGCTCCGGCGCGCACCGACCGCGCGCCGACGCCGCGCTCGCGGCGCAGCGCAAAGCACAACGCGCTGGCGCTCGAGTAGCCCACCTGCAGCGCCGTCGTCTCGAGCGGCACGCCCGCGCCGAGCAGGCGCTCGGCTGCGTCGAGCCGGCGTTGTCTGACCCAGGCCAGCGGCGACTGGCCTGTCAGTTCGGCAAAGCGGGCGCGAAAGCGCTGCGGACTGAAACGGCACAGGCTCGCCAGGCCGGCCACGGACCAGCCGCGATGCAGTTCGGCATCGACCGCCATCGCCAGCTGCACCAGGTCGAGCCGCCGGCGCGGTTGCAGCGTCCGGGCACCGATGACGCGGGACAGCAGCATGTCGGCGTCGCAGGCGCCCGGCTCGGAGCGCCATGCCGGGGGCAGCGCGAATCGCCGCAGGCGCTCGGTGGCACGCGTTGCATCGCAGTCCACCACGAGCACCTTCGCGGGCGAATCCGCGAGGTAACCGTGACGCGACCCGGCAGGGACCACGAGGCCGCACGACGGATCGACGAACGCAGGATGACCGTCCACCTCGAGCTGCAGGCTGCCCCCGATGCCCAACAGCACTTGCGCGTGCGCATGGCTGTGCGGCTCGTACGCGCCCAGGTAGCCGCGCACGGACACCGCTGGGTCGGGGAAGGACAAGCTGGCTGCGGCCATGGTGACCGGCATTTTCCGCGATTGCCCGCGGCTTGCACACCCGCGGCGGTTCGCGGCGAGGCGGCGCGGTCCGCGGTCGACCGTCCGGCCTGTCCCGGCCGCCACGCCAGGTGGTCCGTCGATCCGCAGGCCCGCCGCGTTGGAAGGGGGCGCGACGGAGGTCAGCCCCGATGCCGGCTCACCCGCACGAGCGACCGGCCAGCCCGCGCGGCTCGCCGCGACCGAATCGGGTCGCATGCGCGCGTGTAAGCCCGCATGCCGATGCGTGGCGCTTGTTCAGCGCGCCGTCACGCCCACCGCACCGGCTCGCGCGAAGTCGACCTGGCGGCCTGGGTGCAAGGGCGCACCATCCTGACCGCCGCCGCTCAAGGCCCTGCCCCGTCCTCGCCGCTGCGGCGGCGCGCGGCAAGCGGCGACTCGGCCGCCGCATACGCCGCCAGGCCGGCCGGGCGGTCGATCGGCACGACGTCCTTCAGCGTCGTGCCGCCAGCAGGCTGCAGCGCCGGCGGAAAGAAGGCCAGCTTCTGCTGCGCAGCCAGCTTGCCCGTGCGTGCGAGGTCCAGGTCGCGCTCGTTGACGCCGGCCGGCGGCCTGACCGCCACGCCGTCCACGATCTCCAGGTCGAACCACCAGCGCTTCACTGCGTTGCGCTGGCCGCCACCGGTGCGATCGTCATGCTCGATCAGCTGGCGGCGCGCGTCCGGCACGTCGATGGACAGCCACAGCAGCCGCTCCGATTCGACGAGGTCCTCGCGGTTGTAGGGGCAGGTCTTCATGCAACGGCCGCAAGCCGAGCCCTTCATGTTGGTCAGCCGGTACCTGCCGCACTTCTCGACGTCGGGCTTCCAGATCTCGTAGCCGTTGAACATCACCTTGGGGCCGAACGGGATGGCATTGCAGGGGCACTCGCGCGCGCACTTCATGCAGGCATTGCACACTGCCTGCAGACCGAAGTCGATGGGCTTGTCGACGGCCAGCGGCAGGTCGGTCGTGAACAGCACCGACTTCGAGCGCGGTCCGATGAAGGGGTTGAGGATCAGCTCGCCGATGCGCGACAGCTCGCCCAGGCCGGCCATCAGCACGGCCGGCAGGTGCAGCAGCTCGGAGTGGGCGTTGGAGTGGGCGCGTGCCGAATGCCCCATGCGTCGCACGTGCGCGGCCATCACGCCGGCGATGCTGGCGCCGCGCAGGTAGGCCCGCATCGACTGCGCACCCGAGATCCAGTCGTCGCCGGAGGCCCCCTCCATCGTCTCGAAACCCTGGTCGATCAGCATCACCACCGCGTACCGGTGGTACGGCGCGATCGGCCGACCCTCGGCCTCGTCGTGCGAGTAGTACATCCAGGCCTCGGCCTCGCAGATGCCCACGAGGTCGGCGCCCAGCACATGGGCCAGGGCCTTGATCGCGTCGGCGTTGCGCTGCGGGTCCGACACGTCGCCGCCGAAACCCGTGGGCTGCAGCCGCTCGCGCGTGCCCTGCAGCGGCACCAGGCCGCGAATCAATGGCGTCATCGCGAAGGCCAGCGGGTGCTTGACGGCGAAGCGGGTGCGCTCGGTCCTGGCCTTCCCGCCCAGGTCGCCCGCCAGTGCGCGCGTGAACAGGTCGGCGCGCTTGGGCACGCGCTGGATCTCGTCGCGCAGCACCAGCGTGGTCGGTGCCTCGACGCGGCGGATGCGCTCCATCGCGTAGCGGCCCAGATGCACCGGCCGCCGCGCCAGTTCCTCGTCCTCGAAGCCAGGCCGGGTGCCGGGAGCGCCCAGGTAGGTGGCCGCGTCGGGCCACGCCAGCGATGCATGCGCCGCGATCGGCAGGTCGACGGCCAGCGGGTAGTCGGTGGTGACGGCGGCGACACGGAAGCCACGCCCGGAAAACGGCATCGCGAGCACGCCGTCGACCGCCCTGGCCACGCCGGCGCGCTGGGCCAGAACGGCCAGGTCGACCTGCGGCTGGACTGCTTCCTCACCCGCCGCGTCGGCGGCCACCTGCCCGCGCGCCGACCAGCCCAGCGCGCGGATGTAGCCCGCCACCACCACCGCGATCTCGGCACAGCGCAGGTCGGCGCGCGCGGCGCTGGTGCCGCGGATCCACGCGGCGCCGGGCTCGCCCGGCTGCGGTTCACGGCTGAACTCCACCAGAAAGACGAAGGCGTGGCTGTGGGGTGGGTGGTCCGCATCCAGCCAGTCCTGCGGCTGCAGCGCGCAGACGCCGGCCAGCGTGGCGTCCAGGAAGTAGGCCGAGGCCTTGAGGTTGCGGGCACGTGCGACCGGATCGTCGGGCACCGGCGCACGCGCGGCCGCCACCGGCCCGTCGAGGTGCCTTCCGAACAGCGCGCGGTACTCGGGCAGTGCACCGAGCATCGACGCCGCGCCGGCCAGGGCGTCGTCTTCTGGCTGGCGAACCCCGGCGATCGGCTCCACCGCGTCCCGCGCCAGCAGTTCCGTCGGCAACACGCCAAGATCGAAGGGGCGATCCCGGTTGGAAAAGAGTCTGGCCACGGTGTCTCCCGCTCGATCAGGCCTGCAGCGTAACAAGGACCGCGTTCGGCCCCGGCCCCGCCCGCATCTGCAGCGCTCGTCAGGCCGCCAGCGGCAGCGCCAGGCACAGTCGGGTGCCGCCCCCGGGCGCGGGCAGCGGGCGCAGGCTGCCACCGTGCAGCACGGCCACGCGTTGCGCGATGGCCAGGCCGAGGCCACCGATGCCACCGCTGCTGCGCTTGATCGGCGGGTCGCGCAGCGACAGACCCTGGTCCAGCCGCTGGCGCAGTTCGCCAGGCAGACCCGGACCGCCGTCCTCCACGACGATCTCGGCCTGCCTGCCGTCCCGGCGCAGGCTCACGCGCACGGGCTGGCTGCCAGGAGCGTGGCGCAATGCGTTGTCGATCAAGTTGGTCAAGGCACGCTCGATCAGCTGCAGGTCGCCGTCGAGTTCGAGGCGGCCCGGTGGCAGGCCGTGCAGCGTGACCGAAGGCGGCACGCCGTGGAGCCCGAACTTCTGCACCGCGTCCGTCACCACTTCGTCCAGGCTGAACCGCTCGCGGTGCAGCACCTGTCCGCTGGACTGCAGCGCGGCCAGCTCGAACAACTGCTGCGACAGCCGGCCGACCTTGCGGCTTTGCGCCAGCGCGGCCTGCAGCACCGCCGCGCCGCGCGCCGAGCCGGTCGTGGCATCGCCCGCCAAGGCCTCCAGGTGCCCATGCAGTGCCGTCAGCGGCGTGCGCAGGTCGTGCGCCACGCTGGCCATCATCTCGCGGTGGTCGGCCACCTGGCGTTGCTCACGCTCGGCCTGAGACTCGATGCGCCGGGTCATGTCGGCGAAGGCGTCTGCCAGGGCCTGCACCTCGTCACCCAGCGGCGGCGGCGGCACGGCACAGGTCGAGCCGTCGGCGGCGCCGGCCCCGCTGCTGCGCCGGCTGTAGTCGCGCAGACTCCGCGCCAGGCGATGCAGCGGCCGGGTCAGCCGGCGGAAGGTGAACAGCCCCAGGCCGACGGTCACCAGCAGGCCCGCGGCTGCGGCCAGCGCGGCACCCCGCCACAGGCGGTCGGCGCCGACCTGCGCGGCCACGGCACCGCGCGCCGGGCTGTCCAGCACGACGTAGAGGTAGCCCGGCGGACGCACGTCACCCGGGCGCACCGGGAACATGGCCGCGCTGAAGATGCGCGGCACGCCCGAGCCCATCGGGTCGGTGCCGCGCAGCGGCAGCGGTGCTCCGGCCAGGAAGGCGCGGATGGCGTGCAGGTCCACCTGCTGCTGCTGCACCATGCCGGGCTCGCCGATGTAGTGCTGCACCTGCCCGTCGGCATCCAGCAGGTAGACCTGCACCCCGGGATTCACCGTCATCAGCATCGACAGCAGGGCACCGCGCGCCGTGCGTTCGGCCTCGTCGCGATCGGGCGAGGCGATCTCCGGCCAGTGTTCGACGATGTGCCGTGCCAGCCCATGCGACAGGCGCTGCAGCGACTCCTGCTCCTGCTCGGCCGCCACCTGCCGCCCGACCAGCGCCACGAAGGCGCCGTAGGCCAGCAGCAGCACGGCCAGCGCCAGGGACAGGCGGGTGGTGAAGGACCGGCCCGCCCTCATGGGGCGGGCTCCGGATCGAACCGGTAGCCCACGCCCCACACCGTGACCACGCGCCGGGGGTCGCGCGGGTTGTCCTCGATGCGGCTGCGCAGCCGGTTGATGTGGGAGTTGACGGTGTGCTCGTAGCCGTCGAAGCCGTCGCCCCAGACGCATTGCAGCAGTTCCGCGCGGCTGAACGGACGCCCCGGGTGCTTCAGCAGGAAGTGCAGCAGGTCGAACTCGCGCAGCGTCAGCGGCACCACGGTGCGGTCGCGCAGCAGTTCGCGCCGCACCGTGTCCAGCCGGAAGGGGCCGAAGCTGAGATCCTGCTTCGCAGCCGCCGCAGAACGCATCTGCTCGATGCGCCGCAGCAGCGCCCGGACGCGGGCCACCAGTTCCAGCATCGAGAAGGGCTTGGCGACATAGTCATCGGCGCCCAGTTCCAGACCGCGCACGCGGTGCGCTTCGGCCGAGCGCGCGCTGAGCATGATGACGGGCACATCCGCATGCCGGGCTCGCAGGTGGCGGCAGACCTCCCAGCCATCGGCTCCCGGCAGCATCAGGTCCAGCAGCACCAGGTCCCAGCGCTGCCGATCGATGGCGGCCATGGCCTGCCGGCCGTCGGCCTCCCGGTGCAGGCGATAGCCCGCGTCTTCAAGATGCAGGCGCAGGGCCACGGCGATGGCGTCGTCGTCTTCGACCAGCAAGAGGTGTTCGTTCATGCACGTCCGGCGCCGCGCCTGTGCTGCGCCGGCGTTTCATTGGAACAGACCGCCGGGCCCGGGGCCCGAGCGAGACGCCGCAGGCGGTGCGGCGCACCGCGCTGCCGGCGGACAAGGTGCTGTCGAAGGTCCGGACGGCCCCGTGGTGAGCCCGTCGCGTGCCGCGCAGTCGGCGAAACCGAAGGCGACGATCGCGTTCCGGGCACGGCGCGGGCCGTTGCCGCCGACGACGGCCGCAGCGGCAGTCGCGAAGCGCTCCGGCGCCACCCTTGGGCACGGGTGCCGGGATCTGCACCGTCACCGTCGCCTGCAGGTCCACCGACGACGTCCTGCCTTGCGAAACGGCGCTACTGCGATGCCGTCGCACCCAGCAGGGTCTTGACGTACACCTGCCAGGGATAGGCTCTCCGCGGAAGCTTCAGCAGGTTGGTCGAACTGCTGCCCAACGCCACTTGCTGTCCGTTGCCGGAGATCGCAAACGTCGTGGTGTTGCCGTTGCCGTTCACGTTCGTGGCCGAACGGTCGGCGCGCTGCTCGCTGCCGGTGGCGGTGTCACGCACGAAGGCGTACTGACGTTGCGCCGTGGCCGGGTCGTAACGCAGGAAGGCCACACGCGACGCGGTGTCGTCCACGCTGTAGGCGCGGGGCGGATTGACGGTTCCGCTGGGCATCAGCAGCCGGCTGCCTCCGGTGGCCAGGGTGACGGCGTACAGACCTGCCGCACCCAATGGGCCGTCACTCCGAAGCTCGACCACGAGCCGCTGGCCATCGGCCGTGAAGCGGTGCGGCAAGGCGTTGGGCAGGCCCTGCGGCGCCACTCCGGCCAGCCGCAAGGCGCCGCTGTCCACGCCCACCAGCAGCACATCGGGCTGGCCATTGGTATCGCCTGCCGCGGGTTGGTCACGGCGGGAGTCGAAGGCCACCTCGCTGCCGTCGGGCGCGATCACGGCACGGTTGCTGGCCTGGGCGGCCAGGCCGGGCCCGGCATCCAGCAGCGCCGTGGTGCTCAGGTCCAGCACCTGCCGCGTCGGGCGGTCGTACACCATCAGCCGGGCCGGGCCGTCGGCCGCGTAGTTGTAGGGGCCCAGGTAGGTGGTGGTCGGCTGGGCGATGAAAGCCACGCGGGAGCCGTCGGGCGTGATCGAGCCGAACGTGAATCCGAGGACGTTGGGCAGGCTGCTGCGCGGCGGGCTCACGCGCAGGAGTTCACCGGTGCGGGTGTTCTTGAGCATCAGCGTGGTCTCGATCTCCGGGCCGGGTACATACACCTGCCCGCTGCCGCCGGAGTCCGCCGTGAACACCACCCAGTCGCCGTCCAGGCTCATGCCGTGGCAGGTGAGGCGGCTGACGATGGGGACACCCGTGGCACTGGTGTTCACCCGGGTCACCGCGCCTGTGGCCAGGTCCTTCAGGAACAGGTCGTCCTGGAAATTGCTGTCACCGGGCACCAGGTTGCTCGATGCGCTGCGCATCAGCACCTGCTCTCCGTCGGCACTGATGGCACAGACCTGGCCGCCGACGTCGCCTGGCGCACCGGCCGCGTTCGCGGAGGCCAGGCGCACGGAGCCGGGGTTGGCGGTGGACGCGCTGGTGGCCCGTGGCCCGGCGTCCGCGGCGGTGGCCGAGGGGTCGACGGCGACCGAGGTGCCGCCTCCGCAGGCGGTCAGCGCGGCACAGGCCAGCACCGTCCAGGCACGCCGGGGCAAGGGTCGGGTGATCATGTCGGTGTCTCGCATTCGGCAGGGCAAGGCGCCCGCCGGAATTACAGCCACTGCGCGCTGGCGAGTCATCACGTTGCCGTGAGGTTTGCGCGACCCGCAAGGTGGCTCCGGTTGTCAGGAGACTGCCGACGCGCCCGCCTCGACCCGCACCACCTGCCGGCGCGGATGCTGCAGCGGGCACGTCGCGTTCGACGATGCAGCACCGCGACCGGATGCCGCGCAGCGACGTGGGACCACCCACCGGCGTGTGGCCGTTCTTCCGTGCTCCTGACCAGATCGCGGGAGACCTCGACGATCTCCACTTCCCCGATCGGGGATGGATCGGCCGCCTGACGGCCGGTCACCGGGTACGTGCCCCGCCGTGGTCGGCCCTGCACCGCGCGGGCTGCTCGCCTCGCTGCCGCGTCCCGCTTGCCTCGGCCGCCGGATCGCACGACACTCCGGCGGGAGGCTTCGGCGCTGGCCGACGCCGCGGAACGCCCCGCAGACACCACGGCTCCGTGCCGCATGCCACACCCTGCGCATCCTGCGGTGCTCCGTTCTTGGACCACCGTGCATCGAGGTGCGCCGCCATGAATGCCTTTGTCTTGCGTTCTGTCATCAGAACTGCGCTGGTCACGCTGGCACTGCTGTTGTTCCCTCTGGTCGCGATGCGCTTCACGCAGGAGGTGAACTGGGGCCTCGAAGACTTCGTTGCCGCAGGCGTCCTGCTCTTCGCCGCAGGCATGGTCTACAGCCTGGCGACGCGTCGGACACGAAGCACCCCTCGGCGCCTGGCTGCAGCCGCAGCGGTGCTGGTCGCGGTTGCCGCGGTCTGGGCGCATCTCGCCGTCGGCCTGGCATGACGGTCCAATCGAGCGGCTACAGTGGGCGCGACAGCCACTCCCATGCCGCCCCCATGACCATCAGCCGCATCCTCACGAACATCTGCGCCGATGATCTCCCCGCGTGTCGGGACTTCTACGTTCAACTGCTGGGCTTCGAGGTGAGATACGACAGCGACTGGTACGTTCAGCTGGGCGCTCCGAGACCCCTGGATCTCGAGTTCGGCATCATCCAGCGCACGCATGACCTCGTTCCCGAGGGTTACCAGACCGCGCCGTCCGGGATGTACGTGACCTGTGTCGTCCCGAATGTCGACGAGGTCTACGAGAAGGCTCTGGCAATGCGAGCGCCCGTCCTCCAGGAGCCACGCAACGAGTTCTACGGCCAACGGCGGTTCCTGCTGCGTGATCCGGCAGGCTGTCTCCTCGACGTCTGTTCCCCCTGGAGTGCGCTGGAGAAGTGAGTCGCGGTGCAGTCGGACCCGGAACGAGCGGCGCCCGCTTCCGGACGGTGTGCGCAGCGATGTCGTTCGTCGCCCCGCGTCGACGGCACCCCCCCATCGCTCGTAGGGCGAGGTACATTCCCCGCAGCCCGGGTCCGGCGCACGAAGGCCGATGTCCGCCTGGCATGCGCCCCTGCAAGCAGAAGCCTCGAGGAAGAACCGCCATGCCCGATCTGGATGTCGTCTTCAAGGAACTCCGGTCGATCTTGGCGCCGTATGCAGAGAAGCTCGGTTCCAAGAAGGACGACGCGACGGAGCTCTACGTGGACACGGCGCATGTGCAGAAGAACAGGAAGCCGTTCTTCTTCGGTGCAGTCCAGGTCAGGAAGTCGTTCGTGAGCTTCCACCTGATGCCTGTGTACATGAAGCCTGAACTCCTCGACGGTGTGTCGCCGGCCTTGAAGGCCAGGATGCAGGGCAAGTCCTGCTTCAATTTCGCCGCGGTCGACGAGGCGATGTTCAAGGAACTCGCGTCTCTCACCGAGGCGGGCTTCGCCAGCTACCAGCAGCAGGGCTTCGTGTAGCTCGACCGTGCGCAGGACTCGATGCTGCAAGGCGTGGCCGCACTGCCCCGTTCAGGCAGTGCGCCAGCGGCGTGGCGCTGGGCCTGCTGGCCGCTGCATCATCCGTCCTGCGCAGCAGGCGCCGCACGATCGCTCCCCGCCCAGCGTGGAGATGACGCGCCAGCAAGCGCACCGCCTCCGTTCCCTGACCGCACCATCCCATGCCCCAACATCTCGGCCTCGTCGCACTGGTTGTCCGCGAGCATGACGAGGCCATCGCCTTCTACGTCGAGAAGCTTGGCTTCACGCTCACCGAGGACACCTACCAACCGGCACAGGACAAGCGCTGGGTCGTGGTGTCACCGCCAGGATCCAAGGGCTGCAGCCTCCTGCTCGCGCGCGCCACGAGCGAGGATCAACGCTCCAGGGTGGGGAACCAGACCGGTCACAGAGTCTTCCTCTTCCTCTACACGGACGACTTCTGGAGAGACTTCAACGCATTCAAGGCCAACGGCGTGGAGTTTGTGCGGGAACCGAAGGTCGAGGACCACGGAACAGTCGCTGTCTTCCAGGACCTGTACGGGAACCAATGGGATCTGATTCAACCCGGCCGCGGTACCTCTGCGCGTGGTGTCTGACCTCCCTGTCGCGGCAGGTCCCCACTGCACAGCAAGGAGTCCGGCCACGGCACTTGTCCGTCAGGACTGCACCGGGCACGATGCGGTGCCGTTGCGCCCGCCGCGCCTCGTCCCCGAGACCTCGAACGCCACCACCAACGCTTGCCCTTCCTCTGCCATGGAACCTGCGCAACTCAAGCAGCCGGCGCATCATCGCGCACCGGCTTGCAGGGCCTGCCGCTTCGGGCAGATTGACTCGAACGCCACGCCGCCCACGCCGCCACGTCACTGCGCTCCATGACCAGGAATCCCCTCCTTGCCGTACGCACCCTGGGCGCAGGGGACGTCGATGCCTTTCGCTCGATGCTCGCTCTCTTCGGCGAGGCCTTTGAAGATCGGGCGACCTACACGGCGCAGCAGCCCGACGATGCGTACATCCGCAGGCTCCTGGCGGACAGGCACTTCATCGCCGTCATCGCCGAACTGGATGGCGGCGTCGTTGGTGCTTTGGCCGGCTATGTCCTGCCAAAGTTCGAGCAGGCCAGGTCCGAGTTCTACATCTATGACCTCGCCGTGGCCGCGGAACACCGTCGGAGTGGCGTGGCGACCAGCCTGATCGAGGGTCTCCAGGATGTTTGCGCACAGCGTGGCGTCTACGTCATCTTCGTCCAGGCGGACCATGGCGACGACCCGGCAGTCGCGCTGTACACCAAGCTTGGGACGCGAGAGGATGTCCTGCACTTCGACATCACGCCGGCCGCGAAAGCGCCCTGACCCTTCGCACAAGCCGGAAGCCCCCTGCATGCCGCGAGGCCTGACACGCGAGAACGCACGGACCCTCGTGCGAGAGCCGCGGCATCGGCGGGCAAGCGATGCAGACGGCCGAAGTCTGGCTTGCGCGGTCCGGCTGTGTGCGGGCGCGGCCCCCACCTGTCGTCGATCCAGGCCTTCGTGCCTGCATCAACGCCTGCATCAACGCTTGCGGCCAGGTCTCCGGCGGTCGGAGGCCCTCCACGGCTTCGGCGAAGCACGAGGTCAGGGGCACGTTCGTCGGCAGGGTCGTGACGGAGGCTTGCGAGAACCTCGGCCCCGGGCCCGGAGACACGTGCATCGCCTCCCGCTGGATCCCGCCGTACCTCGAAGCAGTCAAGCGTCATGATTCCCTCCATGCCATCGGTCGCCGCAGCCATCGCTGCTGGTTGCATGGCGCTCGTTCCCCACACGACGAGCGCCCAGGTCGAACTGCTGCTGTTCCCTTTGCAGGACTCGAACCTTGATGCGCGCATCGTCCAGCGGGTTCCGACCTCCTGCGGTGCGCTCGCCCTGGCACGGGTCGACGCGATGCCCCAGCCCCGGAACACGCGCCTGGGAGCGGCCGATGCCTATGCGGTTGGCGCTGACGGCTCGATTCGACGGCAATGGCCCGTCCCTGCAGACGCCGAGCCCCGTGCTGCGACGGCAACCTCCCTGGTGGTTGCGACGCAGACGGGTCTCGTGTCCGTCTCGGCGGAACGCTCCGTCGGCGCGACAACGCTGCCGCCTGGGCTTCGCCTCCCCCGACCCGGGTCCTGTCCGGACCCGTTTCTCCAGAAGCACCCGGTCGGCTTCAGGTGCGTCTCCGTGCCGCTGCTCGACGCGGCCACCGGTGAGGCACTCATTGCGTACCAGAGGCCCTGCCTCCCGCGCTGACGCCCGACCGCGTGCACCGACTGCCAGGCGTCGTCGACGCATGCACCGCGCCAGCGTGGAGCGCACCTCCGGAGCCCTGGTTCGGGAGGCCCACGCTGGCTGGAGTGGACGCCCATCCACCGGCCTGCGGCATTCAAGGCGCGGGTGCGCTGCCGGCCGGCCTGGCAATGCACGGGCGCGGCGTCGCGCTGCCGTGCGGCATGGCGCGCTCAGTGCCTCGAAACCCGGTCGTTCAGCCCGTCGTCTGGGTCTGGGCCATCGGTGGCCAGTGTGTGTTGCCGAACGGACTGCCTCATCCCGTGGCATCAAACTGACCAGCGGAGTCCTTTGCTGGCGATGAAGAAGTCGGCTTCGCGGTCTGCACCTCAGCAACCGCGACGGCCGCCCGTCCACCATTGCGATCGCTCCCGTTTCGCAGCGCAGTTCGACAGACTGGAGACACCGTGAACCTGCAACTCGGCCTGACGCCGCTCATCTCGCTGCTGGCGGGCATCCTCATCCTCGTGGTGCCCCGGATGCTGAACTACATCGTGGCCATCTACCTCATCGTCGTCGGCCTCATCGGCCTGTTCGGCGCCACCGGCGGCCGCTTCGGCTGAGGCCGGAGACGCCGCACCCGTCGCCCCACCACCGTTTCACCGTCAACACACGCACCGCGGGCCGCATCGGCCCGGCGGAGTGCGTGCGGCCGCCTTCCCTTCCTGAGGACCACACCATGAACCGACCTTCCTTGCGGCCACGCACCTTGCGCGCCGCGGCATGCCTGTCATTGATGGGCTTGCTTGCCGCCTGCGGCGGCGGCCGCGATCCGATCCTCGGCACGCCCGATGTCGGCGCACGGCCGGCAGTCACGGCCACGTCGCCTGCCACCGCCACGCCGCTGGTCACCGGGGTCGACACCCGCACCCGCGTGGAGGCCACCTTCAGCAAGCCGATGCAGGCCGCGTCGATCACGGACACCACCTTCACGCTGGCCTGCCCGGCCGGCACCGCCATCGCAGCCGCGGTGCGCTATGACGTCCCCACCCGCGTCGCAACGCTGACACCTGCGCAGCCGCTGCCGCCTTCCACGACCTGCGTGGCCACCGTTGCCGCCGCCGTGCAGGACACCACGGGCCTGAACATGGCCGCGCCCTACAGCTGGAGCTTCACCACCGGCATCGCGCTGGTGGCCGACACCACGCGGCCCACGGTGCTGGTGACCACCCCGGCCGGCGGCGACATCGACGTCGCGCTCAATGCGCGCCCGAGCGTCGTCTTCAGCGAGCCCATGGCCGCAGCCACGCTGACGACCTCCAGCTTCACGCTGCGTGACACCGTCGCCAACACCGCCGTGGCCGGCGCCGTCAGCTACAGCATCGAATCCCGCGCCCTGGTCTTCACGCCCACCGCCGCGCTGACCGCCGCACGCAACTACACGGCCACGCTGACCACCGCAGCCACCGATCTGGCGGGCAACGCGCTGGCAGGCAACACCGCCGTGGTGCCGAACTCCGGCAACCACGTCTGGGCCTTCACCACCGGTGCCGCGCCCGACGCGACGCCGCCCACGGTGATCGCCTTCACGCCGGCTGACGGCAGCACGGGCCAGTGCCTGGGCCGCAGCGCCAGCGCCACCTTCAGCGAAGCGATGGATGCCACCAGCTTCGACACCACCAGCTTCGCCGTCACCGACAACGGTGTCGCCGTGCCGGGCAGCGTGACCTATGACGCCGGCACCCGCGTGGCGAGTTTCCTGCCCGACAACGCCACCGGCTTGGCGGCCAACCGCACCTTCCTCGTCACCTTGATTGCCGGCGCCACCGGCGTCCAGGACCTGGCCGGCAATGCGCTGGCAGCCAACGTCAGCTGGAGCTTCGGCACCGGCACCCAGGCCTGCCTGGGCCCGGTGAACCTGGGCGCGGCCGCCAGCTTCGGCGCCTTCGGCGGCGCCGCCGGCGTCACCAACCAGGGCATCAACACCGTGATCGGCGGCGACGTCGGCACCACCGCCGCCTGCACGCTGATCACCGGCCTGCACGACGCCGGCAACGTCTACACCGAGACGCCGCTGAACATCGGCGGCGTCAACGGCAGCATCAACTGCGCGCCGCCGGCACCAGGCACAGCCGCCACCTTGGCCATCGCCACCCAGGCCCTTGCCGATGCACAGACGGCCTACAACACGCTGGCCGCGCTGCCCGCCGGCAGCGACCCGGGCGCTGGCCAGCTGGGTGGCCGCACGCTGAGCAGCGGTGTCTACACCGCCGCCGGTGGCACCTTCGCCGTCACCACCGGCGACCTGGTGCTCGACGCGCAAGGCGACCCGGGCGCCGTGTGGGTGTTCCAGAGCGCCTCCACCCTCACGGTGGGCCTGCCCGCCCTGCCGCGCCGCGTGCTGCTGATCAACGGCGCCCGTGCCCGCAACGTGTACTGGCAAGTGGGCAGCGCTGCGCGTATCGAAGACGGCAGCGTGATGGTCGGCACCGTCATCGCGCCGGCCGGCGTCACCTTGTCCACGGCCGGGCAGACCGCGCAGACCGTGCTGACCGGGCGCGCCATCGGCCTCACCGCCTCGGTGACGATGGTCAACACGACCATCGTCGCACCCTGAGCCCGACACCCCTTGAATCCTGAAAGAGCCACCATGACCGCAACACACACCGGGCGCCTGCTCGCCCTTGCCGGGCTCGGCACGCTGCTGGCCGGCACCGCGCTGGGGCAGGACGAGAGCCACGACTACTTCGGCATTGCCGGTGGCGCATCGCAGGCCAAGATCGACCAGCCCGGCATCACTCGTCGGCTGGGCGACAGCGGCCTCACGGTCGACGGCTTCACCGCCGACAACCGGGACAAGGCCTACCGCGTGTTCGGCGGCTACCAGTTCAACCGCCACGTCGGCGTCGAGGCCGGCTACTTCAACCTGGGCAGGTTCGGCTACAGCGCCACCACCACGCCGGCCGGACGGCTGGACGGCCAGATCAAGCTGGACGGCCCGCACCTCGACCTGGTGGGCACGCTGCCAATGACCGAGCGCCTGTCGTTCCTGGCCCGCGTCGGCGTGCATGGCGCACGTGCCCGCGACCAGTTCACCGGGAGCGGCGCGGTGGGCGTGCTCAACGCCAACCCGCGCAAGACCGAGGCGAACTACAAGCTCGGCGCCGGTCTGCAATACGCCTTCAGCCCGGGCTTCGCCCTGCGCGGTGAGCTCGACCGCTACCGCGTCAACGACGCGGTGGGCAACAAGGGGGATGTCGACACCGTCACGGTGAGCCTCGTGTTCCCCTTCGGGCGTGCAGCGCCCCCGGCGCCGCGCATGGCCGCAGCGCCGGTCGACGTGGCCCCGCCGCCGCCCCCGCCCCCGCCGCCGGTGGTGGCGCCCCCGCCTCCGCCCCCGCCGGTGGTCGTGGTGCCGGCGCCGCCGCCCCCGCCGCCGCCCCCGGAGCGCCGCCGCGTCAGCTTCGAGGCCGAGTCGCTGTTCGCCTTCGACCAGGCCGCCATCAAGCCCGAAGGCCGGGTCGCGCTCGACAAGTTCGCGGCCGACACGCGCGGCACGAGCTTCGAGGTCGTCATCGTCGAGGGCCACACCGACCGCCTGGGTTCGGACAAGTACAACCAGGCCTTGTCACAGCGGCGTGCGGATGCGGTGAAGGACTACCTCGTCAGCGCGGGCGGCTTCGAGGCAGCCAAGGTCAGCTCGGTGGGCAAGGGCGAGACGCAGCCGATCACCAAGCCCGGCGATTGCAAGGGCACCCAGCCCACGGCCAGCCTCATCGCCTGCCTGCAGCCTGACCGCCGCGTCGAGATCGACGTCAGCGGTACCCGCTAGGCAGCCGACAGGATCCGGGGCCGCCACCCCGGATGCCGTCTGCGCGGGTGTCCTGACAGCCTGCCACGGGCCGTTGAGCCTGCACCCGGACGGACTCGAAGTTGCCGACACCGCAGCGCTGCAGGCGCACGCTCCCGCGAAGGTCGAGGAGCGGGTGATCGTTCACAGCCCCCCGCCTTGGCGCGGATCCCAGGGTTGATCCCTGATGACGGGCATGGCGCAAGGACGTGCGGCCTGGCGACACACATCGAGCCGACGTCGGTCTGGTTGCAGGCTCGCCAGGCCCGGCCCGACGACGTGCTGCCGTGCGGGTGGGGCGTGATGAACCCGACCGCGCTGAGGGAGGGGCAGGCCACGGGCTGTCCGCGCGACAAGATGCACGGCGTGCACGGGCCGGGAACCGTCCCCGAGGTCAAGGACGCAATGGCGTGGCACCGGCGGGCCAGCCAGCGGCCGGCGCAACGTTCACGGTGGGGATGCGGGTGCCGCGTGCTGCCGGGAGTTCGGACTGCGGCGGGGCGAGAGCACAAGGCGGCGCGGGCCCAGTCGGACCGCACGCCGACTCACCGTTCGTAGGCGGCGATCGACGTGCCCGGTTCCAGCGGCGACGGGTCGGCCAGCGTGGCCACCACCGAGCGATCCAGCAGCGGCCCCTGCACCGACTGGAACTGCGCCCCCGGCGCCTCGCAGCCGGTTGATCATGGGGCGCGACGCACCCACGCGTTCGGCGATGCGGGCCTGGCTCCCGGGGGCCGGGCACGACGCGCCGCCCCGCCTCCTGGACGGCCAGCGCCTCGAACAGGCCCACCACACGGCCATCGACGTCGTCCGAGGTTCAGGCGGTCACCTCCACGCGTGCCGAACGCCTCTCGCCGGTGACCACCGCGCGCAGCTCGCCGCTCTGCACGGTGCACAGGCAGTCGGCCAGGACGCCCTGGGCCACGACCACCGAGCCCGGCACCCAGGGAACCGGTGCGTCGGCTTCCCGGGGGACGCAGCCGACGTGCCGGCGCGGCGGCGTTGTGGCCCAGGGCCAGTTGCTCCCGCAGGGGCGCGAGCGCGGCATCGACGACGGCGTCGCCAAGCAGGGCCCGGCGCGCCTGCAGGGCCTCGATGGCCTCTTCGAGCGCCACTCGGCGCGGATCGCTGGTGGAATGCGCTGTTCCGGAATTCATGGCGGACACCGACTGCCGCGATGAGCCCTTGACGGCGACTGCATTTCGAAGGGCGTCCTGGATGGAGGCATGCGACCCGGGCAATCCGCGGACCGCGGCTGCCGCCTCCTTCGACCGCCAGCACGGACGGGCGCTCCAGGGGGCCGGCGCCCGCGCCTGGGCAACGCCGCGCGTGTGACCCTCGATGAGCGGCCCAACCCTGCAGGGCACGTGAGAGCTCCAGCGCAGATCCGGCGCCTCGATGGAACCCGTTCAGCAAACGGCACGTCCAGCGGAATCGCCCGCGACGGCACGCGCGCGTTGGGGCGTGCGCAGGTCTGACGGTCGGCTTCGCGGCGACGAGTTCGGGATCGAGGACGTCGCCTCGGGATCGGCTTGAGCCGGTCGCCATCGGCAGGCGCAGACGATCGCCGGCCGTGGCGCGGCAATGGCAGCGCGAAGGACCCCTGACGGGGTCCTGGCCGCCGTGCCTCTTGGCTACCGTCGAATGGCGGACTTCCGGCTGGGCCGGCCATTCAGATCCTGAGGCTGGCCGGCTGCAGGCTGTCTGAAGTGGTCAGCCTGTCCTTCGACCTGGCCTGAAGACGCATGCCTTCCGTGGCATGCGCAGCTTCGTCGGTCCTCGTCCTGCCCCGGACAATCGCCTCGCGCGCCGTCCCGTCCGCGCCTTCGTGCCGGCCGACCCGCTGCGGGCCTGATCCACCGAGGTGTCCATGCGATCTCCGATCCGTTGCAGGTCGCAGGATCGCGATACCGTCATGGGGGCTGACGGTGTCGACGCACGCCTGCCAGCGCAGGTGCTCGGACACCGTCAAATCAACCGTCAGGGCGCCTGGGACGGCGCTGGATCGGGTGGGGCGACCTTGGACGCTACGTCGTTGTCCCCACTGCGAAACCGGATCGTTCTGGGATGGCCGGAAACACGGTGGGACGAGTCCGGCTCATTCCCACTCGATCGTCGCCGGCGGCTTGCTGCTCACGTCGTAGGTCACGCGGTTGATGCCACGCACCTCGTTGATGATGCGGCCGCTGACCTTCTTCAGCAGCGCGTACGGCAGCTCGGCCCAGTCGGCGGTCATGAAGTCGCTGGTCTGCACGGCGCGCAGCGCGACGACGTGCTCGTAGGTGCGGCCGTCGCCCATCACGCCCACGCTCTTCACGGGCAGGAACACGGTGAAGGCCTGGCTGGTCAGGTCGTACCAGCTCTTGCCGCTGGCGGGGTCGTGGAAATTGCGCAGCTCCTCGATGAAGATCGCGTCGGCCCGGCGCAGCAGGTCGGCGTATTCCTTCTTCACCTCGCCCAAGATGCGCACGCCCAGGCCCGGGCCCGGGAACGGGTGGCGGTAGACCATCTCGGGCGGCAGCCCCAGCGCCACGCCCAGCTCGCGCACCTCGTCCTTGAACAGGTCGCGCAGCGGCTCCAGCAGCTTCAGGCCGAGTTGCTCGGGCAGGCCGCCGACGTTGTGGTGGCTCTTGATCGTGACGGCCTTCTTCGTCTTGGCGCCGCCGCTTTCGATCACGTCGGGGTAGATCGTGCCCTGCGCCAGCCACCTCGCACCCTTTGCGCCGCTGCCCACCAGCTTGGCCGCTTCCTGCTTGAAGACGGTGACGAACTCGCTGCCGATGATCTTGCGCTTGGCCTCGGGATCGGTCACGCCCGCCAGCTTGCCCAGGAACAGCGCGCTGGCGTCCACGCGCACCACCTTCGCGTGCAACTGGCCGACGAACATGTCCATCACCAGGTCGCCTTCGTTCAGGCGCAGCAGGCCGTGGTCGACGAACACGCAGGTGAGCTGGTCGCCGATGGCGCGGTGGATCAGCGCCGCGGCGACGCTGGAGTCGACGCCGCCGCTCAGGCCGAGGATGACCTCCTCGTCGCCGACCTGGGCACGGATGCGCTCCACGGCTTCGGCGATGTGGTCGCGCATCACCCAGTCGGGCCGCGCGCCGGCGATCTGCAGCACGAAGCGCTCCAGCAGCGCCCTGCCCTGCACCGTGTGCGTGACCTCGGGGTGGAACTGCACGCCGTAGTAGCCGCGCGACTCGTCGGCCATGCCGGCGATCGGGCAGCTGGGCGTGCTGGCCATCAGCTTGAAGCCCGGCGGCAGCGCGGTGATCTTGTCGCCGTGGCTCATCCACACCTTCAGCATGCCGTGGCCTTCTGCGGTGGCGAAGTCCTCGATGCCGTCGAGCAGCTTGGTGTGGCCGTGCGCGCGCACCTCGGCGTAGCCGAACTCGCGGTGCGTGCTGGCCTCGACCTGGCCGCCCTGCTGCACCGCCATCGTGAACATGCCGTAGCAGATGCCCAGCACCGGCACGCCACTGTCCCAAACAGCCTGCGGCGCGCGCAGCTCGTGCTCCTCGTAGGTGCTGGCGTGGCTGCCCGAGAGGATGATGCCCTTGGGCGCGAAGGCGCGGATGAAATCGTCGCCAACGTCGTTGGGGTGGATCTCGCAGTACACGTGCGCCTCGCGCACGCGGCGGGCGATGAGCTGCGTGACCTGCGAGCCGAAGTCGAGGATGAGGATCTTGTCGTGCGTCATGCGGAGCTCGATGCGGGTGCCAGCGGCCTGCGGCGCAGCCGGCGGAAGTGGGACACGGCAAAGGCCAGCGCCAGGGCCTGCAGCACGGCGCAGAAGAACATCGGGGCGCCGATGCGCCAGTCGGTGGCAGGCAGGTGCGACACCGCCCCCAGCAGCGGCGCGGCGAGCATCGGCGCCACCACGGCCATCAGGCTGTTCAGGCCGCTCACCGAGCCCATCGTCTGGCCTTGTTCGCTGCCATCGGCGGCGCTCGAGATCAGGCCCTGCATCGAGGCAGCCACGGTGTTGCCCAGCACGTTGGCGAAGATCACCACGTACATCATCCAGCCCTCGGTGGCCAGGCCGAAGCCGACGAAGGCCAGCGTCGCCGAGACCAGGCCCATCACCGCCAGCCGCTGCGCCGGGAACACCTTCAGCAGCCGGCCCAGCAGCACACCCTGCACCACCGCCGAGACCACGCCCACGGCGAACAGCGACCAGCCGTTCTCGGTGGGACCCCAGCCGAAGCGGAACGTGGCGTACAACACCCACACCGTGTACAGCGTGAACTGGGCCAGGCCCGCGAACGCCAGCACCGCGACCAGCCGCCCCACGCCCTGCAGGCGCGAGAGCTGCACCAGCGACGACAGCGGGTTGGCGCGCGCCCAGTCGATGCCGCGCCGGCGCTCGGCCGGCAGCGATTCGGGCAGCACGAAGTAGCCGTAGGCCAGGTTGACCAGCGCCAGGCCGCCGGCCACGAAGAACGGCAGTTGCAGGTCGATGCCGCCCAGCAGGCCGCCCAGCACCGGCCCGAGGATGAAGCCGATCCCGAACATCGCGCCCAGCAGGCCGAAGCGACGCGCGCGCTCTTCCGGCGCGCTGATGTCGGCGACGTAGGCGTTGGCCACCGCGGCGTTGGCCTGCATCAGGCCGCCGAACAGGCGCGACACCACCAGCATCCACAGCGCACTGGCCAGTGCCGTCATGAAGAAGTTGATCGCCAGCCCGCAGAAGCCCAGCAGCAGGATGGGTCGGCGGCCAAAGCGGTCGGACAGCGCACCCAGCATCGGCGCACCGATGAAGCTGGCAATGGCGTACGAGAACGCCACCACGCCGTACCAGTAGCTCTGCTCCGACGGCACGCTGGTGAACTTGCCCACCAGGGCCGGCAGCACCGGCACGATGAGGCCGACCGCCAGCATGTCGATCAGCACCACCAGCATGATGAAGCGCATCGCGGCCGTGCGCCCGGCGCCGGGGCCGACCGGGGGTGGCCCGGCGCGCGGCGTGACCGCCGCCGGACGGACGTCGGTCATCTCACTCCGCCCTGTAATTCGGCGCTTCCTTCGTGATCTGCACGTCGTGGACGTGGCTCTCGCGGATGCCGGCGGACGTGATCTCGACGAACTCTGCCTTGCTGCGCATCTCCTCGATGCTGGCGCAGCCGCAGTAGCCCATGGCGGCACGCAGTCCGCCGGCCATCTGGTACACGATGCCGAGCATCGAGCCCTTGTACGGCACCCGGCCCTCGATGCCCTCGGGCACCAGCTTGTCGGCGTTGGGGTTGGTGGTCTCGTCGTTTTCCTGGAAGTAGCGGTCGGCTGAGCCGGCCTTCATCGCGCCGATGGAGCCCATGCCGCGGTAGCTCTTGTAGCTGCGGCCCTGGTAGAGGATGACCTCGCCCGGGGCTTCCTCGGTGCCGGCGAACATGCCGCCCATCATCACCGTGCTGGCACCGGCGGCGATCGCCTTGGCGATGTCGCCCGAGTAGCGGATGCCGCCGTCGGCGATCAGCGGCACGCCGCTGCCGCGCAACGCGGTGGCCACGTTGTCGATGGCCATGATCTGCGGCACGCCCACGCCGGCGACGATGCGGGTGGTGCAGATGCTGCCGGGGCCGATGCCGACCTTCACGGCGTCGGCGCCCGCTTCCACCAGCGCGGTGGCAGCGGCGCCGGTGGCGATGTTGCCGCCGATCACATCGACCTGCGGGTACGTCTTCTTGACCCAGCGCACGCGTTCGATCACGCCCGCGCTGTGGCCGTGCGCGGTGTCGACCACCAGCACGTCGACCCCGGCCTTCACCAGCAGTTCGACACGCTCTTCCGTGCCGTCGCCCACGCCGACCGCGGCGCCCACGCGCAGCTTGCCCTGTGCGTCGCGCGCGGCGTTCGGGAAGTCGGTCTGCTTGGTGATGTCCTTCACCGTCATCAAGCCACGCAGTTCGAACGCGTCGTTGACGACCAGCACGCGCTCCAGGCGGTGCTTGTGCATCAGCGCCTTGCCCTCGTCGAGCGAGGCGCCCTCCTTCACCCACACCAGGCGATCGCGCGGCGTCATCACCTCGCGCACCGGGGCGTCCAGGCGCGACTCGAACCGCAGGTCGCGGTTGGTGACGATGCCGACCACGACCTTGCCCTCGAGCACCGGGAAGCCGCTGAATCCGTGCTGGCGCTGCAGCGCCACGACCTCGCGCACCGGGGTGTCGGGCGTGACGCTGATGGGGTCGCGCAGCAGGCCCGATTCATAGCGCTTCACGCGCGCCACCTCGGCCGCCTGCTGCTTCGGCGTGAAGTTCTTGTGCACGATGCCGATGCCGCCCTCCTGCGCGATGGCGATCGCGAGGCGGGCTTCGGTCACGGTGTCCATCGCCGCCGACACCAGCGGCAGGTTCAGCGTGATGTTGCGGGACAGTCGGGTCGAGAGGTTGGTGTCGCGGGGCAACACCTGAGAATAGGCCGGCACCAACAACACATCGTCGAAGGTGAGCGCTTTGCCGAGTAGGCGCATGCTGAACGGGCTCCAGGCGCAAAAAGCGATTATACGGACGGCAACACTTCCCGCCCGCCGCCCGTGACGGAGGTCACGCCGGGGGGCCATTGGCGGCTCTACACTGCCGCCATGCGACTCTCCACCGCGCTCCTGCCCCGGCCCGCCGCCGCCGTCCTGCTGCTGGCCCTGGTCGCCGCCACCCTGCCTGCGCATGCGCAGTGGAAGTGGAAGGACAAGAGCGGCCAGATCACCGCCAGCGACCTGCCGCCGCCGCGTGACATCCCCGAGCGCGACATCCTGCAGCGGCCCGACCCGCGCCGCCAGCTGGCGCCCGCGGCACCGGCCGCATCGGGCGCAGCGGCATCGCCCGCCGTCCGCCCCACGGTCGACAAGGAACTGGAAGCCCGCCGGCGCGCCGGCGACCAGGAGCAGCAGGCCAAGGCGCGTGCCGACGAAGAGAAGCTGGCGCAACAGCGCGCCGAGAACTGCCGCCGCGCGCGCGGCCATCTCGCGGCGCTGGAAACGGGTCAGCGCATCGCACGCACCAACGAGAAGGGCGAGCGCGAGATCCTCGACGACAAGGGCCGTGCCGAAGAGATGCGGCGCGCCAACGAGGTCATCGGCTCCGACTGCCGCGGCAGCGGCTCCTAGGGCGTCGCGGCGGGCGCCTTGTTGCGCTTGTAGCGCAGGCGCCGCGCTTCCTTCGGATCGACGGTCAGCGGGCGGTAGATCTCGATGCGGTCATGCGCGCGCAGTGGCGTGGCAGGCTCGCGCAGCTTGCCCCAGATGCCCATGCGCAGGCCCTCGGCCACCAGCGCATGGCGTTGCAGCAGGCCGCTGGCCTGCAGCGCGTCGGCCAGCGTCGCGCCGGCTGTCATCTGCAACCTGACCTGGTCGACCTGCCCGGGCTGCGGGCAGTAGACCACCTCCACCGGCAGCGTCTCAGCGCGGGCCATACACGACCTCGGCGCGCTTCACGAAGCAGTCGACGAAGGTGTTGGCCACCTTGTCGAACACCGGGCTCACCACGGTCTCGAGCGCCTTGCTCGAGAACGCGTAGCGCAGGTCGAACTCGATCTTGCAGGCCTGCGCCTCCAGCCCGGGCCGGCCCAGCGCGTTGAACACCCACACCCCCTCGAGCAGCGAGAACGGGCCGTCGACCAGCGTGACGTCGACCGACTGGCCGGCCACGTGCACGTTGCGGGTTGTGAAGGCGTGCCGCACCCCCATGTAGGCCAGACCCAGACGCGCCGTCATGCCTGTGTCGTGACGCTCCAGCACCTCGGCCTTGTCGCACCAGGGCAGGAAGCTGGGGTAGGACTCGACGCCCGTCACCAGGTCGTACATCTCGCGAGGCGAGTACCACAGCAGGACGGACTTCTTCACGTGCTTCATACAATGCAGGAATTGTAGGCGGCGCCCCTTGCCCGTCGCAGGCAGCCGCAGACCCCATGGCCCCCATCGCAGAAAACCGCCGCGCACGCTACGAATACACCATCGACGAGCAGTTCGAGGCGGGCATGGTGCTGTCCGGCTGGGAGGTCAAGGCCATCCGCGCGGGACAGGTGCAGCTGACCGACGGCTACGTGCACATCCGCGACGGCGAGCTCTTCCTCATCGGCTGCCGCATCAACGCGCTGCGCACCGCCTCGACGCACATCACGCCCGAGGCCGACCGCACGAAGAAGCTGCTGATGCACAAGGCCGAGATCCGGCGCCTGATCGGCAAGGTCGAGCAGAAGGGCTTCACGCTCGTGCCGCTGAACCTGCACTACAAGGGCGGCCGCGTGAAGGCCGAGATCGCGCTGGCCAAGGGCAAGGCCCAGCACGACAAGCGCAACACCGAGCGCGAGAAGGACTGGGAACGCGAGAAGGGCCGCCTGATGCGGCACAAGGTCTCGTCCAAGGGCAGCTGAGGGCCCGGGCCTCAGGTCGCCAGCGCGCCCAGCGCCTGCTCCAGGTCGGCCCGCAGGTCGGCCACGTCTTCCAGGCCGATCGAGAAGCGCACCAGCGTGCCCGCATACGGTGCCGGCTGCCGCATCACCCCCAGGTCGTAGGGCACCACCAGGCTCATCGGGCCGGCCCACGAGTAGCCGATCCTGAACAGGCGCAGCGCATCGACGAAGCGGTCGACCTGCGCCGCGCCGTAGCGGCTGTCGAAGACCACCGAAAACAGGCCGGCCGCGGCCGTGCTGCAGGCGCGCCAGTGCGCGTGGCCGGGTGCGCCTTCCAGCGCCGGGTGCAGCACCTGCGCCACTTCCGGCCGCTGCTGGAACCAGCGTGCGAGCGCGCGCCCGGTGGCATCGGCCGCGTGGTAGCGCAGCGCGGTGCTGGGCAGCGAGCGCAGCAGCAGTTCGGCATCGTTGGCCGCCACGCCCAGGCCCAGCCGCATGTGGGTGAGCTTGATGCGCTCGTGCAGCGCGTCGTCGCGGGTGCAGACCGAGCCCATCAGCACGTCGCCGCCGCCCGAGGGGTACTTGGTCAGCGCCTGCATCACGATGTCGGCACCGAGCGCGAAGGCGTCGAAGGCGATGCCCGCGCCCCAGGTGTTGTCGATGGCCGACGTGATGCCCTGGTCGCGGCACACCCGGAGCAGCCCGACCAGGTCGGGGAACTCCATCGTCACCGAGCCGGCGGCCTCGACCCACACCAGCTTCGTCTGCGGCCCCACCATCGCGGCCAGCGCCGCGGCGTCCATCGGGTCGTACAGGCGGTGCGTGATGCCCCAGTGCGCCAGCTCGTGCCGCGCCAGTTCGCGGCTCGGGCCGTAGACGTTCGCCGGCAGCAGCACCTCGTCGCCCGCGCGCAGCAGCGCCTGGTTCACCAGCGCGATGGCCGCCAGGCCGCTGGGCACCAGCACGCAGTGCCGGCCACCTTCCAGCGCCGCGATGCGCTCCTCCAGCGTGAACGTGGTGGGCGTGCCGTGCAGGCCGTAGGTGTAGCCGGTCTTGTGGCGCCAGTCGCGCGAACGCAGCGCCGCCGTGTCGCGAAACAGCACGGTCGACGCCTTGTGCACACCGACCTGCGGCGCCTCGAAGCCCGCGGGCGGCTGGTAGGCGTGGTGGATCAGCGCCGTGGTGTCCTTCTTCATGCCGGCACCGCGATCAGGTCATGCCCCTCGACGGCGACGATGCGCGCCTTCGTGAACTCGCCCACCTTCAGCGTGCGCGAAGCCTTCTCGGGCGGCAGCAGCCGCACGGTGCCGTCGATCTCGGGCGCGTCGGCGTAGCTGCGCCCCACCCCGCCCTTGCGGCCGAGCGCTGGGGCGCTGTCGACCAGCACCTGCATCGTGGCCCCCACGCGGCGCTGCAGCTTGCGCACCGAGACGGCCTCGGCCACGGCCATGAAGCGGGCTCGGCGCTCCTCGCGCACCTCGGCCGGCAGTGCGCCGGGCAGGTCGTTGGCCGTCGCGCCCGTCACCGGCGAATACGCGAAGCAGCCGGCGCGGTCGATCTCGGCCTCCTTCATGAAGTCGAGCAGGGTCTCGAACTCGGCCTCGGTCTCGCCCGGGAAGCCGGCGATGAAGGTCGACCGCACGACGATCTCGGGGCAGATCTCGCGCCAGCGCGCCAGGCGTTCGAGATTGCGTTCGCCGCTGGCCGGGCGCTTCATGCGCCTGAGCACGTCGGGGTGCGCGTGCTGGAACGGCACATCCAGGTACGGCAGGATGCGGCCGGCGGCCATCAGCGGCAGCACCTCGTCGACGTGCGGGTACGGATAGACGTAGTGCAGCCGCACCCAGGCGCCGTGCTGCTCGGCCAGCGTCGCCAGCGCCTCGCACAGTTCGAACATGCGTGTCTTCACCGGCTTGCCGTCCCAGAAGCCGGTGCGGTACTTCACGTCGACGCCGTAGGCACTGGTGTCCTGGCTGATGACCAGCAGTTCCTTCACGCCGCCCTCGAACAAGGCACGGGCCTCGTTCAGCACGTCGCCGATCGGGCGCGACACGAGGTCGCCGCGCATGCTGGGGATGATGCAGAAGCTGCAGCGGTGGTTGCAGCCTTCGCTGATCTTCAGGTAGGCGTAGTGCCGGGGCGTGAGCTTGACGCCCGCGCCGGGCACGTGGCCGGGCACCAGGTCGATGAACGGGTCGTGCGGCTTGGGCACGTGCAGGTGCACCGCGTCCATGACCTCCTGGGTGGCGTGCGGGCCCGTGACCGCCAGCACCTTGGGGTGGATCTGGCGCACGAGGTTGCCGCCGTCGTCGCCGGCCTTGGCGCCCAGGCATCCGGTGACGATGACGCGCCCGTTCTCGGCCAGCGCCTCGCCGATGGTGTCGAGGCTTTCCTTCACCGCGTCGTCGATGAAGCCGCAGGTGTTGACGATGACGAGGTCGGCGCCGGCGAAGGTCTTGCTGGTGCGGTAGCCCTCGGCGCTGAGCTGCGTGAGGATGAGTTCGGAGTCGGTCAGCGCCTTGGGGCAGCCGAGCGAGACGAAGCCGACGGTGGGCGCGGAGCCCGGAGTGGGAGCGTTCATCGGGGGATTTTCCCCGATCGGCGCGATCTCAGCGCTTGGGCGGCGGGAAACCGGGGAAGATGACGCCCGCCGTAGTCATCTGCTCCTGCAGTTTCTCGAACATCGCACGCGACTGGTCGAGGTAGGTGCCCATCATGTTCTGCAGCACCGGCGCCTGGCCGCCCACGAACTGGCTTTGCAGTTCGACGAAGGTCTGCAGGTTCTTCTCGAGCATCGCACCCATCATGCCCTGCATCGAGTGGCCGTAGAAGCGGATGATCTGCGCCAGCATCGGCGTGCTGAACATCGGCACGCCGCCCGACTCTTCCTCCAGGATGATCTGCAGCAGGATGCTGCGCGTGAGGTCGTCGCCGGTCTTGGCGTCGCGCACCTCGAAGTCCTCGCCGCCCAGCACCATGCGCTTGACGTCGGCCAGCGTGATGTAGCTGCTGGTCTGGGTGTCGTAGAGACGGCGGTTGGGGTACTTCTTGAGGATCCGCGTCCCGGGGGCGGCGGCGGGTTCGGCCGCAGGGGCGGCGCGTCGGGACGAAGGCATGCGTTCGGTCTCCTGGTGAATGCTGCACTGCGATTCTAGGAGTCGCGCCTGCGGCCCCTGCTGCGGGGTTACCCCCTGCGGTGCCGCATCATGGCAGGCCTTGCGCAGCCAGGAAGTCGTCGACGAGGCGTGACAGACCATCGTCCTGGCCCAGGTGCTCGTTGATCTCGCGATGCGACAGCGGCACCAGCGCCACCTGCGCGCTGCCGCCCGCGCTGCGTGCCCGCAGGGCGAATCGTTCGGCCTGCTGCGTGGCAGCCTCGCGGTCCTGCGCGCACACCAGCAGCAGCGGCGGCAGCGCCTGCTGCACCTGGTGCCAGGGCGAAGCGCGGCGCCAGACCACCGGATCGTCACCGAAGGCCCGGTCGTGCAGCGGCAGGTGCGCGCCCTCCATGACCTGCACCACGTCGAGCGCGGCGCTGTCCAGCAGCACGGCCGCCTGCGGCGGCTGCAGGCCGTGTGCGGCCGCGAGCGACACGTCGGCCAGCACCAGCGCCGCGAGGTGTGCGCCCGTGGAATGCCCGCATAGCGCCACGCGCCGGCCGTCGCCGCCCCAGCGCTGCACGTCGCGCTGCACGGTGCCGATCGCACGTGCCACGTCGTCCGCCTGCTGCAACGGATCGGCCTCGGGCAGCAGGCGGTAGTTCAGCGAGACGACGACCCAGCCGCGCGGCAGCCAGTGCCGCACCTTGTGCAGCACGACGCCCGGTTGCGCCTTGTCGCCCAGCATCCAGGCGCCGCCGTGCACCAGCACGAGCACGGGGCAGCCCTGCGCGCCAGCAGGCGCATAGAGATCGAGCCGCTGCGCCGGATGCGGCCCGTAGGGCACGTCGCGTTCGATGCGGGTGCCGGCAGGCCAGTCCGCTGGCGACGGCTCCGGCGCCGCACCGCGGCCGCGCAGCACCTGCCGCAACCAGCCAGGGCCCCGGGTGGCCATCGCGCTCAGCCCGCCGCCGGCGCGGAACTGGCGAAGTGGATCTCGCAGCCGCCGCGCGGGTTGGGCACGTAGCGATTGCCGTTCAACGGCATGATCTTCGGGCCGAAGGGGTTGGCCGTGCCGAGGAACAGCCCGTGCGGCGTCGACACCATCGTGCGCAGCCCCATGTTGTATGGGTTGCCCATGCCGTTGGTCGTGACCGGCACCCAGTTCTCGCCGTCGAAGCTGCGGTACAGGTCGAAGCCCGAGTGGTGGTCGAGGATGGTCTGCGCGCCGACGTGGTTGATGACGTTGGTGAAGGCCTCGGGCCAGCGCCGGCGGTTGGCGTAGCCCATCACGGTGCTCCACTCGAAGGTGCTCAGGTAGAGCCAGCCCTCGTGCGCCACCATGCGCCAGAAGTATCCGTTGAAGAAGTTGTTGAAGCCGGGCATGTAGCCCGACAGCGGCACCTTGCGGCCCATCGGCGTGTCGCGTTCGTCGCCGACCAGCAGGTCCCAGCGGCCGTCGGGCCACAGCCGCACCAGTTCCGGCGGCGCCGGGCCGACCTTGTTCTGCGTGTCGATGCCGCCGCCCTGGATGCCGCTGCCGATGTACAGCGCTCCCTTGAACGGCATCATGCTCAGCACGCACTGGTTCAGCTTGCCGCGGTAGGCGCCGCGCTCGATCACGCGTTCCCAGTGGTAGGGCTTGTCGCCTTCGCAGGTGCTGCGCCAGACCTGGTAGCCCTCCATGTTGAAGGTGCCGACGTACAGGTGGTCGCCGAAGGCGCACATCTCGAACACGGTCTTGTTGCCGGCGTCGCCGAAGCCGAAGTCGCTGACGGGCTCCCACTGCCCGGCGGTGGGGTCGGCGCTCTCGTAGACGACCGAGTGCGCCGAGACGTTCGGATTGCCGCCGCGCGAGCCGGCGGGCGTGGTGTAGAGCTTGCCCTTGAACTCGCACAGCGTGCGGATGGTGGTCACCGGCAAGCCGTTCAGGCCGGGCTCGCAGGTCGGCGTGAAGGTGCGGCCGTCCTCCGAGCGCAGCAGGTTCGGGCCCGGGCCGCGCGCGGGCGACCAGGTGCTGACGAACAGCGCCGGCGGCTCGCGGCCGCCGCCCGAGTACACCAGCATGCCGCGCAGCCCCAGTTCGCGCGGGATCGGCTTGCCGTGGCTGCCGATGATGGTCGGCGCCTTGAAGACCCGCTCCCAGTGGTCGAGCCTGGGGTCGTAGCGCCAGATCTCGGCATGCATGTCGAGATCGAACGGGTTCTCCGGGCACTCCACCGGCCACACGTCCATGCCGATCGGCAGGCGGGCCTTCATGAAGGGGAAGTTGCCGCGCGTGGTGCCCACGTACAGATGGCCGTTGAACCAGGCCATCGAATGCGCATAGGCGTTATTGCCGTCGCCGAAGCCGTTCTGCGCGATGCAGCGGAAGTCGCGCCGGTTCAGCCCGGGCCAGATGCCGAGCCGGTTCGCCGTCACCATGGCGGCCTACGCGGGGACAGCCAGGCTGCTGATGTAGCGCGCCAGCGCGTCGTGTGCTTCGTCGGGGTTGGTGTACGGGCCCAGGCGCTGTTGCTCGCGCGTGGTGAAGAACCAGGAACCATCGGATTTGAAGACACGGTCACTGCGGAAATGCCGACGCTGCTCTTCGCCGGAGCGTACCACCGGCTTGCGCGCGAACTCGCCGCGCCAGAAGCGTTCGCACTCGGCCATGACGTCGTCGGGTCGGGACGCCGGAAAGAAGTGGCCGGCGTCGCGCACGCGGCGGAACTCGGCGTGCGGCCACACGTCGAGCAGTTCGCCGCCGGTCAGCCGCGCCTGCGAGTGGTCGCCGTACAGCGCCAGGATCGGGAACATCAACCGCCGCAGCGCATCCAGCGCCAGGCCGTCGTCGCCCATCAGCTGCGCCTCGGCCGCCGTCTCGTCCATCAGCTTGACCCACTGCGACGCGGTGCGCTTGCCCTGCTTGCCCATCATCGGGCCCACCAGGTCGAGCAGGTCCTGCGGCACGTCTTGATTGCGCAACTGCAGATGCGCCACCTCGGTGAGCAGCCGGTAGCCGAAGTACGGATCGTGCGTGTCGAGCCGCAGGCCGTGGCGGTCGAGCACGGCCTGGATGTGGCTGCGGTTGCCCCAGTCGCGTGGCACGTGGTGGCGGCGCACGGCGGAGATGTGGGTGTCGCACAGCACCAGGCTGCGCACGCGCGATGCGTCCATGCAGGCCATGCTGAGCGCCACCACGCCACCGAAGCTGTGCGCCATGACGTGCGCGCGCTGGATGCCCAGGTGGTCCATCAGTCCCTGGAGGTCGAGCGCCAGGTTCTGCGGCGTGTAGCCGGTGGGCGTCATCTCCGACCGGCCGAGGCCACGCAGGTCGAGCAGCGTGACGCGGAAGCGCTTGGCGAACTCGGGCGCGTAGGGCAGGTACCAGAAGGCCATGTTGGTGGCCAGGCCGTGCACCATCACCAGGTCCTCGCGCGGCGCGTCGCCGGGCTCCTCGACCTGGAGGTAGTTCAGCCGTGCACCGTTGACCTGCGCGACGGGCATGGCCTATTCCATGTAGCCGAGCAACTGCAGCTGCGCCATGATCTGCGCCTTCTCGTCGTCGGCCATGGCATCGCCGCCCTGCCCGCCGACGTCGCTCTTGGTGGGCGCGCCGATGATCACCGGGTGCACCGCCTTGTGCTCGGCGGTGAACATGTTCTCGGGCACCACGCCTTCCATGTCGCTGGGCACCGCCAGCCCCAGGCTGTAGAGCAGCGTCGCGCCCACGTCCATGATCTGGCGCCGGCCCAGCTGCTTGCCCTTCGCAATGCCCGGGCCGTAGGCCAGGAAGACGCCGTCGGGGTGGTGCGTGCCCACCGGCTCGGGGCGGGGTTCGACCACCGGCAGCCGGTTCTTGATCGACACGAAACCGAAGTCGCGCAGCACCAGTTGCAGGTCGGGCGCGTCCTTCATCGCGCCGCCCGGGAACACGTCCTCGCGCTTGTGGATCTCGGTGATGATGCGCTCGCCCGTGGCCGGGTCGACCAGCGCTTCCAGGTCCTTGATCAGCCGGTTGCGCGTGGCCTCGTAGTCTTCGGGCTTGACGCCGCCCATGCCCGGCTCGGTGGCGACGCGGATGTTGATGCCGTTCGACGAGGGCGTGCGGCAGTACGCGATGGTCTCGCTCCAGTCGAGGTGCGCGAACATGCTGTCCTCGCGGCGCCGGCCCTCGTCGGTGTCGGGCACCGGCTTCCACTTCAGCCAACCCTTCTCGCCCAGGTAGGTGTTGATGCGCAGCACCTCGGTCGACGCGGTGAAGCCGTGGTCCGAGCACATGAAGACCTGCACGGTGGGGCCGGCCGCCGTGACCAGCGCCTCGATGAAGCCGTCGAGCTGGCGGAAGTAGTCCAGGCTCAGCTGGCGCATGCGCTGGTGGTAGGCGCTGAGCTCGCCGACCTGCAGGTTCGGGTCGATGAAGAGCCAGGCCTGGTGCTGCAGCTTGTCGACGCCGTCGAACATCACGGCCATCAGGTCGGGCGCTTCCTCGCGCATCAGGTATTCGGCGATGCGGAACCACTGCTTCTCGCGCGGCAGGTGGTACTTGACCCAGTTCTCGCGGTCTTCGTCGGTCAGGCTCTCCATGGCCTGCTTCTCCTGCTCGAAGTCCCAGGCCAGTTCCTGCGCGCTGAAGTCGGGGATGGTCTTCAGCCGGTCGTACAGGTCGGGCGGCGTGGAGTTGCGGCGCAGGTGGCGCCAGGGCACGAAGCCCGGCACCATGAAGCCGTTGATGTCCTTGGGCGGCGGCGCCGTGAACGGGAAATTCAGCGCCGCGATCTTCTTGCCCTGCCGGCTGGCGATGGACCAGATGGTCTCGACGCGGCAGTCGCGCTGGTCGTAGAGCGTGAAGAACACGTCTTCACCCCGCTCCTCGGCGCGGATGAAGTCGAACACGCCGTGGTGGCCCGGGCTGCGGCCGGTCATCATCGACACCCAGGCCGGCGGCGTGAGCGGGTTCGGCGTGGAACGCAGCTTGGCGCGGCTGCCTTCCTGGAAGATCTTCGCCAGGAACGGCATCACCGGCGCACCCGCAGCGGCCGATGTCAGGTCGTTCAGCACCGTGAAGGTGGCACCGTCCATGCCGATGAACAAGGTCTTGACGGTCATGCCGCGGCTCCTTCCTGGGGTTTCAGGCGCAGTTCGATGAATTGCGCGATCTGACGCACCGACAAATCACCGACATAACTGCCATCGCGCATCAGCAAATTCTGGAAACCGAGTTTCCGGGCATACGCCTGCTCCAGCGCCACGCACAATTGAATGATATCGACCGAGGCGAATTCGAGGTGGGCGACGAGCTGGGTATCGGCGCTGACGCCGCCGTCCAACTCCAGGCCCCAGTCCTGGATCAGGTCTTCGATCACCGCAATCACGGTGGCTTCCACCGTGTCGCGCAACAAGCTGTTCATCAATGAACCTTTTGAAACCTCGGTGGGCCTTCGGCCGTGGCCACGATCATATTTCCAAGCCGCCGCAACATAACCGCAACAATCATACCATCGCAGTGCACCAAAGCATGCTCCGCCCCCCCCGGTTCGAAGGTGACTTCGAACGCTTCCGGTGCACCGCGCAGCCCGGTTCCGAGCAATTTGGCCGCTGCTTCCTTGGCGCACCACAGGCGCAGCACCGCTTCGTCGCGCACCAGAGGCGTGCCGTGCTCCAGCCAAGTGCGCTCGCCGGCCGTGAAGGCCGCCGCCAGCGCCTCAGGGCGCTGCACGCGTCCGATCACCTCGGCGTCGACTCCGACCGGAGCGCCGGCCGCGGACAGCAATGCAATATTCGAAACCGCATCGTGCGTCAGTGACACCTGCGGCCGAGTGGCCAAGGTTTCGGACCACCAGCCGCCCACGTGCGGGCGACCGCTGTCCTCATGGTGCACCTCAATATCCGACGGATACAGCAGGTGCCCGCTTTCCGTGTACCACCAATACCGCGTGGCCTCTTTCAGCGCCAACCGGCCCAGCAACCACTGGCGGCGCTGTCGGACATTCTTCGGCAACTGGCGCCAGAGTTCCCGTTCCTCGAAACTCAGGGTGGCCAGTGCCAGCATGCGCAGGAATATGCCGTTCGACTGGGCGCAGAAATCCTCGGGCAGTTGTTCGAGCTGCCACAGCAGCCCGCTGCCGGGCTGCTGCAACGGCGCGCCCAGCCAGCCGCCGAGCGGGTCGCGCCGCACCTGGTAGAAGCGGTGCGGCACATGGAAGAAGACGTTGACGAGACCGGACACCCGGACGAGCGGGGCGCCATCGGCTGCCTCGGCCTCGAAGTCCCAGCGGCGCGCGGCCGCGACATCGGCCGCCTGCGAGGGGTCCAGCGTGCGCTGGCGGCCGCGCAGCACCAGCCCGTCGCCCGGCACCACGGGCGCCAGCAACTCGATGCGCTCGATGGTCGACGGGAAGCAGTTGAAATCGGTGCCGACGTGTTCGGCCACCCAGCAGGCGGCCAGTTGCCCCATGGCGTCCAGCAGCACCGGGTTCAGCACCAGGCGCGCCGGCTCCTCGGGGGCGAAGAAGCCGTCCAGGCTGCAGGGCGACAGCGTGCAGTCGATGCCCTGCGCGTTCCAGCCCTGGATGTGCTGGAGGCTCTGGAAGATCGGCCCGTGGAACATGCCGATGTCGTAGATCTGCGCGCCGTCCCAGCGCGGCAGCTGCGCCGGGCCCAGCGCTGCGAGCGGCGGCAGCACCGGCTGGGCAGCGAAGGCGAACTGCGCCGTCACGGCGTCGGCGCCGTTCTGGCGCAGCGTGGCCCGGAAGCTGCCAGGCTGGCCGGCAATGGCCTCGGCCACCACGTCGAGCGCCAGTTCGCCGTCGTCGAGTGCGATCCAGTCGTAGGCCTTCACGTGTTCGATCAACCGCAGTGCCGTGCTCTGCGCCAGCACGGCACAAGCCTCGGCCATGATCTCCAGGCTGACCATCAGCGGCACGCACGACAAGCCGATCAGTTCGGGATCGGTGTCCGAGCCGGGACCCGACAGCACGTGGTCGCGCAGGAAGGCGTCGCGGTGCACGCTGAGCTTGCAGGCGGCGCGCAGGTGGTTCGCATCGAGTTCCAAGATCTCGTCCAGGAACGGGGCCGGGTGGGCGCCGGCCGCTGACTCGGCGGCTGCAGCGGGAGCAGCCGGCGCGCCGGGCTGCCAGTGCGCCACCACGCCGGACTGTTGCGCCAGGAAGTCGCGCATCAGGTCGAAGTAGCCGGCCATCACCTGGGTCTGCGCCTCGGCACTGGTGGCATCCGCCGCCTCGAAGTGCGCAGTGTCGGTCGCGGCGGCCGACGGCGCAGACGCCGGGGATTCAGACGCTGCCGAGATAGCGCCTGCGGGGGGCGGAACCGCCAGCCGCTGCAACAGCGCCCGGTCGGCCGCGTCGAACCGCAGCGTCGGCATCGTGTTGTCCAGCAGGCCCGGCAGCCTGGGCGCCGCCTGGTCCGCCGACAGGTCCAGCACCGCGATGCGCCGCCGCGCGAACAGTGCGCCCAGCGACACGCCGCGCCCCTGCACCCACAGCTGCGCCAGCGTCGACAGCAGCTGCTCCAGCCCGTGCTTGCGGCGCACGTTCGTGGCCAGCGCCACGTGCGGCTGGTCGGAGAGGATGTCGTCGACGAAGGCCGTCAGGTTGCCCGAAGGCCCGACCTCGACGAAACAGCGCACGCCGTCGGCCACCATGGCCTGCACCGTCTCGCGGAACCGCACCGTCGTCGACCACTGCGCCGCCGCCAGCTTGCGCACGGCCGCAGGCGATTCGGGAAACCGCTGTGTCGAGGCGCACGAATACAGCGGCACCTGCGGCGGCCCGAGCTTGATGGCCTTGTAGTACGCGTGGAACGCCGCGCTGACCTCGCCGAAGTCGGGCGTGTGGTAGCCGCGGTCGAAAGGCAGCGGCATGCAGATGCCGCCGATGGCCACCAGCCGCGCCTGCACGTCGTCGATGGCGGCCCGCTCGCCGTACAGCACCAGCTGGTTGGCGCAGTTGTCCATCGCGACCTCGATGCGCCGGCCGCTGGCGGCCACCGTCTCGTGCACCATCGCCGCCGGCAGCGCGCCCACGGCGAGCAATGCGCCGGTCGGGATCTTGCCTTCGCCCAGCACGCGCTGGTAGACGGCGTTGAGCTGGCGGATGAACTCGGCCAGCTGGCCGAGGTCCTGCGCAGGCAGCGCCCGCGAGGCCGCCAGCGCCGACGACTCGCCGGAGCTGTGGCCCAGCATCACGTCGGCCTGCACGCCCAGCGCCGTCAGCAGCGCGAACATCGCCTGCCCGCCCACCATCACGGCTTCGGAGCCCACGTCCATCGCGTGCAGCCGCGCCTCGAGCTGCTTGCGGCGCTCGGGCGTCAGCTCGGTGGCCGCCGGGAAGGCGATGTCGGTGCGGGTCTGGCCGGGGGCGTCGTCGTACAGGCCGCGCCAGAAGTCCAGCCACTCGCGCACTTCATCGAAGCACTGTGCGAGGTCGGCGAACATGCCCAGGTACTGGGACCCTTCGCCAGGGAACAGGAAGGCCAGCTTGCCGTCGAGGCGCTCGGCCGCGAAGAACGCGCCGGCCCGCGTGGACCAGGCCCGGGCCTGCGGGTCGCGCAGCTTGGGCAGCGCCCCCGCCAGCGCCTTGGCCAGCGCCTCGCGCGACCTGGCCACGATGGCCAGGCGCGCCGCGCCGCCACGGTCGGCCGCGACCAGCGCCGCCGCGATCTCGTCGAGCTGCCAGCCCGGGTTGCGCTGCAGCGCGGCCGCCAGCGCCTCGCAGGCGTCGGCCAGCGCCGCGGGTGTGGCGGCCGACAGCACGCACAGCTCGAACGGCCAGCGGGCCAGCAGCGGCGGCCGCTTCGCGGCGGCCGGCGCCTGCTCGACGATGGCGTGCGTGTTGATGCCGCCGAAGCCGAAGGAATCGACACCCGCGCGGCGCGGCGCGCCCAGGGGCGCGATCCAGGGCATGGCCTCGGTGTTGACGAACAGCCGCGTGCTGTCGATGCCGAGCTCGGGGTTGACGGCGTCGCACAGCGTCGGCGGCAGCACGCGGTGGTGCAGCGACAGGGCCGTCTTGATCAGCCCCGCGATGCCGGCCGCCGGGATGCAATGGCTGATCATCGACTTCACCGAGCCGATGGCGATGCTGCCCTGCGCGCCGTCGTCGCGGGCGCCGAACACGTTCTTCAGCGCCGCGATCTCGGTCTTGTCGCCCAGCGGGATGCCGGTGCCGTGGGCCTCGATCATCGACACCGTGGACGGGTCGACGCCGGTGCTGTCGTAGGCGCGGCGGATCGCCAGCGTCTCGCCGTCGACGCTGGGCGCCAGCAGTCCGGTGCCGCGGCCGTCGCTGGCCTGGCCCACGCCGCGCAGCACGGCGTAGATGCGGTCGCCGTCGGCCAGCGCGTCGCTCTGGCGCTTGAGCACCACCACGCCCAGGCCCTCGCCCAGCAGCGTGCCGTCGCCGCCGCTTTCGAACGGCCGCACCTTGCCGCGCGCGCTGAGCGCACCGAGCTGCGTGAAGATGGTGGAGACGTCGGCCGGCAGCGAGGCGTTCACGCCGCCGGCCAGCATCAGCCGGCTGCGGCCGGCGCGCAGCTCGTCCATCGCGGCGCTGACGGCCAGCAGCGACGACGAGCAGGCGGCGTCGACCAGATAGTTCGGGCCCTTCAGGTTCAGCCGGTTGGCGATGCGCCCGGTCATCACGTTGGGCACCAGGCCCGGCGCGGTGTCGGAATTGGTCGGCGGCAGCTTGGCCTGCAGCGTCTGGCGCAGCTGCGCCGCACCGGCATCGTCCAGGTGCGGCAGCGCGGCGCGCAGCAGCTCCATCGTCTGGTCGAGCACGATGTTGTTCTGGATCACCGTGACCTGGCCGCGGTGCAGGTAGGTGCTGTGGCCGAGGATGATGCCGGTGTCGCGGTGGTCGACCTCGGGCCGGTGGTAGCCCGCGTCGGCCAGTGCATCGCGCGCGACGCGCAGCGCGAGGAACTGGTCGGGTTCACCGCCGTCCATCGAGTTCGGCATGATGCCGAACTCGCGCGGGTCGAAGCGGTACAGGTCCTTCAGCCAGCCGCCCTTGGGCGTCTTGATGCGGCCGCTGTCGATGTAGCGCTGCGCGTCCCAGTTCTCGACCGGGTCGCCGACGGCGTCCAGACCCGACAGGATGTTGTTCCAGAAGGCCTGCAGGTCGGGCGCCTGCGGGAAGATGCAGGCCATGCCGATGATGGCGATGGGCTCCAGCGCGGGCGCCGGGCCGGGCTTGGGCGTGCTGGCCATCAGACCTCCACCGCGGTGCGCGCGGTGCCGCCCAGGCGGTTCAGCGCGGCGCTGGCGATGCTCTCCAGTTCCTCGATCAGCATCACGGGCTCGCCGTCGTCGTCGAAGAACATCACGTTGGCGCGCACCACGGCCGGGTCGTCGGTGGCGATGCGCTCGTACTCCATGTGCATGCGCGCCGGGAAGACCTCGCGGTAGCGCACGACGCGGCCGAAGCGCGCCGGCAGCGCGGATTCATCGCGGAAGGCGCGGGCCCACAGCCAGGCCATCTGCGCAGCGGCGTCCAGCAGCGCGGGGTCGAAGACCCAGCCGGCCGAGTCGGGCGCCCTGCCCTGCAGCCACTGCGACGGGTGCGTGGCGCGCACGCGCGTGGCGGCCCCGGCACTCGACAGCCCGGCGATCTCCTCGATGACCTGGAAGCGCGGGCCGTGGAACAGCCACTCGCCGTAGGCCCGGGCGGGCGTGAGGCTCTTCTCGGCGTGCACGCCCGGGCGGCAGCGCTCGCCCACCGGCAGTTGCTGCTCGAGCCGCACCACGCCGCGGTAGTGCGTGAGGCCGCGCCCCTGGCCCAGGTCGGTCTGCAGCGCGGCGTTGACCTCGAACCCTTCGCTGCTGCCGTAGGGCGGCGGGCTGATCACGACCTGCAGCGCACGCGTGGGCTGCTTCAGCTCCACGCCCTTCATCAGCTTGAACTCGCGCACCTCGACGACCTTCCAGCCCGGCCACAGCGCCGTGGCGGCTTCGGCCAACAGTTCCAGTGCCGCGGCGGCTGGCAGCACCGGCGTGCCGTCGATCGCGTGTTCCTGCAGGTACAGGTGGCGCGGGTCGAGCGTGAGCGCCACGACCTGGTCGCCCATCGGCCGGGCGCTGACCGCCGCGGCACCGAGCAGCGGTCCGATGCACGGTGCCTGGGGCGCTGCGTGGGCCTCCGGCGCTTCGGGCTGCAGCCGGATCACGCCCACCTCGGCCTCGTGGCGTTCCCAGGGCCCGGCGCCGCAGATCACCTCGACCGGGCCGCCTGCGGCTCGCGCCAGTTCGTCGCGGAAGAGCCCGCGGCCCACCGCGGCGCTGACCAGTTCCACCCCCTTGGCCGCGAACTTGGCCTCGGTCTCGGCCGTCACCATGCCGGCACCGAACTTGGTCGCGCCCCACGGGCCCCAGCACAGCGCATTGACGTTGACATGCGCGCCCCAGCGCCCGCGCAGGTGCTCGCAGATGCGGTTCATCAGTTCGTTGGCGGTGGCGTAGTCGCTCTGCCCACTGTTGCCATAGCGGCCCGCCACCGAGCTGAACACTGACAGGAACTGCAGCCGCTCGGGCCGCAGGTACTTCTGCAGCAGCAGCAGGCCCAGCACCTTGGTCTCGACGACGCGCGACCAGCTGTCGCTGCTCTTGTCGGCGAGCAGCTTGTCCTCGATCACGCCGGCCCCGTGCACCACGCCGTCGATGCGGCCGTGGCGGCCGTACAGGTCGGCCAGCAGCGCCTGCATCGCGGCTTCGTCGGTGACGTCGATGGCACGGTAGTCGACCACCGCACCGGCAGCGCGGAAGTCGGCGATGTTCGCCCGCATCTCGCGCAGGCCGAGCAGCGCGGCAACCTGGCGGTTGATCTCGCCGGGCTTCATGGCCGACGCACCGCTGCGCACCTGCGCGATGAAGTGCTGCCGCAGCGCCTCGGCGGTGGGCAGCGCCGCGAGCTCGGGCGGCTCGGCCTCGGGCAGCACGCTGCGGCCCGTGAGCACCAGGGTGTTGCCGGGCCGGGCCAGCTCACGCAGCACCTCGGCCGTGATGCCGCGTGCGCCGCCGGTGGCCAGCACGACGATGCCCTGCAAGGCAGCGTCTCGTGCCGGGTCGGCGGCCACGGCCGTGGCGACGGTCTGGAACACGGTGCGCTGTCCGCCGGGATAACCCACCTCCTGGCGCCCGCCGTCGAGTTCGAGTTCACCGAGCAGCTGGGCGGCGACGGCCGCGGCGCCCTGCGCAGGGTCGGTGTCCACTGCCTTCACGCGCAACGCGGGGCGCTCCTCGCGCAACGACTTCAGCATGCCGACGGCACCACCGTGCAGTGTCAACGCGGCGGGTGCGACCCCACGGCCGAAGCAGCCGCCCAGGGCGCTGGCCGACAGCACGTGGGCATCGTCCTGCAGCACCGGGCTCAGTGCCTTCAGCAGCAGGAACAGCGCCTTGTCGTGCCGCTGCAGCGCGGCGCGCCAGGCGGACACGCCGCTGTCCGTGGCGAGCGCAGGCGCATCGAGCGCCACCAGGTGCACGACGCCTGCCACCGGCGCACCCGCGGGCCCCGCAGTGGCGGCCCACCAGGCCAGCAAGGCAGCCTCGTCGTGCAATGCTTCGGACGGCACCATGTCGATGCCGCAGCCGCGGGCCTGCAAGGCTGCGCCGAGCGCCGCGGCCACGCCGCCGGCGTCGGGCACGAGCACGAAGCGGCCGACGTTCAGGTGCCGTGCCGCCCGCGCATCGGGCGCCTGCGACACGGCCTGGATCACATGCCGAGACGGGAGATGGCTGCGCACAGCCACCGGGGAGCCCGCCTCGGCCAACTCAAAAGGGACGGCGACCCCCCCGAGCTTGGCGGACATCAGCAACTCCAGCATGCCGTTCAGCGAGGGCTGGGTGTTGAGCTTGCTGCGGCTGTCGGTCAGTGCCGCCCGGTAGGGCTCGGGCAGCGCCTGCAGCATCGCGCCGACGACTTCGATGCGCTTGATGGAGTCGATGCCGAGGTCGGATTCCAGGTTCTGGTCGAGGCCGACCATGTCCTTCGGGTAGCCGGTCTTCTCCTCGACGATGGCCAGCAGCATCTCGACCATCTTCTCGCGCGGTACGGCCGCGCCCGCAGCGGGTGCGGCAGCGGCAGCCGGCGCAGCCACTGCAGGCGCGGGCTTGGCGACGGCCACAGGTGCCGGCGCCGGCACCGGCGCAGAGACCGGGGCGACCGGGGCCACCGGTGCAGCCACCACCACCGGTGCCGCTGGCGCAGCCACCGGTGCGGGCATCGGTACCTCGGCCACGCGTGGCAGCACCAGCGGTGCGCTGCGCGCACGCAGCGCCATCGGGCGCCCCGGCGCGGCCGGCTGCTGGCCCAGGAAGGCCGACATCACGCGCTCCTGCGTTTCCAGGAACTGGCGCATGGTGTCGAAGTAGTCGGACATCACGGCGGCGTCCGCCGTGGTCGGAAGTGGTCGTCGGTCGTCCATGGGTCTTTCCTTGCTCGGGAACGGTGTCGGTGCTGGCACGGAATGGCGCGAAGGCAGGCTGGCCGTGGTGGCCAAGGGGGCGGCGGCCGGGGCGGGCACGGCAACAGGTGCAGGTGCGGGTGCAGGTGCGGCTGCAGGTGCGGCAACAGCCACCGGCACGGCCATCGTGGCCTGCTGCGCCTGCTCCAGCGTCACGCCGATCTGCTGCACGGGTTCGGCCGCGCGGCGGACGCCGGAGCCGTTGATCATCCAGGCCGTGCGCGGCACCGGCTCGCTGCGGTCCAGCAGCGCCGGGCGCGCCACGTCGGCGACGCGGCAGTCGCGACCGTCGAACAGCGGCGCCAGCTGCAGCGGCACGCCGGCCACCAGCAACTGGCCCACCGCGGCCAGCAGGCCATGCAGGCCGCTGCCGTCGTCCAGCGCCACCGCCAGGTGCGGCTTGCCCTCGAGAATGCGGCCGGTCAGCTTGGACAGCACGCTCTTCGGGCCGACCTCGACGAACACGCGCGCGCCGTCGTCGTGCATGGCCTCGATCTCGGCCACGAATTCCACCGGGCTCACCAGGTGCTCGGCCATCAGCTTCTTGCTGCGCGCCACGTCGGCCGGGTGCGGCCGCGCGGTGGCGTTGGCGTACACGGGCACCGCGGCGCGCTGCCACGGCGTCGCATCGATCAGGTCCGACAGCGCCTTCTGCGCCGGTTTCACCAGGCTGCTGTGGAAGGCGGCGGCGACCGGGATCTCCTGGGCCTCGATGCCCGCAGCGGCCAGCTTGCGCACGGCCGCCTGCACCGCGGCACGCGTGCCGGAGACGATGCTTTGCAGCGGCGCGTTGTGGTTGGCGATGATCACGCCGTCGATGTCGGCGATGGCCTCCTCGACGTCCTTGCGCAACGCCGGCACCGCGGCCATCGTGCCGAGCTCGGCACCGCCTGCCTTGGCGGCATCGACGATGAAGCGGCCGCGTGCGGCCGACAGCTGCATCAGCGCGTCGAAGTCGATGGCGCCGGCCGCGTGCTGGGCGACGAACTCGCCGTAGCTGTGACCGGCCAGCATGTCGGGCTGCAGGCCCAGGCCCTGCACCAGCCGCAGCAGGCCGACGGCCACCGCGCCCAGCGCGGGCTGCGCGACGTCGGTCTGCGTCAGCGCCTGACGCGCTGCGGCCTTCTCGTCGTCGCCGTAGGCGCCGCGCGGAAACACGAACTCGGCCAGCGTCTTGCCGAAACGCGCACGGAAGGGTTCGGCCAGTGTCTGGTCGGCTGCCGCCAGCGTGTCGGCCACCACCGGGAACAGCAGCGCGAGTTCGCGCGCCATGCCGGTGTACTGCGAGCCCTGGCCGGGGAACAGCACCGCCAGCTTGCCGCCGAGCGGTGCGCCGCTGCGGTGGAACACGCCCGGCGGCGCCACCTTGGCATCGCCACGCAGACAGGCCTGCGCGGCCGCCAGCTTGGCTGCGAGGTCTTCGGCGCTGCGGGCCACGACGGCCAGACGCTCGTCGCCGGGCTGCCAGGCCGCGGCCAGGCTGGCGGCCAGGTCGCGCAGCGCCAGGCCCGGCGTGGCCGCCAGCGCACCCTGCAAGGTGCCCAGGCGCGACAGCAGCTGCGTGCGGTCGGGCGCCGACCACAGCAGCAGTTCGGCGGGCCAGTTCTGGCGCGCCGCGCTGCGCATCCAGGGCCGGTACTCGCGCGTGTACTCCTCCATCACGACGTGGAAGTTGGTGCCGCCGAAGCCGAAGGCGCTGCAGGCGGCACGCCGCGGGCCGCCGCCCGCCAGCCACGGCATGGCCTCGTCCACCAAGTACAACGGCGCATCGGCCGCGGCCAGGGTCTTGTTCGGGCTCTTCACGCCCAGGTGCGGCGGCAGCACCCGGTGGTGCAGGGCCAGCACCGCCTTCACCATGCCGGCGACGCCGGCCGTGGCCTTGGTGTGGCCGATCATGGTCTTCACCGAGCCGATGACGGCGCTGCGCGGCACGCCGCCTTCCTCGCGGATCAGCCGCGTGGTGCTTTCCAGCTCGGCCGTGTCGCCCGCGACCGTGCCGGTGCCGTGCGCTTCGAACAGGCCCACGCTCGACGGCCCGAAGCCCGCCATGGCGTAGGCGCGGCGCATCGCCCGCAGCTGGCCCGCGGGCAGCGGCGCCGTCAGGCCCTTGGCGTTGCCGTCGCTGCTGCCGCCCACGCCCTTGATGACGGCGTAGATGCGGTCGCCGTCGCGTTCGGCGTCGGCCAGGCGCTTGAGCGCCACCATCGCGATGCCTTCGCTGATGACGATGCCGTCGCCCGAGGCGTCGAAGGTGTTGCAGCGGCCACGCGGCGACAGCGCCTGCGTCTTGCTGAAGCACAGATAGCCGAACGGGCCCTGCACGGTGTCGACGCCGCCGGCGATGACGATGTCGCTGCGGCCGGCCGCCAGCTCGGTGACGGCCTGGTACACGGCCGCCAGCGACGAGCCGCAGGCCGCGTCGGTCGTGAAGTTGACGCCGCCGAAGTTCAGCCGGTTGGCGATGCGCCCGGCGATCACGTTGAGCAGGATGCCGGCGAAGGAGTCTTCGGTCCACTCGGGCAGGCGGTCGGCCACGTCGGCCGGCAACGCGCCCTGGAAGCGGGGCAGCTCCGAGCGCAGCCCGTACTGCGAGCCCACGTCGCCGGTGCCGCCGCTGGCCCCGATGATCACCGACGCGCGTTCGCGGTCGAAGGGCCGGCCGTCGTAGCCGGCGTCGGCCAGCGTGCGCCGCGCCACCTCCAGCGCCATCAGCTGCATCGGGTCCACCGCCTCGATGCTCTTGGGCGGCATGCCGAACTTCGTGGGGTCGAAGGCCAGGTCGTCGAGGAAGCCGCCCCACTTCGAGTAGATCTTGTCCTTCGCGTGGCGGTCGGCGTCGAAGTACAGGCGCCAGTCCCAGCGGTGCGACGGGATCTCGGTGATCGCGTCGACCTTGTCGAGGATGTTCTCCCAGTACGCCTGCGTCGAGCCCGCCTTGGGCAGCAGCGTCGACATGCCGATGATCGCGATGTCCACCGGGCCCTGGGCCGGCCCCGGCGTCGGTGCGTGCAGCGCAGCCTGGCGATCGGCCAGCAGCATGGCCGCACCCGTGGTGACCTCGGCGTGCAGCCGCTCGATGTTGGTGACCTGGTCGCGCAGCGTCGCCACCTGGCCCAGCATGTACATGCCGTCGGCGTGCTGGCGGGCTTCGTCCAGCGTGGTCAGCGCGCCGTTCTCGCCCACGCGCGTCGTGCCCTTCGAGGCGATGCGCAGCCGGCCCATGATCAGGTCGTCGAGCACGCGGCGGCTCTCGTCGCCGGCCACCTTCCGTGCACGCAGTTCGTTGCGCTTGCGGAAGAACTCCTGCGCAAACGGCGTGTAGCCGCAGCGGCTGGCGTGGCCGGGGCCCGATTCGAGGTTCACCGTGCGCTCGCACGCGATCACCTCCTGCTGGAACCGTGGCACGATCGCGCCGGAAGCGACGATCTCCTCGGTGAACAGGTAGGCGCTGCCCATCAGGATGCCGACACGCACACCGCGCGAGGCGAGCGGCGCCACCAGCACCTGCACCAGCGCCGACGACACGGCGTCGTGGATGCCGCCGGCGAACAGCAGCTGCAGTTCGTCCGCCGGCACCTTCTTCGCGTCGAGTTCCTCGACCAGCTTGTCGACCATCGTCGACCACAGCACGAAGCTCGACAGCGGCCCGATGTGGCCACCGCATTCGCGCCCTTCGAAGATGAAGCGCCGCGCACCTTCCTGCACGAACAGCGGGATCAGGTTGGCCGAAGGCACGTGCAGGAAGGTCGGCACGCCGGCGGCTTCGAGCTTCACGGCCTGGTCGGGCCGGCCGCCGGCGATGATGGCGTAGCCGGGCTTGTACCTGGTGGCCAGTGCCAGCTGCTCGTCCAGCAGTGCCTGCGGCGCGAAGCCGAGCAGGCCGATGCCCCAGGGCTTGCCGCCCAGCAACGCCGTGGTCTTCGCCAGCAGGCTGTCCAGCGCCTGGCCTTTCAGCAGCGCGAACGCCACCATCGGCAGCGCGCCGCCGGTGGCCACCGCATCGGCGAACTCGGCCACGTCGGACACGCGGGTCATGGGGCCCTGCACGATCGGGAACCGCAGCCCCAGCGCCTGCGCCAGCGGCGCGTCCGCGGCCACCGGCGGCTGCGCCGCCACCATGTTCAGGTGCGTGGCAACGGCGGCGTCGATCGCCGCCAGCACTGCCGCGAGATGGCGGTAGCGCTTGCGCCAGGCGGCAGCGAAGCAGACGTCGTGGCCCACCGGCAGCAGGCCGGCCTTGGGTTCGTCCCAGCGGATGCGGCCGGCCACCAGCGGCGCCAGCGCATCGAAGCGCAGCCCGTCGCCGTCGGTCACGAAGGCCTTCGCGACGGCATGCCCCGGGCGGCTGAGCACGCGGAAGTATTCGCCGTGCTCGCCGTCGCCCACGGCCACCGTCTCGTTGCCCGACAGGCTGCCCAGCAGTGCCTGCGCGGCATCGGGCAGATGCGCTTCGTCGAGCAGCAGCAGCTGCGCGTCGAGCACGCCACCGGCCACGCCGACCGCGTGGCAGGCCGCGGCGACGGCCGGCGTGATGCCGCCGCGCACGTACAGCGGCAGGTGGGTGCGGCCCAGCCACTTCTGCAGCAGGATGAAGCTGGCGTCCTCGCCGACGAAGCCGCCGGCCTCGTTGCCCTTGAGCAGCAGCGCGTCGACCTCGTCGTCCAGCGCGGCCTGCGGCCAGCCCGGTGCCAGCACCTCGACCATCACGGCCAGGCCGGCGGCGCGCAACTGGCGCACCGCGGGCAGCCGGCTGCCCGCCACGGCAGCGCCCAGCAGCACCCAGCGCAGGCCCTGCCCGGCGCCGGCCAGCAGGGCCTGCACATCGGTGTCGGACAGCGTGGCCAGCTTGACGCCATGGCCGCTGCAGCCCGCCTGCGCCATCTCGGCCAGCCCGGCCTGCCACTGCGCCGCGGTGGTGTCGAGCTCGGCGTCGAGGATGCCGACGGCACCGGCGCGCGCGGCGGCGATGGCCAGCGTCGCGCTGTGCGAACCGGAGGGCGTGAACACCAGGGTCTGGAACTTGTGCATCGCCGCTGACCCCTACCCGAGCGTGGACCGAACAGCCTGCCGCGCAGCCCGCGGCAGGTCGAACGTGTGCCTTGCGGACCCGACTTGGTATGACTTCAAAGTGCCCTCTCCCAACATGGCTGCAGAGGACCTGCCACCATCGCCCCGGTGCTCATGCGTACTGCGGCGCCGGATGCACCAGCTTGTGGCAAAACGGTAGCACGCAGACATGGCAGCAAGCCCCCCTAACCCGCCCCGGACCGGCCCGCATTCCGGGGGTTTTCAGCACTCGGACCGCTTTTGCATCGGTGCAGGGTGCTGACCCCGGCTGCCGTTCTCGCAGCGACGCCACCAGCCAAGCAAGAGCGATGCCGCAGTGCAGCATCCGTCCGGCTTCAACGCTGGGGCACGAGGAATCGCATCAGGCGGACGACGCCGTTGTCGGAATACTGCTGCAGCGCGAGCAGCGGGCCACTGCAGCGCGTGGGCAGTTCCACGCGCGCCTGCCCATAGCTGACGCCGTCGGCATTCGCAGGCAGCACGAGCACTGCCGTCTCGCTGAAGCTCCGGCCGCCATCGGTGCTCTCGACCAGGTTGCCAAAGCCGCGCTGCACGCTCCAGGCGACCATCAGCCGGCCGTTGGCGATGCAGTTCTGGCCGTACGCCAGCTTCTTCGTGCCGCTGAGCAGGATGCCGCTCGTGCTCCACCGGCCGGTGGCCGCGTCGCGCGTGAAATGCAGCATGCGGTTTTCCTCGATCGTCGCCAGGTGCACGCTGCCGGCATCGTCGGCAACGACGCTGAAATGGCTGGCATACGGGTCGGTGGTGCGGAACGCCGGCGTGCCGGCGAACACGGTCGTCACGTCCCAGGGCGCATCGAGGGCCTGCGTGTCGCTGCGCTGCGCCCAGTAGGTCATCTCGCGCACCGTGAACACGATGCCCATGCCGCCGGCGATCGGCACCGGCCGCCCGCTGCGCTCGATCGAGCGCCGGTCGGTCGGGCCGAAGACGACGCCGGTGTCGCTCCAGCCGGTGGCGCCCGCGGGCCGCACCAGCAGGCGCAGCTGCACGTCGTTGGTGATGCGGTCGCGCGCCACGAAGCAGCACCACAGGTTGCCCAGCGCATCGGCGGCCATGCCCGGGTTGATGCCCGCCGTCGCGTCGGACACCAGCGCCATCTCGTCGCGCTCGACGGTCCAGCCGCGGCCGGCGGCGTCGTACCGCAGCTGCTGGTGCACCAGGTGGCCGGTGACGGTCTGGTACAGCACCGACAGCAGGTCGCCGGCGAGCTGCCCGTCGGAGACCGAGTCGGTGTCGGTGCCGAGAAAGGTCCACTGGTGCGACCAGCTGGTGCCGCCGTCGTGGCTGCTGTACAGGCACAGGCCCGGGCCGGGCGTCAGCGTGCCGCGGTTCATCACCAGGTGGAACGCGCCGTCGGCGGTCTGCCACAGGTGTTCCTGGTGGCGGTACGAGATGATGCGGTCGCTGTCGCTGCTGAGGTTGGTGAACCCCGCCTGGATCCTGGGCACCGCGGCGTGCGCGGTGCCGGGCCACCAGGTGCCGGCCGCCGCTGCCGCGGCCCCCAGCAGCGCCATCGCCTCGCGCCGCGACGGGCGCACTCCTCCCGCAATCGCCTCGACTTGCATCCCTCTCTCCCTCGTCGAGCGGCGTTGCCGGTGGTCGTCTGTCGCGACCGGCCTGGCAGCGCCGCGCTGTTCAGTTCAGGCCGGGGTCGGCGAACCAGACACCTTCGGAACACTCCGGACGACGGCACGGCTTGTAGACACCGCGGTCGTTCAGCTCGGGCACGAGCTTGTTGTAGTAGATCTTCGGCCCGCTGTCGGTGATGAAGACCTCCGGATCGGTGCGCGTGCGCAGCGGCTCGGTCGGCGTGATGCGCTTGAAGATCGGCGCCGCGGCGTCGATGTTGGCGACCCAGATCTCGGAGCGGAACTTGTTCGGCCGCACCGTCTGCGCCATCGAGATGTAGGACTTGCCGTTCCAGGTGAAGGGCTCGGGCGAGAAGATCTGGTTGCCCGAGCGTGCGCGGTGGCTGTAGACCGGCGTCCACTGCAGCGCGCCGCCCGCGCCGGTGGGCAGGTTGCGGTAGATGCGCAGTTCGACCTGGTCGACGAGCGTGAAGAACACCAGCTCGTTGTTGAGCTCGGGTGCGCACCACATCCACATCTCGTACTTGAAGCCGCTGTCGAAGGTGATCTGGCGCGAGACGTTGGTGTCGAAGTCGCGGTAGAAGACCTGGTCGATGCCGTTCACGTTCACAGGGTAGAGCACGGCGCGGGTGCCGGGCACGCCGGGCACGGCGCAGCCGACGTGGCGCACCGGGTAGTTCGAGTCCGGGAAGTCCTCGATGCGCTTCTCGCTGGCGGGGTCCCAGAGCTCGCGCCAGTAGTGCACCTCGCGGTTGTCGACGTAGCTGATGCGCGGCGCCGGGTCGCCGATCACGCTGCTGCCGTACGGTGCCTTGCGCACCAGATCGGGACCGAGGAAGGTGCTGGTCCAGGTGCCATCGGGGTTCTCGACCGCGTAGGCGATGCGCGAGTTGCCGTCGGTGTGCCGGCCCTTGTACTTGGTGTGCACCACGACCTGCCCGTTCGCGGTCGGCACCCACTCGGGGCCGTTCTTGGTCTTCTGCGCATCTTCGAAGCGCATCGAGTCGTTGTCGATCAGGACGCCGCGGCCGTCCTGCGGCACGAACAGGCCCGTGCCCCGGTCGACGTTGGCCAGCCAGAGGTTGCCGATCTCGTCGTTCCAGACGATCTGGCCGCGGATCTGATTGAATTCATAGTCGATCAGATCGGCCTGCGGCGACGCCAGGGTCTCGTTCGGCACCCAGCTCTGGGCCCAGGCCGCACCGGCAGCCAGCAAGGCGCACAGGGCGACCTTTCGCATGTTCGACATCGTTCCTCCGTCCGCGGCCATGCGCCGCACACTCGTCACCGGACGTTAGCCGCTGCCGCCAAGTGCGACAAGACGGCTGCTGCAGCGCACCACCTGTTCAAGGGATGCAAATTGCATACCGACGGCGTCCGCAACGCTGCCCTGTTCCTTCATCATGCGCACCAGACTGCATTCGGAGACTTCCGTGAGACGCTCGCCCGCCCCCGCCCCGCGAACACCCAGCGCCCTGGCGCTGGCCGCAGCGCTGTCGCTCGCCGCCCTGCAGGTGCAGGCGCAGACACCCGCCGTGCTGCCCGAGGTGCAGATCACCACGGCGGCGGTGCCAGACTTCGAGTTCGACAGCGCGCGCCGCGGGCGCTTCTGCGCCAGCTGCAACTTCGGCAGCGGCAACGCGCGGCTGTCCTTCACCGACAGCAGCGGCAACCTGTGGCTGGGCGGCGTCGACTACGCCACCGGCGACTTCGTTCCGGCCAACGGCCGCGGCCTGCTGCTGGACACCGCCACGCCGCCCGTGCCGTGTTTCGGCAACGGGCCCGAGTGGGCGGCCTCGACTGCCGGCTCGCAGATCGTCTACACCCGCTTCGTGGACGGTTCGGGCTTCCCCGGCGACGGCACCTACAGCTGCACCGCCAGCCCGCCGCAGCTGGCGGTGGCCACGCAGACCGCCAGCGGCTGGACCACCACGGTGCTGCCGAACTCGCTGAACCGCGCCACGCCCGAAGGCTCGACCGACGAGACCGACAGCGACCCGCGCATCAACTACATCGAGAACGGCAAGACCGCGCTCTTCTGGCGCCGCCTGTCGGCGCCCGCGACCGAGACGCCGATCCCGATCAGCGACCTCACCGGCGGCAACTCGCGGCGCTGGGTGCTGGGCACGCGGCAGATCGTCTTCCAGGGCCACCGCGAGAGCGACCCGCGCTTGCTCGACCAGGTGTGGCTGGTCGACACCGAGACCGGCGTGCGCGAAGAGCTCACGAAGGACAGCGTCACCAAGGCCGGCGCCTTCATGTGGCGCGCACCCGAATACAACAACGAGTACGTGTTCTTCACGATGGCCAATTTCCGCAAGGAGATCTGGGTCTACCGCAACCTGAAGGGGCCGAAGAACACGCGGCTGTGGACCATCGTCAAGAAGATCAAGGCGCCGCCGATCGCGCCCTTCTTCTGGTCGCCCGAGGTCTTCACGCACAACGGGCGCTCGTACATCTTCACGCAGATCAGCCCCGACGCGAATTTCTTCAACCGCCGCTCGCAGACGCACATCGCCATCACCAGCATCGACCCGCTGCGCAACGACTTCCGCATGCTGACCAACGACTTCCAGCGCCCGCGCGTGCGGCTGGACCCGGAGTTCTTCATCACCGCCAAGGGCCCGTTCATCTACTACAACCGCATCGTGCCCGCGACCGACGAGTACCCCGACGGCATCAACGACGGCGTCTGGCGCGTCGACACCGGCCTGGGCCCGCCGAAGTTCTGAAGCGCACCGTGCACCAATGACAAGGGGGCGCCGCGGCGCCCCCTTGCTGCTTCAGGACCCGGACCCGGTCAGGGCACCCAGGACCAGACCTGCACGTTGAAGAAGCGCACCAGCGCCGACGAGAAGGCCTTCCACACCGGCATGCTGCCGGCCGACAGCTTGGCGTAGCCGGTCATGCCGGTCTTCAGCTCGCCCGTGGGGTTGTCGACCACGGCGATGACCTTCACGACCTTGCCGAAGGACTTGCTGGTGACGTTGCGGTCGATGTCCTGGACCTTACCCTCGAAGACACGGTCGTAGTAGGCATTGGGCCGCGCCCGCACGGTCTGGCCGACCTTGATGTAGGCGATGTCGCTCTCGGGCACCTCGATCTCGACCTTGACCGCACCCAGGCTCTCCACCGCGGCGAATGGCGCTCCCTTGTCGAGCAGGCTGTTCAGGCGCTGCTTCAGGTGCAGGCTGAGGATGTTGCCGTCGAAGGGCATGCGCAGCACGGTGCGGGCGACCTTGCCTTCGACCTCGGCGCGCTGCTGCACCAGCGCCTGCAGCTGGGCGGTCTCGGCGGCGATGCGCTCCGGCGGCGTGCCCGTGCGGGCCAGCGCCAGCGCGGCTTCGCGCTGCGCCACTTCGCGGCGATCGACCTCGGCTTCCTTGCGCGCGCTGTCGACCTCTTCGAACGAGATCGTGCGTTCTCGGTACAGGCGCTCCAGCCGCGGCACGCGTGCGGTGCTGAACGCGGCGCGCTGCTGTGCCGTCTCCAGCGAGCGCAAGGCCACCGCCACCTCTTCCTTCTTGGGCCGTGCCTTCAGGTCGGCGATGCTGGCCTGCTGCTCGGCGATGCGGGCGTCGAACACCGCCAGCTGCGCCGTCAGGTCGTCGGCCGCCAGGCGCGCGATGACGGTGCCCTTCTTCACGGTCTCGCCGCCGTTGAAGTTCACTTCCTGCACCAGCCCGGCGATGTCGGTGGTGACGATCTGCCGGTCGCCGGGGTAGACCTCGAAATTGCCGCCGGCGTCGTACGGGTACGGCAGGAACAGGAGCAGCAGCAGCGACAGCAGCAGCGCGCGCTGCAGGTAGTACCAGGTGCGGCTGCCCTGGGGCTCTTGCTGCACGGTCTCGCCGCCCTCGGCCGGCAGCGCGCGGCGGCGCCAGCGCTCGAACTGCACCGAGCGCTCGTAGGCGCGCCCGATCATCTGGAAGCGCTTGACCGTGCGCACCGTCAGGTACAGGCCCAGCAGCACCACCACCAGCAGCGCCGCGCCGCCCAGGCGCAGTTCGTAGATGAGGAAGTTGCCGACGACGCCGACGATCAGCAGCACCACCAGGTAGGCGTAGACGAAGCTCGCCAGCGCGTAGGTGCTCAGCAGCGTCTGGCCCGATTCGGTGGTGGCACCGCCCTTGAAGCGGTCCATGAAGGCCTTGTAGGCCTTGCCCCGCAGGTAGGGCTCGTTCACGAAGGCCGCCAGCAGGTGGTAGCTGTTGCCCTTCACCAGCGGGTTGCCGCCTTCGACAATGAGGTTCACCGCGCACAGGAAGGCCAGGCCCAGGCCGGCCTTCGAGAGCGTGCCGTGGCTGTCGCGGGTGTTGTACCAGACCAGGGCGCCCACGCTGAACAGCAGCACCCGCATCAGCAGCGGCCCGGCCTGCAGCCACATGCGCTCGCGGCGCAGCAGCTGCTTGGTGTGGCCGATGGGCACCATGAAGCGCGGGAAGAAGCCGAAGCGCAGCCCGATGCCGAAGTCGCCGACGCTGGCGCGGTACTTCTGCGCCACCAGCGACTGCGTCAGCGTGACCATCAGGTTGATGGTGAGCAGGCTGAACAGCGCGTGCACCGCCAGCGAGGTGCCGTCGCGCAGCGTGCCCAGGTCTTCCATCGCCAGCGTCGCGTGGCGCACCATCAGCACCAGGGCCACCAGCGCCAGCACCGGCAGCAGGTAGATGCCGTACTTCAGCGGCTCCACCAGCGGCAGCAGCAGCGTGGCCACCGGGCGCATCGGGAAGAAGCGCAGCAGCAGCTTGGAATTGCGCGGGTCCAGCCCGTCGGCTTCGTTGACGCCGGCAGGCAGGTCTTCCTCGGCCGCGGCCTCCACCTTGGCCGCCACCTCGGGCGGAGCCGGTGGCAGGTCGGTGGCGCCCGACGCCGGCTTCGCAGTGGCGCCGCTGCCGGCCGCCATCTTGATGGCCAGTTCCTCGAACGACTTGGGCTTGATCAGCCCCTGCTCCAGCGCGTAGCCGGTGCGCGTGAAGGGCTTGAGCAGCGGGTGCTTGGCGGCGTCTTCGTCGAGCAGCTTGTTGTCGGCCAGGTGCGCGAAGAAGGTCATCACCTCCTGCTCGCTGATGCTGCGGCCGAAGCGGTCGGAGAACACCGACAGCAGCTTGGGCGCATCTTCGCAGCCGGGCAGCACCTCGAGCACGAAGAACTGCCACTGCTCCAGGTCGTGCGTCTTGTCGGCGAGCTTGTCGCGCAGGATGTAGCTGGTCTTGTCGCCCCGCACCACGCGGAAGGCCTGCAGCCGGCGGGGCAGATAGGCGGGCAGCGCCACCTGCTTGGTTTGGTCGCTCATTCGTTGATCTTCGGTGGTGAGGCTCGTAGAGCGGTGACCTCGGGCAGCGCCCAGCCGCCGCCCATGGACTTGTAGATCGCAACCAGCGACACGAACTGCTCGCGTTGCGCCTGCGCCTGCAGCAGCTCGGCCGCGGCCAGCTTGCGGTCGGCTTCCAGCACGTCGAAGTAGTTGCCGTAGCCGCCGTCGAAGCGCCTCTGCGTGAGCTGCCGCTGCTCGCGCAGGGTCTGCAGGTGGATGGCGCGCAGCGACAGCGCCTGGCCGGCCTTGGCGTGCGTGACGAGGGCGTCCTCGACCTCGCGCAGGGCCGTCTGCACCGCGCCGACGAAGTTCACGGCCGCGATCTGCTGCAGCGCCTCGGCCTCGCGCACCTGCCCGGCGATGCGGCCGCTGCTGAACAGCGGGCCCAGCAGGTTGACGCCGAAGCTGCCGAAGTTCGACGACAGCAGGGTCAGTTCGCTGAGCTGGTTGCTGGCGAAGCCCGATGACGCGGTGAGCGAGATCGACGGTAGGTACTGCGCCTTGGCGACGCCGATGCGTGCATTGGCCGCGATGAGGTTCTGCTCGGCGGCGCGCACGTCGGGGCGCTGCGCCAACAGGTCGGCGGGCAGGCCGCCGGGCACCTGCGGCAGCTGCAGCGCCGCCAGCGCCTTGCCGCGCGCGATCGGGCCGGGTGGGCGGCCCGCGAGGCCGTTCAGGCGGTTCTCGAGCGTTGCGATCTCGGCATCCTTGGCCGGCAGGTCGGGCAGGCGCGCCTGCAGTTCGGCCAGCGCCTGCACCACCGGCAGCTCGGAGCTGCCGCCGCCGGCAAAGCGGGCCTCGGTCAGTGCCAGCGTCTCGCGCAGGCTGGCCACGGCCCGGTGCAGCAGTTCGCGTTCGCGGTCGAGCGCCAGCAGGCGCAGGTAGCCGGCCACGATCTCCGACACCAGCGACTGCACCAGCGCGCGGCGGTTGTCCTCGCGCGCGGTCAGCTCGGCCAGCGCCGCTTCGTTGGCCCGGCCCAGGCGACCCCAGAGGTCGAGTTCCCAGCTCGAGAACAGGCCCGCCGAGTAGGCGTTGTCCACCGGCTGCGCACCCACCACGAGCGGCACCTGGCGGTTCTCGCTGAGCGTGTCGCGGGTGCGCGAGGCGTCGATGCCCACCTGCGGCAGGCCGGCCGAGCGGGTGATCTGCAGCGTGGCGTCGAACTGCGCGATGCGCAGCGCCGCGACGCGCAGGTCCTGGTTCTGCTCGATCGCGGTGGCGATCAGCGCGTCGAGCGCCGGGTCGCCCAGGCTCGACCACCAGGCGCTGGCGAGCAGCGCGGCGCTGCCTGTGGCCATCACGGGCGTTGCCGACAGCGCGGCGTCGGCGGCAGCCATGCGGGAGGAAGCCGATGCAGCGGCGGCGGGCGCGGCAGCTGAAGCGGCTGCGGTGGCCGCCGGCGCGAGCCGCGGGGCGTACGCCGCGGGCAGCTCGACCTCAGGCCGCTGGTGGTCGGGGCCGAGCGTGCAGCCCGCGAGCACGGCGGCGCACACGGGGGCCAGCAAGGCAGTGCAGCGCATGGAGCGCACGGGATGCATGCTCATCGCTGGTCGTGCGGCGAGCGTTCCAGCACGTCGAGCGCCAGCGCCTCGATCTCGCGCACGCGCAGCAGCCGGGTCTGCAGTTCCAGCACCATGGCCTCGAACCACTTGATCTGGTACTCGAGCTGGCGCCGTTCTTCGATGATGTCCTCGACCGGCGCATTGGCGGGGGCCTGGCCGTGTTCGTCGAACAGGATCTTGATGGCCTCGGCGACCTGGCGGTTGCCGTTGATGTACTGCACCTGCTTCTCGACGAACTTCTTCGCCTTGCGCGCCTTGAACTCGCGCAGCAGCGCCTCGCGCAGGCCCTTCTGCGTCGGCGTCAGGCGCGACAGGTCGGGGTGCGTGGTCACCGGCTTGCCGTCGATCAGGCCCAGCTTGGGGCGGGTGCCGGGCGGCTTCGTGGAGGTGGGTGTGCTCATCGTGTCAGTAGCCGAGTTCCCGGGCCAGTTCCACCACCTGCGGGTACAGCCCGCGGCCGTCCTCGCGCCAGGGCACGGGCCGGTCCAGCGGCGGCACCTTCACCTTGTGCGGGCGGAAGGTGGGGCCGGAGAGGAAATTGGGGTCGTTGCCGAACATCGCGTCCAGCGGGCCGAAGCAGGCGAAGGGCGAGCGCTCGGGGTGCATCATCGCGTCGATGGCGTCGGCGTCGTCGCGCAGCCCCATCCAGCGGCACACGGCACCCAGGTACTTGGGCGGGTCGCTCATCACGTCCTCGCCGCGGATGCGCATCTGCCGCTCGGGGGGGATGGTGTCCAGGAAGTTCAGGATGTTGATGTTGAGGTCGTGCCAGGCGAACTGCGGCTCGACGATGGCGCGGTCGTCGAGGAAGTCGATGCTGTTGACGAACAGCGCGAAGGTGCCTTCGTACAGGCTCATCACCGACTTGCACTGCCCCACCGGGTGGCGCGTCAGGTGCAGGTAGCGCGCGTTCGGGAATGCCTGCTCGATGCGGAACAGGCGCCGGATGTCCACGGTGTAGGCCGGGCTCTTCTCGACCGCCACCAGCGGGTCGATCTTCTCGACCAGCTCCTGGTAGATCTCGCGCGTGCTGTGGTTCTGGCGTGCGGCGCACCAGTGCGTGGCCATGCGCACGCTGTCCATGGTCTGCTCGCCGGCATAGATCTCGGCCACGGCGCGCAGCAGGCCGTGGCGGGTCTTGGCCTCGCTGCCCATCTCGTCGCTGGTGCGCACCCACAGCTCGAACAGGCGTTCGACGTTGAACAGGCACAGCTCGGGCAGGCCGAAGCACTGCGGATGCTGGCCCAGCATCGCGTTCATCAGCGAGGTGTACGACCTCGGGGGCGCCAGCAGGAAGAGCGGTGCGGCCATGGGGCGTGCGTTCAGCCGACGCGGCCCTCGACGAAGGGCACCTCGAAGCACTTCTCATGCATGATGGGACCGTGGCCGAAGTAGCCGTCTTCGCCGAACAGTTCGCCGTGGTCGGCGGTGACGATGAAGTGGGTGTTCGACGGCGCCATCGCCATCAGGCGGCCGATCTGGCCGTCGATGTACTCGACGCACTTCACCTGCTGCTGGCGCAGCATCTCCATCTGGCCCGGCTCGAAGCTCTGCTTGGCCGGCATGCCGGCGGTGGCCACCGCGGCGGCGTCCATGCCTTTCAGGGCACCGTGCAGCCCCGAGATGTGCGGCAGGTCGGCGCCCGACAGCATGTACGGGTAGTGCGTCTCGCCCAGGTTCAGGAAGTAGTAGTGGGGCTCGCCGTCGGGGAACTCCATCTCGTCGATCATGCCCTTGAAGTTGTTGTGATTGGCCATGAGCTTGTAGTCGTCGAAGTCGCGGCTGATCAGCGTGTTCTTGTTCAGCACCGGCATCGAGACCTTGGCCACCGTGCGGTAGCCCAGCTTGCGCAGCACCTTGGGCAGCGACAGGTCGGGCAGGAACTCCTTGAACGCGATCTCGGTGTGGCCGGTGCGGTCCTTCCACTGCGCGAACTCGTCCTTGTAGACCTCGCTGGCGAACACCTCCTTCGGGCTCGTGTGCGGCAGCATGCCCATCGCGAAGGTGTGGTGCGAGGGCGCCGTCCACGACGCGTACGAATAGCGCTTGCTGGCTTCGCCCAGCCGGTCGATGTTGGGCGTGGCCGCGGCCATGAAGCTGTCGTAGCGACAGCTGTCCATGACGATGAAGACGATGTGGTTGAGTTCCATGCCTTGTGTTCTCCCTCGGATTCCTCGCTGCCCGCGCGCTTGCCGCCGCGTCAGGGCACGCCGATCTGCAGCAGCCCGCTGACGTTGGGCTGGTCGACGTCGCTCTTGGTCGCACCCACCACCACCACCAGCGGGTACGACTGCATTACCCACACCGGCGCGCCGTCCAGCGTCGGCAGCGGCGCACCCTGCAGCATGGCCACCGGCGATGTGTTGTCCAGCCGGAACAGGCCGCTGAGGTCGGCGATGACGTCGCCCTCGGCGAGGTAGGTGGTGCGCGTGAGCTCGGTGCGCAGCCATTCGCTGCGGCCGTCGGCATAGATGCCCGGCCCCCAGACCACGCTGTCGGTCAGGCCCACGCTCTCGTTCAGGCCGATCAGGAACTGCAGCGTCGCGTCGCCCGTGGTGCCTGCGCCCACCGCCAGCAGCACGTCGGCGGCGCCCGAGCGCGCGAGGCGGAAGCTGAAGCTCTTGCCGCTGGCGGTGTCGACGCCGGTGTAGGTGTCGCCGCTGATGCTGAGCACGAAGCTGCGCAGCGCGCCGACGCCGCAGCTCTGGGCCTGCACCACCTCGAAGTCGTCCTGGCAGACCTGCAGCACGTTGCCGCTGACCCGCGCCGTGGCCGCCCGCGTGACGGCGCCGCTGCCGTCGGCGTTGACGTTGCGCAGCATCAGGTTCAGCGTGGCCGGCAGCCCGCCCAGGGCCGTGGCGAAGCGCCGTGCCGCGACATACGGCACCTTGCTGCCGCCCACCGCGTGCGCGCCCACCACCAGGTCTTCGGCCGAACGCAGGTGCTCGCCCAGCGTGGTCGCGAAGCCGCCGTCGTCGGCCGGGGCGAAGGTGCGGGTGTCGGCGAAGCCGCTGCCGCTGAAGGTGTACTGGCGGGCGTCGAAGTCGATGTTCAACGCGTACAGCCGGCCATTGGCGGCATAGACCTCGTAGGCGCCGTTGCGGCCGTCGGAAGCCAGCGTGGTGGCCACCGAGGTGTTGTTGGCCGCGTCCAGGTCGCCTTCGGCACTGACGGTCGCGGTGCTCGTGATGGTGCCGCGCGCACTGGTGGCGGTGGGCACGGTGAAGCTGAACACCAGCGAGCGGCCCACGCCCAGCGTGGGCATGGTGAAGCTCATGCTGGCGGATGGCGGCTGGTCGGCCGGACAGGTGGCGCCGCCTGTGGCCGTGCAGGTGACGGTGATGCCTTCCAGCGCGAAGGGCGCCGTGGCGTTCCACTGCAGCGCCAGGTTGTTCACGACCGTCGCGCCCGTGGGGTTGGCCACGACGACCTGGAAGGTGGTGGCCGCACCCGCCGCGACGCCGGGCTCGGCGTTCTGCGTCACGCCCAGGCTGGTGGCGGTGACCACCACGTTCGCCGTCGCCGTGGCGGCGTTGTTGACGCGGCCGATGTCGTCGGCAGCCGTGGCCGTCATCGTGCTGCTGATGGTGCCGCTGGTGATGACGTTGACCGTGGCGCTGATGTTGAAGGTGAGGATGCCGCCGACGCCCAGCGTGGGCACCGACATCACCGGGCCCAGCACGGCCGGGCACACGGCATCGCCGCCGGCGGCGCAGGTGAAGCCGGTCTGCACCAGGAAGCTGCCCAACTGCTGGGTGAGCCGGACGTCGCGCGCAGCTTCGTTGCCGACGTTCTGCACCACCATCGTGAAGACCACCGTGGCACCGGGCACGAAGGTCTCGGCCGAGGCGCTGCCACTGACCACCACGTCGTTGCCCGAGGCGCTGCGCGAGCCGCCGCAAGCCGCCACGGCCACCACCAGCGCCAACGCGAGCACGGCGCGCAGCGGCGCAGCGATCCAGTTCCCAACCCGAGCTCTCATGGTGCGGTGTGTCGTTCGAATGCAGACAGGCGATGTTATCGGCCGGGGTTGGACCACACCCCCCCAATTCGCCACGGAATGCACGAGCAAGAGCCAGACCAGCCCCCTCGTTTCGGGGCCGACCCGCCCGCGGCGGACCCGTTCAGGCGGCGCTGGCGGCGAAATGCGGGTTGTCGAAGCCGGCCTTGCCGTAACGCAGGGGCTCGCCTTGCAGGGTCTGCACCCGGCCGCCGGCAGCGGCCAGGACGGCGTGCCCCGCGGCGATGTCCCATTCCATCGTGCGGCCCAGCCGCGGGTACAGGTCGGCCTCGCCCGCCGCCACCAGGCACAGCTTGAGGGACGAGCCGGCATTCACCAGCGACGCCACCGTGCGCCCGGCGAGGTAGGCGTCCAGCGCGGCGGCATCGCCGTGCGAGCGGCTGGCCACCACCGTCAGCCCCGCGGCCGGCACGGCACGGCAGCGGATGGGGCGCCGGCCCGCAACGTCTTCCACGAACGCGCCCTGCCCTGCCACACCGGCGAACAGCCGGCCCAGCGCCGGCGCCAGCACCACGCCCAGCACGGGCACGCCTTGGTGCACCAGCGCGATGTTGACGGTGAACTCGCCATTGCGGCTGATGAACTCCTTCGTGCCGTCGAGCGGATCGACGAGCCAGAACCAGTCGCCGATCTCGGGGGCGGCGCCGCCGGCCACCGCCTCCTCGGCGACGATGGGCACCTCGGGCGCCAGCATCTGCAGGGCCGGCACGATCAGGGCCTCTGCGCGTTCGTCGGCTTCGGTCACCGGCGACGCGTCGGTCTTGCCGCGCACCGCGAAGTCGGTCGCGTAGACCTGCAGGATCAGTTCGCCGGCGCGGCGCGTGATATCGATCACGGCCTGCAGCAGTTGCGGGTCGTGCAGTCGTTCCAGGTGCATCGGGGTTCTCCTCGTCGAGACTGTAGCCGCGTGCAAGAGCCGTTCCGGCGGGGGCCCTCGGCGGATCCCACGAATGCACGGGCACAGTGCCTGCAGGCCTTTGCATCGGCGATACTCGCGCCCCGGCGGCACGCGAATTGCTGCAATGCAGCACCTGCTGTCCGTCCCCTGTCAGCCCACCGCGCTCCTTCGCATCGACGCCATGGCCACACCTGTCCAACTCACCCATCTGCAACGTCTGGAGGCCGAGAGCATCCACATCCTGCGCGAGGTGGTCGCCGAAGCCGAACGGCCGGTGATGCTGTACTCGATCGGCAAGGACAGCGCAGTGATGCTGCACTTGGCACGCAAGGCCTTCTACCCGGCACCGCCGCCCTTCCCGCTGCTGCACGTGGACACCACGTGGAAGTTCCGCGACATGTACGCGATGCGCGAGCGCATGGCCACCGAGATGGGCATGCAGCTCATCGTGCACCACAACCCCGAGGCCCAGGCCCGCGGCATCAACCCGTTCGACCACGGCAGCGCGGTGCACACCGACATGTGGAAGACCGAAGGCCTGAAGCAGGCGCTGGACAAGCACGGCTTCGATGCCGCCTTCGGCGGCGCCCGCCGCGACGAGGAAAAGAGCCGCGCCAAGGAGCGCATCTTCAGCTTCCGCACCGCGCAGCACCGCTGGGACCCGAAGAACCAGCGGCCCGAGCTCTGGCATCTGTACAACAGCCGCAAGCACAAGGGCGAATCGATCCGCGTCTTCCCCATCAGCAACTGGACCGAGCTCGACATCTGGCAGTACATCCACCTGGAGAACATCCCGATCGTGCCGCTGTACTTCGCGGCCGAGCGCCCGGTGGTCGACCGCGACGGCACGCTGATCATGGTGGACGACGACCGCATGGCGCAGCGCCTGAAGCCCGGCGAGGTGCCGATGCTCAAGAAGGTGCGCTTCCGCACGCTGGGCTGCTATCCGCTGAGCGGCGCGGTCGAGAGCGAAGCCGCCACGCTGGTGGACATCATCCAGGAGATGCTGCTCACGCGCACCAGCGAACGCCAGGGCCGCATGATCGACCACGACTCGGCCGCATCGATGGAAAAGAAGAAGCAAGAGGGGTACTTCTGACATGGCCCACGTCTCCGACCTGATCGCCAGCGACATCGGCGCCTACCTCGCGCAGCACGAGAAGAAGAGCCTGCTGCGCTTCATCACCTGCGGCTCGGTCGACGACGGCAAGAGCACCGTCATCGGCCGCCTGCTCTACGAGTCGAAGATGCTGTTCGAGGACCAGCTGGCCGCGATCGAGGCCGACTCGAAGAAGTGGGGCACGCAGGGCGGAGACATCGACTTCGCGCTGCTCGTCGACGGCCTCAGCGCCGAGCGCGAGCAGGGCATCACGATCGACGTCGCCTACCGCTTCTTCAGCACCGACCTGCGCAAGTTCATCGTCGCCGACACGCCCGGCCACGAGCAGTACACGCGCAACATGATCACCGGCGCCTCCACCGCCGACGTCGCCGTGATCCTGATCGACGCGCGCAAGGGCGTGCTGACGCAGACGCGCCGGCACAGCTTCCTGGTCAGCCTGATCGGCATCCGCAAGGTGGTGCTGGCGATCAACAAGATGGACCTGGTGGAGTACTCGCAGCAGGTCTACAACCGCATCGACGAGGAGTACCGCGCCTTCGCGCAGCAGATCGGGCTGAAGGACATCACGACGATCCCGCTGTCGGCCCTGAAGGGCGACAACATGACCACGGCCAGCGAGAACATGGCCTGGTACCACGGGCCCACGCTGATGGGCTTCCTGGAGACCACCGAGATCGACGAGACCCGGCTGCAGTCCGACGCCTTCCGCCTGCCGGTGCAGTGGGTGAACCGCCCCAACCTCGACTTCCGCGGCTTCTGCGGACTCATCGCCAGCGGCAGCATCGCGCCCGGTGACCGCATCCGCGTGCAACCCTCGGGGCGCGAGAGCACCGTGGCACGCATCGTCGCGCACGGCGGCGACCTGCAGCGCGCGGTGGCCGGCCAGTCGGTGACGCTGACGCTGCATGACGAGATCGACATCTCGCGCGGCGACGTCATCTCGCGCGCCGAGACGCCGGCCGAGGTGGCCGACCAGTTCGAGTGCAGCATCGTCTGGATGGCCGACGAACCGCTGCTGCCGGGCCGGCCCTACCTGCTGAAGATCGGCACGCGCACGGTCAGCGCCACCATCACCGAACCCAAGCACAAGGTCAACGTCAACACGCTGGAGAAGCTGGCCGCCAAGCAGCTGGAGCTCAACGAGATCGGTGTGTGCAACATCGCGCTCGACCGACCGGTGGCGTTCGACCCCTACGGCACCAACCGCGACACCGGCGGCTTCATCCTGATCGACCGGCTCAGCAACAACACGGTCGGCGCCGGCATGCTGCACTTCGCACTGCGCCGCGCCCACAACATCCACCTGCAGCACGTCGACATCGACAAGGCCGCGCGTGGCACGCTGATGGGGCAGAAGCCCGTGGTGCTGTGGTTCACGGGGCTGTCGGGCGCGGGCAAGTCGACGATCGCCAACCTGGTGGAGAAGCGCCTGTACGCGCTGGGCCGCCACAGCTACCTGCTCGACGGCGACAACATCCGCCACGGCCTGAACAAGGACCTGGGCTTCACCGAGGCCGACCGCGTGGAGAACGTGCGCCGCGTCGGCGAGGTCGCGCGCCTGATGGTGGATGCCGGCCTCATCGTGCTGACGGCCTTCATCTCGCCGTTCCGCGCCGAGCGCCGGCTGGCGCGCAGCCTGGTGGCCGAAGGCGAGTTCATCGAGGTGCACGTGGACACGCCGCTCGACGTGGCCGAGAGCCGCGACGTGAAGGGCCTGTACAAGAAGGCGCGCCGCGGCGAGCTGCGCAACTTCACCGGCATCGATTCGCCCTACGAGGCGCCCGAAGCGCCCGAACTGCGCATCGACACCACCGAGCTGACGGCCGAGCGGGCCGCCGACCGCGTCATCGAGCTGCTGCGCCAGCGCGGCCTGATCGGCTGAGCGACCGCGCGGCTGGCGGCGCGGCCCGGCGCAGAGCCGGGCCGCCGCGGGCCTTCACGCCGCCTCTGCCGCCGGCAGGATGCCGGCGTCGGCCTCGAAACGCACGCCGTCGCGCAGGCAGAAGGCGGGCCGCAGCAGGCGGCTGCCGACGAGCTGCGTGCCTTCGTTGTCGCGCAGCAGCCAGCGGCCGCTCTCGTCGTGCAGCACCGTCACGTCGGCCGGATGGCCCACGGCCAGCGTGCCCAGCTCGGACGGCAAGCCGAAGACATCGACCACGTTGCAGGTGACCATGCGCACCACCTGCTGCAGCGGCAGGCCCAGCGCCAGCATCGCCGTCATGGCCGAGGCCAGCGAGAAGCGCACCTGGCCGAAGAACATGTGCTCGGCGTCGCTGTGCACGGCCGGCGTGCCGGCAGGCGCGGGCACCGCGGTGTTGTAGCCGTGCATGTCGGCGCCCAGCGTGTGCGGCACGATGCCGGCGTCGAGCGCGATGCGGGCCTGCCGGTAGCTGAAGTGCGAGCCGTGGCCGACGTCGACCTTCAGCCCACGCGCCAGCGCCTCGCGCACGATGCCGTGCACCCGTCCCTGGCGGTCCACGAAGCCCCCGGGGTGGCGCGTGAACGGATGCGCCAGGATGTCTCCGGCCTTCAACAGCGGCACCACGTCGGCCAGGATGGTGTCGGCGTCGATGCCGTTCGCGCCCTCGGCCGGCAGCGGCCAGAGCTGTCCGAAGTGGATGTACAGCGGCAGGCCGGCCTGGCGTGCGATGTCGGCCGACAGCCGCACCACCTCGATGCCCCAGCGCGCGAAGCCGCCGAGCTCGGCGTGCGCCTTGAAGCCCTTGACGATGTCGGCGTTGGCCAGCGCCGCCCGCGTCGTGGCCTGCACGTCGACGCAGTCGGGGCGGTACAGCTGCGGGTAGTAGTGCCCCTCCAGTCCGCCCACGAGGTAGGTCGAGAGGTACGCGAACACCCGTGTGGCCTTGGGCTGGACGACGAACGCGCGGAAGGCCGGCAGCGTCATGCACGACGGGCCGCCCTGGTCGATGAGCGTGGTCACGCCCGAGCGCACGCCGCACAGGTCGGCCTCCAGCCCGAAGCGGCCGGTGACGTGCTGGAACACGTGGGCGTGCGTGTCGATCATGCCGGGGATCACGAGCCGGCCGCGCACGTCGATGCGGTGGCGCGACGGCAGGTCGCTGCCTGCCGGCAGCACCGCTGCGATGCGCCCGCCATGCACCGCCACGTCGAAGTGGCCGTCCAGGCCCTGTGCGGGGTCGACGAGGTGGCCACCGGCCAGCACGGTGTCGAAGACCTGGGACGGGCGGGAGGTGCTGTCGTGCATGGCGGCGGTGGCGGGTCGGCGGCCGGTCGCGACGGCGCCCGGCATCTCCGGCATCTGCCGCAAGCCGCGTGCCACCCAAGCACGCGGCTTGCAGCCGTCAGGCCCGCCGTGCGGCCAGGGCCCGGCCGTACAGCGCCTGGTAGGCGCGAGCCGGCTGCGCCCACGAGAGCGGCGCAGCCATCGCACGCACCATGGCCGCCCGCCAGGCCGGCTCGTCGGCGTGCCGGCGCACGGCGCGCTGGACGGCCTGGGCCAGCGCCAGCGGGGTGGCGGCGTCGAAGCAGAAGCCGGTGCCGTCGGGCTGCGCGTCGAGGTCGATCACGGTGTCGGCCAGCCCGCCGACGCGGCGCACCACCGGCAGCGTGCCGTAGCGCAGGCCGTACATCTGCGTCAGCCCGCAGGGCTCGAAGCGCGAGGGCACGGCGATGACGTCGGCCCCGGCCACCAGCCGGTGCGCGCGCGCCTCGTCGTAGCCGATGTGCACGTGCACACGCCCCGGGTGCGCCTGCTGCGCCATGCGGAAGGCCGCCTCCAGCGCCGGCTCGCCCGTGCCTTGCACCGCGAACTGCACCCCCTGGCGCACCAGTTCGGGCAAGGCGGCCAGCACCAGGTCCAGCCCCTTCTGCGCCGTGAGCCGGCTCACCACCGCGAGCACCAGCGCGCCTGCTTCGGTGTCCAGGCCCAGTTCGGCCTGCAGCGCGCGCTTGCACTGCGCCTTGCCGGCCAGGCGCTCGGCGTCGTAGCGCGCCGCGATGGCGGCATCGGTGGCCGGGTTCCAGATCTCGCAGTCGATACCGTTCAGGATGCCGCAGACGTCGGCGCCGCGGCCGCGGATCACGCCGTCGAGGCCGCAGCCGAACTCGTGCGTGGTGATCTCGCGGGCATAGGTCGGACTCACGGTCGTCACGCGGTCGGCGAACTTCAGCCCGGCCTTCATGAAGCTGAGCTGGCCGTGGAACTCCAGCCCGGCCGGCGACATCAGGCGCGACGCCAGTCCCAGCATGGCCCAGTCGTGCATCGCGAACAGGCCCTGGAATGCCAGGTTGTGCACCGTGAACACCGACGCCGCCGCCGTGGGCGTGTGCTCGGCCATGAAGGCGCACGCCATCGCGGCGTGCCAGTCGTGCGCGTGCACGATGTCGGGCACCCACTGCGGGTCGGCATCCTCGGCCGCCAGGTGGGCAGCCACCCAGCCCAGCAGCGCAAAGCGCTGGAGGTTGTCGGGCCACTCCTCGCCCTGGCTGTCCTGGTACGGACTGCCGCCACGGCGGTACAGGTAGGGCGCGTCGACCACGTACACCGGCAGCCCGGTGCCGGGCATGCGCGCCAGCAGCAGGCGCACGCGCAAGGCGCCGAAGCAGGCGCCGATGTCGATGATGGTGCGCGCGCCCTGCACCGCCTCCAGCACCGGCGGCAGGCCGGGCAGCAGCAGGCGCACGTCGGCGCCCTGCTCTGCCTGCGCCGCCGGCAGCGCCGCGACCACGTCGGCCAGGCCGCCGGTCTTCACCAGCGGGAAGACCTCGGCCGCCACATGCAGCACCCGCATCGTCATTGGAGCTTGCGCAGCATGTCGCGCGTGACCAGGGTGATGCCGGAATCGGTGCGGTAGAAGCGCTGCGCATCGGCGGCGGCGTCCTCGCCGATGACCATGCCGTCGGGGATGACGCAGTCGCGGTCGACGACGACCCGGTTCAGCCGCACGTGCCGCCCCACCTCCACGCCGGGCAGCAGCACCGCCCAGCTCACCGAGGCATACGAGTGCACGCGCACCATCGAGAACAGCACCGAGCGGAACACCGAGCCCGAGACGATGCAGCCGCCGGAGACCACCGACTCGATGGCCATGCCGCGGCGGTCGTCCTGGTTGTGCACGAACTTCGCCGGCGGCAGCTGCTGCTGGTAGGTCCAGATGGGCCAGTGCGTGTCGTACAGGTTGAGCAGCGGATCGGTCGCGGTGAGGTCGATGTTGGCGTCCCAGTAGGCGTCGATGGTGCCCACGTCGCGCCAGTAGGCGCCGGTGCCGGGTTTGGCACCGACGCAGCTGAGCTCGAACGGGTGCGCCGCCGCGGTACCGGCGCGCACCATCTTCGGAATGATGTCCTTGCCGAAGTCGTGGCTGGAGTTGGGGTCGGCCATGTCGCGCTCGAGCTCGCGGTACAGGTAGCGCGCATTGAAGATGTAGATGCCCATGCTGGCCAGCGCGCGGTCGGGCTTGCCCGGCATCGCCGGCGGCTCGGGCGGCTTCTCGACGAACTCGAGGATGTTGCGCTGCTCGTCGATGGCCATCACGCCGAAGGCGCGCGCCTCGTCGCGCGGCACCTCGATGCAGCCGACCGTGACCTCCTTGCCCAGCGCCACGTGGTCGGCCAGCATCAGCGCGTAGTTCTGCTTGTAGATGTGGTCGCCGGCCAGCACCACCACGTAGTCGGCGCGGTAGGCCGCCAGGATGTCCTGGTTCTGGTAGACGGCGTCGGCCGTGCCGCGGTACCAGCTTTCCTCGTCCACGCGCTGCTGCGCCGGCAGCAGGTCGACGAACTCGTTCATCTCGGTCTTCAGGAAGGCCCAGCCGCGCTGCAGGTGGCGCAGCAGGCTGTGGCTCTTGTACTGCGTGATGACGCCGATGCGGCGGATGCCGCTGTTCATGCAGTTGCTGAGCGCGAAGTCGACGATGCGGAACTTGCCGCCGAAGTACACGGCGGGCTTCGCGCGGTTGTCGGTCAGGTTCTTCAGGCGGCTGCCGCGGCCGCCGGCAAGCACCAGTGCCACGGCGCGGCGTGGCAGGTCGAAGGTCTGGGCGGCATCGGTCGTTTTCATCGTGTCTCCTCGTGGTGTTGTCGGATCGTGCGATGGCAGGAAAATTACATCAGATCATCAGGCATCGACGGTTCAGTTCTGCTCGGAAAGAACAATGCATTTCTCATACAAAACATCAGATGTCTGGTTTAAATCATTGTTCCAGTTCAATATTTTGATTCCAACGTATGCGTTGCCGTGACAAACGGCAGGCTGTCGATGTAGTGAAACTACGTCATGATGCGACGCCCACCATTGACGCCCGCAACGGCGATCGCGGACACTGCGCTGCCGCGGCACGCGTCGTGCATCCGCCGTGGGCCCTCCGCCTTCTGACACTTCCGCCATGACTGCCAAGCCTTCTTCCAGCCCCGCCACCGTCGGCTCCCTGGTCGACCACCATCTGCTGTCCACGGTGGGCGTGGCCCCGGCCGCAGCCTCGCACGCAGACGTCATGCACGCCGTGGCGCAGGTGGCCCGCGAGTCATTGTCACGCCGATGGGTCGAGGGCGATGCCCACGATCGCAAGCAGCGTGCCCGCCGGGTGTATTACCTGTCGATGGAGTTCCTGATCGGGCGCACGCTCGGCAATGCGCTGGCGGCGCTGGACCTGGAGGCCGGCGCGGCAGCCGCGGCGCAGCAGCACGCCACGCGGTTGGAAGACCTGGCCACCGAAGAGAAGGACGCGGCCCTGGGCAACGGCGGCCTGGGGCGTCTGGCGGCGTGTTTCCTCGACTCGATGGCCACCGTGGGCCTGCCGTCGATGGGCTACGGCATCCGCTACGAGTTCGGCATGTTCGCGCAGAGCATCCAGGGCGGACGGCAGATCGAGCATCCCGACCCCTGGGTGGAAGACGGCACGCCCTGGGAGTTCCCGCGCAGCGCCCTGTCCTACCCGGTGCGGTTCGGCGGTTGGGTCGAGCAGGCCGAAGGTCCCGACGCCCCGCCGGCGTGGCGCCACGCCGGCGAAGTGGCGGCCAAGGCCTACGACATGGTGGTGCCGGGCCACGGCACCGAGCGCGTGAGCACGCTGCGCCTGTGGAAGGCGATGGCGCCCTCGCAGATCGACCTGCACGCCTTCAACAGCGGCGACTACGCCCGGGCGGCCGAGTACAAGAACGAGTTCGAGAACATCTCGTGGGTGCTGTACCCCAACGACAGCACGCCGGCCGGACGCGAGCTGCGGCTGCGCCAGGAGTACTTCTTCACCAGCGCCTCCATCCAGGACATCCTGGCGCGCCACCTGGACGAGCACGGCACGCTGGCCAACCTGGCCGACCGCGTGGCCATCCACCTGAACGACACGCATCCGGCGATCGGCGTCGCCGAACTGATGCGGCTGCTGGTCGACGAGCACCGCATGGCGTGGGGCGCCGCCTGGGCGCTGACCGGTCGCGTGTTCAGCTACACCAACCACACGCTGATGCCGGAGGCGCTGGAGACCTGGCCGGTGGCGCTGATGCAGCAGGTGCTGCCGCGGCACCTGCAGATCATCTTCCGCATCAACCACGATTTCCTGGCCGACGCCGCCCGGCGCAAGCCCGGGGACGACGGCTTCCTGCGCCGGCTGTCGCTGATCGACGAGTCCGGCGAACGCCGCGTGCGCATGGCGCACCTGGCGGTGGTGGGCAGCCACAAGGTGAACGGCGTGTCGGCGCTGCACAGCGACCTGCTGGTGCAGACCATCTTCGCCGACTTCGCGCTGCTGTGGCCCGACCGCTTCACCAACATGACCAACGGCGTGACGCCGCGGCGCTGGCTGGCGCAGGCCAACCCGGGGCTCGCGGCGCTGCTGGACCAGCGCATTGGGCGCGGCTGGCGGCTGCGGCTCGACGAACTGGCCAGGCTGCGGCCGCTGGCCACCGATGCGGCGTTCCGCACCGAGTTCCTCGCCGTCAAGCGGGCCAACAAGGCACGGCTGGCGGCGCACATCCGCACCAGCACCGGCATCGAGGTCGACCCCGACAGCCTGTTCGACGTGCAGGTCAAGCGCATCCACGAATACAAGCGCCAGCTGCTGAACGTGCTGCACGTGATCAGCCGCTACCAGGCGATGCTGGCCGCGCCCGACGCCGACTGGGTGCCGCGCACCGTGGTCTTCGCCGGCAAGGCGGCGTCGAGCTACGCGATGGCCAAGAACATCATCCGGCTCATCCACGACGTCGGCAGCGTCGTCAACCACGACGCGCGGCTGCGCGGCCGCCTGAAGGTCGCGTTCATCCCGAACTACGGCGTCTCGGTGGCCGAGGTCATCATGCCCGGCGCCGACCTGTCCGAGCAGATCTCCACCGCCGGCACCGAAGCGTCGGGCACCGGCAACATGAAGCTCGCGATGAACGGCGCGCTGACGATCGGCACCGACGACGGCGCCAACATCGAGATCCGGCAGCAGGTGGGCGACGACAACATCTTCATCTTCGGCCTCAAGACCCCCGAGGTCGCGGCGCTGAAGAACGGCGGCTACCAGCCGCTGCGCGTGTGCGAGCAGAACCCGGTGCTGAAGGCGGTGCTCGACGCCATCGCCGGCGGCGTGTTCTCGGCCGAGGAGCCGGCGCGCTACCGCGGCCTGGTCGACTCGCTGCTCTGGGGCGGCGACCACTACCTGCTGCTGGCCGACTTCGACAGCTACGTGCAGGCGCAGGCGCGTGTCGACGCGCTGTACCGCGACCGCCATGCCTGGGCCGCCAAGGCCATCGCCAACGTGGCCGGCATGGGGCTGTTCTCGTCGGACCGCACGATCCTGGAATACGCTCGCGAGGTCTGGAACATCGACCCGCAGCGCTGATGCTCACCCTCCACGACGTCGATGCCTTGCGCCAGGGCCGCCACGGCGACCCCTTCGGCGTGCTCGGGCCGCACCGCGCGGCCGACGGCAGCCACTGGATCCGCGCCTTCGTGCCGGGCGCCACGAAGCTGCGGGCGCTGACACCGGGCGGGCGCTCGCTGGGCCAGTTCGACTGCCGACACGCCGACGGCGTGTTCGAGCGCCAGGTGGCCCGCAGCGGCGCCTACCGCCTGGAAGCCACCTGGGCCGACGGCAGCACGGCGCTGATCGACGACCCCTACCGCTTCGGCGCCGTGCTCGGCGAGATGGACGTGTGGCTGCTCGGAGAAGGCTCGCACCTGCGGCCCTACGAGGTGCTGGGCGCCACGCCGCGCACGATCGACGGCGTGGCGGGCACCGCGTTCGCCGTCTGGGCGCCCAACGCCACGCGCACCAGCGTCGTCGGCGACTTCAACCACTGGGACGGCCGCCGCCACCCGATGCGCCTGCGCCGCGAATGCGGCGTGTGGGAGATCTTCCTGCCCGGCGTGGGCCCGGGCGCGCGCTACAAGTTCGAGCTGCTGGGACCGCACGGCGAACTGCTGCCGCAGAAGGCCGACCCGTTCGCCCGCCAGGCCGAGCTGCGCCCGGCCACCGCCAGCATCGTGGCCACGATGCCGCCCGTGGCGCCGCCGTCGGCAGCCCGCCAGGCGGCCAATGCGCTTGACGCGCCGATGAGCATCTACGAGGTGCATCTGGGCTCGTGGCGGCGCAAGCCCGAAGAAGGCAACCGCTGGCTCGATTGGGACGAGCTTGCCGACACGCTGGTGCCCTACGCGCAGGACATGGGCTTCACGCACCTGGAGCTGATGCCGGTCAGCGAGCACCCCTTCGACGGCAGCTGGGGCTACCAGACCCTGGGCCAGTACGCGCCCACGGCCCGGTTCGCCAGCCCGCAGGACGCGGCGCACGGCAGCGCGGCTGCGGGTTTCCGCCGCTTCGTCGACCGCGCCCATGCGGCCGGCCTGGGCGTGCTGCTCGACTGGGTGCCGGCGCACTTTCCCACCGACACCTGGGGTCTGGCACGCTTCGACGGCACCCACCTGTACGAGTACGCCGATCCGCGCGAGGGCTTCCACAACGACTGGAACACGCTGATCTACAACGTGGGCCGGACCGAGGTGCGCAACTTCCTCGTGGGCAGCGCGCTGTACTGGCTGGAGCGCTTCGACATCGACGGCCTGCGCGTGGACGCGGTGGCCTCGATGCTCTACCGCGACTACAGCCGCAAGCCCGGCGAGTGGATCCCCAACGTGCACGGCGGGCGCGAGAACCTCGAGGCGATCGCGTTCCTGAAACGCACCAACGAAGTCATCGGCGGCGAACGGCCGCAGGCGGTGACGCTGGCCGAGGAGAGCACGGCCTTCCCCGCCGTCAGCCGCCCCACCTACGCCGGCGGCCTGGGCTTCCACTACAAGTGGAACATGGGCTGGATGCACGACACGCTGCAGTACATGGCACGCGACCCCATCCACCGCCGCCACCACCACGGCGAGATGAGCTTCGGCCTCGTCTACGCCTTCAACGAGAACTTCGTGCTGCCGCTCAGCCACGACGAGGTCGTGCACGGCAAGGGCAGCCTGCTGGGCAAGATGCCCGGCGACCGCTGGCAGCGCTTCGCCAACCTGCGGGCCTACTACGGCTTCATGTTCGGCCACCCGGGCAAGAAGCTGCTGTTCATGGGCTGCGAGTTCGGCCAGGAACGCGAGTGGAACCACGACATCAGCCTCGACTGGCACCTGCTGCAGCAACCCGAGCACGCCGGCCTGCAGCGCCTGGTGCGCGACCTCAACGGCCTCCTGCGCAGCACGCCCGCGCTGCACACGCAGGACTTCAGCAGCGCCGGGTTCGCGTGGATCGACCACGGCGACGCCGCGCGCAGCGTCTACAGCTTCGTGCGCCGGGGCAGCAACGGCGACATGCTGCTGGTGGTGAGCAACTTCGTGCCCGTGGTGCACCAGGGCGTGCGCCTGGGCGTGCCGGCCGCCGGCACCTGGCACGAGCGGTTGAACACCGACTCGGCCCATTACGGCGGCAGCAACGTCGGCACGCCGATGGCCGCCGCGCGCAGCGAGAACGTGCCGGCGCACGGCCATGCGCAATCCATCGTGCTGACCCTGCCGCCATTGGCCACGGTGTTCTTCACGTGGACCGTCTGACCCGGCAGGAGCCGCTGCTGCAGGCGGGTCGCGCCTGGCCGCTGGGCGCGCACTGCGACGACCGCGGCGTGAACTTCGCGATCGCCTCGTCGCACGCCAGCGCCGTCGAGCTGTGCCTGTACGACGACAGCGGCAGCACCGAGACGGCGCGGCTGGCCCTGCCGGCGCAGAGCGGCGACGTCTGGCACGGCCACCTGCCCGGCGCCGCCGCAGGCCTGGTCTACGGCCTGCGCGTGCACGGCCCCTGGCGCCCCGACCGCGGCCACCGCTGCAACCCGCACAAGCTGCTGCTCGACCCCTGGGCGCGCGAGATCGTGCTGCCGCCGGGCGGCTTCGACTGGTCCGACCCGCACTTCGGCGCCGACGCCGTGCATCCGCAGCACATGGACATGCGCGACAACGGTCCGCGTGCGCTGAAGGCGCGCGTGGTGCAGGACCGCGTCGACTGGCAGGGCGACCGCCGACTGCACACGCCGCTGGCCGACACCGTGCTGTACGAGCTGCACGTGCGCGGCTTCACGCGCTGCATGCCCGGCGTCCCCGCGCAAGAGCGTGGCACGTATGCCGGTCTCGCCAGCGACGCCGCCATCGCCCACCTGCAGCGGCTGGGCGTCACCGCGGTGAGCCTGCTGCCGGTGCACCAGCACCTGGACGAGCGGCGCCTGGCGCAGATGGGCCTGCGCAACTACTGGGGCTACAACACGATCGGCTTCTTCTGCCCCGAGCCACGCTACGCCGCCACGGCCGTACCGCGCGACGAGTTCCGGCGCATGGTGCAGCGCCTGCACGCCGCCGGCATCGAGGTGTTGCTGGACGTGGTCTACAACCACACCGCCGAGTCCGACGAACACGGCCCCACGCTGTCCTGGCGCGGCCTGGACAACTGTGCGTGGTACCGCCTGCAGGCGGACCGGCGGCTCTACGACAACATCACCGGCACCGGCAACGCGCTCGACCTGCGCCAGCCGCGCGTGCTGCAGTTCGTGCTGGACAGCCTGCGCTACTGGGTGCAGGAGATGCACGTCGACGGCTTCCGCTTCGACCTGGCGCCCGTGCTCGGCCGCAGCGGGCACGGCTTCGACCGCCAGGGCCCGTTCTTCCACGCGCTGGCGCAGGACCCGGTGCTGGCGGGCGCCAAGCTCATCGCCGAGCCCTGGGACCTCGGGCCCGGCGGCTACCAGCTGGGCGGCTTTCCGAACGGCTGGCTCGAGTGGAACGACAAGTTCCGCGACACCACGCGCGCCTTCTGGCTCGGCGGCGACGGCACGCGCGGCGAGTTCGCACTGCGCCTGGCCGGCTCGTCCGACCTGTACCAGCCGCGTCGGCGACCGCCTGCGGAGTCGGTGAACTACGTGGTCTCGCACGACGGCTTCACGTTGGCCGACCTGGTCAGCTACGACATGCGCCACAACGAGGCCAACGGCGAAGACAACCGCGACGGCCACGGCCACAACCTCAGCTGGAACTGCGGCTGGGAAGGCCCGACCGGCGACCCGGAGGTCCTGGCGCTGCGGGCGCGGCTGCAGCGCGCGCTGCTGGCCACCGTGCTGCTGTCGCAAGGCACGCCGATGCTGGCTGCCGGCGACGAGCTCGGCCACAGCCAGGGTGGCAACAACAACCCGTACTGCCAGGACAACGCGACCACCTGGATCGACTGGGCCGCGGCCGACACCGCGCTGATCGACTTCACCGCGCACGTGATCCACCTGCGCAAGACGCTGCTGCCGCTGGGCGAGCGCTGGTACACCGGCCTGCCCGACGCGCAAGGCCGCCACGACCTGACCTGGCTGCGCCGCAGCGGCGCCCCCCTGACGGCCGACGAGTGGAACAACCGCAGCTCGCGCATCCTGGGCGCGCTGATCGGCGCGCCCGGCCGCGGCGGCGCGCCGCTGCTGCTGCTGATCAACGGCCGCGACATGGACGCGGCCTTCGCGCTGCCGCCGGGCGACTGGCACGCCGAACTCGACAGCACCGCCGCCGATGGCCGCAGCCCCTGGCGCCGCGACGGCGCCGACAGCTTCTGGCTGCGCGCGCGCAGCGTCGTGCTGCTGCGCGACGCCGGCGGCTGACACCTGCCGTCCGTCAGCCCGACGCCTCTTCCTGCAAGGACAAGCCCACCATGCGATTCCCACGTGCCAGCGGCGTGCTGCTGCACCCGACCTCCCTGCCCGGCCCGCACGGTTCGGGCGACTTCGGCGCCGAGGCCTACCACTTCGTCGACTGGCTCGCCGGCGCCGGCCAGACGCTGTGGCAGATCCTGCCGCTGGGCGGCATCGGCCCGGGCAACTCGCCCTACATGAGCACCTCGGCCTTCGCCGGCAACCCGCTGCTGGTGGACCTGCACGAGCTGCACGCACAGGGCTGGCTCGACGCCGCCGACCTGGAACCGGTGCCGGGGCTGTCGGCCGAGCACGTGGACTTCGCGCACGTCGTGCCGTTCCGCATGGAGCGCCTGGCCCGCGCGGCCGACCGCTTTGCCGCCCGCGGCACCGCCGAGCAGCAGGCGCACTTCGCCGCCTTCTGCACCGCGCAGGCAAGCTGGCTCGACGACTACGCACTCTTCATGGCGCTGTGCGAGGCCAACGGCTGGGCCGACTGGTGCGACTGGGCACCTGCCCTGGTGCGCCGCGAGCCGGCGGCGCTGGCTGCGGCGGCGGCGCAGCACGCCGGGCGCGTGGCCTTCTGGCGCTTCGGCCAGTGGTGCTTCTTCCGCCAGTGGGCGGCACTGCGCGCCCATGCCCACGCCCGGGGCGTGCGCATCGTCGGCGACGCGCCGATCTTCATCGCCCACCAGAGCGCCGAGGTGTGGGCCAACCAGCACCTCTTCGAACTCGGTGACGACGGCCGGCCCACGGTGGTGGCCGGCGTGCCGCCGGACTTTTTCAGCGCCACCGGCCAGCGCTGGGGCAATCCGCTGTACCGCTGGAGCGCGCACGCTGCCGACGGCTATGCCTGGTGGGTGGAACGCGTGCGCCGCATCTTCGAACTGGTGGACGTGGTGCGCATCGACCACTTCCGCGGCTTCGCCGGCTACTGGGAGATCCCCGCCAGCGAGCCCACCGCGTTGAACGGCCGCTGGGTGCCTGGCCCCGGTGCGGCCTTGTTCGAGGCCGTCGCGCAGGCGCTCGGGCCGCTGCCCATCATCGCGGAAGACCTGGGCATCATCACGCCCGACGTCGAGGCCCTGCGCAAGGCCTTCGCCTTCCCCGGCATGCGCATCCTGCAGTTCGCCTTCGGCGGCGACGCCAGCGACAAGTACCTGCCGCACCACCACGAGCCTGACACGGTGGTCTACACCGGCACGCACGACAACGACACCGTGGCGGGCTGGTGGTCCGCGGCCAGCGAGCACGAGCGCCACTTCGCCCGTGGCTACCTCGCGACCGACGGCCACGACATGCCGTGGACGATGATCCGCGCCGCCTGCGCCAGCGTCGCCGACACCGCGGTGCACCCGATGCAGGACGTGCTGGGCCTGCCCGGCAGCTGCCGCATGAACTTCCCCGGCAAGGGCGAGGGCTACTGGGAGTGGCGCTTCCAGTGGAGCCAGGTGCACGCCTGGCACGCGCAGCGGCTGGCCGAGCTGTGCCGGCTCTACGACCGGCTGCCCCGGCCGCCGAGGGGCTGAACCTCAGGCCGGCACGCGGTAGTTGCCGGGCCCCATCAGGTCGACGCCGCAGCGCAGCTCGCGCGCCCAGGCGATGAACTCGCCCACCGCCGGCCCGGCCAGCGGTGCGCCGTGCTGCGGCACGATCATGTCGATGTCCAGCGTGCCCACCATGTCGGCCCACCAGCGCAGCACCTGGTTGCCGACCATGTACCGGCGGTGGAAGCCCTCCATGCGCGGCAGCAGCGGCGCCAGCGAGGTCGCGACCTGCTGCGCCTGCGCACCGGTGCCCAGCGAGACGCCGAGGTCGCCCGAGAACAGGATGCGCGCCACCGGGTCGTAGAACTGGAAATTGCCCTCGGCGTGCAGGAAGTGCGCGGGCAGCGCCACCAGTTCGCTGCCGCCCACCGGGATGCGCATGCCGGCGTCTGCGATGCCGACGACGCGGCCCGTGGTCTTTCCCGGCTTGCAGAAGTGCGGAATGAAGCGCTCCCACACGCGCGAGATGTAGACCGGTGCCTGCGTTGCGGTCATCCAGCGGTCCAGCGAGGCGACGATGTCGGGGTCGGCATGCGAGGCCACGATGGCCGACAGGCGGCTCGGCGCGAAGTGGTGCGTCATCGCCACGTAGAGCTCGTTGTAGGCGAGGTTGCCGCCGGGGTCGATGACCGCGCCGGTGTCGCCATCGACGACCAGGAACTGGTTGGCCTGCACGGCGTCGCCGTCCTCGCCGCTGAGGTCGCTGAACATCAGGCAGCGGTGCGCGCCGCGGGCAAATAACTCGATAGGCATGCGGCACTCTAGCCAGCGGCGCCCGCCGAGGCTTGCCCTGGATCAAGCCGCTTCCGCCGCGCGGGCATGAAAAAGGCGCCCCGCAGGGCGCCTGTCACGCGGAGTGGCTGAAGACGATCAGCGCACGACGGCGAGCTGCTCGCGATTGCCGCCCTTGTACGTGTACAGGGTCAGCGCGCCGTTCTTGATGTCGCCCTTGTTGTCGAAGGCGATGTTGCCGGTGACGCCCTTGTGCTCGATCTTGGCCAGCACCGGCAGGTACTTCGCGGGCTCGGCGGAGCCGGCCTTCACCATCGCGGCGACCATCACGTTGACGGCGTCGTACACGTACGGGGCGTACACCTGGACGTCGGCGTTGTACTTCTTCTTGAAGGCGACACGGAAGTCGTCCATCGACTTCTTGGCCGCGCCCTCGACGCCACCGGCTTCGGCGCAGACGACCTGGCTGTCGGCCATGGTGCCGGCGGCCAGCTTCGGCAGCTCGCTCGAGCAGATGCCGTCGCCGCCCATGAACTTGGCCTCGATGCCCAGCTGCTTCATCTGGCGCATCATCGGGCCGGCCACGGCGTCCATGCCGCCGAAGAAGACGATGTCCGGCTTCTTGGCCTTCAGGCTGGTCAGGATGGCGGTGAAGTCCGTCGCCTTGTCGTTGGTGAACTCGCGGCCCACGGTCTTGCCGCCGGCGGCCTTCACGCCCTTCTCGAACTCGTCGGCGACGCCCTGGCCGTAGGCGGTGCGGTCGTCGATGACGGCGATGCTCTTGCCCTTCAGCTGCGTCACGGCGTACTTGCCGAGCGTGCCACCCAGGTGCACGTCGTCAGCGACGACGCGGAAGGCGGTCTTGTAGCCGTTGCGGGTGTACTTGGGGTTCGTGGCCGAGGGGCTGATCTGCGGGATGCCGTTGTCGCTGTAGATCTTCGACGCCGGGATCGTGGTGCCCGAGTTCAGGTGGCCGATGACGCCGTTGACCTTGCTGTCGGCCAGCTTCTGCGCGGCGGCCGTGCCCTGCTTGGGGTCGCCGGCGTCGTCTTCGGCCAGCAGTTCGAACTTGGCCTTCTTGCCACCGATCATCACGCCCTTGGCGTTGAGTTCCTCGATCGCCATGCGGGCGCCGTTCTCGTTGTCCTTGCCCAGGTGCGCGATGGCGCCGCTGGTCGGGCCGACGTGGCCGATCTTGACGACCAGGTCTTGCGCATAGGCCGTGCCCGCGAGCAGGGCGGCGGCAGCGCCAACGATCACATTCAGCTTGAGTTGCATGCTGGAAACCTCCGGTGGTGTTGTCTTCAAGACAAACGAAAGGAAAGAAAGAAGCGCGAAACGATACCCCAAATGACAACCCCTCCGACCCGGGGGAAGCGAGGGTTGGCCTTGGAGATGAAGGGTCAACGCAACAAGCGCGCCCGGCGCCGACAGGGTTGTCGCGGCCCGCTCAGTCGCGTGCTGCCGCAGCATGGTGCGTGATCTGCAGGCCGCGGGCCTTGTAGGTGCGCCAGCGCTGCCGGCCGGCCTGCTCGGCATCGGGGTCGGCGCCGACGATCTCGATCACGCGCGAGAAGCGCGCCAGGTCCTCGGGCGCGTCGGCGCCGATGTTCACCAGCACGTCCGGCGCGCCTGGCAGCGGCGCGGCGCCGGCCAGCCAGATGGGTGTACGTGCCAGCACGCCCGCACCGGGCTGCGGCCGGGCGGCCTGGTCGCCCACCAGGACGTGCGGCACGAAGTCCCGCTCCTCGAAGACCCAGAGCGCGCGGTCCAGCCGCGCCAGCTTCTCGGGAGGTGCCGTCACCAGCACCCGCGCGCCCCGACGGTAGGCCTTGCGCAGCAGGCGGCAGGCGAAGTCGAGCTCGTCGGCGACGCCGGTGTGGAACTCGACCTCCGAGATCACGGCCGCCGCCGCGCCGTCACTTGGCCTGCGACAGCACGTAGTGCGTCAGCAGCGGCACCGGGCGGCCGGTGGCGCCCTTCGCGGCGCCCGACTTCCATGCCGTGCCGGCGATGTCGAGGTGCGCCCAGCGCAGCTTGGCGGTGAAGCGCTGCAGGAACTTCGCCGCCGTGATCGCGCCGCCGGCGCGACCGCCGACGTTCCCCATGTCGGCGAAGCTGCTCTTCAGCGCGTCGTCGTACTCCTCGTCCAGCGGCATGCGCCAGGCCAGGTCGGCGCTCTTCTCGCCGGCAGCCAGCAGGTCGGCCGCCAGCGTGTCGTCGCTGCTGAACAGGCCCGAGCGCACCCCGCCGAGCGCGATCACGCAGGCGCCGGTGAGCGTGGCGATGTCGACCACGGCCGCGGGCTTGAAGCGTTCGGCGTAGGTCAGCGCGTCGCACAGGATCAGGCGGCCTTCGGCGTCGGTGTTCAGGATCTCGATGGTCTGGCCCGACATGCTGGTGACCACGTCGCCCGGCTTGATGGCCGTGCCGCTGGGCATGTTCTCGCAGGCCGGGATGATGCCGACGAGGTTGACCCTGGCCTTCGCCAGCGCCACCGCCTTCAGCGTGCCCAGCACGCTGGCCGCGCCACCCATGTCGAACTTCATCTCGTCCATCTCGGCGGCCGGCTTGATGCTGATGCCGCCGGTGTCGAAGGTGATGCCCTTGCCCACCAGCACCACCGGCGCGGCGGTCTTGGCGCCGCCGTTGTAGCGCGCGACGATGAACTTCAGCGGCTCGGCCGAGCCCTGTGCCACGGCCAGGAACGAGCCCATGCCCAGCTTCTCGACGTCCTTGCGCTCCAGCACCTCGACCTTCAGGCCGTGGTCCTTGCCCAGCTGGCGCGCCGTGTTGGCCAGGTAGGTCGGCGTGCAGTGGTTGCCCGGGCGGTTGGCGCACTCGCGCGCCAGCTCCACGCCGGCGGCGATGGCCTCGCCGGTGCGCAGGCCCGCGGCGATGGCCGCGTTCTGCTCCTTGCTGCAGACCAGCGCGAAGCTCGCCAGCTTGGCCGCGGCCGGCGCGCTGGGCTTGGTGGCGCGGTAGACGTACAACGCCTCGCTGGCGCACGTGACCAGCGCTTCGGCGTGGTCGGCCGTCAGTTCGGCGCCGGCCAGGGCCACGGCGACGCGGCGCGCGCCGCCGCTCTTGAGCACGCCGACCCCGGCGGCCACCGCCTTGCGGAAGGCCTTGACCGAGCCGTCGGCGGCGGCTGCCACCACCACCCGGCCGGCCTTCACGCCGTCGACACGGTGCAGGTACAGCGTGCTGCCGGACTTGAACGCGAAGTCGCCGGCGTTGACGGCGGCGGTCAGCACGCCGGCCAGGCTCTTGTCCAGGTCGCCGGGCACCGCACTGCCGGCCACCACCAGCAGCAAGGCATCGGCGGCCACTGCGCCCAGGCCCGCCGCAGCGGCAACTTGCGTCTTGAAGTCCATAATTCCTGTCCGTCTAGAAAAGCCGCGGATGTTATTCGATTCAACTGTGCGTCGCGAACTGGCCCGGAGCTTCGGCGCGACGCTGGTCGTGATCCTCACCATCGTGCTGACGATGATGCTGATCCGCACCATCGGCCAGGCCGCCAGCGGCGCCGTGGCACCGCAGGACGTGGTGCTGCTGCTGGGCTACCTGTCGCTGGGCTACCTGCCGATGATCCTGGCGCTGTCGCTGTTCGTGGCGATCGTGGTCACGCTCGGCCGCATGTACCGCGACAGCGAGATGGCCGTCTGGTTCGCCAGCGGCGTCGGCTTGTCGCGCTTCGTGCGGCCGGTGCTGCGCACGGCCTGGCCGGTGCTGCTGGTGATCGCGCTGCTGCTGTTCTTCGTCTGGCCCTGGGGCAACCGCAACAGCCTCGAGCTGCGCGACCGCTACGCCCAGCGCTCGGACCTCTCGCGCGTCACGCCGGGGGTGTTCCAGACTTCCAGCGACGGCCGCCGCGTCTTCTTCATCGAGCGCGAGAGCAGCGACGGCGTCAACGCGCGCAACGTGTTCATCCTGTCGCAGCAGGAAGGCAGCGAGTCGGTGACCTCGGCGCGCAGCGGCCGCCTCGAGCGGGAGGGCGGCGACAGCTACCTCGTGCTGCAGCGCGGCCAGCGCAACGACGTCAACCTGCGCACCGGTGAGAAGACGCTCTCCAGCTTCGAGACCTACCGCGTGCTGGCCGACGAGCGCCGCGTGCGCGACGTCGAGTCGCGGCCGCCGCGCGCGCTGCGCACGATCGAGCTCATCCGTCAGCCCACCCCGCGCCACCAGGGCGAGCTGGTGTGGCGCTTCGGCCTGCTGTTCGGCGCCGCGAACCTGCTGCTGATCGGCATCGGCCTGGCCGCCACCAATCCGCGGCGCGCCAGCAACTGGAACCTGCTGTTCGCGCTGCTGGGCTTCGTCGTCTACTACAACCTCATCAACCTGTCGCAGACCTGGGTCGCCAGCGGCCGCGTCGGGCTGGGTGCGGGGCTCGCCGGCCTGCACGGTGCGGCCTTCGTGCTGGCGCTGGCGCTGCTGTGGTGGCGCGACCATGCGGCCGTGGTGCGGCTGCTGCCCGCCGGGCCCCGGCGCACGCAGGGGGCCGGTGCATGAAGACGGTGCGCCGGCTGCTCTACCGCGACATCGTCTCGTCGGTGCTGTTCGTGGCCCTGGCCTTCCTGTCGCTGTTCTACTTCATCGACTTCGTCGACGAGCTCGACGACGTCGGCTCCCGCGGGCGCACCGTCGGCACCGCGGTGCTGGCCGCGGCCTACGAACTGCCGGGCCACTTGTACGAGCTGATCCCGATCGCGGTGCTCATCGGCAGCATCTACGCGCTGTCGCGCATGGCGCAGAGCAGCGAGTTCACGATCCTGCGCACCGGCGGCCTCGGCCCGGGGCGTGCGCTGTCGCTGCTGGCGGTGCTGGGCGTGGTCTTCGGTGCCGTCACCTTCGTCATCGGCGACTACATCGCCCCCTGGAGCGAACGCGAGAGCGTGACGCTGAAGGCCCGCTTCTCCGGCGGGTTGAAGGTCGGCGGTGCCGGCGCCTGGCTGAAGGAGAAGCGCAGCACACCCGAGGGCGAACGCAGCTTCAGCATCAACCTGCAGGGCACCAGCAGCAGCGGCGCGCTCGAGGGGATCCGCATCTTCGAGTTCGACAGCGACGGCCGCCTGGTGCGGCGCATCGCGGCGCCGCAGGGCCAGGTCGACGGTGCCGGCACCTGGACGCTGCGCGACGCCGAGACGACGCGCTGGCCGCTGGCGCGGCAGATCGGCGAGCCCGCCGTGCAGCAGGAGCGCAGCGCGCAGCTGCTGTGGCAGAGCACGCTGACGCCGGCCGTGGTGGCCGCGGCCGTGCTGCCCGTGAAGACCATGACCACGGCCGAGCTGTGGCGCTACAGCGCGCACCTGAGCGACCAGGCACAGGCCGCGCAGAACCACGAGATCCGCTTCTGGAAGAAGGCGCTGTACCCGCTGGCCTGCCTGGTGATGGTGGCGCTGGCGCTGCCCTTCGCCTACCTGCACGCGCGCGGCGGCAGCGTCAGCCTGAAGGTCTTCGGCGGCATCCTGCTGGGCATCAGCTTCGTGCTGCTGAACAACCTGGCGGGCCACATCGGCCTGCTGCGCGCGTGGACGCCGTGGATCGTGGCCGCCACGCCGAGCCTCATCTACCTGCTGCTGTCGCTGGCGGCCTTCACGTGGCTCGTGCGCTTCCGCTGATGCCCTTCTTCCTGGACAACCGATGACCCTAGGCCTGATCCTCTTCGCCCACGGCGCGCGCGATCCGCGCTGGGCCCAGCCGTTCGAGGCCGTGGCCGCCCAGGTGCGCGCCGCGCGGCCCGGCACCGCCGTGCGCCTGGCCTACCTGGAGCTGATGGCGCCCGACCTGCCCAGCGTGGGCGCCGAGCTGGCCGCCGCGGGCTGCACGCAGGTGCAGATCCTGCCGCTCTTCCTGGGTGCCGGCGGCCACGTGCGCCGCGACCTGCCGGCCCTGGTGGACGGCCTGCGTGCCGCGCACCCGGGCACGGTGTTCACGCTGCACCATGCCGCGGGCGAGAGCCCCCACGTGATCGCCGCCCTGGCCGCAGCCGGCCTGGCGGCCCTGGACACGCCTGCCGCACCATGAACCTGCACCAGTTCCGCTTCGTGCAGGAGGCGGTGCGCCGCAACCTGAACCTCACCGAGACGGCGAAGGCGCTGTTCACGTCGCAGCCGGGCATCAGCAAGGCCATCCTCGAGCTCGAGGAAGAGCTGGGCGTCGACATCTTCGCGCGCCACGGCAAGCGTCTGCGCCGCGTCACCGAACCCGGCCAGGAAGTGCTGAAGTCGGTGGACATCATCCTGCGCGAGGTGGCCAACCTCAAGCGCATCGGCGAGCAGTTCAGCAAGCAGGACGCCGGCACGCTGAGCATCGCCACCACGCACACGCAGGCACGCTACTTCCTGCCGGCACCGGTGTCGGCGCTGCGCAAGAAGTTCCCGAAGGTGCAGGTGGTGCTGCACCAGGGCATGCCCGAGCAGGTGGCGCGCATGCTGCTGGACGACGTGGCCGAGATCGGCATCGCCACCGAGTCGCTGGCCACCTACGACGAGCTCGTCACCCTGCCGTGCTACGACTGGCAGCACGTGATGGTGGTCCCGGCCGGCCACCCGCTGGCCGCCGCGGAGCGGCCGACGCTGGAGCAGCTGGCCGCCGAGCCGCTGGTGCTGTACCACGCCACCGTCACCGGCCGCACCCGCATCGACCAGGCCTTCGCGCGCGCGCGTCTGAAGATCAACGTGGCGCTGGAGGCCATCGACTCCGACGTCATCAAGACCTACGTGAAGCTGGGCATGGGCGTGGGCATCGTGGCCGAGACCGCGGTGCGCGACGACCCGGCCGGCGGCGAGCTCGTCGCGCGGCCGCTGGGCCACCTGTTCGGCACCAACGTCACGCGCGTGGCGTTCAAGCGCGGCGCCTACCTGCGCCATTTCGTCTACGCTTTCGCCGAGCAACTCTCCGACCGCCTGAGCCAGGCGCTGATCCAGCGCGCCATGGCCGGCGGCACCGCCGGCGCCGCTTCCGACTACGAACTCTGATGCACACCGCTCCCCACACTCCCCACCTCGCCTCGCGTCTGCCCACCGTCGGCACGACCATCTTCACCGTGATGTCGGCGCTGGCCGCCGAGCGCGGAGCCGTCAACCTGGGCCAGGGCTTCCCCGACTTCGACTGCGACCCGGCCCTGCTCGACCGGGTCACGGCCGCGATGCGCGAAGGCCTGAACCAGTACCCACCGATGGCCGGCGTGCCGGTGCTGCGGCGGGTGGTGGCCGACAAGATCGCGCGCCTGTACGGCCACGCCTACGACGCCGAGACCGAGATCACCATCACCGCGGGCGCCACGCAGGCGATCCTGACCGCCATCCTGTGCTGCGTGCACCCGGGCGACGAGGTCATCGTGCTGGAGCCCTGCTACGACAGCTACGCGCCCAACATCGAGCTCGCCGGCGGCACCGTGGTACGCGTGCCGCTGACGCCGGGCACGTTCCGCCCCGACTTCGCGAAGATCGCCGCGGCGATGTCGCCCAAGACGCGCGCCATCCTCGTCAACAGCCCGCACAACCCCAGCGCCACGGTGTGGACGCGCGCCGAGATGCTGCAGCTCGACGCGCTGCTGGCCGGCACCGAGGTGCTGCTGATCAGCGACGAGGTCTACGAGCACATGGTCTACGACGGCGTGCCGCACGTCAGCGCCTCGTCGATTCCGGGCCTGGCTGCGCGCGCCTTCGTGGTGTCGAGCTTCGGCAAGACCTTCCACGTCACCGGCTGGAAGGTGGGCACGGTGGCGGCACCGGCGCCGCTGACGGCCGAGTTCCGCAAGGTGCACCAGTTCAACGTGTTCACGGTCAACACGCCTGTGCAGCACGGGCTGGCGCGGTACCTCGACGACCCCGCGCCCTACCTCGCGCTGCCCGCCTTCTACCAGCGCAAGCGCGACCTGTTCCGTGCAGGGCTGGCGCAGACACGCCTGCGCGCGCTGCCCAGCGAAGGCACCTACTTCCAGACCGTGGACTACAGCGCCGTCAGCAGCCTGCCCGAGGCCGACTTCTGCCGCTGGCTCACCACCGAGATCGGCGTGGCCGCGATCCCGCTGTCGGCGTTCTACGAAGGCGGCTACGAGCAGGGCATCGCCCGGCTGTGCTTCGCGAAGAAGGACGAGACGCTGCAGACCGCGCTGCAGCGGCTGGCGAAGATCTAGCGCCTGGGGGCCGCCGGCGCGATCGCCGGCGGATCCTCGGGCTGCGTGAGGTCCAGGTCGACCGGCGCCGTGGGCCGGTCGCTGCCGCGCAGCCCCTGGGAGTCGAACACCGAATCGCGCTCGTCGCCGAAATACGGGTGCGGCGAGGTGGAGCTGAACTCGCCGCCGTCGGCCAGCGGCAGCAGCAGGTCGACGTCGCCGGAGACCGCGGCCTCGCGGTCCAGCAGGTCGCGCGCCAGCGAATACAGGAACAGCACCTCGCGGTACGCGGGCAGCTCGAACAGGTCGCCGCGGCTCTTGCGGAACAGCAGCGCCTCCAGCTCGGCCATCGCGTCCAGCGGCCGCGGCCACACCTGCTGCAGGCGTGGCAGCACGCCGGCATAGTCCTCGAGCGAGCGGCCGTGCTGCAGATCGGCGTCCCAGTCGGGCGCGTAGGCGTTGAAGCGGTGGTTGAAGCGGGCCCGCGTGCGCTCGTAGGCGTCGCGTGCGCCACGCCGGCGGTAGATCTCCAGCAGCTTCAGGTAGGGCAGCGGGCTGCCGCCGCCGGTGTTGCGCAGGTGGTCCACCAGCAGGTCGACGGCGGCGTCTTCCTGGCCGAGCACGATGAAGAACTCGGCCTGCTGCTCCAGGTCGAGCAGTTCCTCGATGGTGACATCACGCGGCGCGCCGCTGTCCACGGCCGTGGCCTGCGGCGGCAGCACCTGCGTGCGCTCCACGACCGACTCGGGCGGCAGCGCCTCCACCGGCCCCAGGGGTGCGGCAGGCACCAGCGGCGCCATCGCCCTGCCGCGCGGCATCGGCGCCGGCGTCGGCAACGTGCCTGGCGCCCGCGGCGGCACGGTCGGCGGCGCCATGAGTTCCGATGTGACCAGCGGCAGCTGTGATGTCGCCACGGGCGGACGCGCGGCGTCGGCCTCGGCGGCCGCGCGGCGCCACACGGCCTGCCGCTCGGCCTGCGCCAGGCGCAGCTTCCAGTACAGCCAGCCTGCCAGGCCGGCCATCGCCACCAGCGCCAGCAGCAGCGGCATCAGCCAGCGGCTGGTGCGTTCGGTGTCGGTCAGCTGCGCCCGCAAGGTGGTCACCAGGTCGCGCTGCACCTGCACGTCGCCGCGCAACTGGACCAGCGTGGCCTCCAGTGCCGCCACGCGCTGCTCGGCTGCCGAGGCAGCGGACGCCGCGGCGCGCGCCGCACTCGCGGCCTGCGCCACGGCCTGCAGGGCGTCGTCCACCGCGCTGGCCACCGCCGCGGCCGGCGGCTGCGCGGGCTCGGCAGGCTCCAGCCGCAGCCGCGGCACCGGCGCCGGGCGCGGCGTGGCCCGCGTCGCCGGGCGCGGTGCCGGACGTGCCGCGGCAGGCCGTGCCGGCGGCGTGGCCGCAGCGGGCGCCACCGCGGCAGGCGAGGACCTGGGTGCAGGTGCTGGTGCAGCGGGTGCTGGCGCAGCGGGTGCGGAAGCCGGCGCGGGTGCAGGGGCGGCAGCGGGTGCGGATGCACCGGCCAGCGCCACCAGTGCCACCGGGTTCGCGGCGGCTGCAGCCGGCGGGGTCCACAGCGGCGGGTCGGCCAGCAGCACGAATCGGCGCGACATGCGCGCCGGGCATCCGATCGACAAGGTCACGGCCACCACCGGCTCGTCCACGGTCACCAGCGTCGCCACGCGCATCACCAGGGCTGCTGGGTCGCTGCTGTCGACCTGCGTGCGCAGGTCACCGGGGCCGACGCGGCGCTCGCCGATGTGCACCTCGGCGCGCACGCAGTCGGGGGCGACGACGTCACCCGGGTCCAGACGCAGCGCGGCGGTGAAGTCCAGCGGCGCACCCAGCACCGCGGATTGCTGCGCCCGGGCCCAGCCGAGGGCCCAGCCTGCCTGGCTGGCTGCGGACAGCGCCAAGCCGATCAAGACCAACGACAAATGCCGCTTCTTCTGCATGCGGGAACGGGGGGTGGGCGCGACTGAAATTCACTCTAGCACGCGGCGTTACAGACGCTTGCCATCCGCCCCGCACTTGTGGTGGCAGGCGCCACAGCCGACCACCACGACGGCGCCAACATCGGCCGGAAGTCACGGATGGCACGCGCGGCGCGCCAGCCGCCGATCAGCCGTCGTGGCCCGGATTCGTGCGCGCCAGCCGCCGCAGCAGACCGGGCCAGGTGAGGTTGGCGCCCAGGCCGCGCGTCACCGCGGCCGCCTGCTGCTGTGCCGTGCGCACGATGTCCGGCTGCACGTGGACCAAAGCGCCCCCGCCCGCCAGCGCCCGCACCTGGATGTTGCACACGGTCTCGAACAGGTACATCGCCAGGAAGGCATCGGCCACCGAGCGGCCGACCGTCAGCAGGCCGTGGTTGCGCAACATCAGGTAGTTGTTGCTGCCCAGGTCGCGCACCAGGCGCGGCTTCTCGTCGTCGCGCAGCGCCACGCCTTCGTAGTCGTGGTAGCCCAGGCTCGACAGCACGAAGATCGACTGCTGCGACAACGGCAGCACGCCGTGCTGCTGGGCCGACACCGCGATGCCGTTGAGCGTGTGCGTGTGCAGCACGCAGCCAGCGTCCTCGCGCGCCGCGTGCACCGCGCTGTGGATCACGAAGCCCGCCGGGTTCACGTCGAACGGCGTGTCGTCCACCTTGGCCCCGTGCTGGTCCACCTTGACCAGGCTGGAGGCCGTGATCTCCTCGAACATGAAGCCGTAGGGGTTGATCAGGAAGTGGTGCTCCGGGCCCGGCACGCGCGCGCTGATGTGGGTGAACACCAGGTCGTCCCAGTGGAACAGCGCGACCAGCCGGTAGGCCGCCGCGAGATCGCAGCGCAACTGCCACTCTTCGGGGCTCACCGCGTCGGCAAGGCTGGGAATGGCATGCAGGGAAGCCGGCATGGTGGCGCTCCGGGTCGACAGGACACAATGCCGATGGTGGCGCCCTTGTCGCGTCAGAGACAAGCCATGAATACCCCGGTTCTTACAATCGACGAGCGACACAACATCGAACAAGGCGCGTGGTTCTCCAAGCTCTCGACACCGCTGCGCAATGCCATCCTGTCGCGCGCCATCGTGCGCCGGCACGCCGACGGCACGCCGCTGGCTTCGCGCGGAGGCCAGGCCGAGGAATGGTGCGGCGTGGCGCGCGGTGCGGTGCGCATCAGCTCGGTGAGCCTGTCGGGCAAGCAGGTGACGCTGACCTACGCCGAGCCCGGCGTGTGGTTCGGCGACATCGCGCTCTTCGACGGCCTGCCGCGCACGCACGATGCCGACACGCACGGCGAGACCACGCTGCTGGTGGTGCGCAAGCCCGACTTCAAGGACCTGCTGGCCCAGCACGTGGAGCTGTACGACGCCCTGCTGCGCCTGAACTGCCGCCGCCTGCGGCTGATGTTCAACCAGTTCGAGGACCTCAACACCCGCCCGCTGCAGGCGCGGCTGGCCAAGCAGCTGCTGCTGCTGGCCAAGAGCTACGGCATCGCCCAGGGCGAAGAGATCCGCATCGGCCTGGCGCTGGCGCAGGAAGACCTGGCCCAGCTGCTGGGTGCCTCGCGCCAGCGCGTCAACCAGGAACTCAAGGGCTTCGAGCGCGAAGGTGCCGTGCGCGTGGAGCCGACGCGCCTGGTGGTGCTGTCGCGCGAGAAGCTGCTGGTGCTGGCGGAACGCTAGAGCGTCGCCGCTGAACCGGCCGGCGACCACAACAAGAGAGACAACGCGATGGACGACTACACCGGCACGCGCCCCGTGGCTGCCAGCCACGCCTTCGACACCGCCGCGCTCGAAGCGCACCTGCAGGCGCACCTGCCCGGCTTCCGCGGCCCGCTGACGGTGGAGCAGTTCAAGGGCGGGCAGTCCAACCCGACCTACAAGCTGCTCACGCCGGGCGGCCAGTACGTGATGCGGACCAAGCCCGGGCCCGCGGCCAGGCTGCTGCCGTCGGCCCACGCCATCGAGCGCGAGTTCCGCGTCATGCGCGCGCTGGCCGCCACCGACGTGCCCGTGGCGCAGATGCTGCTGCTGTGCGAGGACGAGGCCGTCATCGGCCGCGCCTTCTACGTCATGGAGTTCATGGACGGGCGGGTGCTCTGGGAGCAGTCGCTGCCGGGCCTGTCCAACGCCGAGCGCGCCGCGATCTACGACGAGATGAACCGCGTCATCGCCGCGCTGCACAGTGTGGACGTGGCCGCCGCCGGGCTGTCCGACTACGGCAAGCCCGGCAACTACTTCGAACGCCAGATCGGCCGCTGGAGCAAGCAGTACCTGGCCTCGATCACCGAGCCCATCGCCGAGATGGACCAGCTCATCGCCTGGCTGCCGGCCCACCTGCCGGCGACCGCGCTCGACAACAGCCAGGTCTCGGTGGTGCATGGTGACTACAGGCTGGACAACCTCGTGTTCGCGAAGGACGCGCCACGCATCGTCGCGGTGCTCGACTGGGAGCTGTCGACACTGGGGCACCCGCTGGCCGACTTCAGCTACCACTGCATGTCGTGGCACATCCCGCCCGGCACCTTCCGCGGCATCGGCGGGCTGGACCACGCGGCGCTGGGCATCCCCAGCGAAGCCGAGTACGTGCGCCGCTACTGCGAGCGCACCGGCCGCGCCGACCCGGGCGCGCTGATGGCCGACTGGAACTTCTACCTCGCCTACAACCTGTTCCGACTGGCCTCGATCACGCAGGGCATCGCCAAGCGCGTGGTCGACGGCATCGCCAGCAGCGCACAAGCCCGGGCCACCGGCGCCTCGACGCGACCGCTGGCCGAGATGGCCTGGAAGTTCGCCCAGGCCGCGCGTTGACGCCCTCTTTCAAGGAGACACCATGGACTTCGGATACTCGCAAAAGACCCAGGACCTGCGCGACCGCGTGCAGGCCTTCATGGACGAGCACGTCTACCCCGCCGAAGGCCGCTATGCCGCCGACGTGCAGGCCAACACCGCCGCCGGCAAGCGCTGGACGCCGGTGCAGGTGATCGAGGAACTCAAGCCCAAGGCGCGCGCCGCCGGCCTGTGGAACCTGTTCCTGCCGGAAAGCGAGCTCGGCGCCGGCCTGAAGAACCAGGAGTACGCGCCGCTGGCCGAGATCATGGGCGCGGTGCCCTGGGCGAGCGAGGTCTTCAACTGCTCGGCCCCCGACACCGGCAACATGGAAGTGCTGGTGCGCTACGGCACCGAGGAACACAAGCAGCGCTGGCTGCAGCCGCTGCTGCGCGGCGAGATCCGCAGCGCCTTCGCGATGACCGAGCCGGCGGTCGCCTCGTCGGACGCCACCAACATCGAGGCGCGCATCGAACGCGACGGCGACGAGTACGTCATCAATGGCCGCAAGTGGTGGACCAGCGGCGCCGGCGACCCGCGCTGCGCGATCTACATCTTCATGGGCAAGACCGACCCCGCCGCGCCCAGGCACTCGCAGCAGTCGATGATCCTGGTGCCCGCCGACACCCCGGGCATCACCGTGCTGCGGCCGCTGTCGGTGTTCGGCTACGACGACGCACCGCACGGGCACATGGAGGTCGACTTCAAGAACGTGCGCGTGCCCGCCAGCAACATGCTGCTGGGCGAAGGTCGTGGCTTCGAGATCGCGCAGGGCCGCCTCGGCCCCGGCCGCATCCACCACTGCATGCGGCTCATCGGCCTGGCCGAGCGCTCGCTGAAGCTGATGTGCGAACGCGCCAGCAGCCGCACCGCGTTCGGCAAGACCATCGCGCAGCAGACCGTGACGCAGGAGCGCATCGCCGAGGCGCGCTGCCGCATCGAACAGGCGCGGCTGCTGACGCTGAAGGCGGCCTGGATGATGGACGTGGCCGGCAACAAGAGCGCCAAGGCCGAGATCGCGATGATCAAGGTGGTGGCGCCCAACATGGCCTGCGACGTGATCGACTGGGCGATGCAGGTCTTCGGCGGCGCCGGCATGAGCCAGGACACGCCGCTGGCCTACTACTACACCGCGGCACGCACGCTGCGCTTTGCCGACGGCCCCGACGAAGTGCACCGCAACGCCATCGCCAAGCTCGAGCTCGGCCGCCACGGGCTGCGCTGAAGCGCCCGGCGAGGCGCCGGATGCGCCTGCAAGGCCTCGCCGGCCGTGCAGAACCTTGCGGGTGCTTCAGCTGCGGGTGTCGTCGGGCGGCAGCTGGCTGCTGGCCGACCACATGCTGGGCTGCGTGCTCGGCGCGTGGCCGCGCGCCTCGGCCATCTGGTCGCCCACGCGGCGCGCCTCGCGCATCGCGGTCTCGAACAGGCGCAGCCAGGCTTCGAGATCGCGCGCCTCGGGCTCGGTCTGCGCGGTGCGCAAGGTCAGCCGGCCACGGCCGATCATCAGCACGAACGGCGTCACCGGGTCCAGGCCCTTGGACGCGATGGCCGCCGACAGCGGCCCGTCCAGCCACTGCAGCAGCCAGGGCTTGACGCTGCCCAGCGCCACGAAGCGCTCCTTCAGCTTGCCCATCTCGGCACCGGACAGCTTCGGGAACATCACGAGCCAGCGCGCCTCGGGCGGGGTCTGGTTGTCGATGCGCGTCTGCACGCCTTCGACGTACTGGTCGAACACCGCGCGCTCCAGTTGCTCTTGCAGCACGCGGTTCATCACCACCACCTGCAGGTCCGAGGGCAGGCCGAGCTCGGCGCGCAGGCGCAGCTCGTTGCCCTGCACGTAGGGGCGCTGCGACGGGCCCCATTCCAGCCGCCAGGGTGCGGCGCCGAGCTTGCCGTCGACGACGAAGCCCTCGCTCTCGCGCACGCCGCGGAACACGTACTGCTTGCCTTCGGCCCAGGGTTGCAGCGCATCCCAGCCCTTGGCCGCGCCGGCACCGCCACCGAACAGGCGTTTCAGACCTTCGAGCATGGTTTAGAGTCCGTCGGCAACCGCTTCCACCGAAGCGCACTGTGAGGGATGGTGATGATCGAAGTGTATTCGTGGGCGACGCCGAACGGGCACAAGGTGCACATCATGCTGGAAGAGTGCGGCCTGCCGTATCGCGCCCACGCGGTCGACATCGGCGCCGGCGACCAGTTCCAGCCCGACTTCCTGAAGATCAGCCCGAACAACAAGATCCCGGCCATCGTCGACCCCGACGGTCCGGACGGCCAGCCGATCTCGATGATGGAGTCGGGTGCCATCCTGCTGTACCTGGCCAGCAAGACCGGCCGCTTCCTGCCGGCCGACACGCGCGGCCGGTACAAGGTGCTGGAGTGGTTGATGTTCCAGATGGGCGGCGTCGGCCCGATGCTCGGCCAGGCCCACCACTTCCGCATCTACGCGCCCGAGAAGGTGCCGTACGCCATCGACCGCTACAGCAACGAGGCCCGGCGCCTCTACGGCGTGATGAACCGCCAGATCGCGCAGCACCGCTACATCGCCGGCGACGACTACACCATCGCCGACATCGCCATCTTCCCGTGGCTGCGCAGCTGGAAGAACCAGGGCATCGACTGGGACGAATTCCCGCACCTGAAGGGCTGGTTCGACGAGATCGCCGCCCGACCCGCCGTGCAGCGCGGCGTGGAGGTGCTGGCGAACCTGCGCAAGCCGCTGAACGACGACAAGGCCCGCGACGTGCTGTTCGGCAAGACGCAGTACCAGAACCGCTGAGCCCGGGCGGCAGCGGCCGGTTCGTACAATCCGGCGCGCGCTGCCCGTAGCTCAACTGGATAGAGCAGCTGCCTTCTAAGCAGCAGGTCGGGGGTTCGAGTCCCTCCGGGCAGGCCACTCCGGCCTGCAACGACAACCGCATTCCCTGGCGCAACCAGCCGGAGCGCTGCAGACTGATCCGACATGGGGCCGTGCCGATGACCCGATCCGCCCACGACCACGACAGCCTGCTGCGCACGCTGGAGGCCCGCTTCCGGCAGCACCCCCACCGGCACCCGGACGCCACGTGGCCCCTGGTGCTGGACCGGCTGCTGCAAGTCGGCACCGGAGCCCTGGCCTCGCTGCAGCAGATGGAGGCCACCGGCGGCGAACCCGACGTCATCGGTCTCGACGCCGCGACCGGCCAGGCCGTGTTCTGCGATTGCGCCGCCGAGAGCCCGCCGGGCAGGCGCAGCCTGTGCTACGACCGCGCGGCACTGGAGTCGCGCAAGGAACACCGCCCCGCCGGCAGCGCGCTCGAGATGGCCGCCGCGATGGGCATCGAGCTGCTCACCGAGCAGCAGTACCGGCGGCTGCAGGAGCTCGGCAGCTTCGACCTGAAGACCTCGAGCTGGATTGCCACGCCTGCGCCCGTGAGGGCGCTCGGCGGCGCGCTGTTCTGCGACCGGCGCTACGGCCAGGTGTTCACGTACCACAACGGCGCTTCCTCGTACTACGCCGCCCGGGGCTTCCGGGGCCTGCTGCGCGCGTGAGCCGGCCCCGCCGGCCCGCCCCCGCCCCCGCCCCCGCCAAGGACTGCTGCCGATGCTGCCCCACATCACCGTGCTGACGCTGGGCGTGGCCGACCTCGACCGTGCCGTGGCCTTCTACCGCGACGGGCTGGGCTGGCACACGGCGGGCATCCAGGGCGCGGAGTTCGACCACGGGGCCGTCGCGTTCTTCACGCTGCGAGGCGGCCTGAAGCTGGCGCTGTGGCCGCGCAGCAGCCTCGCGGCCGACACCGGCCTGCCTGCGCAGCCGCCCAGCGCGCTCGAGCTGAGCCTCGGGCACAACGTGGGCACGCCAGCGGAGGTCGATGCCGTGCTGGCGCGGGCGGCCACGGCCGGCGGGCGCATCGTCAAGCCCGCCCAGGCCACCTTCTACGGCGGCTACGCCGGCTACTTCCAGGACCCGGACGGCCACCTGTGGGAGGTGGTGTTCAACCCGGGATTCGACGCCCTGGGCTAGGCGTCCGCGCGGCACAGCGCTGCGGGACGGGCCCGGCGGCTACTGCAAGAAGCCGCTGCAAGTCCTTGAATTGCAATGCGTTTTCGAGCCTCGCGCGAGGGCCGCCTTTACACTCGCGGCCCATGTCGTTGCTGCTGCTGCTCCTGCTGCCCTTCGTCGGCAGCGCCATTGCCGCGCTGCTGCCCACCAACGCCCGCAACCTCGAGTCGCTGTGGGCGGCGCTGGTGGCGCTGGCGGTGGCGGTGCCGCTGGCACTGCTGTACCCGCAGGTGGCGGCCGGGGCGGTGCTGGTGGAACGCCTGGACTGGCTGCCCAGCCTGGGCATCGACATCGTCGTGCGGCTGGACGGCTTCGCGTGGATGTTCGCGATGCTGGCCAGCGGCATGGGCCTGCTGGTCATCGTGTATGCACGCTACTACCTCTCGCCCGACGATCCGGCGGCGCGCTTCTACTCGCTGCTGCTCGGCTTCATGGGGGCGATGCTGGGCGTGGTGGTGTCGGGCAATCTGGTGCAGCTGGTGCTGTTCTGGGAGCTGACCAGCGTCTTCAGCTTCCTGCTCATCGGCTACTGGACCCACCGCAAGGACGCGCGCCGCGGCGCGCGCATGGCGTTCACCGTCACCGCCACCGGCGGCCTGGCGCTGCTGGCCGGCGTGCTGCTGCTGGGCCACATCGTCGGCAGCCTCGAGCTCGACGTGGTGCTGGCCGCCGGCGACGTGGTGCGCGCGCACGCGCTCTATCCGCTGGCGCTGGGCCTGGTGCTGCTGGGCGCGCTGACCAAGAGCGCGCAGTTCCCCTTCCACTTCTGGTTGCCGCACGCGATGGCGGCGCCGACGCCGGTGTCGGCCTACCTGCACTCGGCCACGATGGTGAAGGCCGGCGTGTTCCTGCTGGCGCGGCTGTGGCCGGTGCTGGCGGGCACCGAGGCCTGGTTCTGGATCGTCGGCGGCGCCGGCCTGGCGACGCTGCTGCTGGGCGCGTACCTGGCGATGTTCCAGAACGACCTGAAGGGGCTGCTGGCCTACTCCACCATCAGCCACCTGGGTCTGATCACGCTGCTGCTGGGCATGAACAGTCCGCTGGCGGCGGTGGCGGGGGTGTTCCACATGATGAACCACGCCACGTTCAAGGCGTCGCTGTTCATGTCGGTGGGCATCATCGACCACGAGACCGGCACGCGCGACATGCGCCGGCTCGACGGCCTGTACCGCAGCATGCCCATCACCGGCACGCTGGCCATCGTGGCCTGCGCCGCGATGGCCGGGGTGCCGCTGCTCAACGGCTTCCTGTCGAAGGAGATGTTCTTCGCGGAGACGGTGTTCGTCAGCGCGCATCCCTGGGTCGAGGTCGTGCTGCCGCTGGCAGCCACGCTGGCCGGTGTCTTCGCGGTCGTGTATTCGCTGCGATTCGGCCACGACGTGTTCTTCGGCCCGCCTGCACGCAACCTGCCGCGCCAGCCGCACGAGCCGGTGCACTGGATGCGCGTGCCGGTGGAGCTGCTGGTGCTGGCCTGCGTGGTGGTGGGCACGCTGCCGGCGTGGTCGATCGGGCCGGTGCTGGCGATCGCGGCGCAGCCGGTGGTGGGTGGCGCCCTCCCCGCCTACAGCCTGGCCGTCTGGCACGGCGTGAACACGCCGCTGCTGATGAGTCTGGCCGCCACGGCCGGCGGCATCGCCGTCTACCTGCGGTATGCGCGGCGCTTCAAGGCACGCCGCGGCACCGGTGCGCCGGGGCTGCAGCTGCTGGACGGCAAGCACCTGTTCGAGTGCGGCATGGCGCGGCTGAGCCTGGCCGCGCGGCGCCTGCTGCGCCTGGCGGGCACGCGCCGGCTGCAGCCGCAGCTGCTGGTGCTGGTGCTCGTGACCGGGCTGGCGGCGCTGGCTTCGGCGCTGATCGTGCCGCTGACCTGGGGCGACCGTGAGCGCGTGCCCGCCACGCCCGAGTTCGTGCTGCTGTGGGTCATCGGGGCCTTCTGCGCCGTCGGCGCCGCGTGGCAGGCCAAGTTCCACCGCCTGGCCGCGCTGGCCATGCTGGGCGTGGTGGGCCTGGTGCTGTGCATCACCTTCGCCTGGTTCTCCGCACCCGACCTGGCGCTGACGCAGCTGGCGGTGGAGGTGGTGACGCTGGTGCTCTTCCTGCTGGGCCTGCGCTGGCTGCCCAAGCGGCTGCCGCTCGATAGCCCGGGCACCGCCGCCCGCTCGCGCTGGCGGCGCCGCCGCGACGTGGTGGTGGCGGTGCTGGTCGGCAGCGGCCTGTCGGCCCTCTCGTACGCGCTGCTCACGCGCAACGCGCCGCTGAGCATCTCGCCGTTCTTCCTGGACCGCGCGCTCACCGGAGGAGGCGGCACCAACGTCGTCAACGTGATGCTGGTGGACTTCCGCGCCTTCGACACCCTGGGCGAGATCACCGTGCTGGGCATCGTGGGACTGACGGTCTACGCGCTGCTGCGCCGCTTCCGGCCCGCACTGGAGTCGGTCGAGGTGCCCGAACAGCAGCGCGTGCACGCTGCCGACCGGGGCCACGATCTGGCCGACCCCGACGACCACGGCGACGCCGTGCCGCCCTACCTGTCCGTTCCGGCGGTGCTGGTGCGGCTGCTGCTGCCGCTGGCGGTGGTGTTCGCGCTGCACCTGTTCCTGCGCGGCCACAACGAGCCCGGCGGCGGCTTCGTCGCCGGGCTCGTGGTGGCCATCGCCTTCATCGCGCAGTACATGGTGGGCGGCACCCGCTGGGTCGAAGCGCGCCTGCACCTGTTGCCGGCGCGCTGGATCGCGGTGGGCCTGCTGCTGGCGCTGGCCACCGGGCTGGGCGCACTGGCGCTGCACCACCCCTTCCTCACGACGCACACGGCGCACGTGACGCTGCCGGTGCTGGGCGTGCTGCACCTGCCGAGCGCGGCCCTGTTCGACCTGGGCGTGTTCGCGGTGGTCGTGGGCGCGACGCTGCTGCTGCTGACCGCGCTGGCGCACCAGTCGCTGCGGGCGCGGCGCCAGCACGCGCATGCCGATGCCCATGCCGGACCGAGGGAGGCCGCCGCGTGGAGGTCGTGATCTCGCTGGCCATCGGCGTGCTGGCCGGCGCCGGGGTCTGGCTGGTGCTGCGGCCGCGCACGTTCCAGGTGCTGGTCGGGCTGTCGCTGCTGTCGTACGCGGTGAACCTGTTCATCTTCAGCGTCGGCAGCCTGGCCATCGACAAGGAACCCATCCTGAAGCCCGGGCTGGCCCCCGACCTGCTGCACTACAGCGACCCGCTGCCGCAGTCGCTGGTGCTCACGGCCATCGTCATCGGCTTCGCCACCACGGCGCTGTTCCTGGTGGTGATCCTGGCCCTGCGCGGCCTGAGCGGCGGCGACCACGTCGACGGGCAGGAGGAAGGCCGGTGAAGGCCGAACTCGTCCTCGTGCCCGTGCTGCTGCCGCTGGCCACGGCCGCGCTGATGCTGCTGCTGGGCGAAGGCCGGCGCGCGATGAAGGCGGTGGCCAACGTCGTCTCCACCGTGCTCAGCCTCGCGGCGGCGGTGGCGTTGCTGCTGTGGGTGGACGGCCAGGATGCCGGCCGCGGCGTTCGGCGTCTACCTGCCGGGCAACTGGCCGGTGCCCTTCGGCATCGTGCTCGTCGCCGACCGCCTGTCGGCGCTGATGGCCGTGCTGGCCGGCAGCGTGGGCCTGGCGGGGCTGCTGTATGCGCTGGCGCGTTGGCAGCACGCCGGCGTGTACTTCCACGCGCTGTTCCAGCTGCAGCTGATGGGCCTGTACGGCGCCTTCCTGACCGCCGATCTGTTCAACCTGTTCGTCTTCTTCGAGGTGCTGCTGGCCGCCAGCTACGGGCTGCTGCTGCACGGCGGCGGCAGCGCGCGCGTGCGGGCGGGGCTGCACTACATCGCCATCAACCTGATGGCCTCGCTGCTGTTCCTGATCGGCGTGGCCGTGCTGTACGGCGTGACCGGCACGCTGAACATGGCCGACATCGCGCAGAAGCTGCCCGCCGTGCCCGCCAGCGACCGCGGCCTGCTGCATGCGGGCGCCGCGATCCTGGCCATCGCCTTCCTGGCCAAGGCCGCGCTGTGGCCGCTGAACTTCTGGCTGCCCGGCGCCTACGCCGCGGCCAGCGCCCCGGCAGCAGCGGTGTTCGCGATCCTCACCAAGGTCGGCGTGTACGCGATCCTGCGCCTGTGGACGTTGTGCTTTCCGGCCGGCGCCGGCGATTCCGCGCACTTCGGCGGCACGGCCCTGGTGTGGGGCGGCCTGGCCACGCTCGCGTTCGGGTCGGTGGGCATGCTGGCCTCGCAGCAGCTGGCACGGCTGGCCGGCTACAGCGTCATCGCGTCGTCGGGCACGCTGCTGGCGGCCATCGGCTTCGACGCGCCGGCACTCAGCAGCGGCGCGCTGTTCTACCTGGCCAGCTCCACGCTGGCCGGCTGCGCGCTGTTTCTGCTGGTGGAACTGCTGGAGCGTGCGCGCGAGGTGGAAGTCGGCCCGCAGCAGACCGACGACGGCCAGGACCGCCTGCCCGCCTTCTTCGATGCCGCGCCGCCGCCCGGCGTCAACCTCGACGACAACGAGGACGCGCTGATCGGCCGTGCGCTGCCCGGCGCGCTGGCCTTCCTGGGCCTGGCCTTCCTGGTGTGCGCGATCGTGGTGGCCGGGCTGCCACCGCTGTCGGGCTTCGTCGCGAAGCTGTCGATGCTGACGGCGCTGCTCGAAGTGGGCACGCCGGCCGCCTGGACGCTGTTCGGGCTGCTGCTGGCCTCGGGGCTGTGCGCCGCCACCGGCCTGCTGCGCGTGGGCATGCGCCACTTCTGGACCGCGGGCGACCGTGCCGTGCCGCGGCTGCGTGTCATCGAGACGCTGCCGATCGGCCTGCTGCTGGGTGCCACGCTGCTGCTGGTGCTGCGCGGCGATCCGGCGCTGGCCTACGCGCGCCAGACCGCCGACGCGCTGCACAGCCCCGAGCGCTACATCGCCGCGGTGCTGTCGGCACGGCCCCGTCCCGCGCCCGTTGCAGAGGCGGACGCTGCCGATGTCCCGATGCCCCATGGGGTGCTGCGATGAAGCGCCTGCTGCCCGCGCCCTGGCTTTCGCTGGGCATCTTCTGCAGCTGGCTGCTGCTGGCCCGCTCGCTGCACCCGGCGCACCTGCTGCTGGCGCTGCTGGTGGCCGTGGTGGTGCCGCTGCTGACGGCGCCGCTGCGTCCGGCGCCCGGGCCGCTGCGGCACTGGGGCACGCTGCTGCGGCTGGTGCTGCACGTGGGGCGCGACGTCGTGCGCTCCGCGCTGGATGTCGCGCTGGGCGTGCTGCGCGGCCGCCGGCATCCGCCGCGTGGCGCCTTCGTGCTGGTGCCGCTGGCACTGCGCGACACCCACGGCCTGGCAGCGCTGGCCATGATCACGGCCGTCGTGCCCGGCACCGTGTGGGCCGAGCTGGCGCCCGACCACAGTGCCCTGCTGCTGCACGTCTTCGACCTCGACGACGAAGCCGCCTTCATCGCCCAGTTCAGGAACGACTACGAACGCCCGCTGCTGGAGATCTTCGGATGAGCCTGAGCCCGACCCTGTCGCTGGCCATCACCGCCACGCTCGTGCTGTACGCCGTGGCGATGGTGCTGGGCCTGCTGCGCCTGGCGCGCGGCCCGAGCGCGCAGGACCGCGTGCTGGCGCTCGACTTCCTGTACGTGGTGGGCATGCTGCTGATGCTGGTGCTGGCCATCCGCTTCGACAGCAGCATGTACTTCGAAGGCGCGTTGCTGATGGTGCTGTTCGGCTTCGTGGGCTCGGTGGCGATGGCCAAGTTCCTGCTGCGCGGGGAGGCCATCGAATGACGCCCTGGAGCGACCTGGTGGTGGCGGCGCTGCTGCTGGGCAGCGGCATGGTGGTGCTGCTGGCCGCGCTGGGCCTGTGGCGGCTGCCCGACTTCTTCGCGCGCATGCATGCCCCGGCGCTGGCGTCGACGCTGGCGGCCTGGCTGGTGGTGGCGGCCTCGATCGTGCACTTCTCGATCCGCGACGGCAGCCTGGCGCTGCACACCTGGCTGATCATCATCGTGCTGTCGATCACCGCACCCATCACCACCATCGTGCTGGCGCGGGCCGGCCTGTTCCGGCAGCGCCAGGCCGGCGACCCGCTGCCGCCCCCGCTGGCGCACGCGCCGGACTGAGCACGCTCAGGGCGCCGTGGCCGGTCCGGTGTCGGTGTAGAAGTTCACGCGCGGCGCGATCAGCGGCGTGGCCACGCCCGCCGGGTCCACGATGACTTCGCTCTCCAGCACGAAGGTGGCGCCGCCACCGTTGTTGGCCAGCGGCACCCAGGTGCGCACGCCGGTGCTGGGGCCCAGCGGCCGGTTCTGCACGATCTGCCCGCCGCCCAGCGTCCAGGTGAGCGGCGACCGGGTCTCGGTGCCGGCCACCAGGTCGCGGAACACGCGCTCGCCGCTGCCGTCGCGGTACAGGTGGACGACGAAACTGTTCGTCGGCGTGGTCGAGATGCCCGACTGCCACATGCGCGACGCCTGGCGCAGCGTGCCGAAGCCTGCGCCGGCCATCGGCTTGACCATCAGCCGGCGGTAGGCGACCGTGGGCACGCCGCCGGCGCGGTCGACGTCGAGCCAGACCTCGGCCCCGGTGCGGCGGTCGACCGACACCCGCGTGTAGGCCCGCTCGCCCGACGGCAGGCCCAGCACCAGCCACTGGTCGGCATCGAAGGCGGCCGGCACCACGCTGCCGCTGGCGGCGAAGCTGCCCAGGCCGCCGGCCTGCAGCGTCAGCACGTCGACGGCGTCGAACGGGCCCGTGCGCGGCAGCTCGCCCAACCCGGCGAGCGCGACACCCGGCACCAGGTCGCCCACCGGCGGCCGCAGCGCCAGCGCGAGGTGGCGCGTCGCGAGCCCGGGGTCGCCCAACGCCCCGAACGGCACCACGGTGCCGGCGGCACAGCCGTCCAGCGTGGTGACGGTGCCGAGCTCGACCACCTTCGACTCGCCGCGGTCGGCGCTGCCCGACAGCGTGGTCAGCGCGATCTGCAGCGTGCTCTGGCGCTGCAGCGGGAAGTCGTTGATGCAGGGATCGAAGGTGCTGGCCCGGAACTCGGTGCTGAACGGCGTGTCCAGCGTCACCACGCGCTGCGCTCCGCTGCGCGCCACGCTGCCGCCGCTGCGGCCGGCGTTGGCGACCACCACGGCGCGTGTGCTGCCGATCCAGTCGACGAGATACGCGGCAGGCGCGTCGTTCTGCTGGGCCACGTAGGCCACGCTGCGGGTCTGGGCCGAGGCCGGCAGGCTGATGCCGGCGGCGAGTGCGGCACCGAGCAGACAGGCACCGAAGGTGCGGCGCGAGAAGAACGTCATGGTCGCGGAACTCCTGACAGAGCCTGCACCACGCAGGCTGCGTGGGAGGCTATCCCACAGACTTGCCGAAGCCCTCCACCGCATTGGGGGGGGCGCCCGGCGTCAACGGCGCATCAGCGCTGCCACAACAGGCAGATCGCCCGCGCCTCGATCGCGCGGCCCTCGCCCACCGGTCCCATCTGCTCGGCCGTCTTCGCCTTCACGTTGACGGCATCCACCGCCAGGCCCAGCGCCTGCGCGATGCGCTCGCGCATCGCCGGGATGTGGGGGGCCATCTTCGGCGCCTGCGCGACGATGGTGCTGTCGACGTTGCCGATCTCCCAGCCCGCGGCGCGCACCCGGCGCCCGGCCTCGGCCAGCAGCACGCTGGAGTCGGCGCCGCGGAACTCGGCCGCGGTGTCGGGGAAGTGGCGGCCGATGTCGCCCAGCGCGGCGGCACCGAACAGCGCGTCGGTGATGGCGTGCAGCAGCGCGTCGGCGTCGCTGTGGCCGAGCAGGCCGTGGCTGTGCGGGATGGTGACGCCGCCCAGCACCAGCGGCCGGCCGGTGACGAGCTGGTGCGTGTCCCAGCCTTCGCCGACGCGGAAGTTGATCGGGTTCATCGTGTCTCCAGCAGGCGGGCCGCCAGCGCGAAATCGCCCGGCCACGTGACTTTCAGGTTCTCGAGGTCGCCCACCACGAGCCGCGGCGCCAGGCCCAGCGCCTCGATGGCGCCGGACTCGTCGGTGACGGCCGCGCCGGCCTGCAGCAGCGCGCGCTGCAGCAGGCCCAGGCGGAACATCTGCGGCGTCTGCGCCGCCCACTTGCCGGCACGCGGCAAGGTGGCGTCCACCCGGCCCGCCTCCGCCCCGGTGCCTTCCTGCTTCAGCGTGTCGGCCAGCGGCAGCGCGAGCAGGCCGCCGACCGCGTCGTCCCAGCAGGCGTCGATCAGCCGCTCGACCCAGGCCGGCCGCAGCAGGCAGCGCGCGGCGTCGTGCACCAGCACCCAGTCGTGGTCGTCGGCGCCCTTGCCGCGCAGCACGGCCAGGCCGTGGGCCACGGTGGCGGCCCGCGTGGCGCCGCCCACGCGCGCCACCCAGCCGGTGAAGTCGGGCGCGTGGCGTTCGAACAGCGTGTCGTCGGGCGCCAGCACCACCAGGGTGCCGGCGATGCGCGGCACCGCGGCCAGCGCGGCCAGCGTGTGCGCCACGACGCTGCGGCCGGCCAGCGGGCTGTACTGCTTGGGCCCGCCGGTGCCGGCGCGCTGGCCGACACCGGCACACGGAACCAGGGCGAAGCAGCGGGCAGCAGGAGTCATCGCCAGATTCTAGAATCGCGCCCTCCATGCAATTACCCCACATCGCCCCGGGCAGGCGCTACACGCTGCCACGCCCGGTGGGCTCGGGCGACGCGCTGCTGCTGGCGCGCCTGGCCCGCCAGCAGGCCGACGCCCAGCGGCTGCTGGCCATCGTCAGCGCCGAACCCTCCGACTCCACGCGGCTCGCCGACGAGCTGGCGTTCTTCGACCCCGCGCTGCGCATCGCGGTCTTCCCCGACTGGGAGACGCTGCCCTACGACACCTTCAGCCCGCACCAGGACCTGATCAGCGAGCGCCTGGCGACGCTGTGGCGCGTGCAGCAGGGTGATGTCGACGTGGTGCTGCTGCCGGCCACCACCGCGCTGACGCGGCTGGCGCCGCCGTCGTTCCTGGCCGGCACCACCTTCCATTTCAAGCAGAAGACGCAACTCGACGAGGCGAAGCTGAAGGGCCAGCTCACGCTGGCCGGCTACCAGCACGTGAGCCAGGTGGTGAGCCCGGGCGAGTACGCGGTGCGCGGCGGCCTGATCGACCTGTTCCCGATGGGCTCGCTGGTGCCGTACCGCGTGGACCTGTTCGGCAACGAGGTCGACTCGATCCGCACCTTCGACCCCGACAGCCAGCGCAGCCTGTACCCGGTGCCGGAGGTGCGGCTGCTGCCGGGCCGCGAGTTCCCGATGGACGAGCGCGCGCGCGGCGACTTCCGAAAGCGCTGGCGCGAGAAGCTCGACGGCGACCCGACGCGGTCGCGCATCTACAAGGACATCGCCACCGGCATCGCCAGCGGCGGCATCGAGTACTACCTGCCGCTGTTCTTCGACAGCATCGGCAGCATCTTCGACTACGTCGGTGCGCAGGCCATGCTGGTGCTGCACGGCGAGGTCGACCAGGCGCTGGAGCGCTACTGGGCCGACACGCGCGAACGCCACCGCTTCCTGCAGCACGACCCCGAACGCCCGCTGCTGCCGCCGGAAGAGATCTTCCTGAAGCCCGACGAGTTCTTCACGCGCACGCAGGCCCACGCGACGCTGTCGCTGCGCGGCAAGGACCCCACCGACTGGGCCCGGCCGCTGCCCGACGTGTCGGTGGACCGCGGCGCGACCGAGCCGCTGTCGGCGCTGGAACAGCACCTGGACAAGACGCCGCACCGCGTGCTGCTGGTCGGCGAAAGCGAAGGCCGGCGCGAGAGCCTGCTGGACCTGCTGCGCGACCACAAGATCAGCGTGCCCAGCGTCGCGACGCTGGCCGAGTTCATGGCCGGTGACGAGAAGGTCGCCATTGCGTCGGCACCGCTGGCAGAGGGCTTCCACTGGCACGAACCCGACAGCGGCGTGTCGGTGCAGTTCATCACCGAGACCGAGCTCTTCGCGACCACGCCGCAGGCGCGGAAGCGGCGCAAGCAGGAACAGGTCAGCAACGTCGACGCGCTGATCAAGGACCTGTCGGAGCTGAAGGTGGGCGACCCCGTCGTGCACCTGAACCACGGCATCGGCCGCTACCAGGGGCTGAAGAACATCGACCTCGGCGAAGGCACGTCGGAGTTCCTGCACCTGGAATACGCCGACCAGGCCACGCTGTACGTTCCGGTGGCCCAGCTGCACCTGATCAGCCGCTACACCGGCGTCAGCGCCGAAGAGGCACCGCTGCACCGCCTGGGCAGCGGCCAGTGGGAGAAGGCGCGCCGCAAGGCCGCCGAGCAGGTGCGCGACACCGCGGCCGAGCTGCTGAACCTGTACGCCCGCCGTGCTGCGCGCGAAGGCTTCAGCCACCGCTTCAGCCCGCACGACTACGAGGCCTTCGCCGCCAGCTTCGGCTTCGAGGAGACGGCCGACCAGCGCGCTGCCATCCACGCCGTGATCCAGGACATGGTGAGCCCGAAGCCGATGGACCGCCTGGTCTGCGGCGACGTCGGCTTCGGCAAGACGGAGGTCGCGCTGCGCGCGGCGTTCGTGGCCGTGCACGGCGGCAAGCAGGTGGCGATCCTTGCACCGACCACGCTGCTGGCCGAGCAGCACTACCAGACGCTGGTGGACCGCTTCGGCAAGTGGCCGGTGAAGATCGCCGAGCTGTCGCGCTTCCGCAGCGCCAAGGAAGTCAAGGTGGCCATCGACGGCATCGCCGCCGGCACCGTGGACATCGTGGTCGGCACGCACAAGCTGCTGAGCAGCGACGTGAAGTTCGCGCGCCTGGGGCTGCTCGTCATCGACGAGGAACACCGCTTCGGCGTGCGCCACAAGGAGGCGATGAAGGCGCTGCGCGCCGAGGTCGACGTGCTGACGCTGACCGCCACGCCGATCCCGCGCACGCTGGGCATGGCGCTGGAAGGCCTGCGCGACCTGAGCGTGATCGCCACCGCGCCGCAGCGCCGGCTGGCGATCAAGACCTTCGTGCGTACCGAGACGAGCGGCACCATCCGCGAGGCCATCCTGCGCGAGCTGAAACGCGGCGGCCAGGTCTACTTCCTGCACAACGAGGTCGAGACGATCCAGAACCGCAAGCAGAAGCTCGAGGAGCTGCTGCCCGAGGCGCGCATCGCCGTGGCCCACGGCCAGATGCCCGAGCGCGAGCTGGAGCACGTGATGCGCGACTTCGTCGCGCAGCGCTTCAACGTCCTGCTGTGCAGCACCATCATCGAGACCGGCATCGACGTGCCCAGCGCCAACACCATCGTGATGAGCCGGGCCGACAAGTTCGGCCTGGCGCAGCTGCACCAGCTGCGCGGGCGCGTCGGCCGCAGCCACCACCAGGCCTACGCCTACCTGCTGGTGCCCGACGTCGAGGGCCTGACCAAGCAGGCAGCGCAGCGGCTGCAGGCCATCCAGGACATGGAAGAGCTGGGCAGCGGCTTCTACCTCGCCATGCACGACCTGGAGATCCGCGGCGCCGGCGAGGTGCTGGGCGAGCACCAGAGCGGCAACATGATGGAGGTCGGCTTCCAGCTCTACAACGACATGCTGTCGGAGGCCGTGCGCTCGCTGAAGAACGGCAAGGAGCCCGACCTGCTGAGCCCGCTCAGCGCCACCACCGAGATCAACCTGCATGCGCCGGCACTGCTGCCCGACGCCTACTGCGGCGACGTGCACACGCGGCTGAACCTCTACAAGCGCCTGGCCACGGTGGACAAGCCCGAGGCCATCGACCTGCTGCTCGAGGAGATCACCGACCGCTTCGGCAAGCTGCCCGCGCAAGGCCAGACGCTGTTCGACACGCACCGGCTGCGCGTGCTGGCCAAGCCCTACGGCGTGCAGAAGATCGACGCCGGGCCGAAGCTGATGAACATCTTCTTCCGCCCCAACCCGCCCATCGACGCGATGAAGATCATCGACCTGGTGCAGAAGAACCGCGCCATCAAGCTGGCCGGCAACGACAAGCTGCGCATCGACCGCGAGATCGCCTCGCCGCAGGACCGCGCGCACTTCGTGCGCGACGTGCTGCGCGCGCTGGGCCCGCCCACGGGGCCGCTGCCGTGACCGCGGCGCTGCGGCGACGCAGGCTGCTGCTGGGCGCGGCGGCACTGCCGCTGGCCGGCTGCCTGCCGGCGCCCTACGGCACCTACTTCCGCCCGTCGTCCACTGCGCCCTTCGAGGTGCGGCGCGAGGCCTGCGGCGGCCAGGCCGGGCCGCCGACGCGCCTGTCGATGCAGCTGCCGTCGGGGATCGCCATCGAGGCATCGGCGCAGCGCGACCACGTGCTCGGCGACGCCAGCGGCATCCCGCTGCGGTTGCGCCTGACGCTGCCGCGCCAGCGCCGCGTGCGCTTCCTCGGCGACCGGCCCACCCTGCAGGAGCAGCGCAGCGGACGCGAACTGGCGCTGCCCGTGTCGGTGGAGCTGCTGGGCGTCGCCACCGTCGACGTGGGCGACCGCGTCGACGTCGCGGTGCTGCACCCGGCCGGCGGGCCACTGCCGGGTGCCGCCGCGCCCTACGGCAGTGCCACGCTGCGGCTGGACGGGCCGCTGGGCGAGGCGCCGCTGCAGATGGAGGTGCAGCTGCCGGCGCTGTGGCTGGGCGACGAACGGCTGGTGCTGCCGCCCGTGACGCTGCAGCGTCCACCCAGCCCCGACTTCACGACCTACCGCAGCGCCGCACTGCAGCAGCAGGTGCAGGCCCGCGCCGACGCCTGCCGGCGCGACACGCCGCAGCGCGACTGCGCGGCCATCCTGCGCCATGCCGAGCTGAGCTTCGACGAGCGCATCGGCACGGCACGCTGGCTGGGCGAGTGGCGCTACACGACCGTGCGCAACGCCCGGCCCCTGTTGGGGATGCTGCGGCTGGAGCCCGGCGATGCGCGGCCCTGGCGGCTGGACCGCGATGCCGTGGTCGGCCTGCACGATCTGGCCAGCGGCCAGCGGCACGTGGTGCCTCTCGGCAGTGTCGGCAGTGTCGGCAGCGTCGGCAGGATCGACGTCGCCTACCGCGGCCCGCTGCCGCTGTCCACGCCGCTGCATGCACGCCCGGCGCCGGCCGGTGCGGACACGCACATCGACATCGGCGCGCGCTTGCCGGGCGACGTGCCGAGCTTCGAGGTCCGCCTGCCGCCGGTGCAGGTGGACGGCGAGACCGTCGCGCTGCCCGCCATCCAGTTCGAACGCCGGTCCTTCGACGGCGCATTCCAACCCTTCAACTGCTGAACCTGGCGATGACAACCCCCTCCCCCGGCCTGGTCGTGCGCGGCGTGCCCGCGGGCGCCCGACTGTCGGACTACAAGCTGGTCGCGTTCGACATGGACTCGACGCTGATCAACATCGAGTGCATCGACGAGATCGCCGCCGAGGCGGGCCGCAAGGACGAGGTCGCGGCCATCACCGAAGCCGCCATGCGCGGCGAGATCGCCGACTACAAGGACAGCCTGCGCCGCCGCGTCGCGCTGCTGGCCGGCTTGCCCGAAGCAGCGCTGCAGAAGGTCTACGCGGAACGCCTGCAGCTCAACCCGGGCGTCGAGACCTTCGTCGCCGCCTGCCAGGCCGCCGGCATGAAGACGCTGCTGGTCTCCGGCGGCTTCACGTTCTTCAGCGAACGAATCCGGCAGCGGCTGCGGCTGGACTTCGCACGCGCCAACACGCTGGGCATCGCGCACGGGCGCCTGACGGGCACGCTGTTCGATCGGCCCTGGGGCGACATCGTCGACGGCGCCGAGAAGCGGCGCGTGCTGCTGGAGGTGTGCGAGCTGATGGGCATCGAATCCAGCCAGGCCATCGCCGTGGGCGACGGTGCCAACGACCTGCCGATGATGGCCGCGGCCGGGCTCTCGATCGCCTACCACCCCAAGCCGGCCGTGGCCGCGCAGGCCATGATCGCCATCCACAGCGGCGGCCTCGACCGCGCGCTGGAAGTGCTGGGCCGCTGAAGCAGGCCGGACGCAGCGGCGCGCTTCAGCCGCCGCTGAACACCAACTGCACCGTGTGCGGCCGCTCGATGGGCTGGGCATCGAAGCGCCACTGCAGCAGGGCCGCGCGCGCCACGGTCTCCAGCTCGTCGTCGGGATCGCCCCGGAACGCCACGCTGACGACGCGGCCATCGGTCGCGATCACGAGATCGGCCGTCACCTCCAGGCGCCGCTGCGGGCGACGCTGCAGCCGACCGGGCAGCTCGGGGTCGACCCGGCTCAGCAGCCGGGGCGGATCCAGCACCACGGCACGCGCCTCGGGCAGTGGCGCCAGCGGCGGCGCGGCCGGTGTGCGCGCCTCGATGGGCGCCATCAGCGGCGCCCCGACCGCGGCGCTGGCGGGCAGCGCCACGGGGTCGAACACGGCCGGCAGGGCACCCAGGTTCACCGGCCGTTCGACCGCGGGTGCCGGTGCCGGTGGCGCCACCACGGGCACGGCGACAGCGCCCGCGGGCGGCGGCTCGGCGCGCACGATGCCACGCACCCGCGCCGCCTCGAGGATGCGGCGCCGGGGTCCGTCGGCCTCGCGCTGCGCGCGTTCCATCGCCGACTTCTCGGCCGCGGCGTCGCCGGCCGAAGCGGCCGGCGCGGCCGGCGCGCCCTGCGCCCCGGCGGTGTCGCACAGGGCCAGCAGCAGCACGGCGGCCGTGAGCAGTCGCATGTCCAAGGTCTTGTCCTCTTCGCCGCGGGTGGCGGCGCCCAACGCCAGCGCCCCGGTGGGTGGCACTGCAAGCGCGGAATTGTAGGGAGCAACTAACGCGCCAGCCGGGGGGCGGGCTGCGCGCAAACCCGAACGAACGGCCTCAGCCTGCCAACTGTTGCCAGGCTTTGTCGAGTCGTTTGGCACTGACGGGCTGCGGCGTCCGCAGTTCCTGCGCGAACAGGCTCACGCGCAGTTCCTCCAGCAGCCAGCGGTATTCGTCCAGCCGCGCATGCTGCGCGCCCTTCAGCTCGGCCACGCGGCGCAGGTAGCGCTGCTCCAGCGGCCGCAGTTCGGCCAGGCGCCCGGCGTCGCGCGCGGGGTCGGCGCGCAGCTTGTCCAGCCGCAGCGTCACGGCCTTCAGGTAGCGCGGCAGGTGCTGCAACGGCGCCCAGCCGGTGGCCAGCAGGAAGCGCTTGGGCACCAGCCGCTGCAGCTGCGCGGCGACGTCGTCGGCCACGTCCTTCGGCGGCTTGCTGTCCTTCAGCTTGCGCAGCGCGGTGGCGTGCTCGGCCAGCACCGTGCCGGCCAGCCGCGCGACCTCGGCGGCGATCAGGTTCAGCCGCGTGCGGCCTTCGTCGATGCGGGCCTTGAAGCTGCGTTCGTCGGCGGGCAGCGGCTCGGCCAGGAAGGCGCGGTCCAGCGCCAGGTCGATGATCTGCGCGCGCAGCTCTTCCAGCGTGCCGCCCAGGCCCATGAAGGCCGCACCCATCTTCGTCAGGTCGGGGATGTTCTTCTCCAGGAACTTCAGCGGTTCCTTGATCTGCAGCGCGACCAGCCGGCGCAGGCCCGCGCGGTGGCGCGCGGCGGCCACGTCGGGTTCGTCGAAGACCTCGATCTCGACGTGCGTGCCGTGGTCGATCAGTGCCGGAAAGCCGATCAGCACCTGGCCGCCGCGCCGCACTTCCATCAGCTCGGGCAGCGCGCCGAAGGTCCAGGCGGTGTGGCGCTGCGCCTCGGCCGGGGCGGCCGGCGCCGGCGGCTGCACCTGCGCCACCACGCCGCGTCCGCCCGGGGACGACGCCGCGGCGGGCGTGGCCGGCGCGGCGGCTGGCGGCGCGGCCACCTTCAGTGCCGCCAGCGCCTGGAACGCGCTGCGCGCCTGGCCGCCCAGCTCGGCCTTCAGGCCGGCCAGGTCGCGGCCCATGCCGAGCTGGCGGCCGTGCTCGTCGACGACGCGGAAGTTCATGAACAGGTGCGGCGGCAGCTGGTCGGGCTTGAAGTCGTTGCGCTGCACCGCCAGCTGGGTGCGCTCGCGCACGGCCTTCAGCAGCGCGTCGAGCAGGCCGCCCTGGCCGAAGGGCGCGGTGGCGCAGAACTCGGCCGCGTAGTCGGGCAGCGGCACCAGGCGCGAGCGCGGGCGCTGGTGCAGCGTCTTGCACAGCGCCAGCACCTTGGCCTGCAGCATGCCGGGCACCAGCCACTCGCAGCGTTCGTCGCTGACCTGGTTCAGCGCGTAGATCGGCACCGTCACCGTGACGCCGTCCTTGGGGTCGCCGGGTTCATGCAGGTAGACCGCGCTGCAGTCGATGCCGCCCAGCCGCAGCGTCTTCGGGAAGGCCGCGGTGGTGATGCCGGCGGCCTCATGGCGCATCAGCTCTTCGCGCGTCAGGTGCAGCAGCTTCGGCTGCTTCTTCACTTCCTCGCGGTACCACTTCTCCAGCGTCGCGCCGCTGCACACGTCGCGCGGCAACTGCTGGTCGTAGAAGGCGTGGATCAGCTCGTCGTCGACCAGCACGTCCTGCCGGCGCGCCTTGTGCTCCAGCTCCTGCACCTGGCTGATCAGCTTCTGGTTGTGCGCCAGGAACGGCAGCTTCGTGTCCCAGTCGCCCTGCACCAGCGCTTCGCGGATGAAGATCTCGCGCGCCGCCGGCAGGTCCACCCGGCCGAAGTTCACGCGCTTGTTGTTGTAGATGACGATGCCGTACAGCGTGGCGCGCTCCAGCGCCACCACCTCGCCGGCCTTCTTCTCCCAGTGCGGCTCGAGCAGCTGCGTCTTCAGCAGGTGGCCGGCGATGGGCGGGATCCACGTCGGCTCGATCGCCGCCAGCCCGCGACCGAACAGGCGCGTCGTTTCCACCAGCTCCGCCGCCACCAGCCAGCGCCCGGGCTTCTTGCTCAGGTGCGCGCCCGGGTGGCGCCAGAACTTCACGCCGCGCGCGCCGAGGTACCAGTCCTCGTCGTCGCTCTTGCAGCCGATGTTGCCCAGCAACCCGGCCAGCATCGCCTGGTGCACCTGCTCGTAGGTGGCGGGCACGGTGTTCAGCCGCCAGCCGTGCTCGGCCACCACCGTGTGCAGCTGCGAGTGGATGTCGCGCCACTCGCGCACGCGGCGCACGCTGACGAAGCTGTCGCGCAGGCGCTGTTCCTGCTGGCGGTTGGTGAGCTTGTGGCTGTTGTGCGCCTCGCCGTGGCCGCGGCCTTCCTCGATCCACTTCCAGAGCTTCAGGTAGCCCATGAACTCGGAGCGTTCGTCGTCGAACTTCTTGTGCTTCTCGTCGGCAGCCTGCTGCGCCTCGAGCGGGCGGTCGCGCACGTCCTGGCCGCTGAGCGCCGCGGCGATGACCAGCACCTCGGTCAGCGCCTGGCGCTCGCGCGCTTCCAGGATCATGCGGCCCACGCGCGGGTCCAGCGGCAGCTTGCTCAGCTCGACGCCGATGCGCGTGAGCGCGTTGTCCTCGTCGACCGCACCGAGCTCGCCCAGCAGCGCGTAGCCATCGGCGATCGCCTTCTTCGGCGGCGCCTCCAGGAACGGGAAGTCCTCGATGTCGCCCAGCCGCAGCCCCTTCATGCGCAGGATCACGCCGGCCAGGCTGCTGCGCAGGATCTCGGGGTCGGTGAACTTGGGCCGGCCCTGGAAGTCGTCTTCGCCGTAGAGCCGGATGCAGATGCCGTTGGCCACGCGGCCGCAGCGGCCGGCGCGCTGGTTGGCCGCCGCCTGGCTGACGGGCTCGACCTGCAGCTGCTCGACCTTGTTGCGGTAGCTGTAGCGCTTCACGCGCGCGGTGCCGGCGTCGACGACATAGCGGATGCCGGGCACCGTCAGCGAGGTCTCGGCGACGTTGGTGGCCAGCACGATGCGGCGCCCGTTGCCGGCCTCGAACACGCGGTCCTGCTCCTGCTGCGACAGCCGTGCGAAGAGCGGCAGGATCTCCGGCTGCGGGCCGCCGCGCGCCGAGGCCTGCGTGCTGGCGAGGTGCTTGCGCAGGTGGTCGGCCGTCTCGCGGATCTCGCGCTCGCCAGGCAGGAACACGAGGATGTCGCCCGGCCCGTCGCGCCAGAGCTCGTCCACCGCGTCGGCGATCGCGTCCTCGAGGTCGGCGTCCTTGCGCTCTTCCCAGGGCCGCCAGCGCTGCTCCACCGGGAACAGGCGGCCGGATACCATGATCACCGGCGCCGCCCCATGGCGCGACGCGAAGTGGCGCGCGAAGCGGTCGGCGTCGATGGTGGCCGAGGTGACGACGATCTTCAGGTCGGGCCGGCGCGGCAGGATCTGGCGCAGGTAGCCGAGCAGGAAGTCGATGTTCAGGCTGCGCTCGTGCGCCTCGTCGATGATCAGCGTGTCGTAGGCCTGCAGCAGCGGGTCGGTCTGCGTCTCGGCCAGCAGGATGCCGTCGGTCATCAGCTTCACGCTGGCGCCGGGCTGCAGGCGGTCCTGGAAGCGCACCTTGTAGCCCACCACCTCGCCCAGCGGCGAGTTCAGCTCCTGCGCGATGCGCTTGGCCACGCTGCTGGCGGCGATGCGCCGCGGCTGCGTGTGGCCGATCAGCCCCTGGCCGCCGGCCCCCCAGCCGCGGCCCAGTTCCAGCATCAGCTTGGGCAGCTGCGTCGTCTTGCCCGAGCCGGTCTCGCCGCAGACGATGACGACCTGGTGCGCGGCGACGGCACGCGCGATCTCCTCGCGCCGGGCCGAGACCGGCAGCGATTCGGGGTACGTGATGGGCGGGACGGGGTGCGCCTGGACGGCGCGGCGCGGTGGAGGCACGGGGCGCGGATTATGGCCGGGCGCCGGGCTGCACCGGGGGCTGCGGCACAATCCGGCGCAGCATGAGCCTCGTCTTTCCGCACACCTTCGTCCCGCTGTTCCGCGCCGTCGCACCGTACATCCACATGTACCGCGGCAAGACCTTCGTCGTCGCGGTCGCGGGCGAGGCCATCGCGGCGGGCAAGCTCAACACGCTCGTGCAGGACCTGGCGATCCTGCACGCCATGGGCATCAAGCTGGTGCTGGTGCACGGCTTCCGGCCGCAGGTCAACGAGCAGCTGGCCGCCAAGGGCCACGTCTCGCGCTTCCACAACGGCGTGCGCGTGACCGACGCGGTCGCGCTCGACGCCGCGCAGGAGGCTGCCGGGCAGCTGCGCTTCGAGATCGAGGCCGCCTTCAGCCAGGGCCTGCCCAACACGCCGATGGCCAACGCCACCGTGCGCGTGGTGTCGGGCAACTTCCTCACGGCGCGGCCGGTGGGCATCGTCGACGGCGTCGACTTCATGTCCAGCGGCCTCGTGCGCCGGGTCGACCACCTCGCGATGCGTCGCGCCATCGACACCGGCGCGCTGGTGCTGCTGTCGCCTTTCGGCTTCTCGCCCACGGGCGAGGCGTTCAACCTGACGATGGAAGAAGTTGCGACCTCGGCCGCGGTGGCGCTGCAGGCCGACAAGCTGCTGTTCCTGACCGAGCTGCCGGGCATCCACGAGAACGGCGACGACCCCGAGAGCCCCATCGACACCGAACTGGCGCTGGCCGACGCGCGCAGGCTGCTGCAGCGCATGCCGCCGCCCACCCTGCCCAGCGAGCCCGCGTTCTACCTGCAGCACTGCGTGAAGGCCTGCGAAGGCGGTGTCGAGCGCTCGCACATCCTGCCCTTCGCCGCCGACGGCGCCATCCTGCTGGAGGTGTTCACGCACGACGGCATCGGCACGATGGTGGTCGACGAGAAGCTGGAAAGCCTGCGCGAGGCCACCGCCGACGACGTCGGCGGCATCCTGCAGCTGATCGAGCCCTTCGAGCGCGACGGCACGCTGGTGCGGCGCGAGCGCACCGAGATCGAGCGCGACATCGCCATGTACACGGTGATCGAGCACGACGGCATCATCTTCGCCTGCGCCGCGCTGTACCCCTACCCCGAGCGCCGCACGGCCGAGATGGCGGCGCTGACCGTGAGCCCGCTGTCGCAAGGCCAGGGCGACGGCGAACGGATCCTCAAGCGCGTCGAGCAGCGCGCGCGCGCGATGGGCCTGGAGAGCATCTTCGTGCTGACCACGCGCACGATGCACTGGTTCATCAAGCGCGGCTTCGCGCAGGTCGACCCCGACTGGCTGCCCGACGCACGCAAGAAGAAATACAACTGGGACCGCCGCAGCCAGGTCCTGGTGAAGAAACTCAGCTGAACCGACCCCAGGAGATCGACATGACCCGCATGGTGCAATGCATCCACCTCAAGAAGGAAGCCGAAGGCCTGAGCTTCGCGCCCTACCCGGGCGAACTGGGCAAGCGCATCTACGACAACGTCAGCAAGGAAGCCTTCGAGCTCTGGAAGAAGCACCAGACCATGCTGGTGAACGAGAACCGGCTCAACCTGGCCGACGCGCGGGCCCGGCAGTATCTGGCGCGGCAGATGGAGCAGTTCTTCTTCGGCGGCGGCGCCGAGCAGCCGGCGGGCTACGTGCCCCCTGCACCGTAAGACTATTGAGAAGCGTTCGCATTATCAAGTAGACTCCGGGCATCGACCAACGATCTCCGGAGTTGTGATGTCCCGTCCCGTCCTGTCCCGCCTGCTGGCCGCAGCCCTCGTCACGTTGAGCCTGGTTCCCGCCTGGGCCCAGGACAACAAGGTCCTGAACCTGTACTCGGCCCGCCATTACCAGACCGACGAGGCCCTCTACGCCAACTTCACCAAGGCCACCGGCATCCGCATCAACCGGGTGGACGCCGACGATGCCGGCCTGCTGGTGCGGCTGAAGAGCGAAGGCGCCAGCAGCCCGGCCGACGTGATCCTGCTGGTCGACGCCGCCCGCCTGTGGCGCGCCGAAACCGACGGGCTGTTCCAGCCGGTGAAGAGCAGCGTGCTGGAAAGCCGGATCCCCGCGCAATTGCGCAGCACCGACGCCGGCCAGGGATCGCAGTGGTTTGGCTTCTCCACGCGCGCCCGTGTCATCGTGTATGACAAGCAGCGCGTGAACAAAACCGACGTCGACACCTACGAGAAACTCGCCGACCCGGTGAACAAGGGCCGCGTCTGCACACGTTCGGGGTCGCATCCTTACAACCTGTCGCTGTTTGGCGCGATGGTCGAACATCTCGGCCCGGCCAAGGCCGAGGAATGGCTGAAGGCGGTCAACGGCAACATGGCGCGCGCCCCCAAGGGCGGCGACACCGACCAGATCAAGGCCGTGGCCAGCGGCGAATGCGCCGTGGCGCTGACGAACAGCTACTACCTCGCGCGCATGATGCGTTCGGAAGCCCCGGCCGACCGGGCCGTGATCGAGCGCATCGGCGTGGTGTTCCCGAACCAGGCGAACCACGGCACCCACGTCAACATCGCCGGCGGCGCCGTGGCGCGCCACGCGAAGAACCGCGAGGCGGCGGTGAAGTTTCTCGAGTACCTGGCCAGCGCCGAAGCGCAAACCTATTTCGCCAACGGCAACAACGAATGGCCGGCGGTGCGCGACGTGAAACTCAAGAATCCCGCGCTGGAAGCCTTTGGTGATTTCAAGGTGGAAACGGTTCCGGTTTCCACGATCGGCCGCAACCAGGTGCCGGTGCAGCAGATGCTGGACCGCGTCGGCTACCGCTGATTCCAACCCCGCGCGGGGTTTTCCGCGCCGCTGGAATTGGGCGCCCGATGTAGCATCGGGCCAGTCAGTTTCAGCCGCACGGAGATTCCCCATGGCAAGCTTGGAAGAACTGCTGGCACAAAAGGCCAGCCTGGAAAAGCAGATCCTCGACGCGCAGCGCGAGGAGCGCTCCGCGGCCATCACGCAGGTCAAGGCGCTGATGGCGCAATACGGGTTGACGCTGGCCGACCTGGGCACCCGCGCCGCGGCCGCGCCCAAGCGCAGCGGCAGCACCGGCAAGGTCGCGCCCAAGTACCGCGACCCCACCACGGGCGACACCTGGACCGGTCGCGGCCTGCAGCCCAAGTGGCTGCGGGCCGCACTGGCCGCCGGGCGCTCGCTGTCCGACTTCACCATCTGAGGCCGCTGCGGTCCGCACCCCGCGGCTGCATGGGCCCGCGTCCCCGGCTCGCGGGGGCGGAACCGGCTTGCGGGTGGGGGCCCTGCGGTTAGCATGGAACGTCGCCTGCCTCGCCGGGCCGTTCCCCCTGCCCGTCCGACAGCCCGCGTGACCGAACCCGAACAACGCCTCCCCCTCCAACGCCTGCTGGCGTCGTGGCAGCACGCCAGCCAGCGGGGCGCGCGCGGCATGGCGGTCGCGCTGGGATGCCTGGTCGCCGCCTACCTCGGGGCGGTTGCGCTGCCACTGGCGCCGTGGAGCGCGCTGGCGCTGTCCGGTGGTGTCGGGCTGGCGGCCACGCTGCGCTGGGGCGCGGGCGGCACGCTCGGCGCCGCAGGCGGCGTGCTGCTGGCCCTGCTGACGATGGCGCTGCCACCGGCCACGGCGCTGGTGGCGGCCGTCGCGCAGACGGCCGGCCTGCTGGCGGCGCTGTGGCTGCTGCGCACCATCGCGTTCGACGCCCGGCTGGAGCGTGCGCGCGACATCCAGGCCCTGACCTTCGCCGTCTGTGCCGTGGCCACGCCGGTGGCTGCGCTCGTTGCCGGCAGCGGCCTGCGCTGGACGATGCCCGTGCCCGCGGGCGGCTGGTGGCCGACGCTGGCGGCCGGCTGGAGCGTGCTGGTGGTCGGCATGCTGCTGGTGGCGCTGCCGATCCTGACGCTGGACCGGCGCGTGATGCACGCGCTGCAACCGGGCCACCGCCTGGGAGGCACGCTGTTGCTGATGGCGGCCAGCCTCGCCACGGCGGCCATGCTGGCCAGCGTCACCGTCTCCGACAGTGCGCTCGGCCGCCTGCTGCTCTTCGTGCCGCCGGTGCTGCTGGTGGCGCTGGCCCTGCATGCCGGCGCGGCGCTCGGCAGCGCCACGCTGCTGGTCGTGGCGCTGGTCGTGTGCACGGCGGCCGGCCCCGGCCCGCTGTGGCCCGGGCACGGCAGCGTGCTGTACCTGGGCGTCGGTGGCTGGATCATGGCGATGCTCGCCCTGCTGCTGCTGGTGCATGCGCGTGCCGTCGAGGACGACTGGCGCGCGCAGCGCTGGGAATGGGCGCTGGACGGTTCGCGCCTGGGCGTGGCCGACTGGCACATGCAGCGCAACGAGAGCTTCGCGTCGGCCGCCTGGATCTCGCTGACAGGCCACGAGGGCGGGCGCTGGACGCCGGCACAGTGGCTGCAGCGCGTGCACCCGGAGGACCGGCCGCTGCTGGAAGACGGCATCGCGCGGCTGCGCAGCGGCGACTCCGGCCGCCTGCAGGTCGAACTGCGCATGCCGCGCGAGACCGCGGCCGGGGCGTGGCGCTGGCTGGAGGCCACGCTGCTGGTGATCGAGCGCAACCTCGACGACCGCCCGGCACGCCTGCTCGCCACGCTGGCCGACATCGACGACCGCCACGAGGCGCAGGAGCGCCAGCGCCTGTCGGCGAGCCTGTTCCAGCACCTGCACGAAGGCCTGCTGGTCACCGACGCCGACATGCGCGCGCTGGACGCCAACCCGGCATACACCGAGATCCTGGGCGTGCCGCGGGCCGAATTGCTGGGCACCGTGCCGTCGCTGCTGCGGCCGGCACCTGCCGACCCCATCGCCCGCCAGCAGCGCGCGGCCATGTGGGCGGCGCTGCGCGACCACGGCCACTGGCGCGGCGAACTGCTGGAGCGCCGGCGCAGCGGCGACACCTGCACGCTGCAGGCCACCATCAGCACCGTTCCGGGGCCGAACCGCAACCTGCGCTACCACGTGCTCGTCATCAGCGACATCACCGAGCAGCAGGTGCAGCGCGAGCGCCTGGAGCGCCAGGCCCACTTCGACGAGCTGACGCGCCTGCCCAACCGCGTGCACCTGTCGCTGCTGCTGGCCGACGCGATGCGCGCAGCCGATCGCGAGGGCTTCCTGCTCGCGGTGTGCTACCTCGACCTGGACCGCTTCAAGCCGATCAACGACCAGTTCGGCCACGCCGCCGGGGACCGGCTGCTGGTGGAACTGTCGGGCCGCCTGCGCAGCGCGCTGCGACGCCGCGACACCTGGGCCGACTCCGCCGCGCGGCTGGGCGGCGACGAGTTCGTGCTGCTGCTGCGTGCCGGCACCATCGAGGAAGCCCGGCTGGCCGTGGAACGCGTGCTGCGCGTGGTGTCGCAGCCCTACGTCATCGACCCGGCATCGGAATCGGTGCAGATCACCGCCAGCATGGGCGCCACCATCTACCCCATCGACCGCAGCGACGCCGACACCCTGCTGCGCCACGCCGACCACGCGATGTACGGCGCCAAGCAGAGCGGCCGCAACGGCTACCTGTTCTTCGACCCCGAGCACCGCCGCCGCACCGAGGAGCGCGTGATGGCGCTGGGCCGCGTGCAGGAGGCGCTCGACCAGGGCGAGTTCGTGCTCTTCTACCAGCCCAAGGTCGAGATGACCAGCGGCCGCGTGCTCGGCTTCGAGGCCCTGCTGCGCTGGGAACACCCGCAGCAGGGGCTGATCGCGCCGCAGCGCTTCCTGCCGCTGATCGAGAACACCGGGCTGTCGGCACGGGTGGGCGACTGGGTGTTCTCGCAGGCGCTGGAGCACCTGTCGCAGTGGCGGCGCAACGGGCTCGACATCACCGTCAGCGTCAACGTCTCGGCGCGCCACATGCAGGAGCCCGACTTCGCGCAGCGCCTGTCGGAACTGCTGGCGCGCTACGACGAGCCGCTGGCGACCTCGCTGGAGCTGGAGATCCTGGAGACCGAGGCGCACAAGGACATCGAGGCCACGTCGGCGCTGATCGGCCGCTGCCGCGGGCTGGGCGTGCGCTTCGCGCTCGACGACTTCGGCACCGGCTATTCGCCGCTGACCTACCTGAAGCAGCTGCCGGTCGACGTGCTGAAGATCGACCGCAGCTTCGTGCACAACATGCTGGCCGACCCGCAGGACCGCGCCATCGTCGAAGGCGTGATCGGGCTGGCGCGCACGTTTGGGCGCACCGTGGTGGCCGAAGGCGTGGAGTCGCCGGCGCAGGCGCGCACGCTGCTGGAGCTGGGCTGCACCATCGGCCAGGGCACGGGCATCGCGGCGCCGATGCCGTCGAACCAGGTCGCGGCCTGGGTGCGCGACTACAAGGGCATGTTCGCGCTGGCGCCGGCAGCCGTGGACGCAGGCAACGGCAGCGGGGTCGGTAGACTCGCCGGGTGATTCCGCCCGGCTTCATCCAGGAACTGCTCTCGCGCGTCGACGTCGTCGATGTCGTCGGCCGCCACGTCGAGCTCAAGCGCGGCGGCGCCAACCTGATGGGGCTGTGCCCGTTTCACGGCGAGAAGTCGCCGAGCTTCTCGGTCAGCCCGAGCAAGCAGTTCTACTACTGCTTCGGCTGCGGCGCCTCGGGCGACGCGATCCGCTTCCTCACCGAACACCTGGGCCTGAGCTTCGTCGAAGCCGTGCGCGACCTGGCCCAGGGCGCGGGGCTCACGGTGCCCGAGGAACAGGTCAGCGCCGACGAACAGGTGCGGCGCGACAAGCTGCGCGAACGCCGCCTCTCGATGGGCGAGCTGCTGACGAAGGCCACCGACTTCTACCGCGGCCAGCTGCGCGCCAGCCCGCGCGCGATCGACTACCTCAAGCGCCGCGGCCTCACCGGCGCCATCGCGGCGCGCTTCGGCCTGGGCTACGCCCCGCCCGGCTGGCGCACGCTGGCCGGCGTGTTCCCGCGCTACGACGATCCGCTGCTCGAGGAAGCCGGCCTGGTGCGCACGAAGGACGGCGAAGACGGCGCGGCTGCGGACGCCGACCGCGGCCGCTACGACTGGTTCCGCGACCGCGTGATGTTTCCCATCCGCGCAGTGGGCGGCGAGGTCATCGGCTTCGGCGGCCGCGTGCTCGACGACAGCAAGCCGAAGTACATCAACTCGCCCGAGACACCGCTGTTCAGCAAGGGGCGCGAGCTGTACGGCCTGTTCGAGGCCCGCGCGGCGCTGCGCGAGAAGGGCTACGCGCTGGTCGTCGAGGGCTACATGGACGTGGTGGCGCTGGCGCAGTCGGGCTTCGCCAACGCGGTGGCCACGCTGGGCACGGCCTGCACGGCCGACCACGTGCAGAAGCTGTTCCGCTTCACCGACGCCGTCGTGTTCGCGTTCGACGGCGATGCCGCCGGGCGCCGCGCCGCCGGCCGGGCGCTCGAGGCCTCGCTGCCGCACGCCAGCGACCTGCGCAGCGTGAAGTTCCTGTTCCTGCCGCCCGAGCACGACCCCGACAGCTTCGTGCGCACGCTCGGTGCGCCCGCCTTCGAGGCCGCCGTGGCGGCGGCCGTGCCGCTGTCGCGCCAGCTCGTGGAGCAGGCCTCGGAGGACGCGGACCTGAGCACCGCCGAGGGCCGCGCCCGCATGCTGGCGCAGGCCAAGCCGCTGTGGCAGGCGCTGCCCGACGGCGCGCTGAAGCGCCAGCTGCTCCCGGAGCTGGCGCGCCAGGCGGGGCTGGCCAGCGACGACCTGGTCGCGCTGTGGGGAGGCGCTGCCGCGCCACAGCGTGCGGCCCCCGGCGCCCAGCCGCCGATGCCGGCACCACGCCGCGCGCCGCGCGGCGGCGGCAGACGCGCGCCGGCCGGTCCGGCCGACCTGGCGCTGCGCCTGCTGCTGCGCCACAGCGACTGGTGGGAGCGCCTGTCCGGCGACGACCACCACCTGCTGCACGACCTGGGCGGACGCCACGGCGACGCCGTGGCCTGGCTGGAACGGCAGATCACCGAGCACGGCCCGCAGACCTGGGCAGCGCTGGACGAGGCCCTGCAGGCCGAGAGCTTCCGCGACGAGGCCCGGCAGTGGGTCGGCAGCGGCACGCTCGACGAGGAACACAGCTTCGAGGACCTGCAACGCGTGATGCACCGGCTGTGGCGCGAGCACTTCGAACAGGAGGCGCGCGCCCTCACCGCCGAAGGCCGCACCGACCGCGAGCATCTCGACCGGCTGCGGGCCTGCCACGAGCGCATCAAGCTGCACCGCACGGCGGAAATCACGCCTCCCTCCTGACGCCATGCGGCCCCGGCGCGGTATAATCCAAGGCTTACCGCAGCGGCAAGAGTGACAGCAGCACCTCCGGACCGGCCAAACCCCTGACACGGGCGCGCTCAGCACAGCGCACGGCCACCTTCATCCGCAAGGACTGCCAGCTCCCCGGGTTCACGGCGAACCCGCGCACTCGACACCGCCATCTTCGCCCCGACGGACACCCCCGACCTCGGCCGGGCTGCACGTGCAGCGCCGGCCCGGCGTGCGCCGTGAAGATGCCGCGACAGCCTCACCGAAGGAACAGCATGACCGCCAAGAAGCCCGCCGCCGCCCCCGCCCCTGCCGAAGACACCAAGGCCGCCAAGACGGCCAAGGCCACCAAGACCGCGGAAGCGCCGGCGCCGGCAGCCAAGGCCAAGGCCGCCGCGGCCGTGGAGCCGAAGGCAGCGGCCAAGGGCAAGGCGGACAAGCCCGCCAAGCCGGCGGCCAAGGCGGCCAAGCCCGAAGCCAAGGCCGATCCGAAGGCGGCCAAGGGTGGCAAGAAGGACGCCAAGAAGGCGGTCGAGGAAGACGAGGACCTGGGCGACATCGAGGTCGAACTCGACGTCGAGGCCGAAGTCGAGGCCGAAGCCGAAGTCGAGGTGGCCGATGCCGGCGAAGGCAAGGAGGCCAAGGCCAAGCCGCTGCGCATGAAGGTCTCGCGCGCCAAGGAGCGCGCGCTGATGCGCGAGTTCGGCCTGGACGAGACGGCGCTCACCGAGGAAGAAGCCGCCAAGCGCCGCCAGGAGCTGAAGACGCTCATCAAGATGGGCAAGACGCGCGGCTTCCTGACGCACCAGGAAATCAACGACCACCTGCCCGAGAAGCTGGTCAACGAGGAGATCCTCGAGGCCATCGTGTCCATGCTCAACGACATGGGCATCGCGGTCTACGAGCAGGCTCCCGACGCCGCGACGCTGCTGATCGCCGGCGGCGGCACCGCCACCGCCACGGAAGAGGAAGCCGAGGAGGCCGCCGAAGCCGCCCTGTCCACCGTGGACAGCGAATTCGGCCGCACCACCGACCCGGTGCGCATGTACATGCGCGAGATGGGCACGGTGGAACTGCTCACGCGCGAAGGCGAGATCGAGATCGCCAAGCGCATCGAAGGCGGCCTGCAGGCGATGATGCTGGCCATCAGCGCCAGCCCCACCACGATCGCCGAGATCCTGGCGATGGCCGACCGCATCGGCGCCGGCGAGATGCAGATCAGCGAGGCCGTGGATGGCTTCGTCGCCGAGGACGAGGCCGACGACTACGTCGCCGAGGAGGACTTCGACGAATTCGACGAGGAAGACGACGACGACGGCCAGGGCGGCAGCAAGGCGCTGACCAAGAAGCTCGAAGAGCTGAAGAAGGCCGCGCTGGTGAAGTTCGAGGCGCTGCGCACGCACTTCGACAAGATGCGCAAGGCCTACGAGAAGGAAGGCTACAAGAGCGCCTCGTACAACAAGGCGCAGCACGCCATCAGCGACGACCTGATGACGATCCGCTTCACCGTGAAGACGATCGAGAAGCTGTGCCACATCCTGCGCAGCCAGGTCGACGACGTGCGCCGCTACGAGCGCGAGATCCGCAAGATCGTGGTCGACAAGTGCGGCATGCCGCAGGACCACTTCATCAAGACCTTCCCGCCCAACGTGATGAACCTGAAGTGGGCGGAGAAGGAGATCGCGGCGGCCAAGCACTACAGCCCGATCCTGCAGCGCAACCTGCCCGCGGTGCAGGAACTGCAGCAGAAGCTGATCGACCTGCAGTCCCGCGCGGTGGTGCCGCTCGAGGACCTGAAGGAGATCAACAAGAAGATGAACGAGGGCGAGAAGGCCAGCCGCGACGCGAAGAAGGAGATGATCGAGGCCAACCTGCGCCTGGTCATCAGCATCGCGAAGAAGTACACCAACCGCGGCTTGCAGTTCCTCGACCTCATCCAGGAAGGCAACATCGGCCTGATGAAGGCGGTGGACAAGTTCGAGTACCGCCGCGGCTACAAGTTCTCGACCTATGCCACCTGGTGGATCCGCCAGGCCATCACGCGCTCGATCGCCGACCAGGCACGCACCATCCGCATCCCGGTGCACATGATCGAGACCATCAACAAGATGAACCGCATCTCGCGCCAGCATCTGCAGGAGTTCGGCTTCGAGCCCGACGCCCCGACGCTGGCAGAGAAGATGGAGATCCCCGAGGACAAGATCCGCAAGATCATGAAGATCGCCAAGGAGCCGATCTCCATGGAGACGCCGATCGGCGACGACGACGACTCGCACCTGGGCGACTTCATCGAGGACACCAACAACACGGCGCCGATCGAGGCCGCCATGCAGGCCGGCCTGCGCGACGTGGTGAAGGACATCCTCGACAGCCTGACGCCGCGTGAGGCCAAGGTGCTGCGCATGCGCTTCGGCATCGAGATGAGCACCGACCACACGCTGGAAGAAGTGGGCAAGCAGTTCGACGTGACGCGCGAGCGCATCCGCCAGATCGAGGCCAAGGCGATCCGCAAGCTCAAGCACCCGAGCCGCTCGGACAAGCTGCGCACGTACCTGGACAACCTCTGAGCCAGGCGCCCACCGGCCCCACCGCAGCCCGGCACGATCGGGCCTGTCACGGGGCCGGCGCTACACTTTCGGCCCTGCATGACCCAGATCTCCGACCTCACCGTCCTCTTCGCCGACCTGCGTGGCAGCACGGCGTTGTACGAGACGCTGGGCAACGCCGAGGCCACGTCGGTGGTGACGCACTGCGTGAGTGCGCTCGCCAAGTCCGTCGGCGACTCCGGCGGACGCGTCGTGAAGACGCTGGGTGACGGCCTGATGGCCGTGTTCACGCAGGCCGTGCCCGCGGTGCAGGCCTCGGCCGTGATGCACGACCTGCTCGACGCGATGGTGTCGCGCGGCAGCGAGCGCGGCGCGTCGTCCGGGCTGCGCGGGCTGCGCCTGCAGGTGGCGCTGGCACGCGGCGAGGTCGTCGAGATGGCCGGCGACTGCTACGGCGACGCGGTCAACGTCAGCGCCCGGCTGCTCGACCACGCAGGCGACAACGAGACGCTGATCACCGCCGAAGTGCTGCAGGGCCTGACGCTGGAACAGCGCTCGCGCTTTCGCAGCCTCGACCGCCTCGTGCTGCGCGGCCGGGTCGAGCCCGTGCAGGTGCATGTGATGGGCGGCCGCCGCGGCAGCAGCTTCGACATGCCGGCCACGCAGTTCGGCGGCGACATCTCCAGCGTCAGCGAACCCGACGGCCTGCGCCTGGTGTGGCGCGACATCAACCGCGTCTTCGCCAGCCAGCAGATGCCCGTAGTGCTGGGGCGCAGCCCGCAGGCCAGCTTCTGCGTCGACGACTCGCGCGTGTCGCGCTCGCATGCGCGTGTCGACTGGCACAGCGGCAGCTTCCAGCTCACCGACCTCAGCTACAACGGCACGTACGTGCAGTTCGCCGACGGCGAGATCGTCAGCCTGCGCCGCGGCAGCTGCACGCTGCACGGCAACGGCGTCGTCGGCCTCGGCGGCTCGCCCAGCGACCCGGGCTCGGCCTGCGTGCGCTTCGACGTGCTGCGCTTCGGCGACACCCAGCCGCTGCTGTCGCCCGACCTCATGGCCGACTGACCGGGCACACCCCACATGCGTGTGCTCTACGTCGACGACGACCGCATCAACACCCTGCTGTTCGAAGAGACCTGCCGTTTCGCCGGCGGCTTCGAGGTGCAGACCGCCGGCAGCGGCGCCGAGGCGCTGGAACTCGTGGCGGACTTCCGCCCGCAGGTTCTGGTGGTCGACCTCCACCTGCCCGACACCGACGGCTACGCGCTGCTGCCCGAGCTGCGCCGCGCCTGCGGCAACGCCGCCACGCCGGCCTTCCTGTGCACGGCCGAGGAGCCGTCCCAGGTGCAACAGGCGGCGCTGCAGGCCGGCTTCGCCGGCTGCTGGACCAAACCCGTGGACCTGAACGCCATGCTGGCCGACCTGGCCCGCCTACGACCGACGGCATGACATTCCGCGAAGAACCCGCCTACCGCCACGGCAGCACACCGCGCACGGCCGTGCTGCTGGTGAACCTGGGCACCCCCGACGAACCCTCGCCTGCCGCGCTGCGACGCTATCTGGCGGAATTCCTCAGCGACCCGCGCGTGGTCGAGATCCCGCGGCTGGTGTGGTGGCCCATCCTGCACGGCATCATCCTGCGCACGCGGCCGGCCAAGTCGGCGGCCAAGTACGCCAGCATCTGGGGTGCCGAAGGCTCGCCGCTGGCGGTCTGGACGGCGACGCAGGCCACCATGCTGTCGGCCACGCTCGGCGAGCGCGGCCACCGCGTGATGGTGCGCCACGCCATGCGCTACGGCAACCCGTCGGTGGCCTCGGTGCTCGACACCTTGCGCGGCGAAGGCGTCACGCGCGTGCTGGTGCTGCCGCTGTACCCGCAGTATGCCGCGGCCACCACGGCCAGCGTCGGCGACGCGGTGATGCGCTGGTCGATGGCGGCGCGCCGCACGCCCGAGTTCCGCTTCGTCAACGAGTACCACGACGAGCCCGGCTACATCGCCGCGCTCGCCGAAAGCGTGCAGGACCACTGGCGCACGCACGGCCGCGGCGAGCGGCTGGTGCTCAGCTTCCACGGCGTGCCGCACCGTTCGCTGCTGCTGGGCGACCCCTACCACTGCCAGTGCCACAAGACGGCGCGGCTGCTGCGCGAGCACCTGGGCCTCGCCAAGGACGCGCTGCTCGTCACCTTCCAGAGCCGCTTCGGCAAGGCCAAGTGGCTCGAGCCCTACACAGAGCCGACGCTGGTGGCGCTGGCGCAGCAAGGCATCAAGCGCGTGGACGTGATGTGCCCCGGTTTCACCGCAGACTGCCTGGAGACGCTGGAAGAGATCGACCAGGAGGCGCGCGAGGCCTTCCTGCACGCCGGCGGCGAGCGCTTCGACTACATCGCCTGCTTGAACGGCCGGCCGTCGTGGGTGCAGGCGCTGGCCGTGGTGGCCGAGCGCCACCTGCAGGGCTGGGACACGCGGGCGGCCGCCGACCCTGCGGCGCTGGAACAGCAGCGCGCGCTGGCGCTGGCGATGGGCGCGCCCGACTAGGGCCCGTCAGGCCGCGCGCTGCTTCAGCGCGCGCACCAGCTTCAGCAGCCGCGGCAGCACCAGCACCGCCACCACCACCGCCAGCAGCGACGCCGACATCGGGCGTTCGATGAACACGCCCCACTTGCCTTCGCCGATCGACAGCGCATTGCGCATCTGCGCTTCGGCCAGCGGGCCGAGGATCATCCCGACGATGACCGGCGCGGTCGGGAAGTCGTAGCGCCGCATCACCACGCCCAGCATGCCGATGCCGAACATCAGGAACAGGTCGAAGCTGCTCTGGCGCATGCCGTACACGCCCACGGTGGCGAAGATCAGGATGCCCGCGTACAGCGGCGGGCGCGGGATCTTCAGCAGCTTCACCCACAGCCCCACCAGCGGCAGGTTCAGCACCAGCAGCATGACGTTCCCGATGTACAGGCTGGCGATCAGCGCCCACACCAGGGCCGACGAGGTCTGGAACAGCTGCGGCCCGGCGTTGATGCCGTAGCCCTGCAGCGCGCTCAGCAGGATGGCCGCCGTCACCGACGTGGGGATGCCCAGCGTCAGCAGCGGCACCAGCGTGGCCGTGACGGCAGCGTTGTTGGCGGCCTCCGGCCCGGCCACGCCTTCGATGGCGCCGGTGGTGCCGAACTCGTGCTTGTGCTTGCTGAGCTTGCGCTCGATGCCGTAGCTCAGGAAGGTGGGGATCTCGGTGCCGCCGGCGGGTATGGTGCCGAACGGAAAGCCCAGCGCCGTGCCGCGCAGCCAGGCCGGCCACGACCGCCGCCATTCGGTGCGCGTCATGTGGGCCTTGTTCATGCGGTTCATCTGCGCCGTGGTGCGGCCTTCGTACATCGCGGTGTAGAAGCACTCGCCGACGGCGAACAGGCCCACCGCCACCAGCACCACCTCGATGCCGTCCAGGAACTCGGGCAGCCCAAGCGTGTAGCGCACCTGCCCGGTGATCTGGTCCAGGCCGACGCAGCCGATGGCCAGGCCCACGAACAGCGCCGTGATGCCGCGCAGCGTGCTCTTGCCCAGCACCGCGCTCACCGTGGTGAAGGCCAGCAGCATCAGCATGAAGTACTCGGGCGGCCCCAGCTTCACCGCATGCACCGCGACGAACGGCGCGAACAGCGTCACCAGCACGGTGGCGATGGTGCCGGCGACGAAGCTGCCGATGGCCGCCGTGGCCAGCGCCGCGCCGGCGCGGCCGCTCTTGGCCATCTTGAAGCCTTCGAGCGCGGTGACCATGGTGCCGGTCTCGCCGGGCGTGTTGAGCAGGATCGACGTGGTCGAGCCGCCGTACATCGCGCCATAGTAGATGCCGGCGAAGAAGATCATGCTGGCGGTGGGCTCCACCTGCGCCGTGATCGGCAGCAGCATCGCCACCGTGACCGCCGGGCCCAGCCCCGGCAGCACGCCGATGGCCGTGCCCAGCACGCAGCCGACGAAGGCCCAGAGCAGGTTGACCGGCGTGCCGGCGGTGGCGAAGCCTTGCAGGAGCAGGGACCACACATCCATCACAACCACCCTGTCGTGGTGAGGCCGGGCAGGTTGATGGCCAGCAGCTTGGTGAAGAGCCAGTACGCCGGGGCGGCGATCAGGAAGCCGGTCAGCGCGTCCAGCAGCGTCTTGCGCACACCGCCCGCGGCCTTGCCCTCGGAGATGCGCAGGCCGCGCACCGCCAGCATGAAGCACAGCATGCAGCTCAGGATGAAGCCGATCACCGTCAGCAGCGCCGCGTTCAGCAGCACGCCGGCTGCCACCCAGGCCATCGCATGCCAGTCGGCCTGCGGTGCGCCCGAGGGTTCCTCCATCGCGCGGTAACCGCCGCTGGCGGCTTCCCACACCAGCAGCGCGCCGCAGAGCAGCAGCACCACCGAGACCACCCACGGCAGGAAGTTGGGCCCGACCCCGGCATAGCCGGCGTCCGACGGGATGCTGGTCGCGCCATACGCCAGCGCCGCCCCCACGAGCAAGGCGCCGCAGCCCACCAGCAACTGCTGGCGCTGCGGCCCGAACGATGCGGCCATGTCTCCTCCGGTGTTCTTGTCGTACCAGGCCGGGGCGCGCGGCGCCCCGGACGCCAGGATCAGATCATCCCGGCCTTCACCATGGTGGCGCGCAGGCTGGCGAACTCGCGGTCGACGAAGTCCTCGAACTCCTTGCCCGTCATCAGGGCCGGCGTCCACTGGTTCTTCGTCATGGCCTCGGCCCAGGCCTTGCTCTTCGTGGCGCGCACGATCAGATCGATCAACTGCTTGCGCTGGGCCTCGGAGATGCCGGGTGCGCCGTAGACGCCGCGCCAGTTGCCGATCTCGACGTTGATGCCCTGCTCCTTCAGCGTCGGGATGTTCAGGCCCTTCAGCCGCGTGGCCGAGGTGACGGCGATCGCGCGCATCTTGCCGGCCTCGATGTACTGCTGGAACTCGCTGTAGCCGCTGCCGCCCACCGTGACGTTGCCGCCCAGGATGGCCGCCACGGCCTCGCCGCCGCCGCGGAAGGGCACGTAGTTGATCTTGGCGGCGTCGACGCCGACCTCGCGCGCGATCATCGCCGCGGCGATGTGCTCGGTGGAGCCGCGCGAGCCGCCACCCCACTTCACGCTGCCGGGGTCCTTCTTCATCTGCGCCACGACGTCGGCCATGGTCTTCAGCGGCGATTCGGCCGGCAGCACGAAGACGTTGTATTCGCTGGTCAGGCGCGCCAGCGGCGTGACCTGGTTCAGGCCCACCGGCGGCTTGCCGGTGATGATGCCGCCCAGCATCACCGCGCCCATCACCATCATCGCGTTGCCGTCGCCCTTGCTGCCGTTGGCGAACTGCGCCAGGCCGATCGCACCGGCGGCACCGCCCTTGTTGTCGTAGCTGACGGCCGAGGCGGCGCCCGCGTCCTGCAGCGCCTTGCCCAGCGCGCGGCCGGTGGTGTCCCAGCCACCGCCGGGGTTGGCCGGAATCATCATCTTGATGTTGACGCTGTTCTGCGCCTGGGCAGGCAGCGCGCCCGCGGCGGCCAGTGCGGCCAGGCTCTTCAGGAAGGTGTCACGACGCATCGCTTGTCTCCGGCAATGTTGTGGTTGGGATGCGGCAATGGTGCGCCGGCTGCCTGTCAATCGGCTGTCCGCGGTCCCGGTGGAAACCCGATGCCGGCGCGCCGCCGCCGATAATCCGGACCCGATGAAACTGCTGCTGGTCGAAGACAACCCCGCGATGCAGACGACGCTGCAGCGCTCGTTCGAGCGCCGCGGCATGCAGGTCGTGCTGTGCGGCGACGGCGCGCGCGCGCTCGACCGCTGGCGCGCCAGCGTGCCCGACGTGGTGCTGCTCGACCTGAGCCTGCCCGGCGTCGACGGCCTGAGCGTGCTGGCGCAGGCGCGCGCCGAAGGGCTGGCGACGCCGGTGCTGATCCTCACCGCACGCGGCACGGTCGGCGACCGCATCCTGGGCCTGAACACCGGCGCCGACGACTACCTGCCCAAGCCTTTCGACCTGGACGAGCTCGAAGCCCGCGTGCGCGCGCTGGTGCGCCGCCGCGGCAGCAGCGCGGCCCCGACCGAGTTCGACAGCTTCTGCGGCCTGCGCGCCGATGCCGACAACGGCGCCGTCTACCACCAGGGCCAGCCGATGGAGCTGAGCACGCGCGAAGCCGCGCTGCTGCGCGCGCTGCTCGTGAAGCCGGGACACGCGGTGGCCAAGGAGCGCCTGTTCGAGCTCGTCTTCCCTGGCGAGGCCGAGGTGCAGACCGAGGCCATCGAGGTGGTGGTCTACCGGCTGCGCAAGAAGCTCGGGGGCACCGGCGCCTCGCTGGTGACGCTGCGCGGCCTGGGTTACCTGCTGAAGGCCGACCCGGCATGACCGCGCCCCGCGCGCGCCGGCCCTCGCTGCGCCGGCAGCTGCTGCTGGGCATCCTGCTGCCCGTGCTGGCGCTGGTGACCTTCAACACCTGGAGCCTGTACCACCAGGCGCTGCGCGCCGCCGACACCGCCTACGACCGCACGCTGCTGGCGTCGGCCAAGGCCATCGGCGAGCTGCTGCGCGTGGACGACGCGCCGGGGCCGGCGCGGCTGCTGGCCACCGTGCCGTACTCGGCCCTGGAGGCCTTCGAGGCCGACAACCGCAGCCGCATGTTCTTCAAGGTCACCGGCTTCCAGGGCGAGATGGTCTCGGGCTTCGACGACCTGCCGCCCTGGCAAGGCGCCCTGCCCGACCGCAGCGTCTATGCGGCACTGGTGGACTTCTACGACGACGTCTTCCGCGGCTTTCCGGTGCGCGTGGCGGTGCTGCTGCAGCCGGTGTCGGGGCCCACGGGCCAGGGCATGGCGGTGATCCAGGTGGCCGAGACGCTGGAGCTGCGGCGCACGCTGGCGCAGCGCATCCTGGTCGACACGCTGTGGCGCCAGGCGGCGCTGCTGCTCGTCATCGCGGCCGTGGTGGCGCTGGTGGTGCAGCGCGCCACGCGCCCGGTGCGCGAGCTGAGCGAGCGGCTGCGCGCGCGCGACGAGGGCGACCTGTCGCCCATCGAGGCGCGGCAGTCGCCGCTGGAGCTGCAGCCGGTGGTGGACGCCACCAACGCCGTCATGGCGCGGCTGGCGCAGCTGCTCGAGCACCAGAAGCGCTTCGTGCGCGACGCCTCGCACCAACTGCGCACGCCGCTGGCGGTGCTGAAGACGCAGGTGCAGTCGGCGCGCCGCGGCGACATCGGGCCGGCGCAGGCGCTGGAGGAGATCGCCACCACGGTCGACCGCGCCACCGAGCTGGCCAACCAGATGCTGGCGCTGGCCAAGGTGGAGCAGCTGCGCCAGCAGGGCGACCCGCCGGTCTCGGCGTGGCCCGCGATCGTGCGCGCGGTGGCGCTGGACCTGTCGGCGCTGATCGCCGGCAAGCAGCTCGACTTCGACCTCGACCTGGCCGCCACCGCGCCCGTGCGCGCGCACGACTGGATGCTGCGCGAGCTGACCCGCAACCTGCTGCACAACGCCATCAAGCAGACGCCCGCCGGCTCGGCGCTGGCCGTGCGCCTGGTGGCCGACAGCCGCACCGCCGCGCTGACGGTGGCCGACAGCGGCCCCGGCATCGCGCCCGAACTGCGCAGCCGGCTGTTCCAGCCGTTCTCGGGCGGGCAGTCGGCCCACCTCGCCGGGCTCGGGGGCCAGGCCGAAGGCTCGGGCCTGGGCCTGGCGATCTGCCGCGAGATCGTGCAGTCGCTGGGCGGCAGCATCCAGCTCGACAACCGCGAACGCGGCGGACGCACCGAAGGCCTGGATGCCATCGTGCGGCTGCCGCTGGAGACCCGATGACCGACGAAGCGACCAAGGTGCGCCTGGACAAGTGGCTGTGGGCGGCGCGTTTCTACAAGACCCGCGCGCTGGCGGCCGAGGAGATCGACCGCGGCCGCGTCAGCGTCAACGACGCGCCGGCCAAGCCCGGGCGCGAGCTGCGCACCGGCGACCGCGTGGCGCTGCGCCAGGGGCCGGTGCAGCGCACGGTCGACGTGCTGGGCCTGAGCAACGTGCGCGGCCCGGCGCCGGTGGCGCAGGCCCTGTACCGCGAGACCCCGGAAAGCGTGGCCGCCCGCGCGCGCGCCGCCGAGGCGCGCCGCCAGGGTGTGGAGCCCGCGATGGCGCTGGAACACGGCCGGCCCACCAAGCGCGACCGGCGCCAGCTCGGTGACTGGCAACGCTGGAGCGCGAGCATCGACGACGACACGGGCTCTTGAAGTCCTGGAACAAGCCCCCACATCCAACGCAGTTTTGGCCAGAAACACCATGCATCCGAACGATTCCACCCCCGAACAGACCGCCGACGCGGCAGCCGCCGCGGCCGGTGCCGCCCCCGAGACGCCGCCGACGGCGGAAGCCCGACTGGCCGAACTGGAGGCCAAGCACGCCGAGGTCGCCGACGCCTACCTGCGCGCCAAGGCCGAGGCCGAGAACACCCGCCGCCGCGCCGAGGAAGAGATCAGCAAGGCGCGCAAGTTCGCGATCGAGGCCTTCGCCGAGAGCCTGCTGCCGGTGACCGACAGCCTCACCGCCGCCATCGCGATCCAGAACGCCACCCCCGAGCAGCTGCTGGAAGGCGTGCACGCCACGCTGCGCCAGCTGACGCAGGCGCTGGAGCGCAACAAGGTGGTCGCCATCGCGCCGCAGGCGGGGACGAAGTTCGACCCGCACCACCACCAGGCCATCAGCGTGGTCCCGGCCGAGCAGGACGCCAACACCGTGGTGGCCGTGCTGCAGAAGGGCTACCTGATCGCAGACCGCGTGCTGCGTCCCGCACTCGTGACCGTCGCCGCGCCGAAATGACGTTTCCGGCTTGAAAGCCGGCCAGTTACCCACAAGTTCAGACCATTCCAGTCTTCAGGAGCACACACCATGGGCAAGATCATCGGCATCGACCTCGGCACGACGAATTCGTGCGTGGCGATCATGGAGGGCAACACCACCCGCGTCATCGAGAACAGCGAAGGCGCGCGCACCACGCCGTCCATCATCGCCTACCAGGAAGACGGTGAAGTGCTGGTCGGCGCCTCGGCCAAGCGCCAAGCGGTGACGAACCCGCGCAACACGCTGTACGCGGTGAAGCGCCTGATCGGCCGCAAGTTCACCGAGAAGGAAGTGCAGAAGGACATCGACCTGATGCCCTACACCATCACCGCCGCCGACAACGGCGACGCCTGGGTGGAAGTGCGCGGCAAGAAGATGGCGCCCCCGCAGGTGTCGGCCGAGGTGCTGCGCAAGATGAAGAAGACCGCCGAGGACTACCTGGGCGAAGAGGTCACCGAGGCCGTCATCACCGTGCCGGCCTACTTCAACGACAGCCAGCGCCAGGCGACCAAGGACGCCGGCCGCATCGCCGGCCTGGACGTCAAGCGCATCATCAACGAGCCCACCGCTGCGGCGCTGGCCTTCGGCCTGGACAAGCACGGCAAGGGTGACCGCAAGATCGCGGTGTTCGACCTGGGCGGCGGCACCTTCGACATCAGCATCATCGAGATCGCGGACGTCGACGGCGAGAAGCAGTTCGAGGTGCTGTCCACCAACGGCGACACCTTCCTGGGCGGCGAGGACTTCGACCAGCGCGTCATCGACTACATCGTCACCGAGTTCAAGAAGGAACAAGGCGTCGACCTGACCAAAGACGTGCTGGCCCTGCAGCGCCTGAAGGAAGCCGCCGAGAAAGCCAAGATCGAGCTCAGCAACCAGACGCAGACCGACGTCAACCTGCCGTACATCACGGCCGACGCTTCGGGCCCGAAGCACCTGAACATCAAGCTCACGCGCGCCAAGCTGGAGAGCCTGGTCGACGAGCTGATCGAGCGCACCATCGAGCCCTGCCGCATCGCGGTGAAGGACGCCGGCGTCAAGCTGAGCGAGATCGACGACGTCATCCTGGTCGGCGGCATGAGCCGCATGCCCAAGGTGCAGGAGAAGGTCAAGGAGTTCTTCGGCAAGGAGCCGCGCAAGGACGTCAACCCCGACGAGGCCGTGGCCGTGGGTGCCGCCATCCAGGGCCAGGTGCTCGGCGGCGAGCGCAAGGACGTGCTGCTGCTCGACGTCACCCCGCTGAGCCTGGGCATCGAGACGCTCGGCGGCGTGATGACGAAGATGATCAAGAAGAACACCACGATCCCGACCAAGTTCAGCCAGACCTTCAGCACCGCCGACGACAACCAGCCGGCCGTGACGATCAAGGTCTACCAGGGCGAACGCGACCTGGCCGCCGGCAACAAGAGCCTGGGCGAGTTCAACCTGGAAGGCATCCCGCCGGCGCCGCGCGGCCTGCCGCAGATCGAGGTCACGTTCGACATCGACGCCAACGGCATCCTGCACGTGGGCGCCAAGGACAAGGCCACCGGCAAGGAGAACAAGATCACCATCAAGGCGAACTCGGGCCTGTCGGAAGCCGAGATCGAGAAGATGGTGAAGGACGCCGAGGCCAACGCCGCCGAAGACGCGAAGAAGGTCGAGCTGGTGCAGGCCCGCAACCAGGCCGACGGCATGGTGCACTCGGTGAAGAAGAGCCTGGCCGAGCACGGCGACAAGCTCGACGCCGGCGACAAGGAGAAGATCGAGGCCGCGCTGAAGGACGCCGAAGAGGCGATCCAGGGCGACGACAAGGCCACGATCGAGGCCAAGACCGAGGCGCTGATGACGGCCAGCCAGAAGCTGGGCGAGAAGGTCTATGCCGAGCAGCAGGCAGCGGCCGGTGCCGCCGCCGGTGCCGCCGGCGGCGAAGCCCCGCAACAGCAGGCCAGCGCCAAGCCCGCCGACGACAACGTCGTCGACGCCGAGTTCAAGGAAGTGAAGAAAGGGTAAGCCGGCGGGCCCCGCGGCCTGACGTCCTCTCTCGCCGCGTTCGAAGCGCCAGGCCCGGCCTGCGCATCGACGCGGCGTTCACGCTTCAACAGTTCCGAGATTGTTCATGGCAAAGCGCGATTACTACGAGATCCTCGGCGTGGCGAAGAACGCCACCGAGGAAGAGATCAAGAAGGCCTACCGCAAGCTGGCCATGAAGCACCACCCCGACCGCAACCAGGGTGACGACGCGAAGAAGGCCGAAGAGAAGTTCAAGGAGGCCAAGGAGGCCTACGAGATGCTGTCGGACGCGCAGAAGCGCGCCGCCTACGACCAGTACGGCCACGCCGGCGTCGACCCCAACATGGCCGGCCGCGGCGGCCCGGGCGCCGAAGGCTTCGGCGGCTTCGCCGAGGCCTTCGGCGACATCTTCGGCGACATCTTCGGCGGCCAGGGCGGCGCCGGGGGGCGGCGCGGCGGCGGCGCCGGGGGCCAGCAGGTCTACCGCGGCAGCGACCTCAGCTACGCGATGGAGATCACGCTCGAAGAGGCCGCCAACGGCAAGGAGACGCAGATCCGCATTCCCAGCTGGGACAGCTGCGACACCTGCCACGGCAGCGGCGCCAAGCCCGGCACCAGCGCCAAGACCTGCCCCACCTGCAACGGCAGCGGCACGGTGCACCTGCGCCAGGGCTTCTTCAGCATCCAGCAGACCTGCCCGCACTGCCACGGCAGCGGCAAGATCATTCCCGATCCCTGCACCACCTGCAACGGCGCCGGCAAGATCAAGAAGCAGAAGACGCTGGAGGTGAAGATCCCTGCCGGCATCAACGAAGGCATGCGCATCCGCTCGGCCGGCAACGGCGAGCCGGGCACCAACGGCGGGCCGGCCGGCGATCTCTACATCGAGATCCGCATCAAGCAGCACGAGATCTTCGAGCGCGACGGCGACGACCTGCACTGCACGGTGCCGGTGGCCCTGACGACGGCCGCGCTCGGCGGCACGATCCAGGTGCCCACGCTCGGCAGCCAGGCCGAGATCGACCTGCCCGAAGGCACGCAGCACGGCAAGACCTTCCGCCTGCGCGGCAAGGGCATCAAGGGCATCCGCTCCAGCTACCCGGGCGACCTGTACTGCCACGTCACCGTGGAGACGCCGGTGAAGCTGACCGAGCACCAGCGCAAGCTGCTGAAGGAGCTGGACGAGTCCTTCAAGAAGGGCGGCGAGCGCCATTCGCCCAACAGCAAGGGCTGGGCCGACCGCGTGAAGGATCTCTTCAAGTAGGCAGGCGCAGGCTGAAGCGCGCCCCACCCTGCGGGCGCGCGGCCAGCTGCACGGCGTCTTCCGCAGCGCCGTGCGCCACCGCGACGGCACGGCACAGCGCCGTGCCCAGGCCGGTGGCCAGGCTGTCGCCCGACGGGCCGGGCTGCGGCCCCGGGCCGTCGTCGTCGACCGTGAGCACCAGTGCGGACCCGTGCACGTGCGCTCCCAGCACCACGGCGCTGCGGGCATACCGCAGCGCGTTGTGCAGCGCGGCCTCGAGCGCCATCACGACCAGGCGGCGGTCGAAGACCCAGAACGGCGGCAGCCCGTCACCGGACTGCACGCGCACCGGCAGCGGCGCGTCGGCATGGCGCGCGGCCACGCCGTGCAGCAGCGCGACCGGGCATTCGTCCTCGCGCACGGCGTGCAGCGGGCCGTCGGCGCCGTAGACGGCCAGGTACGTCACCAGCCGCTGCCGCAGCAGCCTGCACTGGCGGTGGGCCGCGGCCGCTGCCTGGGGTTCGGGATGCACGGCGAGCAGCTGCAGCGCGCCTTCCAGCGCGCCGAGCTCGTTCTTCAGGTCGTGCACGACCAGCGCCGCGGCCGTCATCGCACAGGCTCCCGGCTCAGGCCGGCACCGGCTCGGACAGCGTCGCCAGCGTCTCGCGGAAGTAGCGCTGCATCTGCGTGACGCGGTCGTTGCCCGGCATCAGCCTGTCCAGCCGCGACAGGTACAGGCGCACGCGCTCCACCATCGGCGGATTGGCCTGCTTCTTCAGGCGCAGCGCCATGCAGTGCATCTGCGCGGCCTGCAGCAGCACGCCGGTGTTGTCGGGGAAGTCGGCCAGCGCCGCCTCGATGGCGGCCAGGGCCTCGTCGATGCGGCTGTCGCGGAACAGCGTCTTGGCTCCGACCACGCGCACCTGCAGGCCTGCGGCAGCGGACTCGACGATGCTGTCGGTCTTGGCCTCGTGGCCGGCCACGCGCAGGGCGTTGCGCACCAGCTGCTTCACGCGCGGGTTCTCGTGGTCGGCGCTGACGGCGGCGCTCAGCAGCTGCAGGCCGGCCTCCTCGTTGCCTGCGGCCAGCTCGGCCTTGGCCAGCGCGACGGTGGCGAAGTCGGCCTTGGCCACGCGCAGGGTCTCGCGTGCCCGGGCCACCGCCTTCTGCGCACCGTCGGCGTCGCCCGTGGCCACGAGCGCCTGCGCACGGATGGCCAGTGCCACCGATTCCACCTGCGGCGCCGCAGCCAGCTTCGCGTTGGACTGGTCCAGCAAGGCCAGCGCCTGCGGCGCCTGGCCGCTGTCGACCATGGCCTGGGCCAGCGTCAGCGTGTCCTGCGGCTGTGCCGTCAGCGCGCCCTGGGTGGCCTTGAGCACCTTGGCCATCGCGTCCATCGCGGTCTCGTGCGCTCCGTTGCGGAACGCCGCCTCGGCCAGCATGCGCTGGCGGCGGGCCGACGGCACGGCCGCGACGGCGTCGCGCAGCACGGCCTGCGCGCCGTGGGCGTCGCCCAGCGCTTCCAGCGACTCGGCCAGCACGTCGTACGCCGCCAGGTTGCGCTGGCCATCGGGAGAATCGATGATCTTCTGCGCCTGTTGCCGCGCCTCCTCGAACAGGTTGCCGGCCTTCAGGCTGCGCGCCAGCCCGATCTGCGCCCACACGAGCTGCGGACGCTCGTCGAGCGCGGCCTGGTACAGCGCCCGTGCGTCGGCGTGGCGCCCCAGGCCCAGCAGGATCTGCGCCTTCTGCTGCTGCGCCTGCAGTTGCCAGCGGTCCTTCTTCTGCAGCAGTTGGTCGGCCGCCGCCAGCGCGGCAGGCAGGTCGTTCCGGCCCAGCGCCGCCGTGACCGGCTCGAACACCTTGCGCCGTTCCGCGGCGGCCTTCAGCCGCTCTTCCACGTCGGCAGCGGTGAAGGGCTTGAGCAGGTAGGCGTCCGGCTTGTGCTCGGACGCTGCCGCCACGTTGGCGTACGCATTCTCGGCCGTGACCATGAAGAACAGGCAGTCCGGCGCCAGCAGGTTGTTGTCGCGCAGGTACTCGAAGAGCTGCTGGCCGTCGGTGCGGTGGTTCAGGTTGTAGTCGCAGAGGATCAGGTTGTACTTGCCGGCACGCACCTGGCGCAGCGCGTCGTCGGCATGCGAGGCACCGTCCACGCGCTTGATGCCCAGCATCTGCAACTGTCCCCGCAAGGTCGACAGCTGCGCCGGCGAGTCGTCGACGACCAGCGCCTGCAGCTTGGAGAAGGGGGTTTCGATGGCCATGGTGCCGTCCGGTGACTGAGCGGTGGTGCGTGCGGGCGCCCGTCCACGACGGGCAGGCGCCGACAGGCGGGCCCACTTCCGCCTGTCCTCGGATGTTTCGGCATCGCTTGCACCGACTTGAGGCAGCTGCGGCTCAAGTTGCATCGGCTTGCGGGCGATAAGCAGTTCTGACCATCGAGCTTCGGAAGATGATGCCTGCCGCACCGCCGAGTCTTTGCCTGCCAGGGAGCGCCCGCTGATGCGCAGGATCGACCGCGACATCCACCTGTCGCGCGCGCTCGTGGTGGACGGCAATGCCACGTCGCGCAGCATCCTCGTGGCGCAGCTGCGCGACTTCGGCGTCGGCACCGTCGTGCAGTGCGGACGCGTCGGCGACGCGCGGTCGCAGCTGGAGACGCACCGCTTCGACCTCGTGCTGTGCGAACACGACTTCGGCGGCACCGACTACTCGGGCCAGCAGCTGCTGGACGACCTGCGCCGGCACCAGATCCTGCCGCTGTCGACGGTGTTCATCATGATCACCGGCGAAGCCACGTACGCCAAGGTGGCCGAAGCGGCCGAGTCGGCGCTCGACGGCTACCTGCTCAAGCCCCACACCGCCGCGGCGCTGGGCGACCGGCTCACCGAGGCGCGCCAGCGCAAACGGGCCCTGGCCGACATCTTCGAGGCCATCGACGACGGACGCTTCGACGAGGCCGCCACGCTGTGTCTGGCACGGCTGCAGGAGCGCAAGCCGTACTGGCTGTTCGCCGCCCGCCTGGGTGCCGAACTGCTGCTCAACGGCGCCCGCCACGCCGAGGCGCGGCAGCTCTACGACACGGTGCTGAAGGCGCAGGCGCTGCCCTGGGCGCGGCTGGGCATCGCGCGGGTGCAGCTGGAGGAGCAGGCGACCGCGCAGGCCATCCGCACGCTGGAGTCGCTGATCGCCGACCAGCCCAGCTATGTCGACGCCTACGACGTGATGGGCCGCGCACATGTGGAGAGCGGCGAGCTCGCGATGGCCGCAGCCGTCTACGAGCGCGCCGCCGCGCTGACGCCGGGCTCGGTGGGCCGGATGCAGAAGCTGGGCATGCTGTCGTTCTACGTGGGCGACCTGCCCGCGGCGGCCAAGGCGCTGGACCGGGCCGTCAGCGTCGGCATCAACTCGAAGATGTTCGACAGCCAGACGCTGGTGCTGCAGGCCTTCGTGCGCTTCCACCAGCACGACGGCAAGGGGCTGCAGCGCTGCGTCGACAACCTGGCGCACGCGCTGTCGCGCGCGCCGGGCAACGAACGGCTGCAACGCTTTGCGCAGGTGGTCGACGTCGTCAGCCACATGCTGCACAAGCGCGTGGCCGAGGCGGTGCAGGGCATCCGCGCGCTGGCCGGCGACCTGCGGTCCGAGTCCTTCGACGTCGAGGCCGGCTGCAACATGCTGGCCATGCTGGCGCAACTGACCGCGGCCGAACTCCAGCTCGACGGCGTCGAGGACTGGGTCGACGCCATCGGCATGCGCCTTTGCACCTCGCGGGCGCTGACCGAACTGTTGGTCCGCGCTGCCTCGGCCCACGAGCCGTTCGCACTGCGCATCCGCGCCTGCCACCAGCGGGTGTTCCAGGCGTCGGAAGCCGCGATGGCGCACAGCCTGGCCGGCAAGCCGGAGGCCGCCGCCCGGGTGCTGCTGGAACGCGGGGCTGCCACGCTGAACGGCAAGCTCATCGACACCGCCCGCCTGGTGCTGCAGCGCCACCAGGACAAGGTGCCCGACGCCCAACGCCTGCTGGCGCAGGTGAACGAACTGAAGCAGCGCTTCGCGGCCACCCCGGCGCGCCCGAGCCTGGGCGAGGGCAGCGGCCGCAAGACGGGCGGCATTGCCGTCCTGGCGGTGGCGGCACCGGCGGCACCGGCCACCACGGTGGGCTGAGTTCAGAACAGCGAAGCCTGCCCGGGCGACGCCGTCGCGGCGGGCCGCGCGAAGCGGCCGAGGTCGAGTTCCACACGCGCCCGCTGCAGGCCCAGCCGCGCCGTGGCCTTGTGCAGGCGCTGGCGCAGCAGCTGCGCCCACAGGCCCTGGCCGGTCATGCGGCTGCCGAAGTGGCTGTCGTTGTCGCGGCCGCCGCGCATCTCGCGCACGCGGGCCATCACGCGCGCCGCGCGGTCGGGGTAGTGCTGCTCCAGCCAGTGCTGGAACAGCGGATTCACCTCCCAGGGCAGGCGCAGCACGATGCTGAAGGCCGAGGTGGCACCGGCATCGCGCGCGGCTTCCAGGATGCGTTCGAGCTCGGGCTCGTTGAGGAAGGGGATCACCGGCGACACGCTCACGCCGACCGGCACGCCGGCATCGGCCAGCGTGCGCAGCGTGCGCAGGCGCCGTTCCGGCGACGCGGCGCGCGGCTCCAGGATGCGTGCAAGCTGCGGGTCGAGCGTGGTGATGGACACGTACACGGCCGCCAGCCGCTGCGCCGCCATCGGCGCGATCAGGTCCAGGTCGCGCTCGACGCCGGCCGACTTGGTGATCAGCGAAAACGGGTGCTGGTGTGCCTGCAGCACCTCGATCACGGCGCGCGTGATGCGCAGGCGGCGTTCGACGGGCTGGTAGGCGTCGGTGGCCGAGCCGATGTTCAGCAGCTTGGGCACGTAGCCCCGCTGCGCGAACGCGGCCTGCAGGCGCTCGGCAGCATTGACCTTGGCAACGATCTTGGTCTCGAAGTCGAGTCCGGGCGACAGGTTGAGGTAGCTGTGCGTGGGCCGCGCATAGCAGTAGATGCAGCCGTGCTCGCAGCCCCGGTACGGGTTGATCGACAGGTCGAAGCCGATGTCGGGCGAGTCGTTGGCGGCCAGGATGGACCTGACCTGCTCCTCGATGACCTGCGTGCCCGGCGCCAGCACCTCTTCCTTCGCCGCCTGCTCCAGCGAGCCCCAGCCGTCGTCGAACTGCTCGCGCGCGTCGCTGCTGAAGCGGTGCTCCAGCGCCCACACCGTGCCGCGCCCCTTCACGGGCGCGAACATCAGCGTGGCGGCAGGTGCATCCTTGGCAGCAGGCATACTGTCAATATATACAGCATATGGGCCCGTATCAAGCAGACGCCGTGGATCCGGCTCCGCCGGTCCACCAGCGCCGCCCCCCTGGGGGGCCGAGCACGGACGTGGGGCTGTCCCTGCGGACAGCCCCGCGCCGCGCGAGGGCTGGCTGGCTTGCAAGCCAGCCAGCGGGCCGCAGCCGCTTCGGGGGGGGCGTCAGTACTCGTCGCCCATCCCGGGTGCCAGGTTCTCGAACTTCGTCAGCGGCTTCAGGAAGGCCAGCTTCACCGTGCCCACCGGGCCGTTCCGCTGCTTGGCGATGATGATCTCGGCGACGCCCTGCTCCTTGCTGTCCTTGTTGTAGTAGTCGTCGCGGTAGATGAACATGATGATGTCCGCGTCCTGCTCGATGGCGCCCGACTCCCGCAGGTCGCTCATCATCGGCCGCTTGTCGTTGCGCGTCTCCACCGACCGGTTCAGCTGCGACAGCGCGATCACCGGGCACTGCAGTTCCTTGGCCAGCGCCTTCAGGCCGCGGCTGATCTCGCCGATCTCGGTGGCGCGGTTCTCGTCGCTGTTGCTGGAGCCGCTCATCAGCTGCAGGTAGTCGATGACGATCAGGCCGAGCTGGCCGTACTGCCGCGCCATGCGGCGCGCGCGCGCGCGCAGTTCGCTGCCGGTCAGCGCCGGCGTCTCGTCGATGAACATCTGCACCTGGCCGAGCTTGTCCACGGCCTCGGTCAGGCGTTCCCATTCCTCGGTGCGCAGCCGGCCGGTGCGCAGGTTCTGCTGGTCGATGCGGCCGAGCGAACCCACCAGGCGCAGCGCCAGCTGCGCCGCGCCCATTTCCATCGAGAACACCAGCACCGGCAGGCCTTCGACCACGGCCACGGCCTCGGCGATGTTCAGCGCGAACGCGGTCTTGCCCATCGACGGCCGCGCGGCCAGGATGATCAGGTCGCCCTTCTGCAGCCCCGCGGTCTGGCGGTCGAGGTCGAAGTAGCCGGTGCGCACGCCGGTCACTTCCTCGGCGCCGTTGTCGTGCAGTTCCTGGACGCGGTCGATCAGCGACACCACCAGCTTGTCGATGCCCTGGAAGCCCTGCTTCTGGCGCGAGCCCTCCTCGCCGATCTGGAAGATCTTGCCCTCGGCCTCGTCGAGGATCTGCGTCACCGCCCTGCCCTGCGGGTTGAAGGCGTTGGTGGCGATCTCGTCGCTGGCCGCGATCAGCTTGCGCAGCACCGCACGCTCCCGCACGATCTCCGCGTAGCGCCGCATGTTGGCGGCGCTGGGCACGCTCTGCGCCAGCGCGTTCAGGTAGGCCAGGCCACCGGCATCGTCGGCCTTGCCGTGGTTCTGGAGCTGCTCGAACACCGTGATGACGTCGGCCGGCTTGCTGGCGCTGACCAGCGCACCGATGGCCGAGAAGATCAGCCGGTGCTCGTGGCGGTAGAAGTCGCTGTCGGTCAGCAGGTCGCCGGCGCGGTCCCAGGCCAGGTTGTCGAGCAGCAGGCCGCCGAGCACGCTTTGCTCGGCCTCCACCGAATGCGGCGGCACGCGCAGGCGGGCGACCTCGTCGTCGCGGGGCGCGGATTCTCGGGATTCGAAGCGTGTGGACATCGGGTGATCTTGCGACGAAACGGCCCGGCGCGCGGTGGACAAGCCTGTGCAGAACCTGGGGCCTGGCTGGGGAAATTGCAGTGTGCCAATGAAAAAGGCCGGCACGAGGCCGGCCTTCGTCGACGCCGGGGCGTCGATCAGTCGTTCTGGGCGACGACCTGCACCGTGACGTCGACCACCACGTCGCCGTGGGGAGAGACGCTGACGCTGTGCTCGCCGACGGTCTTCAGCGGACCGTTGGGCATGCGCACTTGCGCCTTCGCGATCGCCAGGCCCATCTTCGTCAGCGCTTCGGCGACGTCGTGGTTGGTGACCGAGCCGAACAGGCGGCCGTCGACACCGGCCTTCTGGCCGATGCGCACGGTCTTGCCCGCCAGCTGTTCGCCGAGCGCTTGCGCGGCGGCAAGCTTGGCAGCGGCAGCCTTTTCCAGGTCGGCGCGGCGGACTTCGAATTCCTTGATCGCGGCTTCGGTGGCGCGGCGCGCCAGCTTGGTCGGGATCAGGTAGTTGCGGGCGTAGCCGTCCTTGACCTTGACGACGTCGCCGAGGTTGCCGAGCTTGCCGACCTTTTCGAGCAGGATGATTTGCATGGTGTCGCTCCTCAGACCTTGTGCTGGTCGGAGTACGGCAGCAGCGCCAGGAAGCGCGCGCGCTTGATGGCGGTGGTCAGCTGGCGCTGGTAGTAGGCGCGCGTGCCGGTCAGGCGGGCGGGCGTGATCTTGCCGTTCTCGCTGATGAAATCGCGCAGGGTGTCGATTTCCTTGTAGTCGATCTGCTCGACGCCGGCCACGGTGAAGCGGCAGAAACGCTTGCGGCGGAACAGCAGGGACTGGGTGTTGCGCTTCGGACGCTTGTCCTTCGAGAAGCGGCCTTTGCCACGAGGGGGAGCCATGGTGGATCTCCTAAATGAATACGGTTCGAACTGAAAGCAAACCGGTCAGGCTGCCATTGCTGGCGAGGCGTCGACCGACGTGATGTGGAAACGCATGCCGCGTCCGTTGCGCATGGCCGCCAGGAACCCACCGAACTGACCGGTGGCGCCCAGCGCCATCTTCGACAGCACCACGGTGATCTCCCCGATGCCCAGCGCCTTGATCTCCAGGGAGACCTTGCGCGGGACGCCGTTCTCGCTGACCTCGGACTCGTGCTTCAGGCTCAGGTCCAGGGCCGGCAGGCCGGCGGGGGTGTACCGCAGCGCGCCTCGCTCCACCAGTTGCGCCGACAGAACCAGGCGGTTCATCGGGCAGTTCCGGCGGAAGACGCGACGATGCGAATCAGGCGGCGGCCTCGGCCTGGCTGGCCTTGCGCGATTCCTCGCGCTCGACCGCCTTCATCATGATGGACGGCGTGGTCTCGGCCTTCTCCTTCTTCACCGTCATGTGCCGCAGCACGGCGTCGTTGAAGCGGAAGCCGGTCTCCAGCTCGGTCAGCACGGCGTTGGTGCACTCGATGTTCAGGCACAGGTAGTGCGCCTTGGCGAGCTTCTGGATCATGTACGCCAGCTGGCGACGGCCCCAGTCCTCGACCCGATGCACCTTGCCACCGCCTGCGGTGACCAGGGTCTTGTAGCGTTCCAGCATGGCCGGAACCTGTTCGCTTTGATCCGGATGGATCAGCAGAACGATCTCGTAGTGACGCATTGAATCTCCTTGTGGATTCCTGTTGCAGGAAGCCGCCCCGGTGCGTCAGCAAGCCAGGTGCAGCAAGAGTGAAGCCCGCGAGTATAGCAGGCGTCAGGTGCCGGGCCGACGCAGGTGGTCCACGAAGCGGTCTGCCGCCTCTCCCGCGGGCTGCGGCGTGCACCAGCTCACCAGCACCAGCGCCAGCGCGCCGGCCGGCACGCCGAAGACGCCGGCCGCGATGGGCGCGATGCCGAACCAGGTGCTGTCGGCCAGGGGCGTGGCCACGCCGAACAAGCTGCGCAGCCAGGGCTGCGTCGTGGCCATGTAGTAGCCGGTGACGCCCAGGCCCACCAGCATGCCGGCGACGCAACCCCAGTGGTTGGCGCGCTTCCAGAAGATGCCCAGCACCAGCGCCGGGAAGAAGGTGGCGGCGGCCAGCGAGAACGCGGCGGACACGAGCAGCAGGATGTCGGCGATCTTGATCGACGCCACGTAGGCCGCCGCCAGCGCCACCACCAGCAGCAGCACCTTCGAGACGGCGACCCGGCGCGAACTCGGCCGGTCGGGGTTGATCAGGCGGTAGTAGAGGTCGTGCGACAGCGCGTTGCTGATCGTCAGCAGCAGCCCGTCGGCGGTGGACAGCGCCGCCGCCAGCCCGCCCACGGCCACCATCGCCGACACCACGTACGGCAGGCCGGCGATCTCGGGTGCGGCCAGCGTGACGATGTCGGCACCGATGTGGAACTCGCCCAGTTGCAGGATGCCGTCCCGGTTGATGTCCTCGACCTGCACCAGCGACGGATCGACCTTGGCCCAGCCGACGATCCACGCAGGCAGCCGGTCGAACGGCGTGCCCACCAGCGCGTTGAAGACCTCGTGCTTGACCAGCAGCGCGAGTGCCGGCGCGCTGAGGTACAGCGCGCAGATGAACAACAGCGTCCAGCCCACCGAGCGCCGCGCTTCGCGCACCGAGGGCGTGGTGTAGTAGCGCGTCAGGATGTGCGGCAGCGCCGCCGTGCCCAGCATCAGGCAGAACACCAGCGCCAGGAAGTTCAGGCGCGAGCCTTCGTCGATGGCCCCGGGGGCGGCCAGCGCGCTGCCGGCAAACGGCTGCGCGTGCGGCAGCATGCCGCCCAGCGGTTGCGCCCAGGCCGAGGCCGTCGCCTGCTCGGCGGCGTAGCGACGCCGGGCTTCTTCTTCCGTGCGCGGCAGTGCCGCCAGCGCGCGGCGCGCGGCCTGCACTTCCACCAGCGGTGCGGCGTCTTCGGTCAGGCCGTCCACGGCGCGCTGCGCCGCCGAGCGGTCGGCGGCCATCGCTGCCGGCACGTCGCGCAGCTTGGCCTCGGCCTGCAGCGCGCGCTGCCGGTACGACTCCATCACCTGCTGCTCGCGCGGGTCGGCGATGAGCACGCGTTCGCGGTCGGTCACCTCGTGCAGCACCTGGCCGATGGTGAGCTGCGGCACGGGATTGCCGGTGACCTTCAGCGACAGCCAGGCGACCGGCGTGAGATAGGCGATGACGAGGATCACGCACTGCGCCACCTGCGTCCAGGTGACGGCACGCATGCCGCCGAGGAAGCTGCAGACCAGCACGCCGCCCAGGCCCACGAAGATGCCGATCTCGAACCCGAAGCCGGTGAAGCGTGCCGTGATCAGCCCCACGCCGTAGATCTGCGCCACGACGTAGATGAACGACACCAGCACCGCCGCCAGCAGCCCCAGCAGGCGCGGCAGCACGCCGCCGTAACGCGCGCCCAGGAAGTCGGGGATGGTGTACTCGCCGAAGCGCCGCAGGTACGGCGCCAGCAGCAGGGCCACCAGGCAGTACCCGCCGGTCCAGCCGATGACGAACGCCAGGCCGTTGTAGCCGCCCAGGTACAGCGTGCCGGCCAGACCCAGGAACGAGGCGGCGCTCATCCAGTCGGCCGCCGTGGCCATGCCGTTGTACAGCGCGGGCACGCGCCTCCCCGCCACGTAGTACTCGGCCGACTCCGAGGTGCGGCAGCGCAGCCCGATGGCGGCATACAGAACCACGGTGGCCAGCAGCATGGTCAGGCCGATCATGTTGCGGCCCAGGCCCAGGCGCTCGAGCAGCGCCATGCCGACGATGAAGGCGATCAGCCCCAGCGTGTAGACGCCGTAGATCCAGTGCAGACGGTGCCGGAACGCCGGGTCGTCGCCCCGCGCCCCCGTGTTCGCGCCGTCTGCCATGGCGATGGCCGCAGGCCCGGCGTCAGCGCGCCGCCAGCCGCTGCCAGGTGTCGACCACGGTGTCCGGGTTCAGCGAGATCGAGACGATGCCCTCGGCCGCCAGCCAGTCGGCGAAGTCGGGATGGTCGCTGGGCCCCTGGCCGCAGATGCCCACGTACTTGCCGTTGGCGCGGCAGGCCGCGATGGCGCGCGAGATCATCGCCTTCACGGCCGGATCGCGCTCGTCGAAGTCGTGCGCCAGCTGCTCCAGGCCGCTGTCGCGGTCCAGGCCCAGCGTCAGCTGCGTCAGGTCGTTCGAGCCGATGGACATGCCGTCGAAGTGCTCGAGGAACTGCTCGGCCAGGATGGCGTTGCTGGGCACCTCGCACATCATGATCAGGCGCAGGCCGTTGGTGCCGCGCTTGAGGCCGCGGTCGGCGAGCATCTGCGCCACGCGCTCGGCCTGGCGCACCGTGCGCACGAAGGGCACCATGATCTCGACGTTGTCCAGCCCCATCTCGCCGCGCACGCGCTTGAGCGCCTCGCACTCCATCGCGAAGGCGTCCTGGAAGTCGCCGCTGATGTAGCGGCTGGCGCCGCGGAAGCCCAGCATCGGGTTCTCTTCGTCGGGCTCGTAGCGCGTGCCGCCGATGAGCTTGCGGTACTCGTTGCTCTTGAAGTCCGACAGCCGCACGATCACGCTCTTGGGGTAGAAGGCCGCGGCGATGGTGGCGATGCCCTCGGTGAGCTTGTCGACGTAGAACGCGCGCGGACTGGCATGGCCGCGTGCCACCGACTCCACCGCCTTCTTCAGGTCGGCATCGATGTTCGGGTAGTCGAGGATCGCCTTCGGGTGCACCCCGATGTTGTTGTTGATGATGAACTCCAGCCGCGCCAGGCCCACGCCCGAGTTCGGCATCTGGGCGAAGTCGAAGGCCAGCTGCGGATTGCCGACGTTCATCATGATCTTGATCGGGCAGTACGGCATCTCGCCGCGCTGCACTTCGCTGACCTCGGTCTCGAGCAGGCCGTCGAAGATGTAGCCGGTGTCGCCTTCGCTGCAGGCCACCGTGACGAGCGCACCCTCGGACACCTTCTCGGTGGCATCGCCGCAGCCCACCACGGCCGGGATGCCGAGTTCGCGCGCGATGATGGCCGCGTGGCAGGTGCGGCCGCCGCGGTTGGTGACGATGGCGCTGGCCTTCTTCATGACCGGCTCCCAGTTGGGGTCGGTCATGTCGGTGACGAGCACGTCGCCGGCCTGCACGCGGTCCATCTCGGCGATGCTGCGCACCAGCCGCACCGGGCCGGTGCCGATCTTCTGGCCGATGGCGCGGCCCTCGGCCAGCACCGTGCCGACCTTGGCCTGGTCGCCCTTGAGCTTGTAGCGGTGCTCGATCTGGCCTTCAGCCTGGCTCTTCACGGTCTCGGGCCGGGCCTGCAGGATGTACATCTTGCCGTCGACGCCGTCCTTGCCCCACTCGATGTCCATCGGCCGGCCGTAGTGCTTCTCGATGATCACCGCGTACTTGGCGAGCTCGATCACGTCGCCGTCGTTCAGCGAGTAGCGGTTGCGCTGCTCGGGCGGCGTGTCGAGCACCTTCACCAGCTTGCCGCTGGCGGCCTTCTCGGCGTCGGTGGCGAACTCCATGCGCTGCAGCTTGCTGCCCAGCACGCGCCGGATGACGGGGAACTTGCCCGCGGCCAGCGTCGGCTTGAAGACGTAGAACTCGTCGGGGTTGACCGAGCCCTGCACCACGGTTTCGCCCAGGCCGTAGCTGGACGTGATGAAGACCACGTCCTTGAAGCCCGACTCGGTGTCGATCGTGAACATGACGCCGGCCGCGCCCAGGTCGGACCGCACCATGCGCTGCACGCCCGCCGACAGTGCCACCTCGGCGTGCGTGAAGCCCTTGTGCACGCGGTAGCTGATGGCACGGTCGTTGTAGAGGGAAGCAAAGACCTCCTTCATGTGGTGCAGCACCGAATCGATGCCGCTCACGTTCAGGAAGGTCTCCTGCTGGCCGGCGAACGAGGCGTCGGGCAGGTCCTCGGCGGTGGCCGACGAGCGCACGGCGAAGCTGGCGCCGGGATTGTCGGCGGCCAGCAGGTGGTACTGCGTGCGGATCGCGGCTTCCAGGTCGGCCGGGAACGGGGTCTCGACGATCCAGCGCCGGATCTCTGCACCGGCCTCGGCCAGCGCCCGCACGTCGTCGGTGTTCAGCGTGGACAGCCGCGCGGCGATGCGCTCGTCCAGTCCGTTGTGGCGCAGGAACTGCCGGAAGGCGTGGGCGGTGGTGGCGAAGCCGCCGGGCACACGCACGCCAGTGGCGGCCAGTTGACTGATCATCTCGCCGAGGCTGGCGTTCTTGCCGCCAACGATCTCGACGTCGTGCATCCTCAGTTGTTCGAACGGGACGACCAGGGCGGTCGCCAAAGTGGCCTGGGACATGGGAAAGCTCCGTAAGGTGAGAAACCGGGGGCTTCCGCATGCACGGGGTGCGTCCACGCGCCAGCACTTGTCGATTCTGGTTGTCGGCTGGGGGACGTCACGGCGGCGCTGTGCGAAAGGAATACTGCGAAGGATTCTAAGGACTTCTTCTTTATGATGGCTGAATGGCCGGCGGCCCGGACGCCAGCGCGAAAGCCCCATGACCGAACGCAGCGTCTTCTTCGTCTCCGACGGCACCGGCATCACGGCCGAGACCTTCGGGAACTCCATCCTGGCGCAGTTCCCTGCCAAGCCACGCCACGTGCGGCGGCCCTTCATCGATTCCGAAGACAAGGCGCGTGCGGTGCTGGCCGAGATCAACACCGTCGCCGCGGCCGAGGGCAAGCGCCCGATCGTCTTCATCACGCTGGTGCACGACGCCATCCGCAACATCGTCAGCAGCCCCGACTGCAAGGGCCTGGTGCTCGACATGATCCAGACCTTCGTCGAGCCGCTGGAGGTGGAGTTCGGCGTCAAGAGCAACCACCGCATCGGCCGCTTCAGCGATGCCAGCCAGAGCGAGGAGTACCACGACCGCATCGAGGCCATCAACTTCAGCCTGGCGCACGACGACGGGCAGAGCGCGCGCAACCTCGACATCGCCGACGTCATCCTGGTGGGCGTCAGCCGCAGCGGCAAGACGCCGACCTCGCTGTACCTGGCCATGCAGCACGGCATCAAGGCGGCCAACTACCCGCTGATCCCCGACGACTTCGAGCGCGGCAAGCTGCCGTCGAGCCTGGCGCCGTACAAGCGCAAGTGCTTCGGCCTGACCATCGACCCCGTGCGGTTGGCGCAGATCCGCAACGAGCGCAGGCCGGACAGCCGCTACGCGAGCCTGGAGAACTGCCGCTACGAGGTCAGCGCGGCCGAGCAGATGATGCGCCGCGACGGCATCTCGTGGCTGAGCTCGACGCACAAGTCGATCGAGGAGATCGCCACCACCATCCTGCGCGACATCCGGCCCGACCGACTGATCTACTGAGCCCGGCAGCCGGACTCGTACAGGCAGACCGCCGCTGCGGCGGCGACGTTCAGCGACTCTTCGCCACCTGGCTGCGGGATGCGCACCTGCAGGGCGCAACGTGCTTCCAGCGCGGGCGCGACGCCCTGGCCCTCGTGGCCGAAGACCCAGGCGCAGGGGCGCGGCAGGGGCGCGTCGCGCAGCATGTGGCCGCCGTGCGAGCTGGTGGCCACCAGCGGCACCCGCAGCGCCTGCAAGGCATCGAGATCGAGCGACTCGATGAGATGCAGCGCGAAGTGCGCGCCCATGCCTGCGCGCAGCACCTTGGGCGACCACAGGGCCACGCTGCCGCGCAGGGCCAGCACCTGCGTCACGCCGAAGGCACTGGCGCTGCGCAGGATGCTGCCGACGTTGCCGGCGTCCTGCAGCCGGTCGAGCACCACGGTGGGCGCCAGGGGGTCGATCGCCGGACTTGCCGGCACCGCCACCAGGAAGCCGATCGGCGCCGGCGACTCCAGCCCGCTCAAGGCCTTGAACACCGGGTCGGCCAGCACCGCCACCTGCGGCGCCCACAGCGCCAGCTCGCGCAGGCGCGCGTCGCCGGCCCAGGCGCTCTCGGCGACCAGCGCCTGCAGCGCCGGGCGGCCGCGCGCGCGCAGCGCGCTGCAGAGGTGGTCGCCTTCCAGCCAGGCCTCGCCGCCGCGGCGGTAGGCATGACCATCGGCGGCGAGCTTGCGCACGCGCGCCACCAGCGGGTTGTCGCGCGACTGGATGTGGCGGGGCTCGTTCATGGCTGCTGCTCCAGCACCAGCCGCACCGGCGCGTAGCTGCGTCGGTGCGCGGGGCAGGCGCCGTGGGCGCGCAGCGCCGCCAGGTGCTCGGGCGTGGGGTAGCCCTTGTGGCCGTCGAAGCCGTAGGCCGGGTAACGCGTGTGCAGCTCGGCACAGAGGCGGTCGCGCTGCACCTTGGCCAGGATGGACGCGGCCGAGATCGCGGGCACGGTGGCATCGCCCTTCACGATGGCCTCGGCCGGCACCTTCAGCCGCGGCAGCTGGTTGCCGTCGACCAGCACCTGCTGCGGCAGCAGGCGCAGCCCCTCGACGGCGCGGCGCATCGCCAGCAGCGTGGCCTGCAGGATGTTGAGCCGGTCGATCTCCTCGACGCTGGCCTCGGCGATGCACACGCACAGCGCCTTCGCACGGATCTCGTCGAAGAGCCGCTCGCGGCGGCGTGGCGTCAGCGCCTTCGAGTCGGCGAGGCCGGCGATCGGGTGCAGGTCGTCCAGGATGACCGCGGCCGCGACCACCGGGCCGGCCAGCGGGCCGCGGCCGGCTTCGTCCACGCCGGCCACGAGGCCCGGCGCGTGCCAGCCCAGGCCGAGTTGCTCAGGCAGCTTCGAGGACTTGCGCGATGGCATCGGTGGCGCGCTGGGCCGTGTCCTGGCGCAGCAGTTGGTGCAGGTCCTCGAAGCGGCGCTCCAGCGCCAGCGTGCGCGGGCCGTCGTCGAGCCACACGGTCGCTGCGTCGGCCAGGGCCTGCGGCGTGCAGCGCTCCTGGATCAGCTCGGGCACCACGAACTCGCGGCACAGGATGTTGGGCAGCCCCACCCAGGGCTGGTAGGCCATGCGCTTCATCAGCTGCCAGCTCAGCGCGGCCATGCGGTAGCCGATGACCATGGGCCGCTTGAACAGCGCCGCCTCCAGCGTGGCGGTGCCGCTGGCGATCAGCGTCACGTCGCAGGCCGCCAGCACCTCGTGCGAGCGGCCGTCGGTCAGCTGCAGCGGCAGCTTCGGCGCGTGCTGCGCCACCAGCGGCTCGAGCAGCGGCCGCAGCCCGGGCACCACCGGCAGCACGAAGCGCGCGGCCGGCCGCTGCCGGTGCAGCAGCACCGCCGCCTGCAGGAACGCGGGCGCGATGTACTGGATCTCGCTGCGGCGGCTGCCCGGCATCACGGCGATGACTTCGTCGTCGTCCCCCAGCCCCAGCGCCGCGCGCGCTGCGGTCCGCGGCGGCACCAGCGGAATCGCATCGGCCAGCGGGTGTCCCACGTAGCTGGCGGCCACGCCATGGCGCTGCAGCAGTTCGGGCTCGAACGGGAACAGGCACAGCACGTGGTCCACGCTCTCGGCCATCTTGCGCGCGCGTCCGCCACGCCAGGCCCAGATCGACGGGCAGACGAAGTGGATCGACTTGATGCCCGCGTGCTTGAGCGTCTTCTCCAGCCCGAGGTTGAAGTCGGGTGCGTCGACGCCGATGAAGGCCTGCGGCGGCGCCGCGAGCAGCCGCTGTGCGAGCCGGTCGCGGATGCCCTTGATCTCGCGGTAGTGGCGCAGCACCTCGACATAGCCGCGCACCGCGAGCTTGTCGCTGGGCCACCAGGCCTCGAAGCCGTGCTCGGCCATGCGCGGGCCACCGATGCCTGCCGCCTGCAGCCCGGGCCAGCGCCGGTGCAGGCCGCCCAGCAGCAGCCCGGCGAGCAGGTCGCCGGAGGCCTCGCCCGCGACCATGCCGATCTGCATGGCGCTAGCGGGCCAGCCCGCGCGTGGACGCCGCGATGAAGTCGAGCAGCATCGCGATGTCGGCATCGCCGCCGTCCACCGTGCCGCGCAGCGCGGCGATGCCTTCCCTGGCCTTCTCCAGCGTCAGCCCGTCGCGGTACAGCAGCCGGTGCATCTGCTTCACGAGGCCGATGCGCTCGCGCGAGAAGCCGCGCCGGCGCAGGCCTTCGACATTGAAGCCGTGCACGCCCAGCGGGTTGCCGCTGACCATCATGAAGGGCGGCACGTCCTGCGAGACATGGCTCTGGAAGCCCGTCATCGCGTGCGCACCGATCTTGCAGAACTGGTGGATGCCGGTGAGGCCGCCGACGATGACCCAGTCGCCCACCTCGACGTGGCCTGCCAGCGTGGCGTTGTTGGCCAGGATCGTGTGGCTGCCCAGCTGCACGTCGTGCGCCAGATGCACGTAGGCCATGATCCAGTTGTCGTCGCCCACGCGCGTGACGCCGCCGTCCTGCACCGTACCGCGGCTGAAGGTGCAGAACTGGAAGATGGTGTTGCGGTCGCCGATGACGAGTTCGGTCGGCTCGCCCGCGTACTTCTTGTCCTGCGGCGCACAGCCCAAAGCGGTGTGCGACGCGATCCGGTTGTCGCGCCCGATGGTCGTCGGGCCCTCGATGACGCAGTGAGCGCCGATCGTCGTGCCCTCGCCCACCCGCACGCCGGCACCGACGACGGCGTACGGCCCGACCGTGACCGTCGCGGCCAGCTCGGCGGCCGCGTCGACGATGGCTGTCGCGTGAACCGTCGCCATGGCCTTCAGGCGATCTTGCGCATCGTGCACATCAGCTCGGCCTCGACGGCGGTCTCGCCGTCGACGCTCGCGCGCGTCTTGTACTTGTAGATGCCGCCCTTGGCGCGGTCGATGCTGGCTTCCAGCACGAGCTGGTCGCCCGGCTCGACCGGTCGCTTGAAGCGCGCGCCGTCGATGCCCACGAAGTACACCACCGTGTCGTCGCCGGGCTCGGTGCCCATGCTCTCGAAGGACAGCAGCGCCGCGGTCTGTGCCAGCGCCTCCAGCATCATCACGCCGGGCATCACGGGCCGGTTCGGGAAGTGGCCGGTGAAGAACGGTTCGTTCATCGTCACGTTCTTCAGTGCCTTGATGCGCACGTTCTTCTCCAGCTCGACCACGCGGTCGACCAGCAGGAACGGGTAGCGGTGCGGCAGCTTCTTCAGGATCTTGTGGATGTCGAGCACAGGTGGTGTCATGTCTTGTTCTCCAGCGCCCGCTCCAGGTTCCGCAGCCGCTCGCGCAGGGTGTGCAGCTGCTTCAGCGTCGCAGCATTCTTTTCCCAGGACGCATTGTCGTCCAGGGGGAACAGGCCGCTGTACTGGCCCGGCTTGTGGATCGAGCGTGTCACCACGCTGGCCGCGGTGATGTGCACGTGGTCGACGAGTTCCAGGTGGCCCAGGATGATGGCGCCGCCACCGGCCGTGCAATGGCGGCCGATCTTCGCGCTGCCGGCCACGCCCACGCAGCCGGCGAAGGCACTGTGCGCACCGACGCGCACGTTGTGGCCGATCTGGACCAGGTTGTCGAGCTTGACGCCGTCTTCGAGCACCGTGTCCTCGAGCGCACCGCGGTCGACGCAGGTGTTGGCGCCGATCTCGACGTCGTCGCCGATCCAGACGCTGCCGAGCTGTTCGATCTTCTCCCAGCGCCCGCCCGCCGCCCTGTCGGGGGCGAAGCCGAAACCGTCGGCGCCGATGACGGCGCCGCCGTGCACGATGCCGCGCGCGCCGATGCGGCATCCCTCGCCCAGCACCACGTGCGGCCTCAGCACGGTGCCGGCGCCGATCTCGGCCCCGGCACCCACGTGCGCCTGCGCGCCGACCACGGCGCCGGCGCCGATGCGTGCGCCGGCGCCCACGAAGGCCAGGGCCCCGATGGCGGCAGCGGGGTCGATGACGGCACCCTCTTCCACCACCGCGCTGCGGTGCACGCCGGCCACCAGTGGCCCGCGGCGCTGCGCCGCCCACCACTGCGTGAGCCGCGCGAACGCGAGGTAGGGGTCGCTGCAGACGATGGCGGCACCGCGCGCCACCGCGGCGTCGCGCGATGCCGGCCCGACGATGACGCAACCCGCCTGCGACGCAGCCAGCTGCGGCTGGTAGCGCGGGTTCGAGAGGAAGGAGATGGTCTCGGCGGACGCGCCTTCCAGCGGGCCGATGCGGCTGACGGCGATGCTGCCGTCCCCCAGCAATTCACCGCCCAGCAGGGTGGCGAGCTCGGCGATGCGGACCTGCACGGCGGCCCGCGGCGACTACTTGCCCGCGCCGCCAGGAGCCGCCGGGCTGTTCAGCGCCCGGATCACCTTGTCGGTGATGTCGACGCGCGGCCCGGCGAACACGACCTCTTGCAGGATGACGTCGTACTTCTCGCTGTCGAAGATCTGCTTGATGACGCGGTTGGCGCGCTCGACGACACTGGCCAGCTCCTCGTTGCGGCGCTGGTTCAGGTCTTCCTGGAACTCGCGGCGCTTGCGCTGCAGGTCGCGGTCCTGCTCGACGAGCTCGCGCTGGCGGCGCGTGCGTTCGCTCTCGGCCAGCGTGGGGGCATCCTTCTCCAGCTTGTCGGCGGCGTTCTTCAGGCGCAGCGCCTGCTCCTGCAGTTCGCGCTCGCGCTTGCTGAACTCGGCTTCGAGCTTGGTCTGCGCTGCCTTCGCGGGTGCTGCCTCGCGCAGCACGCGCTCGCTGTTGACGTAGCCGATCTTCAGCTCCTGGGCCAGCGCGGCGGGCGCTGCGACGAGCATGGCCGCCGCGGCACCGAGCACGGCGACCAGCGAATTCACAGGCGACATCTTCATCAAAACGCGGTCCCGATCTGAAACTGGAATTTCTGGATTCTATCGTTGCGCTCGACCTGCACCGGCTTGGCCCAGCTCAACTGCAGCGGCCCCACGGGTGAGATCCAGCTCAGGCCCAGGCCCACGGACGAGCGCAGGCTCTGGTAGGTCATGTCCTGGTTCTCGCTCCACACGTTGCCGAGGTCGCTGAAGGCGAAGATGCGCAGCGACTTGTCGTTGCCGGTGCCGGGCACCGGGAAGTACAGCGAGGCGTTCAGGTTGAAGCGCTTCGAGCCGCCGATGTACGCGCCCGTGGGGTCCACCGTGCCGAGCGAGCCCTGCTCGAAGCCGCGCACCGTGCCCAGGCCGCCACCGTAGAAGTTCTTGAAGATCGGAAACGGCTTGCCGCCCAGCCCGATGCCGTAGCCGAGCTCGGAGTTGACGCCCAGCGACATGCGCGCCGGCAGCTGGAAGTACTGCTGGTACTGCAGGTTGGCACGCAGGTAGCGCACGTCGCCGGCCACGCCCCAGTCGAGGTTCACCCGCTGGTAGCGGCCGGCGGTCGGCGTGAGCGCGCTGTCGCGGCTGTCGCGCTGCCAGCCGATCGTCAGCGGGATCGAATAGCTGTTGGCACCGTACGTCGCGCGGTAGTTCAGGTAGCTCAGCGGGATGCCCTGCGACGTGCCGATGCGTGTCTGCTCGGCGCCGATGCCGAAGAACACGGTGTCGAACTCGGAGAACGGCACGCCGAAGCGGATGGACGCCCCGGGCGTGGCCAGCGAGTACTCGTCGCCCAGCTGGTTCAGCGGGCGCTGCGTGCGGTAGTAGACGTCGATCGCGCGCGAGATGCCGTCGACCGTGAAGTACGGATCCACCGTGCTCACCACCAGCGTGCGCTGCGACTGGCTGGTGTTGACCTGGATGCCCAGGTAGTTGCCGGTGCCGAAGACGTTGTCCTGCTGGATCGAGGCCGTCAGCGACAGCTTCTCGGCGTTCGAGTAGCCCGCGCCGAGCAGCAGGTTGCCGGTGGGCTTCTCCTCGACCTTCACGGTCAGGTCGACCTGGTCGGCCGCGCCCGCCACCTCGGCGGTGTCGACGCTGACCTCCTTGAAGTAGCCCAGGCGGTCGACTCGGTCGCGCGACAGCTTGATGCGGCCGCCGTCGTACCACGACGACTCGAGCTGGCGGAACTCGCGCCGCACGACTTCGTCGCGGGTGCGCGTGTTGCCGGCCACGTCGATGCGGCGCACGTACACGCGGCGCTGCGGCTCGGCGACGAAGTTCACGACCACCTGGCCGGTGGCACGGTCGATCTCGGGCCGCTGCTCGACGCGCGCGAAGGCGTAGCCGTACAGCCCGAACAGGTCGGTGAAGCGCTTGGCCGTCTCGGAAACGGCCTCGCCGTTGTACGGCGTGCCAGGCCGCACCAGCACGCGCGAGCGGAACTCGTCGTCCTTGCCGAGGTAGTCGCCTTCCAGGCGCACCGCGGTCACGGTGTAGGGCTGGCCCTCGCGCACCGAGATCGTGACCGTGATCTCCTGCTTGTCGGGCGAGATCGTGACCTGCGTGGACTCGACCGCGAACTCCAGGTAGCCGCGGTTGACGTAGAAGGCACGCAGCGTCTCCAGGTCGGCATTGAGCTTGGTGCGCGCGTAGCGGTCGCTCTTGCTGTACCAGGTGAACCAGCCCACCTTGGTCAGCTCGAACAGGTCCAGCAACTGCCGCTCGCGGAAGGCCTCGGCGCCGACGATGCGGATGTCCTTGATGCGCGCCGCGTCGCCCTCGGTCATCGTGAAGGTGACGTTGACGCGGTTGCGCTCGATCGGCGTCACCGTCGTCACCACCTCGGCGCCGTAAAGGCTGCGGCTGAGGTACTGGCGCTTGATCTCCTGCTCGGCGCGGTCGATCAGCGCCTTGTCGAAAGGCAGCCCTTCGCCGATGCCGGCGTCCTTCAGCGACTTGGTCAACGGCTCCTTGTCGAATTCCTTCAGGCCCACGAAGTTGACCGAGGCGACGATGGCGCGCTCTTCGATGATGACGACGGCCGTCTTGCCCTCGATCTCGATGCGCACGTCCTTGAACAGGCCGGTGGCGAACAGCGCGCGCAAAGCGGCCGCGCCCTTCTCGTCGTCGTAGGTGTCGCCGATGCGGAACGGCAGCGCGCCGAACACGGTGCCGGGGTCGGTGCGCTGCAGGCCCTCGATGCGGATGTCCTTCAGCACGAAGGGGGCGACCGCGAGGGCCGCGGGCGACGCCACCGCGGCGGCAACCACGATCATGGCCGCCGGCAGGCGCATCGCAGCGGTCGGAGAGACAGGGAACATGGAGGCTCAGTGCAGGCCCAGCAAGCGGGCCACGTCGTTGAAGAGGGCGACCGACATCATCATCAGCAGCAGTGCGATACCGCCGCGTTGCAGCCGCTCGAGCCACAGGTCGGACACCGGCCGTCCGGTGACGGCTTCGAAAATGTAATACATGAGGTGACCGCCATCGAGCATGGGCAGCGGCAGCAGGTTCAGGATGCCCAGACTCACGCTCACCAGCGCCAGGAAGCCGAGGTAGTAGGCCAGCCCCTGCTGCACGGCCTGGCCGGAGAAGTCGGCGATCGTCAGCGGCCCGCTCAGGTTCTTCAGCGACGCTTCGCCGATCAGCATGCGGCCCATCATCTGCAGCGTCAGCGCCGACACGTCCCAGGTGCGCGTCAGGCCCTGCACGACGCCGTCGACGGGGCCGTGCCGCACCACCACCATGGCCGGGGACTGGCCGACGACGGCGTCGACGCGACCGAAGGCCTTGTCGCCGTCGCGGACGATGCGCGGCGTCACCACCACGTCGAGCATCCGTCCGTCTCGGTCGACACGCCAGCGCTGTTCGACACCCGCATCGCCCTGCACCGCGGCGCGGATGCGCTGCACCAGCGCCTGCGCGTCGCCCACCGGCACGCCGTCGATGCTGATCACATGGTCGCCCTGGCGCAGGCCGGCGGCATCGGCAGCCCCGCCGGCGTTCACCTTGCCCAGGCGCGGTTCGCTGAACGCCGGCCCCAGCCCGATCTGGCGCATCAACTGGGCATCGACATCGCGCACGTCCAGCCGCTGCAGCTCGAGGGTCGCGGTGCGGGCGCCGTGGCCCTGGCGGTCGGTCACGCGCAGCTGCAGCGGCTGGCCGGCCAGGGCGGCCTGCGTGATCTGCCAGCGCAGGTCGGGCATCGAGGGCACGTCGCGCCAGGAGTCGCCGTCGGACGAGACGGCCTGCACGCGGTCGCCGGCACGCAGGCCGGCTGCTTCGGCCAGGCTGCCGGTGGCCGGCGTGCCCAGGATGGCCTGCGGCTCCTCGATGCCGATCCAGTGCGCCGACGCGTACAGCAGCACGGCCAGCAGCAGGTTGGCCAGCGGGCCCGCCGAGACGATGGCCGCCCGGCGCGGCAGCGACTGGCGGTTGAAGGCGCGGTGGCGTTCGGCCGCGGGCACGGGCGCCTCGCGCTCGTCCAGCATGCGCACGTAGCCGCCCAGCGGCAGCGCGCACAGCACGAACTCGGTGCCGTCGGGGCCGCGCTGCCAGCGCAGCAGCACGCGGCCGAAGCCGACCGAGAAGCGCAGTACCTTCACGCCGCAGGCCACGGCCACGCGGTAGTGGCCGTACTCGTGCACGACGATGAGCAGGCCCAGCGTCAGCAGGAACGCGAAGACGGTGGTGATCACGCTGCCAGCCCCTGGATGGCGCCGCGCGCATGGGTGCGGGCGCGCTCGTCCAGCGCCAGCAGGTCCCCGATGCCGGTCACCGGCCCCAGCCGAGGCGCCAGGGCTTCGATGGTGCCGGCGTTGACGCGGTGGATGTCGGTGAAGCGGATGCGGCGGTCGAGGAACGCGGCCACGGCCTCTTCGTTGGCGGCGTTCAGCACGGCGGTGGAGCCCGCTGGCGCGCGCAGCGCTTCCCAGGCCAGTTGCAGGCCAGGGAAACGCAGCGGATCCACCGGCTCGAAGCTCAGCGCCGACAGCTGCAGGAAGTCGAGGCGCGGCGCCCCGGACTCGATGCGCTCGGGGTACGACAGGCCGTAGGTGATGGGCACGCGCATGTCTGGCGTGCCCAGCTGCGCCAGCACCGACGCGTCGCGGCACACCACCATCGAGTGGATGATGCTCTGCGGGTGGATCACCACCTGCACGCGCTCGGGCTCGAGGCTGAACAGCCAGCGGGCCTCGATGACCTCGAGCGCCTTGTTCATCATGGTTGCCGAGTCGACCGAGATCTTGCGCCCCATGACCCAGTTCGGGTGCGCCACCGCCTGCTCGGGCGTGATGTCGTGCAGGCTGTCGGGCGCGCGCTGCCGGAACGGGCCGCCGCTGGCGGTGAGCACGATGTGGTCGATGCGCTGCGCCCAGGTGCCGCGGTCCTCGGGCAGGCACTGGAAGATCGCCGAATGCTCGCTGTCGATGGGCAGCAGCGTGGCCCCGCCCTCTTCCACGGCCTGCATGAACAGGCCCGCGCCGACGACGAGCGCCTCCTTGTTCGCCAGCAGCAGCCGCTTGCCGGCGCGCGCCGCGGCCATGCACGGCGGCAGGCCGGCTGCGCCGACGATGGCGGCCATGACGCTGTCGACGTCGCTGGCGGCCGCCATGTCGCACAGCGCCTGTGCACCGACGACGACTTCCGTGGCCACGCCGTCGAGCAGGCCGCGCAGCACGGCGGCGCGCTCCTCGGTCGGCACCACGGCCACGCGCGGCCGGAACTGCCGGCACTGCGCGGCCAGTGCGTCCATGCGCTGGAAGGCGCTCAGCCCCACGACCTCGAAGCGCTCGGGGTGGCGCGCCACGACGTCGAGCGTGCTCGTGCCCACCGAGCCGGTGGAACCGAGGATGACCAGGCGTTGCACGGAAGGGTTCAAGGCGTCAGATCCAGATCAGGGCCAGGGTGATGGGGAAGACCGGCAGCAGCGCGTCCACGCGGTCGAGCACGCCGCCGTGGCCGGGCAGCAGCCGGCTGCTGTCCTTGGCACCGGCCGCGCGCTTGACGAGCGACTCGACCAGGTCGCCGACGACGCTCATCGCGCACAGCACCAGCAGCGCCAGTGCCATGCCGACGATGCCCAGCGACTGGAGCAGCCTGGAGAACACGCTGGGGCTGTCGAACGCGAAGCTGCGGTCCAGGCCGATCCACAGCGCCGCCAGCAGCAGCACGCCGGCCATGCCGCTCCACACGCCCTCCCAGCTCTTGCCGGGGCTGATGCCAGGGGCGAGTTTGCGCCGACCAAAGGCCTTGCCGCCGAAATAGGCAGCGACGTCGGCCATCCAGACGACGCAGAACACCGACAGCATGAAGTTGATGCCGAGCACGCGGGCGTGGCTGATGGCGAGCCAGGCCGCCCACAGCCCGACGAGGCCGATGACCCAGCGCGCCGCCTTCGGCAGGTGCGGCCAGGCGGCCGGCCCGCCGCGCAGCGCGACGAAACCACCGCCCAGCCACAGCACGGTGGCCAGCCACCAGGCCGCGGCCGGCGCGCTGTGGGTCCAGCCCGCCAGCAGGGTTGCGCCGCACAGCGCTGCCAGCATCGCCGCCAGCGCCAGCGCCAGCGGGTCGCCGGCCTGGTTCAACCGGCCCCACTCCCACCCCGCGGCGGCGATGAGCACCAGCGTCAGCACGGCAAAGGGGCCCGGGCCGGGGGCCATCAGCGAGGCCAGGAGGATGCAGACCAGCACCAGGGCCGTGATGACCCGCTGTCGCAGCATGGGTCAGGTGCTCTCGGGCACCACCTGGTTCGGGCGGATGCCGCCGAAACGCCGGTCGCGCTGTGCATAGGCCGCCAGGGCGGCGTCGATCTCGGCTGCGCCGAAGTCGGGCCACAGGCATTCGGTGAAGAACAGCTCGGAGTACGCCGCCTGCCACAGCAGGAAGTTGCTCATGCGCATCTCGCCGCCCGTGCGGATGAACAGGTCGGGGTCGGGCGCGAACGACAGGGCCATGTGGCGGGACAGGTAGTCCTCGTCGAAGTCCTCGGGCTTCACGCCTTCGGCAATGGCCTGGCGGCAGGCCTGCACCACGTCCCAGCGGCCGCCGTAGTTGAAGGCCACGCTCAGCGTGATGCGGGTGTTGTGCGCGGTCAGCGTCTCGGCCTGTTCCCAGGCGGCGCGCAGCTTGTCCGAGACGGCCGAGCGGTCGCCGATGATGCGGATGCGGACGCCGTCGCCAGCCATCTTGGCCAGGTACTTCGACACCGCCACCAGCACCAGCCCCATCAGGCCGGAGACTTCCTCGGACGGGCGCTTCCAGTTCTCGGAGGAGAACGCGAACACCGTCAGGTACTGCACCCCGCGATCGGCGAAGGCGTTCACAGCGCGCACCAGGGCGTCCACGCCCTGCTTGTGGCCGAAGAAGCGCGGCATGTAGCGCTGGCGCGCCCAGCGGCCGTTGCCGTCCATCACGACGGCCACGTGGCGCGGCACGCCGGCCGCCTGCTCGTCGCCGTCGGGCGCGAGGTGTTCTGAGCTCGGGAGATGCGACATGGCGGGCGGCGGCTCAGACCGCCATGACTTCCGCTTCCTTGGCGCTCACCAGCTTGTCGATCTGCGCAATCGTGCCGTCGGTCAGGCGCTGCACGTCGTCCTGCGCGCGGCGCTCTTCGTCCTCGGACACGGCCTTGTCCTTCAGCAGCCGCTTCAGGTGCTCGTTGGCATCGCGGCGGATGCTGCGCACGGCGATCTTGGCCTCTTCGCCGGCGTGGCGCACGACCTTGGTGAGTTCCTTGCGGCGCTCTTCGGTCAGGCCGGGCATCGGCACGCGCAGCAGGTCGCCCTGGGCCGACGGGTTCAGCCCCAGGTCGGACTCGCGGATGGCCTTCTCGATCTTCGGACCCATGCCCTTCTCCCAGGGCTGGACGCTGATCGTGCGGGCGTCGAGCAGGCTCACGTTGGCGACCTGGCTGATCGGCACCATCGAGCCGTAGTAGTCGACGTGCACCTGGTCGAGGATGCCCGGGTGGGCGCGGCCGGTGCGGATCTTCTGCAGTTCGGTCTTGAACGCTTCGACCGACTTGGCCATCTTCTCGGCCGCGGTCTTGTGGATGTCTGCGATGGTCATGGAAGCTTGGAACCCCCTCAAACGTGCACGAGCGTGCCTTCGTCTTCACCCAGCACCACGCGCTTGAGCGCGCCGGGCTTGAAGATGCTGAACACGCGGATCGGCAGCTTCTGGTCGCGGCACAGCGCGAAGGCTGCAGCGTCCATGACCTGCAGGTTCTTCATGATGGCCTCGTCGAAACCGATGCTCGCGTACCGGGTGGCCGTCGCATCCTTGTGCGGATCGGCCGTGTAGACGCCGTCCACCTTGGTCGCCTTCAGCACCACTTCGGCGCCGATCTCGGCGCCCCGCAGCGCCGCCGCGGTGTCGGTGGTGAAGAAGGGATTGCCAGTGCCGGCGGCGAAAATCACCACCTTGCCCTCTTCCAGGTACTGCAGCGCCTTCGGGCGCACGTAGGGCTCGACCACCTGCTCGATGCTGATGGCCGACATCACGCGTGCGGTCATGCCTTCCTGGCGCATCGCGTCGCCAAGGGCGAGCGCGTTCATCACCGTGGCCAGCATGCCCATGTAGTCGGCGGTGGCGCGGTCCATGCCGACCGAGCCGCCGGCCACGCCGCGGAAGATGTTGCCGCCGCCGATGACGATAGCGACCTCGCAGCCCAGTTCGGTGACCTCGCGCACCTCGCGCACCATGCGCACGATGGTGGCGCGGTTGATGCCGTAGCTGTCGTCGCCCATCAGCGCCTCACCCGACAGTTTGAGCAGGATGCGCTTGTATGCCGGCATGCGAGGAGACCTCTCGTGAACGATGGTGGCGGGTGGAGCGGGTGACAGTGTAAGGGGGCGCCATGCCCCCTTTGTTTCCGGATCCCGCGTCACGCGGGACCCGGCGGTGCGGCCGGGCCTACTGGCCCTTGGCCGCGGCGACCTGCGCCGCCACTTCGGCCGCGAAGTCGTCGACCTTCTTCTCGATGCCTTCGCCCACCACGTACAGCGTGAAGCCCTTCACCGTGGTGGCGGCGGCCTTCAGCATCTGCTCGACCGTCTGCTTGTCGTTCTTGACGAAGGTCTGGTTCAGCAGCGAGACCTCCTTCAGGAACTTCTGCACTGAGCCGTCGACCATCTTGGCGACGATCTCGGCCGGCTTGCCCGACTCGGCGGCCTTTTCGGCCGCGACGCGGCGCTCGACCTCGATCAGCTCGGCCGGCACGTCGGCGGTGGACAGGGCCTTGGGTTTCATCGCGGCGACGTGCATCGCCACGTCCTTGGCCGCCACGTCGTCACCGTCGAACTCGACGATGACGCCGATGCGCGTGCCATGCAGGTAGCTGGCGAGCTTGCCGCCGCCGGCGTAGCGCTTGAAGCGGCGGATCGACATGTTCTCGCCGATCTTGCCGACCAGGCCCTTGCGCACGTCTTCCACGGTCGGGCCGAAGCCGTCCTGCGACAGCGCCAGCGCCGACAGCGCGGCCACGTCGGCCGGCGCTTGGGCAGCGATGAGGTCGGCCACGGCCTTCGAGAAGGCCAGGAACGAATCGTTCTTGGTGACGAAGTCGGTCTCGCAGTTGACCTCGACGACGGCACCGGTGGTGCCGTTCACGGCGGCGGCGATCACGCCCTCGGCCGTGACGCGCGAGGCGGCCTTGCCGGCCTTGCTGCCGAGCTTGACGCGCAGGATCTCCTCGGCGCGGGCGGCATCGCCGTCGGCCTCGGTCAGCGCCTTCTTGCACTCCATCATCGGCGCGTCGGTCTTCGCGCGCAGTTCGGCCACCATGCTTGCAGTGATTGCGGGCATTTGAGTCACTCCAGTTCAACAGGGCAGAGCCCGCCGGGCGCAGGGGGCGCGCGGCGGAGACTCGGCAACAGGGCGGGCCCGCACGGGCCCGCTGCGGATCGGGCCGATCAGGCCTCTTCGCGGACTTCGACGAACTCGTCGTTGCCGGACGCGGCCTGCACGACTTCGTTCGTGGCGCTGGCCTTGCCTTCCAGCACGGCGTCGGCGACGGCGCGCGCGTACAGCGCGACGGCCTTGGCCGAGTCGTCGTTGCCGGGGATGACGTAGTCGATGCCCACCGGCGAGTGGTTGGTGTCGACGATGCCGATCACGGGGATGCCCAGCTTCTTGGCTTCGGCCACGGCGATCTTGTGGTAGCCGACGTCGATGACGAACATCGCGTCAGGCAGCGCACCCATGTCCTGGATGCCGCCGATGTCCTTCTCGAGCTTGATCAGCTCGCGATCGAACAGCAGGGCTTCCTTCTTGATCATCGCGTCGGTGCCGGCTTCCTTGGTCGCCTGCATGTCCTTCAGCTTCTTCAGGCTGCCCTTGACCGTCTTGAAGTTGGTCAGCATGCCGCCGAGCCAGCGCTGGTCGACGTAGGGCATGCCGCAACGCTGGGCTTCCAGCGCGATGACCTCGCGCGCCTGGCGCTTGGTGCCGATCATCAGCACGGAGCCGCGGCGGGCCGACAGCTGGCGGATGAACTTCATCGCCTCTTCGAAGAGCGGCTGCGTCTTCTCGAGGTTGATGATGTGGATCTTGTTGCGATGGCCGTAGATGTACGGGGCCATCTTGGGGTTCCAGAAGCGCGTCTGGTGTCCGAAATGGACACCGGCTTCCAGCATTTCACGCATGGAGACAGTCATCGAGTAACTCCGAAGGTTGGGTCTAGAATCCCGGCGCTTCATCGCTGCAATGTGACGAACCGTGTGGGTTCGTGACGGGCTGCAGCGACACCTCAGAGGCCGGGTTCGCGATTTGTCTGTCTCGAACCTGCAGCACCTGACGGCACCCGCTTCGAGGCAAACCCGATGAGTGTAACACGCCCCGGCACCACCGACCTGGTCGCTGCCCGTGAACAACTGCTGCGCGGCGACGCGAAGGCCGACGATCTGCTCGATGCCGCGCTGGCGGCCGCCGACGACCCTGCGGCCCGCCACGCGTTCCTGCGCCGCTTCGACGCGCAGGCCCGCGCCGCGGCCATGGCGGTCGACGGCGCGCTGGCGGCGGGCGCACCCCTGCCGCCACTGGCCGGCCTGGCGGTGTCGATCAAGGACTTGTTCGACGTGGCGGGCCAGCCCACCACGGCCGCCTCGGCCGCCATGGCCGACGCGGCGCCTGCCGCAGCCGACAGCCCGGTGGTGGCGCGCCTGCGCGCCGCAGGCGCGGCGCTGGTCGGTCACACCAATCTGTCGGAGTTCGCGTTCTCGGGCGTCGGCATCAACCCGCACCACGGCACGCCGGCCAACGTGGCCACGGCAACGCTCGACGCCACGCCGCGCATCCCCGGCGGGTCCACGTCGGGCGGCGCGGTGTCGGTGGCGTGCGGCGCGGCCTGGGCGGCGCTGGGCTCGGACACAGGCGGCTCCATCCGCATCCCGGCGGCGCTGCAGGGCCTGGTGGGCTTCAAGAACACGCAGGCGCTGACGCCGCTGGCCGGCAGCGTGCCGCTGTCGACCACGCTCGACACCGCCTGCGCCATCACGCGCTCGGTGCGCGACGCGGTGCTGCTGCACGAGGTACTGGCTGCACGCCGCGTGCAGCTGCCCGGACGGCCGCTGCAGGCGCTGCGGCTCGCCGTGCCGCAGACGCTGATGCTCGACGGCCTGGAGCCGGCGGTTGCCAGCGCCTTCGACGCCGCACTCGCCGCGCTGCGCGACGGCGGCGCGCAGGTCGAGACCGTCGCGCTGCCCGAGCTGGCCGAGCTGGCCGGCATCAATGCGCTGGGCGGCTTCCCGGCCGCCGAAGCCTGGACCTGGCACCGCGACCGGCTGGCCACGCGCAGTGCGCAGTACGACCCGCGCGTGGCCATGCGCATCCGCCGCGGCGAGGCCATGCGCGCAGCCGACTACATCACGCTGCTGCAGGCCCGGCGCGACTGGATCCAGCGCGTGCAGGCTGCGTTGCGCGGCTTCGACGCCGCGCTCTCGCCCACGGTGCCGATGGTGGCGCCGCCGATCGCGCCGCTGCTGGCCGACGACGAGCTGTTCTTCGCGACCAACGGCCGCCTGCTGCGCAACTGCGCGGCCGTGAACTTCTTCGATGGCTGCGCCCTGTCGCTGCCCTGCCAGGCCGCGGGCACGATGCCCGTCGGGCTGATGGTCTGGGGCCCGGCGGGCAGCGACGATGCCGTGCTCGGCGCCTCGCTGGCCATCGAACACCGGCTGGAGCAACAGATGGCGACGCGGGGAGCCTGAGACCTTGCGCATCGCCGTCATCGGCGCCGGCATCGTCGGCGTCACCACGGCCTACGAGCTGGCGCTTGCAGGCCATGAAGTCACCGTGTTCGATCGCTGCGCCAGCGTCGCCTCGGAAGCCAGCTTCGCCAATGCCGGCATCGTGGCGCCCGGGTATGTGTCGCCCTGGGCAGCGCCCGGGATGCCGTGGAAGGTGCTGCGCCACCTGCTCGGCCGCGACGCGCCCGTGCGCCTGCAAGGCCTCGCCGCGTGGCGCCACCTGCCCTGGCTGTGGCGCTGGTGGCGCGCGTGCAGGCCGGCCGTGCACGCCGCCAACCGCGCCGCCATGCTGCGGCTGGCGCGCTTCAGCTTCGAGCGCCTGCAGGAGCTCACACTGGCGCTGCGGCTCGACTACGAACAGCAGCGCGGCCTGCTGGTGCTGCTGCGCAGCGACCGCGAGCTGGCGCAGGCCCGCGGCGGCCTGAAGCTGCTGGCCGAACTGGGCGTGGGCTTCGAGCTGCTGGATGCCGAGCGCACGCGCGCCATCGAGCCTGCACTGCACGCCGGCACGGCGCTGCGCGCAGCCATCCACCTGCCGAACGATGGTGTCGGCAACTGCCGGCAGTTCGCACACCTGCTGAAGGCGCAGGCGCAGCGGCTGGGTGCCGGCTTCCGCCTTGGCGCCGAGGTGCTGCGTGTCGAAGCCGGCGCGCGGCCCGCCGTGGTCACGGCCGGAGGCAGCGACAGCTTCGACGGCGTGGTGCTGTGCACCGGCGCCGAGTCGAACGGCCTGCTGCGCCCGCTGGGCCTGCGGCTGCCGCTGGCCGCCGTGTACGGCTACTCGCTCACCGCGCCGCTGCGCCACATCGACGGCGCTGCCGACACGGCGCCGCGCGCGGCGCTGATGGACGAACGCCACAAGGTCGCGATCTCGCGCCTGGGCCAGCGCGTGCGCGTGGCCGGCAGCGCCGAGCTGGGCGGATCGCCCGACCACCTCCACGTGCCGGCGCTGCGCACGCTGTACCGCGTGCTCGACGACTGGTTTCCGGGTGCAGTGCACAAGCAGAAGGCGCAGCACTGGAAGGGAGCGCGGCCGATGCTGCCCGATGGCCCGCCGGTGCTGGGCGCCAGCGGCGCCGCCGGCGTCTGGCTGAACCTCGGTCACGGCTCCAGCGGCTGGGCGCTGGCCTGCGGGTCGGCCCGCGTGCTTGCCGAGCAGATCAGCGGGCGCGACGCGGCGCTGGACATGCGCGGCCTGGGCATCGACCGCCTGCGCTAGTCGGCCCCACGCGCACGGCCGCCGGAGCGGGCCACAATCCGCCGATGCACCCCGTGCCCGTCACTGCCGCCGCCGGCCCCTGGCCGCTGCACGATGCAGCCGCGTCGCGCGTCGTCGAACAACGGGCACTGGCCGGCAACCCACCGCAGGCGCTGATGCAGCGCGCGGGCCTGGCGGTGGCCCAGCTGGCACTGGCCTGGGCACCCCACGCGCAGCGGGTGCAGGTGCTCGCCGGGCCCGGCAACAACGGAGGCGACGGCTTCGTCGCCGCGCTGCACCTGCAGCGTGCAGGCAAGGCGGTGCAGGTGGCGTTCTTCGGCGACGCCGCGCGCCTGCCCGCCGACGCGGCGTGGGCCCATGCCGCTGCAGCGGCGGCGGGTGTGCCCATCTCGCCGGCCTGGCAGGGCGATGCCGGCGACCTCGCCATCGACGCCCTGCTCGGCCTGGGCACGCGGCGCGCACCCGAGGGCGCTCTCGCCGACGCCATCCGGCGGCTCAACGGCGGGCCAGCGCCCGTGCTGTCGGTGGACCTGCCCTCGGGACTGCACGCCGACACCGGCGTGGCGCTCGGCGGCGTGGCGGTGCGTGCGCAGGCCACGCTGTCGCTGCTGACGCTGAAGCCGGGGCTGTACACCGGCCAGGGCCGCGACCACGCCGGCCGCGTCTGGCTGCACACGCTGGGCGTGCAGGTGGGCGATGGCACGGCGCTGCTGGCCGGCCCGCCGCCGCCACTGCAGCGGCAACACGCAGCCCACAAGGGCAGCTTCGGCGATGTGGCGGTGGTCGGCGGCGCGCCGGGCATGACCGGCGCGGCCTGGCTGGCCGCCAACGCAGCACTGGCGGCGGGCGCCGGACGGGTCTACGTCAGCCCGCTCGACGCTGGCGCGACGACGGCGCCGCAGCGCCCCGAGTTGATGACCCGCAGCCGGTGGTGGCTGGCCGACGACTCCGCGCTGGCGAACACCACCGTGGTCTGCGGCTGTGGTGGCGGCACCGTGGTGGCCGAAGCCTTGCCGCGCCTGCTGGCCCGCGCCAGCCGGCTGGTGCTCGACGCCGACGGGCTGAACGCCGTGGCAGCCGCACCCGACCTGCAGGCCGCGCTGCGCACCCGCGCAGCAGCGGGCCACGCCACCGTGCTGACACCGCACCCGCTGGAAGCCGCGCGCCTGCTCGGCTGCAGCGCCGCCGATGTGCAGGCCGACCGGCTGGCGGCGGCGCAGGCGCTGGTGCAGCGCTACACCTGCGTCGTGGTGCTGAAGGGTTCGGGCAGCATCGTCGCGGCACCACGCATGCTCCCGAGGATCAATCCGACCGGCAACGCCCTGCTGGCCACCGCCGGCACGGGCGACGTGCTGGCCGGCTGGCTGGGCGGCCTGTGGGCACAGCAGCCCGACGCGCCGCAGGCCGCTGCCGTGGCGGCCGTCTGGCAGCACGGGCACGTTGCCGACCGCGCCGCGGCAGCGGGCCGGACGCGGCCGCTGCGGGCGCTCGACCTCGTCGAGCTGCTGGCGGCAGGCTGACGCGCAGGCGCGGCCCGTCCTGCACGGACCTCAGCGCCGCGCCCGCGGCGCCGTCTTGCGCGCACCCGGCTTGCGGCTGCGCTTGGCCGATTCGGCCTTGCGCTCGCGCGCCACGGCCTTCACGCTGCGATCGGCTTCGCGCACGGCGGCCAGTTCCTCCACGGCGCTGGCAGGGCGTTCGGCACGTTCGGCACGTTCGCCGCGTTCCGGACGGCCACGCGCCAGCAGCTTGTCGCCCTCGCCTTCGCGCACCATGCGGAAGTCGATGCGCCGGCCATCCAGGTCGACGCGGCTGACCTGCACGCGCACGCGCGTGCCGATCGCGTAGCGCACCCCGGTGCGTTCGCCGCGCAGTTCCTGGCGTGCTTCGTCGAAGCGGTAGTACTCGCCACCCAGTTCGGTGATGTGCACCAGACCTTCGACGTACAGCGCGTCCAGCGTGACGAACAGGCCGAAGCTCGTGGCCGCGCTGACGGTGCCCGAGAACTCTTCGCCCAGGTGCTCGCGCATGTAGCGGCACTTGAGCCACGACTCGACGTCGCGGCTGGCCTCGTCGGCCCGGCGTTCGTTGGCGCTGCAGTGCGCGCCGGCGGCTTCCCAGGCCGTGAGTTCCTGCGACAGCGGCTTGGCGCTGCGCTGCTGCACCTTGCCGCCACGCCGCACCTCGGGCACGCGGGTCTTGGCGCTGAGTGCCAGGTGGTAGCGGCGCCCGCCCAGCAAGGCCTTGATGACCCGGTGCACCAGCAGGTCGGGATAACGCCGGATCGGGCTCGTGAAATGCGTGTAGGCCTCGTACGCCAGGCCGAAGTGGCCGGCATTGGTGGCGGTGTAGATGGCCTGCTGCATCGATCGCAGCAGCATGGTCTGGATCTGCTGCGCGTCGACGCGGCCCTGCACGGCCTGCGAGATGGCCTGCATCTCGGCGGGCCGTGGCTCGTCGCTGATGTGCAGGCCCAGCCCCAGCGCCTTCAGGTAGCTCTGCAGCGCAAGCCGCTTCTCAGGCGTCGGGCCTTCGTGCACGCGGTACAGCGACGGATGCTCGCCCTGCGCGATGAAGTCGGCTGCGCACACGTTGGCCGCCAGCATCGCTTCCTCGATGAGGCGGTGGGCATCGTTGCGCGTGCGCGGCACGATCTTCTCGATGCGGCCGTTGGCGTCGCACACGATCTGCGTCTCGGTGGTGTCGAAGTCCACCGCGCCGCGCACCGCACGCTGCTTCAGCAGGGCGCGGTAGACCTCGTGCAGGTGCACGAGATGCGGCACGAGGTCGGCACGCTTGTGGGCCTCGGGGCCGCGCGTGTTGGCGAGCATAGCCGCGACCTCGGTGTAGGTGAGCCGCGCATGCGAGCAGATCACGGCCGGGTAGAACTGGTAGGCGTCGACACTGCCGTCCTGGCCCACGAGCATGTCGCACACCATGGCCAGGCGCTCGACCTCGGGGTTCAGCGAACACAGGCCGTTCGACAGCTTCTCGGGCAGCATCGGGATGACGCGGCGCGGGAAGTAGACCGAGGTGGCGCGCTCGTAGGCGTCTTCGTCGATGGGCTCGCCCGGCTTCACGTAGTGGCTGACGTCGGCGATGGCCACCAGCAGCCGCCAGCCTTCGAACAGCGTCTTGCCGCGACCGCGCTTGAAGGGCTCGCAGTAGACGGCGTCGTCGAAGTCGCGCGCGTCCTCGCCGTCGATGGTGACCAGCGGCACGTCGCTGAGGTCGATGCGCTGCTTGCGGTCGGCCGGGCGGATGCGCTCGGGCAGCGCCGCCGCCTGCGCCAGCGTCTCGGGGCTGAAGCGGTGCGGCACCTCGTACTTGCGCACCGCGATCTCGATCTCCATGCCGGCGTCGTCGATCTCGCCCAGCACCTCGGCCACGCGCCCCACCGGCTGCGAGTGCAGCGACGGTGGCTCGGTCAGCTCGACCGACACCACCTGCCCCACCGCCGCGCTGGCGATGGCGTTCTTGGGGATCAGGATGTCCTGGCCGTAGCGGCGGTCTTCCGGCGCGACGACCCACTGCCCGCTCTCGTGCAGCAGGCGGCCGATGATGGGCGACTTGCGCCGCTCCAGGATGTCGAGCACGCGGCCCTCGGGCCGGCCCTTGCGGTCGTAGCGCTGGATGCGCACGCGCACGCGGTCGCGGTGCAGCACCGAGCGCATCTCCTGCGGCGCGAGATAGATGGTGGGCTCACCGGCATCGGGCACGACGAAACCGTGGCCGTCGCGGTGCCCTTCGACCCGCCCTTCGATCTCACCCAGCAGGGCGGCCTGTGGCGCAGGAGCGCTTGCGTTCTCTTTTTGTTTGATGATATAGTCCTATCTTTCCTGAAAGCCCAGGTGGCGGAATTGGTAGACGCACTAGTTTCAGGTACTAGCGCTTAACGGCGTGGAGGTTCGAGTCCTCTCCTGGGCACCAACACCGAAGCAGATGGCCGGCACGCAAGTGTCGGCCATTTTGCTTTGTGGGCTGTGCTCAGCATGACAGCAATGTGGCGTGCGTGCCGATCCCCGCTGCCCACACTCGAAAAAAAGGCCAGCGCATGCTGGCCTTCCTGTTCACCCATCAGACCGAGAACTTCTTGGCCAGGCCTTCGGGGCGGAGGTTGTCGTACTCCTCGAAGGGCTGGTGGATCCAGGGGCTGGTCGGCAGCGTCTCGACGTAATAGTCGGGCACGTAGGTCGACACGCCCTTCACCCAGATCACGGCTGCGCGCAGTTCGCTGATCGACGGCATGCCACGCAGCCGGTCGACCACGGCACGCAGCGTCACGCCGGTGTCGGCCAGGTCGTCGACCAGCAGCACGCGGCCGGCCAGTTCGCCCTTGGGCATGGTGATGTACTTGGCCATGTCGAGCCGGCCCTGGATGGTGCCGGCCTCGGCGCGGTACGAGCTGGTCGACATGATCGCGAGCGGCTTGTCGAACACGCGCGAGAGCACGTCTCCCGGCCGCATGCCGCCGCGTGCGAGGCACAGGATCTGGTCAAACTCCCAGCCCGAGCCGTGTACCTTCAGGGCCAGGCGTTCGGTGAGCAGGTGGTATTCGTCCCAGGAGACGTAGAGGTGCTTGCCGTCGTCGGTGAGCATGCGCAGTCCTTGTGGTGATGCCGTCGTGCGCTTCAGGCGCGGAAGGGGTGGCGGAGCAGGATGGTGTGCACGCGATCGGGACCGGTGGACACCATGTCGATCGGCGCGCCGATCAGCGCCTGCACGCGTTCCAGGTACAGGCGCGCGTTGCGCGGCAGCTGCTCCCAGTTGGTGAGGCCGGCGGTGGTCTCGCTCCAGCCCGCCATCGTCTCGTAGATCGGCACGCACTCGACCACCTCGTCGGCGTCCAGCGGCAGCACGTCGAGCGTGCGGTCGCCGAGCCTGTAGCCGGTGCAGATCTGGATCTCGGGCAGGCCGTCGAGCACGTCGAGCTTGGTGATGCACAGGCCAGAGACGCCGTTGATGATGATGCTGCGCTTGAGCGCGGCGGCGTCGAGCCAGCCGCAGCGGCGCGCCCGGCCGGTCACGGTGCCGCGCTCCTGCCCCACGGTGCTGAAGTGGTGGCCAACGCTGCCGGCGGTGTCGATGTCGAGCTCGGTCGGGAAGGGACCGCCGCCGACCCGCGTGGTGTAGGCCTTGGTGATGCCCAGCACGTAGTGCAGCATGCCCGGCCCGACGCCCGAGCCGGCTGCGGCATTGCCGGCCACGCAGTTGCTGGACGTGACGTATGGATACGTGCCGTGGTCGATGTCCAGCAGCGTGCCCTGCGCACCCTCGAACAGCAGGTTCTGGCCCTGCGCATGCGCCTGGTGCAGGCGGTAGCCCACGTCGGCCATCAGCGGGCGCAGTTGTTCGGCGGCCTGCAGGGCGCCGTCGAGCACCGGTTTCCAGTCGACCTGCTGCGCGCCGAGGTAGGCCAGCTCGGTGTTGTGCAGTTCCACGAGCTCACGCAGCTTCGCTTCGAAGCGCGCCGGATGCTTCAGGTCCTGCACCCGCAACGCGCGTCGCGCCACCTTGTCCTCGTAGGCCGGGCCGATGCCCTTGCCGGTGGTGCCGATCTTGCCGCTGCCGCTGCTCTCGCGCCGGCCTTCCCGGGCGCTGTCCAGCGCCACGTGGAACGGCAGGATCAGCGGACAGGCCTCGGACAGGAACAGGCGCGAACGCACGTCGATGCCCAGCGCCTCGATGCGCGCGATCTCGACCAGCAGGTGTGCCGGGTCGACGACGACCCCGTTGCCGATGTAGCAGGCCACGCCCTCGCGCATGACGCCCGAGGGGATGAGCTGCAGCGCGGTCTTGCGCCCGGCGATGACCAGCGTGTGGCCGGCGTTGTGGCCGCCCTGGAAGCGCACCACGCCCTGCGCGTGGTCGGTCATCCAGTCGACGATCTTGCCCTTGCCTTCGTCGCCCCACTGGGTGCCGACGACGACGACGTTGCGACCCGCGGTGGGCCGGAAACCTGCTTGCATGTTCAAAGCGTCCTCGTGATTCAAGAAACGGTGCGCAGCTGCCACTGGCCGCCGGCGAGCACCAGCTCGCGGTCGCATTCGAAGGCCTGCGCCTCCACCTCGTGGCCCGGCAGCATGGCGATGACGGTTTCGCCCGCGGCCCGCAGCTGGCGCACGGCAGCGCGCAACGCGGCGTCTTCGCCCCACGGGGCACGGATCGCGCGGCCGGCGGCCACGGGCCGGCCGAGTTCGGACAACGCCTTCAGGTCCAGGCTGAAGCCGACGGCGGGGCGGTTGCGGCCGAAGACGGCACCGACCTCGTCGTAGCGGCCACCACGCGCCAGCGCGTCGCTGCTACCGGCGGCATACACCGCGAAGCGCGTGCCGCTGTAGTACGCGTAGCCGCTCATGTCCGACAGGTCGAAGCCGATGCGCAGCCCCGGGTAGGCGCTGGCCAGGTGCGTGGCCAGCCACTGCAGCTGTTCCAGCGCCGTGCGCACCAGCGGCCGCGCCGGCAGCTGTTCCTGCGCTGCCGCCAGCACTTCGGTGCCGCCGTACAGGCGCAGCAGCGCGCGCAACGATTGCCGCGTCTGGTCCGGCAGGCCCGCCGACAGCTGCTCGACAGCCGACGCGTCCTTGTCGGACAGCGCCGCCACCAGGTCCTGCAGCTGCACGGCGTCGACCGGCGCGCCGGCGAAGAGGCCGCGCAGCACGCGTGCATCGGCCAGGTCGATCACCAGATCCTGCAAGCCGGCGGCCTGCAAGCCGTCGAGCGCCAGCTCCATCACTTCCAGGTCGGCTTCGAGCCCTGCATGGCCGAAGATCTCGGCACCGAACTGCAATGGCTCGCGCGTGGCATTCAGGCCGGCCGGGCGGGTGTGCAGCACCGGGCCGCAATAGCACAGGCGGGTCACGCCTTCGCGGTTCAGCAGGTGGGCGTCGATGCGCGCGGCCTGCGGCGTGGTGTCGGCACGCAGGCCCAGCGTGCGGCCGCTGAGCTGGTCGACCAGCTTGAAGGTCTTCAGGTCGAGCTCACGGCCCGTGCCCGACAGCAGCGACTCCAGGTGCTCCAGCAGCGGGGGCATGACCAGCTCGAAACCGTAGCCGCGGGCGCGGTCGAGCAGCGAGCGCCGCAGGTCTTCGATGCGCCGCGCCTGGGCGGGCAGCACGTCGGCGATGTGCTCGGGCAGCAGCCAAGCAGAGAGCATGCAAAGTTCACCGGCGATTGAAAACGGCATTGTACGGGGCCCACCGGCGCGCACGGCGCGCGCCGGTGGCCGGGGCTCGTGCCCCGCACGCCGTGTCGCCGGTCAGGGCGTCGGGCGGTACTGCTGGTGCAGGCTGTCCATGCGCGCCACCTGACCGCCGCTGAAGGTGTTCATGCAGCTGTCGTCGGTGTAGTCCATGAAGTTCGTGATCGGGTCCAGGCCCGGGTAGCGGCGGCCGGCGCAGCTGTCACGACCAACAGGACAACCGAAAGCCGCAGACCGCTCGGCCGGCGTGTCGGTGACCTGGTCGTTGCGGGTCGTGCAGCCACCCTGGAACGTGTGGTAGAGGCCCAGCCAATGACCGACCTCGTGCGTGGCCGTGTCGCCTTCGTTGTACGGCGCGGCCGTGCCGCCAGGCACGGAGGTGTTGAGCACCACGACGCCGTCCATCGACGGCCGGCTGGCGTAGTCGGTCGGGAACGTCGCCCAGCCGAGCAGCCCCTGCCCCGGGCTCGCCAGGTACATGTTGAGCGTGCCCGGGCCGCCGACGCGCAGCGCGGCCTTGGCCTGGCTCTCGGCTGTGGAGCCGGGCGTCATCGTGTACCAGGTGGCGTTCGTGGTGCGCGTGACGCCGGCCAGCGTGAAGAAGAACGGGGAGCCGGTGGACGCGTATGCGGCGTTCAGCACGTTCATCTGCGCGGTGATCTGGCTCTCGGGCACGTCGCCATTGGAGATGCCGGTGCCGCGGTTGATGACGTGCACCCAGACCGGCACCGCCACCGTGCCCGGCGCGCGCTCGAGCACGGCGCGACCGGTCGACACGCGCGACTGCTTCCAGCTGGCGTGCGCGAGCTCGTGCAGCTGCTGTTCGAAGTCGGTGACGTGGCGCGTCGAGCAGCGTGCGCCGCTGTCGATGAAGGCCTTCTGGTTCGCGAACTGCCGACCTGCGAACGAGAACGCCGGGCCGGTGTCGGCGTCGGTGTCGCCGATCTGCGCCTTCAGTTCGGCCTGCGCGCGGGCGGGATCGCGGTCGTTGTCGGCGCGGGCGAGGCCGGTGCCGGCCACCAGCACGAGGCCGGCGAGCGCCGCCACCAGGCGGCGAAGTTGGATCTGCATGGGTTGCTCCTGTCGAGGCCAGCGGTGATGTCCGCCGTGCACGACCCATGCTAGTGGCGTGCCAGCCGGCACTTGACTCAGAAGTTCCCGCCTCCCCCTAGAACGGAGGCGACAGCGGCACAGCCCGCGACAGGTTCAGGCCCACAACGCCAACAGCAGCAGGCCGAGCACGATGCTGCTGAGCCCGATGAACCGCAACTGACCGTCGCTCAACCGGGTGGCTTGCTCGAACACCCGGCGCCAGGCTCCCGGGTTCACGAAGGGCAGGACGCCCTCCAGCACCAGCAGCAGCGCCACGGCACCCAGCAGCAGGTCGCCCATCGTGCCGGGTGCGGCCGCGCTGCGTCAGGCCGTGGCGCGCGACATCACTTGCGCGGAGCCGCCGGCGCGCTGCCGCCGGTGCCGCGCATGGCGCCGAAGAACTCGCTGCTCGGGTCCAGCACCATCATGTCGCCCTTGGAGCGGAAGGTGGACCGGTACGCTTCCAGGCTGCGATAGAACTTGGCGAACTGCGGATCGCGGCCGAAGGCATCGGCGTACAGCGCACTCGACTTGGCGTCGCCCTCGCCCTTGACCTTCTGGGCGTCGCGGTAGGCCTCGGCAATGATGACCTCGCGCTGGCGGTCTGCGTCGGCACGGATCTTCTCGGCTTCGGCCGCACCCTGCGAGCGGAGCTCGTTCGCGACCTGCTTGCGCTCGGACTCCATGCGGCGGTAGACCGAGTCGGTGATGTCGGCGACGAAATCGACACGCTTGATGCGCACGTCGATGATTTCGATGCCGAAGGACTTGGCTTCGTCGGACAGGCGGCTGCGCACGTCGGTCATGATCTTCTCGCGCTCGCCGGAGAGCACACCGCGCACGTCGCGCTTGGTGATCTCTTCGTTGAACGCGGCCTGCACCACGGGCGACAGGCGGCTTTCCAGGTTGCGGATGTCGGTGCCGTTGTTGCGGATGAACTGCCGGGGCTCGGTGATGCGCCACTTCACGAGCCAGTCGATGACCAGGCTCTTCTTTTCGGCGGTGAAGATGGGGCGCGTCTCCGGGCTGTCCATGGTCTGGATGCGCTTGTCGAGGAAGACCACGTTCTGGAACGGCGGCGGCAGCTTGAACTTCAGGCCGGGCTCGGTGATGACTTCCTTGATCTCGCCCAGGGCGTAGACCACGGCGACCTGGCGCTGGTCGACGACGAAGAGCGCCGATCCGGCGAGCATCAGCGCGATCAGCGCGCCGGCAACGATGAGGGCAATGCGGTTCATGTGTCTTGTGCCCGGGAGTTAGCGGCCTTCGCGGTCGCGCGCACGCGCGCCGTCGCGGGAACGGATGTCGGCAGCAGAGTTCTGCCCCACCGACTCCAAGGGCGACGGTGTCGGTACCGCCATCGGGGCCGCCGCGGCGGGCGCCGTGCCCGACTGCTGCAGCAGCTTGTCCAGCGGCAGGTACAGCAGGTTCGAGCCCGACCGGGTGTCCACCATCACCTTGGTCACGTTGCTGTACACCTGCTGCATGGTCTCGAGGTACAGGCGGTCCCGTGTGACGGCAGGCGCCTTCTGGTACTCGGTCAGCACCGAGCGGAAGCGTTGCGCATCACCTTCGGCCTGCGCCACCACCCGCGAGCGGTAGCCTTCGGCTTCTTCCAGCAGGCGGCTGGCCGTGCCGCGCGCCTTCGGGATCACGTCGCTGGCGTAGGCCTGGCCTTCGTTCTTGAAGCGGTCGCGGTCGGCGCCTGCCTTCACGGCATCGTTGAACGCGGCCTGCACCGAGTCGGGCACCTGCACGTTCTGCACGTTGACGTTGGCGATGATGATGCCGGCCTTCAGGCGTTCGAGTTGCGCCTGGATCGACTTCACCAGGTCGGCGGCCAGCGCGTCGCGCTGCTCGTACAGCACCGAGTCGACCTTGCTGCGCCCGACGATCTCGCGCACGGCCGACTCGGCGGCCTGCACCACGGCCTCGTCGGGACTGCGGTTCTCGAACAGGTACATGCGCGCGTCGCTCAACCGGTATTGCACGGTGAAGCGGATGTCGACGATGTTCTCGTCCTGCGTCAGCATCGACGAGTCGCGCAGCCCGGTGGCGGGCACCACGGTGTTGCGGCCGACCTCGACCGAGCGCAGCTGCGTCACCGACACCGACTCGTGCGCCTGGATCGGGTACGGGAAGCGCCACTGGAAACCGGCATCGGCCGTGCTGCTGTACTTGCCGAAGGTGGTGACGACCGCCTGCTGGCCTTCCTGCACGATGAAGAAGCCGCTGCCCAGCCACACCAGCGCGACGACGCCCGCGATGAGGCCGGCACCGATGCCTGCGCTCTTCATGTCGGGCTGGAACGACGGGCCGCCGCCGCCGCCAGGACCTTCGTCCCGGCGGTTGCCGCCACCGCCGCCGCCCTTGCCGCCGAACAGGCCGCTGAGCTTGCGGTTGAAGTCGCGCCAGAGCTCGTCGAGATCGGGCGGGCCGTCGTTGCGGTTGTTGAAGACGAGCCCCGACAAGGCGGCACGCCACCACGCGGGGCGGCTGGGAGGTTGTGTGTTGCTCATTCGGTGGTGACCGGTTCGACCGGTTCGACGTTCAGGCGGGCACGGACGACGCCGGCGATGACTTGCCGCAAGGTGTCCAGGCCGCGCCCGTCGCGTGCGCTGACAAAGACCCGGGGCCGGCGCACGCCGGGATGCGCCTCGACCTCGTCGTGGTCGGCACGGGGCTGCGCCGCGTCGTCCAGCAGGTCGCACTTGTTGTAGACCAGCACCTGCGGCACGGTGTCGGCGCCGATCTCGGCCAGCACGCGCTCGACCTCGGCCATCTGCTCGGCCAGGTTCGGGCTGGCGGCGTCGACAACGTGCAGCAGCAGGTCGGCATCCGCCGCCTCTTGCAGCGTGGCCTCGAAGGCCTCGACCAGCTTGTGCGGCAGGTCGCGGATGAACCCGACGGTGTCCGACAGCGACACGCTGCCGCCCGCTTCGGCCAGCCAGAGCTGCCGCGTGGTGGTGTCGAGCGTGGCGAACAGCTGGTCCGCGGCGTAGCTGCGGGCCTTCACCAGCGCATTGAAGAGCGTGCTCTTGCCCGCGTTGGTGTAGCCCACCAACGAGACGCGGAAGGTGCCGCGCCGCTCGCGTGCCTTGCGCTGCGTGCCGCGCTGGCGCTTGACCTTCTCGAGCCGATCCTTCACGGTCTTGATGCGGTCGCCGATCATGCGCCGGTCGAGTTCGATCTGCGCCTCGCCCGGGCCGCCGCGCATGCCGATGCCGCCGGCCTGGCGCTCGAGGTGGCTCCAGCGCCGCACCAGCCGCGTGGCCATGTACTGCAGCCGCGCCAGTTCGACCTGCAGCTTGCCTTCGTGGCTTTGGGCGCGCTGTCCGAAGATGTCGAGGATCAGCGAGGTGCGGTCGGCCACCGGGCAGCCCAGGTGCTGCTCCAGGTTGCGCTGCTGCGCCGGGCTCAGGGCCTGGTCGAAGATCACGCCCTGGGCGGCCGTGGCTGCCACCATGGCCTTGATCTCGTCGGCCTTGCCCGAGCCCACGAACAACGCCGCATCGGGCGCCTTGCGCCGCGCGATGATGCGTGCGACGGCCACGTCGCCGGCCGATTCGGCCAGCAGCGCCAGTTCGTCGAGCGTCGGATCGAAAGGCGCGTGCCCGCCGAGGTCGACTCCGACGAGCACGGCGCGCGTGGGGCCGCCCGCGGCGTGCGGGGTCGGGGATGCAGCGGAACTCAAGGTCGGTTGGAGCGTGTGCGCGCCGGCGTCAGGCCGGCTCGTTGTTCTCGTTGGCGTGGAAGTTCACCGCACGGCTGGGCACGACGGTGGAGATCGCGTGCTTGTAGACCATCTGCGTCACGGTGTTGCGCAGCAGCACGACGTACTGGTCGAACGATTCGATGTGCCCCTGCAACTTGATGCCGTTGACGAGATAGATCGACACCGGCACATGTTCTTTGCGCAGGAGATTGAGAAAGGGATCCTGCAAGAGTTGACCTTTGTTGCTCACGATATGCTCCGTGTTAGGGAAGGCGCTCACGTTATCACACGGGACAACCCGGAGCGCCTGAAAGGCTGTCGGCCGCGACGGCCTAGGGGGCGCGGTCGTCGAAGGGGTTCTTGCCCGAGCGGAACTCGATGCGCATCGGCGTGCCGGTGAGCTTGAAGTGCTCGCGGAAGCGCCCTTCCAGATAGCGCTTGTAGGCGTCGGTGATGTGGTCCAGCGAGTTGCCGTGGATCACCACCAGCGGCGGGTTCATGCCCCCCTGGTGTGCATAGCGCATCTTGGGGCGGAAGTTGCCGTCGCGGCGCGGCGCCTGGTGCTCCACCGCGTCCTGCAGCAGGCGCGTCAGCACCGGCGTGGGCATCTTCACGGTGGCCGAGGCGTGGGCCGCCAGGATGGACTTCCACAGCGCCGTCAGGCCGGTGCGGCGCCGCGCCGAGATCTGCAGCACCGGCGCGAACTTCAGGAACGCCAGCCGGCTCTCGATGGAGCGCTGCAGCTGCTCGCGCTGGTACTCGTCGGTGGCGTCCCACTTGTTCACCGCGATCACCACGGCGCGGCCCGACTCGAGGATGTAGCCGGCGATGTGCGCGTCCTGCTCGCTCACGCCGAGCGTGGCGTCGATCAGCAGCAGCACCACGTTGGCGTCCGAGATGGCCTGCAGCGTCTTCACCACCGAGAACTTCTCGATCGCCTCGAAGACCTTGCCCTTGCGGCGCAGGCCGGCGGTGTCGATCAACTCGAACTTGCGCCCGTCGCGCTCGAACGGCACGTGGATGGCGTCGCGCGTGGTGCCGGGCTGGTCGAACGCCACCAGCCGCTCTTCGCCCAGCCAGGCGTTGATCAGCGTGCTCTTGCCGACGTTGGGGCGGCCGGCCACGGCCAGCCGGATGGGTTTGTCGCCTTCGTCGCCCGCCGCCTCGGTGTCGTCGTCGGCATCGTCGGGAAAGAAGTCGTCCAGCGCCGCTTCGAGCAGGCTGCGGATGCCCTGCCCGTGCGCGGCCGAGATCGGGTGCGGCTCGCCGATGCCGAGCTCGTGGAACTCCGCCAGCAGCGGCGACTCGGCCATGCCCTCGGCCTTGTTCACGGCCAGCAGCACCTTCTTCTGCTGGGTGCGCAGGTAGCGCGCGATGTCGGCGTCCTGCGCCGAGAGTCCGGCGCGCACGTCGGTGACGAAGATCACCGCGTCGGCCTCGGCCACGGCCTGCCGCGTCTGCTTGGCCATCTCGGCGACCACGCCGGTGGGCTTCTCGGGCTCGAAGCCGCCGGTGTCGACGACGATGAACTCGCGCGGGCCCAGCTTCGCGTCGCCGTAGTGGCGGTCGCGCGTGAGGCCGGCGAAGTCGGCCACGATGGCGTCGCGGCTCTTCGTGATGCGGTTGAACAGTGTCGACTTGCCCACATTGGGCCGGCCGACGAGGGCGATGACCGGCTTCATGGCGTTCTCAGTTGGGACGGAAGGCGAAGATGCCGCCCTTGCGCGTGGCGACCACGACCGTGGTGCCCGCGAGCACCGGCGTGGCGATGACGGGTTCGCCGTCGGTGGGCAGGCGCAGCTGCGGCTCGCCGCTGGCGGCCGACAGGAAGTGGACGTAGCCGTCGACGTCGCCGAAGACCACCGTGGGGCCGACCACCAGCATGCCGCTGAGCTGGCGGTACAGCAGGCGCTCGTTGCCCCACAGCACCTCGCCGGTGGCGGTCTTCCAGGCCGTGATGCGGTCGGCGCCATCGGCACCGACGACGATCTCCTCGCTCCCGCCCACGGCCTGCGTGCCGCCGGCGTTGCGCGACCACAGCAGGGCACCGCGCGCGGCGTCGGCGCAGGCCACCGCCGACTGGAACGCGCGCGCGCACACCTTGTCGCCCAGGCGCAGCGCCGGTCCCAGCAGGTCGGCCAGGCGCTCGACCTCGTTGGTGCCGCGCGGCGAGGCCATCGGCACCTCCCACTGCAGCGTGCCGCGCAGCGGATCCAGCGCCGCCAGGCGCGCGCCCTGCCCCACCAGCAGCGTGTTCTTGTAGGCGGCGACGACGCCGGCCTGCGACAGCGTCAGCGCATCGCCCGGGCGCTGCAGCGTCCACAGGCGGCGGCCGTCGAGCACGTCGAAGGCATGCACGACGCGATCGACGCTCTTGACGAAGACCCGCTCGCCGGCCACCAGCGGCGGCGTCACCACGCGCGAGGGCACGCGCTGGCGCCACAGCAGCTTGCCGGCGTCGAAGACCAGCACCTCGTTGTCGACGGTGACGACGCTGGCGTAGCGCCCGTCGCTGCCGACACCGGCGGACAACGTGGCGCCGGCCTGGGCACGCCAGACCTCGGCGCCGCTGTCGGCCTGCAGCGCCAGCACGGTGCCGCCGCTGTCGGCGACGAAGATCTTGCCGTCGCGCACCGGAACGCCCAGCTGGAACCGCACGTCGCCGATGTCGGCCGACCACACCTGCTTGCCGGCGATGCTGGGCGTCAGCGGCTGCAGCGGCGTCGGCTTCGGCTTGTCGCTGCTGCAGGCGGCCAGCAGGGCCGACGCCAGCAGCACCGCCCAGAGCACCGCCCCGGGCCGGCGCACCGGGCGCACGGTCACTGTGCCGCCCCCGAGGCGGCGGAGGCCGGTGCCTCGGGCGCGGCGCCCAGCGCCGTCAGCTTGGCATCGACGAGGCGGCGGTACTCGGTCTTCTCGTCCATCGCCTTCCAGGCCGCCTGGTACGCCGCCTTGGCCTCGTCCTTGCGGCCGGCGGCCGACAGCACGTCGCCACGGCGGTCCGCCACCAGGGCCTCGAAGCCGGCGGCATTGGCCGCGTCGAGCTGCTTCAGCGCCTCGTCGAACTGCTTGGCCTCGGCCAGCATGCCCGCCAGCCGCAGGCGCGCCACGGTGCGCAGCTCGTCTTCGCCGGCGTTGTCGGCCACCCAGGCGAGGCTGGCCTTGGCGGCGTCGGCCTGGCCCTTGTCGAACTGCAGCTTGGCCGCGGCCAGCCCCGCCTGGGGCGCGTACGCGGTGCGCGGGTAACGCTCCTTCAGGTCGCCGAACACACGGCCGGCGCGGTCGGCGTCGCCGGCCTGCGCGGCCTGCTCGAGCGCGTCGTACATCGCGCTGGCCTTCATGGCCTGGTCCCGCTGCCACCAGTTCCAGCCGTTCCAGCCGGCATAGGCACCCAGCAGCAGGATCAGCAGCCAGGTGATGAGGTTGCCGTACTGCTTCCAGAACGCCTTGAGCGCGTCGAGTTGCTCCTGCTCTTGCAGGTCGAGTTGTGTCGCCATGGGATCGTGGACTGGAAAAACCGTCGATTATGGGGCGCGCAGCGTGTGTGCCCAGGCCGCGGGGTCGGCCAGCGGCCGCAGGATCTGCGCCGCAGACGCGTCGCGCAGCGGCTTCACGGCCACCTGGCCCAGCGCCAGCTCGTCGCCGCCGAAGATCAGCGCGAAGCGCGCCTGGCTGGCGTCGGCCTTCTTGAACTGCGACTTCATGCTGCCGCCGCCAGCGTGCAGCTGCACGCAGACGCCGGCTTCGCGCAGGGCCTCGATGGTGCAGGTCACCAGCGGCAGCGCGCCGGCATCGGGCACGACGGCGTAGGCATCGGGCACCGGCAGCGGCGGGTTCACCTGCAGCTGCTGCAGCAGGTCGAGCACGCGTTCGATGCCCATGCCCCAGCCGATGCCGGGTGCCGGCTTGCCGCCGATCAGCTCGACCAGGCCGTCGTAGCGGCCGCCGCCGCAGATCGTGCCCTGGGCGCCGAGCTTGTCGGTGACCCACTCGAACACGGTCAGGTTGTAGTAGTCCATGCCGCGCACCAGGCGCGGGTTGATGCGGTACGGCTGCCCGGCGGCGTCGAGCATGGCCTTCAGGCCGTCGAAATGCTTCAGCGAGGCCTCGCCGAGGAAGTCGATCAGCTTCGGTGCGGCTTCCACCAACGACTGCATCGCCGGGTTCTTGGTGTCCAGGATGCGCAGCGGGTTGCTGTGCAGCCGGCGCTGCGCCTCGGCGTCGAGTTGGTCGCGGTGCGCCTCGAAGTGCGCAATCAGCGCCGCGCGGTGCGCCTGGCGCTCCTCGGGCTGGCCGAGGCTGTTGATGTCCAGCCGCACCTCGCCCAGACCCAGGTCCTTCCACAGCGCCCGGCACATCAGGATGACCTCGGCATCGACATCGGGCCCGCCGAAGCCCAGCGCCTCGACGCCGACCTGGTGGAACTGCCGGTAGCGGCCGCGTTGCGGCTTCTCGTGCCGGAACATCGGGCCGATGTAGTACAGCCGCTTGCCGCCGTCGTACAGCGCCGAATGCTCGACGACCGCGCGCACGACGCCGGCCGTGCCCTCGGGGCGCAGCGTGAGGTGGTCGCCGTTCATGCTGTCCTCGAAGGAGTACATCTCCTTCTCGACGATGTCGGTCACGGCGCCCAGGCCGCGCACGAACAGCGGCGTGTGCTCGACGATCGGCGTGCGCACGTTCAGGTAGGCGTAGCGGCGCATCAGCTTGCGCACGGTGTCCTCGAACCACTCCCAGCGCGCCGAGTCCGGCGGCAGGATGTCGTTCATGCCTTTGACGGCCTGGATGGGTTCAGCCATGAAATGTCGTGGTCGGGTTCAAGCGGCCGCCGCGGATCCGGCTCCGCCGGTCCGCCGGGGGCGCCCCCTGGGGGGAGCGCCGAAGGCGCTACGGGGGGGTTCCGAATCTCTTTTCGATGTAGCTCTCGACGATCGCGTGGAACTCGGTGGCGATGCCCTCGCCGCGCAGCGTCATCGCCTTCTGGCCGTCGATGAACACAGGCGCCGCCGGGGCCTCGCCGGTGCCGGGCAGGCTGATGCCGATGTCGGCGTGCTTGCTTTCGCCGGGGCCGTTCACGATGCAGCCCATCACGGCCACCTTCATGTTCTCGACGCCGGGGTACTTCGCCTTCCACACCGGCATCTGCGCGCGCAGGAAGTCGTCGATCTGCTTGGCGAGTTCCTGGAACGTGGTGCTGGTGGTGCGGCCGCAGCCCGGGCACGCGGTGACGCTCGGGTTGAAGGCGCGCAGGCCCAGCGACTGCAGGATCTCGGCGGCGACCACCACTTCCTGCGTGCGCGCCTCGCCGGGCTGCGGCGTGAGGCTGACGCGGATCGTGTCGCCGATGCCTTCCTGCAGCAGCACGCCCAGGGCCGTGGCCGAGGCCACCGTGCCCTTGGTGCCCATGCCGGCCTCGGTCAGCCCCAGGTGCAGCGCGTAGTCGCAGCGGCGGCTCAGCGCGCGGTACACGGCGATCAGGTCGCGCACGCCGCTGACCTTGCAGCTGATGATGATCTGGTTCGGGTCAAGCCCGACATCGCGCGCGTACGCGGCAGAACTCAGCGCCGACTGGATCAGCGCCTGGTACATCACCTGCTTGGCGTCCCAGGGTTCGGCGCGCAGCGCGTTCTCGTCCATCAGCTGCGCCAGCAGTTCCTGGTCGAGGCTGCCCCAGTTGACGCCAATGCGCACGCACTTGTCGTACTTCGCGGCGGCCTCGACCATCATCGCGAACTGGCGGTCGCGCTTGTCGCCCTTGCCGACGTTGCCGGGGTTGATGCGGTACTTGCTGAGTGCCTGCGCCATCGCCGGATGCTCGGTGAGCAGGCGGTGGCCGTTGAAGTGGAAGTCGCCGACCAGGGGCACGTCGATGCCCATGCGGTCGAGCTGCTCGCGGATGTGCGGCACGGCCTCGGCGGCTTCGGGCGTGTTGACGGTGATGCGCACCAGCTCGCTGCCGGCGATGGCCAGTTCCTTGACCTGGATCGCCGTGCCGATGACGTCGACCGTGTCGGTGTTGGTCATCGACTGGATGCGGACCGGCGCGTCGCCGCCGATGGTGACGACGCGGCTGCCCCAGACGGCACGGGCCTGGCGCGTGCGGCGCGGTGCGGGATCGGCCAGCGCGATGCTGTCCAGGGGTTGCAGGGCGTCGGGAGCATTCATGGCAGGCACCTCACTGCAGTTCGAGCCGGGCCACGCTGTCGCGCGTGGACGCGGCCAGGTCGACCGGCTTGCCGCGGAAGCTCACGCGGGTGGCCGGCGCGTTGCCGATTGTCATGCGGATCGGCAAGGGCCCGTCGAAGCCCACGCTTTCGCCGGCCTGCACGGTGCGCGACAGCAGCAGCTGGCCGCGCCCGTCGCGCACCTCGACCCACGAGGCTTCGTCGGCGCGCAGCTGCACCAGCGTGCGCAGGGCAGCGGCCGCATCCGAGGCCGCACTGGCCGCCGCCTGCAGGGGCGGTGCGGAGAACACGGTCTCGACCACGGGCGCCGAGGCAGCGCCGGCGACCGCCGCGGCGACCGCCCCGCTGGCGGCCGAGGCCACGGGTTCGGCGGGCTCCGCGCCCGGGAGCACCGGCACGGTCTCGATCACGGTGGTGGACATGCCGGGCGCCGATGCGCCTGCGGAGGCCGCCGACGCCACCCCGGGTGCGCTGGCGCCGCCCGGCGCGGGTGCGAAGACGTCCGCAGGCACGAAGTACACCGCCACCGCCGCCACCAGCAGCAGCAGGCCGGCCCAGACCATCGGCCGGATGGCGGCCACCGCCATCGTGGCCGGGTCGGCGCGGCCCGGGCGTTCGCGGAAGGGTTCGCTGAGCGAGCCGCCGACGTGGTCCAGCGCACTCGCATCCGCGGGCGGCAGCAGCGCCAGCACCGGCAGCGGGTCGATCTTGAGCGAACGGCACACGGTCTGCGCCAGCGCCCGCGTGAACGTGGCGTCGGGCAGTTCGTCGAAGCGGTTGTTCTCCAGCGCGTCCAGCTTGCGCGGTGCCACCTTGATCGACGCCGCCAGCGCAGCGATGTGCAGTCCCTGCTTCTCGCGCGCGGCCCGCAGCAGCCCGCCCGCCGTGACGCCGCTGTCGGCGTCGGCGCTCTCAGTCATCGAATCGGCCCCGTTCGTAGTTCAGCGCCTCGGGCGACTGGGGAAAACGTTCGCGCAGCTGGCGGCCGAAGGCCTGCACGCCGGTGAGGTTGCCCAGCCGGCGCTCGATGCGCGCGGCCAGCCACAAGGTCTGCGCGTTGGACAGTTCCGGCACGGCATTGACGCGGCCGATGTAGAAGCGGGCGCGCTCCAGTTCGCCGCGGCGCATCAGCACTTCGCTGAGGTTGAAGGCGGTCGCCGGGTTGGCCGGGTCCAGCTCGTAGCTGCGGGACAGCGTGCGCTCGGCGCGCGCGAAGTCACCCGAGCGGGCCTGGCAGATGCCCTGGGCCAGCAGCGTGCGCGGCGGGTCGCGGTACTGCGGCTGGTCCAGCGCGCTGGTGAACTGGCGCTCGGCTTCCGGGTAGCGCCGCTGCTGGCACAGGAAGAAGCCGTAGTTGTGCATGGTGTCGGCATCACGCGGGTTCAGCTGCAGCGCACGCTGGAAGCTCTCTTCGGCCAGCGGCACCTCGCCCAGGCTGGCGTAGATCAGGCCGCGCAGGTTGTAGGCCTCGGCCATGTCGGGCTTGGCCGCGATGGCCAGCTTCACCTCGTCCAGCGCCGTGGTGCCCTGGCCACGCGCGAAGTACGCGGCCGCGAGTTCGAGCCGCACGCCGGCACGCTTGCTGGCGTCGGTCTGGTCGGACGCCGTGACGATCTCGCGCGGGTCGCCCGGCTGCGGCACCGCCACGCAGCCGGCCAGCAGCACGAGCGCGGCGCACCATCCGAGCAGCCGCGCCGTCATGCCCGGACTCCCGGCCCGGCAGCGACGATGGGAATGCTGGCGCGGCGCTGCTCCAGCCGCTGGCTGGCGTTGGTGCGGTCCTGCACCTCGCCGGCGAGCTGGCCGCAGGCCGCGTCGATGTCGTCGCCCCGGGTCTTGCGGATGGTGGTCACGATGCCTGCGTCCTGCAGCACCCGGGCGAAGGCGGTCACGCGCTCGCGCGGCGACCGCTTCAGCCCGGACGCGGGGAAGGGGTTGAAGGGGATCAGGTTCAGCTTGCACGGCACGCGCCGCACCAGCTGCACCAGTTCCTGCGCCAGCTCGGGCGTGTCGTTCACGCCGTCGAGCATGCAGTACTCGAAGGTGATGAAGTCGCGCGGCGCCCGGTCCAGGTAGCGCAGGCAGGCGTCGAGCAGTTCGGCGATGGGGTACTTGCGGTTCAGCGGCACCAGCGCCTCGCGCAGCGTGTCGTTGGGTGCATGCAGTGACACCGCCAGCGCCACCGGGCAGTCGTCGCGCAGCCGGTCGATCATGGGCACCACGCCCGAGGTGGACACCGTCACGCGGCGGCGCGACAGGCCGTAGCCATGGTCGTCGAGCATCGTGCGCAGCGCAGGCACCAGCGCCGCGTAGTTCTGCAGCGGCTCGCCCATGCCCATCATCACGACGTTGTCGATGACGCGCTGGGTCGCGCCGTTGTCCGTCGCCCCGGCGCCGCGCTGACGCAGCCGGTGTTCGGCGAACCACAGCTGCGCCGTGATCTCGGCCGTGCCCAGGTTGCGGCTGAAGCCCTGGTGTCCCGTGCTGCAGAAGCGGCAGCCCACGGCGCAGCCGGCCTGCGACGACACGCACAGCGTGCCGCGGTCGTCTTCGGGGATGTAGACCGACTCGACGGCATTGCCGCCGCCGACGTCGAAGAGCCACTTGATGGTGCCGTCGGACGAGACGTGCTCGCTCAGCAGCGGCAGGGCGCGGATCTCGGCCACGCCCGCGAGCTTGGCGCGCAGGCTCTTGGCCAGGTCCGACATCTGGTCGAAGTCGGACGCGCCCTTCTGGTGCATCCAGCGGAACAGCTGGACAGCGCGGAAGCGCTTCTCGCCCAGGCGGTCGCAGAAGGCCGTCAGTCCCTCGAGATCGAAGTCGAGCAGGTTGACGGCCGTCATGTCGTCAGCGGCTGTAGACGTTCATGCCGGGGAAGAAGAACGCCACCTCGACCGCGGCGGTCTCGGGTGCGTCGCTGCCGTGCACGGCGTTGGCGTCGATGCTGTCGGCGAAGTCGGCGCGGATCGTGCCCTTCTCGGCCTTCTTGGGATCGGTGGCGCCCATCAGCTCACGGTTCTTCGCGATGGCGTTCTCGCCTTCCAGTGCCTGAATCATCACCGGACCGCTGATCATGAAGCTGACCAGGTCGTTGAAGAACGGGCGCGCCTTGTGCACGGCGTAGAAGGCCTCGGCCTCGCCGCGCGAGAGGTGCGCCATGCGGGCGGCGACGATCTTCAGGCCGGCGCCTTCGAAGCGGGCGTAGATCTGGCCGATGACGTTCTTGGCCACGGCGTCGGGCTTGATGATGGAAAGGGTGCGTTCGATGGCCATGATGAAAAATGCTCCTGAATCAAGGACTTGGCAAAACCTTCGAGTTTAGCGTGTGAATGCGGCGCGCCGGCGTGGGCTGCAGTGCGCAGGCGCTTCAGCGCCGCCCGCGACCACCGCCGCCTCCGCCGCCACCACCGCCGCTGCGCCCCCCGCGCGAGCCGCCGCGGCCACCGCCGCCGCCACCGCCCTTGCGCAGGAAGGCGTCGCCGCCGATGTAGCCGACCGCTGTCTTCAACGGGTCGGGCTGGCCACCGCCACCACCGCCGCCGGCCTTCTTCGGGCGGCCTCCACGCGCGCCGCCCCGGTTGCCGCCCCCACCGCCGCCTCCGAGCCCGCGGTCGGCCCGTCCGGGCTGGGCGAAGCGCTTGTCGTAAGTTTGCTGCAGCGGGTTGGGGATCGGGCCGTCGTCAGGCACGTCGCGCACCGGCTGGCGGTCGCGCTGCAGCGCGCGCTTGTCGTAGGTCTGCTGCAGCGGGTTCGGGATCGGGCCGTCTTCGGGGATCTCGCGCCGCTGCTGGCGTTCGAGCTGGATCGCGCGGCGGTCGTAGGTCTGCTGCAGCGGGTTGGGGATGGCCCCACCCTCGCCGCGTTCGGGACGATCCGGCCGCTCGGCGCGTTCGACGCGCTCGGCACCGCCGTCCGGACGCGGGCCGCGGGCGCCGCGGCCGCCGCGGTCGGCCGGGCCGTTGCGTCCGCCCTTGCCGCCGCGGCGGTTGCGGCGGTCGCCGTCGGCGGCCTTCTCGCCGCGGTCGGGGCGCTCGCCACGCTCGCCGCGCTCCGGGCGGTCGGCGATGCCCGTCTGGCGCCGCAGCGAGCGCACGTCGGCATCGTCGAGGTCGACCCACACGCCGCGCTTCAGGCCGCGCGGCAGCACGACGCTGCCGTAGCGGATGCGGATCAGCCGGCTCACCGCGTGGCCCACGGCCTCGAAGAGCTTGCGCACCTCGCGGTTGCGGCCTTCGGTGATGACGCAGCGGTACCAGTGGTTGGCGCCTTCGCCGCCACCGTCTTCGATGCTCTTGAAGGCGCAGGGCTGGCCGTCGATGTCGACACCTTCCAGCAGCCGCGCCTTGGCCTCTTCACCCAGCACGCCCAGCGAGCGCACGGCGTACTCGCGCTCGACGCCGAAGCGCGGGTGCATCAGCTGGTTGGCGAGCTCGCCGCTGTTCGTGAACAACAGCAGGCCCTCGGTGTTGATGTCGAGCCGGCCGACCGATTGCCACTTGCCCTGCTGCAGGCGCGGCAGGCGGCGGAAGACGGTGGGGCGCTGCTGGGGGTCGTCGTGCGTGACGACCTCGCCTGCGGGCTTGTGGTACGCCAGCACGCGCGGCGGCGGCGGTGCGATGCGCACGCGCACCGGCTTGCCGCCCACCGCGATGCGGTCGCCGAAGCTGATGCGCTGGCCGATGTGCGCCGGCTCGCCGTTCACCGTGATGCGGCCCTCGACGATCATCTGCTCCATGTCGCGGCGCGAGCCGACACCGGCCTGCGCCAGCACCTTGTGCAGCTTGGGCGCGTCGGGCTCGGCGGCCAGCACGCGCTTCGGCGCGACGGCCGCGATCTCCTCGTCGGCCGGCTCGGCGTCGTAGGCGCCCGACAGCACCTGGGCGAAGACCTCGCCGACATCGGGCGGCGGCGCCTTGGGCATGACGGGCCGTGCCTCGGCGCCATCGGCTTCGGTTTCGGCATCGGTGGCGTCGTCGGCGCCGGCCACCTGGCCCTCCGCCGGCATGGCGCCGTCCCGCGGCGGTCGGTCGCCCCGGTCGCCGCCACGGCGGCCGCGACGGCGGTTGCGGCTGCGCTTGCCGCCTTCGGGCGCTGCGCCGGTCTCGGCCGCGTTGGCGGGCCCCGCGTCGTCGCCTGCTCCGGAGGCCGGCTCCGCCGCGGCCTCGGCCGCATGGGTCGTGCCGGGCTCGACCGAGGTCTGCGGCACGGCGGTGGGCTCCGCAGCCTGCCGCGGCGCGGCCACGGGCTCGGCCGCCGGCGCCAGGTCAGGCGTGCTCAGGGCAACCAGCGGCTGCGCGTCGGCGGCGGCCACGGTGTCGGCTGCCGGAGCACGCCGTGTGCGCTTGCGCGGCACCGGGGCGGGCGCGGCATCGGCCGGCGCGCCGACGGCCTCGGCCGGGGCTGACGCGTCGGCACCGGCCGGCTCCACGGCCGCCGCCGGCTCCGCCTTCTTGCGCGGTGCGCGCTTGCGCTTGGGCGCAGCGTCGGCGGTGGTCTGGTCGTCGGCGGGCGGAGCGTCGACGGTCGTCGGCTCCGGCGAGGGGCTGTCAGCGTCGTTCGGATTCATGCGGGCGCGTCGGTGGGGGGAAGGGATTCGGGATCACCTGGGGTGGGTGGAGCGGTCGACTCGTCAAGAGCCGGTGCGATCGGGGGTTCGGCCGGCGCCAGGCTCGCGACCGCCGTGTCGGGGCCGTCCTCGCCGTCCAGCGGCAAGGCCGTCTGGCCGTCGGGGCCGTCTTCCAGCAGCGAGGGCTGGGCCGACAGGGCCTCGAAGCTCTCGGCGGTGGGCAGCGTGCCGTCGATCGGCGGCAGCTGGTCCAGGCTGGCCAGGCCGAGGTCGTCGAGGAACTGCTTGGTCGTGGCGTACAGCGCCGGGCGGCCGGGGGCTTCGCGGTAGCCGATGGCCTCGATCCAGCCGCGGTCCTCGAGCTGCTTGACGATCTGGCTGCTGACGGTGACGCCGCGGATGTCCTCGATGTCCCCGCGCGTCACCGGCTGGCGGTAGGCCACGATGGCCAGTGTCTCCATCGCGGCACGCGAGTACTTGGGCGGTTTCTCGGGGTGCAGGCGGTCCAGGAACTCGCGCATCTCGGGCCGGCTCTGAAAGCGCCAGCCCGAGGCCAGCGCCACCAGTTCGACGCCGCGGTCTTCCCAGTCGCGCGTGAGCTCGTCGAGCAGGGTGCGCAGGGTGTCGGCGCCGACCTGGTCGTCGAAGAGCACACGCAGCTCGCGCAGCGGCATGGGCTTGTCCGCGCAGATGAGCGCGGTTTCGAGGACGCGTTTCGCCTCCGATGTGTTCATGGCCTGAGGTTCAGGGTGCCTGCCTCGTGGGCGGCGGTCGTGGTCTGGGACGGGTGGCGGCGCCGGGGCGACGTCTGGTCGCGGCAGGGGGCTGCCCGGGAGCGTGACGCGCGGCATCGGATGCCAGCAGCGCTCACGGCTCAATGGGTGCGTAGTGTAACCCCTGTCACCGCAGCCCAGGCGGCCGCGAAATCGGGCGGGGGGCTGCACGCGAAGGACAGCGCCGCGCGCGTGACCGGATGCGCCAGTTCCAGCCGCGTCGCATGCAGGGCCTGGCGCTGCATGCCGAGCGCCGGCTTGCCGCCGTAGACCGCGTCGGCCACCAGCGGATGGCCGCGCCACGCCAGGTGCACGCGGATCTGGTGGGTGCGGCCGGTGTGCAGCGTGCAGCGCAGCGCGCTGATGTCCGCCGCGCCGCCTTGCTGCGCCAGGCACGCGACATCGGTGCGCGCGGGCTTGCCGCCGGCCACCACCGCCATGCGCACGCGCACTGCCGGATCGCGGCCGATCGGGGCCTCGATCGTCTGGTCCTGCACCGCGCCGTGCGCCAGCGCCAGGTAGCTGCGGTGCACGTCGCGCGCGGCGATGTCGCGCACCAGCGCCGTCACCGCGGGCAGCGTCTTGCCGACCATCATCACGCCCGAGGTGTCCTTGTCGAGCCGGTGCACGATGCCGCCGCGCGGCAGCGTCGCGGCCAGCGCGTGGTGCGCGAGCAGGCCGTTCAGCAGCGTGCCCGACCAGTTGCCCGGCGCCGGGTGCACGACCAGCCCGGCGGGCTTGTCCAGCACCAGCAGGTGCGCGTCTTCGTACAGGACGGTCAGCGCCATCGCCTGCGGCGTGAAGGCGCGGCTCTCGTCGGTGGGCACGAGGTCGACCTCGATCCGCTGGCCGGCGCGCACGCGGCGCGACGCGGTGCCGGCGCCCTGCCCGTCCAGCCGCACGTGGCCCAGGGTGATGAGGTGCTGCAGGTGGCTGCGCGAGAACTCGGGCGCCAGCGCGACCAGGGCCTTGTCGAGCCGCTCGCCGTGCTGCGCCGCCCCGACGCTGCCGGCGCGGCGCTCGACAGGGCCGTCGCCGCCGGGCTCGGGCGCCGCGTCGTCGTCGGCCACGCCCAGGTCGGCCGGGGGGCCGTCCCTATAATCCGCGGTCTTCCGCTCCTGCCCAGCCCGATTCCCGATGACGCTCTCCCTGTCGTGGCGCACCGCGCTCGTGGCCTTGTTGTTCGGCACGCTGCAGCTTGCGGGCTGCGGCACCACGCCCCCGGACGAATTTGCCGGCCAAAGCGCCGAAAAATTGTATGCGGAGGCCAAGGACGACATGGAAGCCGGCGGCTACGAGCGCGCCATCCGCGCCCTGCAGCGCGTGGAAGGCCGCGCGGCAGGCGGCCTGCTGGCGCAGCAGGCGCAGCTGGATCTGGCGTACCTGTACTGGAAGACCGGCGAGAAGGCCCAGGCGCTCAGCACGATCGAGCGCTTCATCAAGCTCAACCCGTCGAGCGCGGCGCTGGACTACGCGTTCTACCTGCGCGGCGTGATCCACTTCAACGACGACCTCGGCCTGCTCGGCAACTTCGCCGGCCAGGACATCTCCGAACGCGACCAGCGCGCGTCGCGCGACGCTTGGCAGGCCTTCAAGCAGCTGGTGGACCTGTACCCCACGTCGAAGTACGCCGACGACGCGCGCAAGCGCATGGACTACATCGTCAACTCGCTCGCGGCCTACGAGGTGCACGTGGCCCGCTACTACCTGCGCCGCGGTGCCTACGTGGCGGCGGCCAACCGCGCCCAGGTCGCGGTGACCGAGTTCCAGACCGCGCCGGCCGTGGAGGAGGCGCTGTACATCCTGACCCAGTGCTACGACCGGCTGGAGTTGGCCGCGCTGCGCGACGACGCCGACCGCGTGCTGCGCAAGAACTTCCCCAACAGCCGCTTCCTCACCGAGGGCCTGGCCGCACGCGAACGCGCCTGGTGGCAGCTCTGGTGAACGGAACCGCTGCGGCGCGCGGGTGGCCCGCGCGTCACCAGCCGTGCGTGGCGGCGAGCTCGCCCAGCCAATCCAGCGCCTGGGCCTCGTCGTCCAGCCAGCCCATCGGCGGCAGCGCCGCCCGCAGGCGGCGCCCGTAGCCCATCTGCCGCATGCGCGGGTCGCACACCACCAGCAGACCGCGATCGCTCTCGGTGCGGATCAGGCGCCCGGCGCCCTGCTTCAGCGACACCGCGGCCTCGGCGATGAAGTAGTCGTTGAACGCGTCGCGGCCCTGTGACTTGATCTGCTTCACGCGCGCCTCGACCAGCGGGTCGTTCGGCGGCGGGAACGGCAGCTTGTCGATCAGCACGCACTGCAGCGCGTCGCCGGGCTTGTCGATGCCCTCCCAGAAGCTCTGCGAGCCCACCAGCACGCAGCCCCGGCCGTCGCCGAAGCGCTGCAGCAGCGCGCGGCGCGGCTGCGTGCCCTGCACCAGCACGTCGAGACTGTGGCCTGCCGCTTCGGCCTCGGCGCGCAGGGCCTCGGCGATCTGCGGCAGCACACGCAGCGTGGTCGTCAGCACGAAGGTGCGGCCACCCAGGGCGCCCGCCAGCCGTGCCGCCAGGCGGCCGACGGCTTCCGGGTGCCCGGGCTCGTTCGGCTTCGGGAAGCGCCCCGGCACCCACAGCCGCGCGTGGGCGGCGTAGTCGAAGGGGCTGCCCACGCGCAACGTGGTCGCGTCTTCCAGGCCGGTGCTGGCGGTGAACCAGCCGAGCTTGTCGTCTTCGCCCAGCGTGGCCGAGGTGAAGACCCAGGCCTTCGGCGCCAGCGCACGCTGCTCGCCCAGCATCTTGCGGATGTCCAGCGGCGACTCCACCAGCCGCGCCTGCTGCGGCGAGAGGTCGATCCAGCGCACGTGCCCGTCGGCGGCGTCGAGCTCGAAGCGCTGTGCCAGCTGGGCCAGCGCCTCGGCACGCTGCACCAGCTTCGAAAAGTCGGGGCCGACCTCGGCCACGGCAGCCAGCGCTTCGGCCGCTGCCAGCGCGGCTTCGGCCAGGTCGCGCAGCAGCGGCACCAGCGCACCGTCGGCACCGCGTTCGTCCCAGCGCAGCTTCAGGATGCCGCGCACCTCGCGCAGGCCGCCGGCGCAGGCCAGCCGCAGTTCGCGCGCGGCCAGCTCCAGCCCTGCCTGCAGTTCGGCCCAGGGCTGCAAGCCGCGCGCCTGCGCCAGCCCGGCACCGAGCATGTCGCGTCCGAGCTCGAGCGCCTGCGCCGTGCCCAGCGTGGTGCCGAGGAACTGCACGCCGGCCTCCACCAGTTGGTGCGCTTCGTCGAACACCGCGGCGTCGACCGTGGGCAGCAGTTCGGCCACGCCGCTGTCGCGCAGCGCCATGTCGGCGAAGAACAGGTGGTGGTTGACGACCACGAGGTCCGCCGCCATCGCCTCGCGCCGGGCCTGCATCACGTGGCAGCTGCGGTGTTCGGGGCATTCGGTGCCCAGGCAGTTGTCCCGGGTGGAGGTGACCAGCGGGATCACCGGGCTGCGGTCGTCCAGGCCCTCGACCTCGGCGATGTCGCCGCTCTTCGTGGCCTGCGCCCAGGCTTCCACGCGGGCCAGTGCGCGCACGGCGAAGCGGTCGGGCAGCTGCCCGTCGTGGCGCGCCTGGGCCAGCCGGTGGCGGCACAGATAGCTGGCGCGGCCCTTCAGCAGCGCCATCTGCACGGGCACGTTCAGCGCCTGCGCCAGCCTGGGCAGGTCGCGCAGGAACAGCTGGTCCTGCAGGCTCTTGGTGGCGGTGCTGACCAGGGCGCGCTTGCCGGACAGCAGCAACGGCACCAGGTAGGCGAAGGTCTTGCCGACACCGGTGCCGGCCTCGGCCACCAGCGGGCTGCGCTGCTCGACGGCGTCGGCCACCGCCAACGCCAGCGTGTCCTGCGCCGCGCGCGGCAGGAAGCCGGGATCGGCCTGCGCGAGCGGGCCGTCGGCGGCGAAGGCACGCGCAACATCACGCCCGAGCGCCGACACGATCAGCGCCACGCCAACCGGCCGCGCGCAGCGTCGGCCCATTCAAGCGGACGCCGCGGATCCGGCTCCGCCGGTCCGCAGGCGTCGCTCCCCCGGGGGGGAGGCGCCGCAGGCGCATCGGGGGGGAGCGTCATCTAGGCGGGTTCCGGGGGATCGAGTTCGGTTTCCAGGCGCGCGATCTGGTCGCGCAGCAGCAGACGACGCTTCTTCAGCCGGCGCAGCGTCAGCTCGTCGCCGGGCCGGTCGAGCGTGTTGCGGTCGATGAGGTCGTCGAGGTCGGCGTGCTCCATCCGCAACTCGATCAGCCGTCTCTGCGGGGAGTGCAGGTTGTGGTCCATGGAGCGCGGATGGCGTGCAAGGGGCGGAGTTTATAGTCCCGCGCATGCCCACCAGCACCCTGCCCACCTTCCGACTCACCGCCGCCACCGGCCTGCACCGCGGCGATCGCGCCTACCAGCAGGACCAGGTCGAGGTGATCCAGCACGACCGCGTGCAGGGCTGCAGCCTGGCCATCGTCGCCGACGGCATGGGCGGCAAGAGCGGCGGGCGCAAGGCCGCGGACCAGGTGCTGCTGACCGGTCACCAGATCTTCGAGCGCTTCGTGCCGCTGAAGGACGACGCCGCCGACCTGCTGCGGCAGCTGGTGATGGAGTCGCACCTGATGATCAAGCTGACGGCGATCACGGCCGAGGAAGAGCCGCACAGCACCGTGGCGGCCTTCGTGGTGCAGCCCAACCTGGACTGCGACGTGGTGCACGCCGGCGACTCGCGCGTGTACCACTTCCGCGGCGCCGAGATGCTCAAGCGCACGATCGACCACTCGTTCGTGCAGCGCCTGATCGACGAAGGCAAGATCAGCGAGGAAGCGGCCAACACGCATCCGCAGTCCAACCTGCTCACCGGCTGCCTGGGCACGCACGCCGATCCGCCGCTGGCGCTGTGGCACATCGACAAGCTGGAACCCGGTGACACGCTGCTGGCCTGCAGCGACGGCCTGTGGCACTACTTCACGCCCAAGGAACTGGGCGCCATCGTGCACGCGCTGCCACCGCGCGAGGCCAGCGAGATGCTGGTCAGCAAGGCACGCCAGCGGGCACGGGGCGGCGGCGACAACCTGTCGCTGGCCATGGTGCGCATCGACGCGCTGAAGTGAGCCGTTCAGCGCGCCGCTGAAGCCGCCGAAGCCGTGGACGCCGCTGCCGGCGCACGCGGCACCGGCAGCGGCGCCGAACGCTGGCCCTGCTGCTGCGCCCGGCGCTCGGCGATGCGTGCGCGGTCGGCAGCGGCCTCCTCGCGCCGGCGCTGGGCCGCGGCAGCGCGGCGCGCGGCGGCCTGCGCGGCGGCGTTGCGGTCGATCGACGGCGTGGCGCGTGGCGGCAACGGCACGCCCGGTGCGGACGCCGCGACCGCCGGCGGTCCGGCTTGCGGATCTCCCGGCATCGGGGTGGGCGTGACGGCCGGCGCCTCGGGCGGCCGCTGTGCCGCCGCAGCGCGCCGTGCGTCGATGGCCTGCAGCCGGGCCGCGGCCCGCGCCCGGCGCTCGGCCTCGTCGAGCAGCAGTTCCTGGTGGCGCAGCGGCGCCAGCGCCTCGCGCCGGCGTGCCTGCACGGCTTCGACGCAGGGCGTGACGATGAAGCGGCGCAGGCAGGCGCTCTCCTCGTCGGCGAACGCGGCCTCGATCAGGCGCCGCTCGGTCTCGATGCGCTCGCGCTCGTCGGCGGCGTCGGCGGTGTCGGCGCGCACGCCCGCCACCGGCAAGGCCAGCAGGCAGGCCAGCAGGCAGGTCGGCAGTCGGACGCGCAGCGACATCGGCGCGGTCAGGTCAGCGAGGTGTCGACCTCGCGCCGCGCCAGCGCCAGGAACTCGGCGCTCTGCATCTCGTGCAGGCGCGACACGGTGCGCGGGAACTCGTGCGCCAGCGGTCCTTCGGTGTACAGCTGCTCGGGCGGCACCGCAGCCGACAGGATCAGCTTCACGCGCCGGTCGTACAGCACGTCCACCAGCCACGTGAAGCGCCGCGCCTCGCTGGCCAGCCGCGGCGCCATCTGCGGCACGCCCGACAGCAGCACGGTGTGGAAGCGCGACGCGATCTCGAGGTAGTCGTTCTGCGAGCGCGGGCCGCCGCACAGCTGCTTGAAGTCGAACCACACCACGCCGCCGGCGCGGCGCAGCGCGCGCAGCTCGCGGTGCTCGATGTTCAGGCGCGGATCCTCGTCGCGCGCCTCGGCCAGCTGTCCGAAGGCGCGCTCCAGGGCGGCCTCGGCCGCCTCGCCCAGCGGGCAGTGGTACATCTCCACCTGCTGCAGCGTGCGCTGGCGGTAGTCGATGCCGGCATCGACGTTCACCACCTCGAGGTGCTGCTTCAGCAGCTCGATGGCCGGCAGGATCCGGTCGCGGTGCAGGCCGTTCGGGTACAGCGCGTCGGGATGGAAGTTCGACGTCGTGACGATGCTGACCCGGTTGGCGAACAGCGCCACCAGGAGCCGGTGCAGGATCATCGCGTCGGTGACATCGGCGACGTGGAACTCGTCGAAGCAGATGAGCCGGAAGCGGCGCGCGATGCGCCGTCCCAGTTCGTCGAGCGGGTTCACCGTGCCCTTCAGCTCCTGCAGCTCACGGTGCACCTCGCGCATGAACTCGTGGAAGTGCAGCCGCGTCTTGCGCTGCAGCGGCACGGCCTGGAAGAAGCAATCCATCAGGAAGCTCTTGCCGCGCCCCACGCCGCCGTGCATGTAGACGCCGCGCGGGATCGGCGGCCGCACCAGCAGCTTGGTGATGGCATTGCGGCGGCGGGCCTTGTAGTCGGCCCACTCGCGCTCGCAGCGCTCCAGCGCCGCCACCGCACGCAGCTGTGCTTCGTCGGCCGTGTAGCCCCGCTCGGCCAGCGTGGCCTGGTAGAGCGCGCGGACGGACACGGATCAGAAGTTCAGCGTGCGCTTGTCGACGGCGAGTGCCGCTTCCTTGGTGGCTTCGCTGAGCGACGGGTGGGCATGGCAGATGCGCGCGATGTCCTCGCTGCTGGCCTTGAACTCCATCGCCACCACCGCCTCGGCGATCAGCTCGCTGGCCATCGGGCCGACGATGTGCACGCCCAGGATCTCGTCGGTCGCCGCGTCGGCCAGGAACTTCACCATGCCGGTGGTGTCGCCCAGCGCCCGCGCACGGCCGTTGGCCATGAACGGGAACGTGCCGGCCTTGTAGGCGGCGCCGCGCGCCTTCAGCTGCTGCTCGGTCTCGCCGACCCAGGCGATCTCGGGGCTGGTGTAGATGACCCAGGGGATGGTGTTGAAGTTGACGTGCCCGTGCTGCCCGGCGATGCGCTCGGCCACCGCCACGCCCTCTTCCTCGGCCTTGTGCGCGAGCATCGGGCCGCGCACGACGTCACCCACCGCCCAGACGCCGGGCAGGTTGGTGCGGCAGTCGGCATCGACCACGATGGCGCCGCGCTCGTCGAGCTGCAGGCCCACGGCCTCGGCGTTCAGGCCCGTCGTGTTGGGCACGCGCCCGATGCTGACGATGAGCTTGTCGACCGCCAGTTCCTGCGGCTGGCCCTTCGCGTCGACATAGGCGACGGTGACGCCATTCTTCGCGCTCTTGACCTCGCCGACCTTCACGCCCAGCGCGATCTTCAGACCCTGCTTCGTGAAGGCCTTGTGCGCCTCCTTGGCGATCTGCTCGTCGACCGCACCCAGGAAGGTGGGCAGGCCCTCGAGCACGGTGACTTCGGCACCCAGCCGGCGCCACACCGAGCCCATCTCCAGGCCGATGACGCCCGAGCCGATGACGCCCAGCGTCTTCGGCACGGCACCGACCTTCAGCGCGCCGTCGTTGCTGAGGATGTTGTCCTCGTCGAACGGCACGCCCGGCAGCGCCCGCGCGTTCGAGCCGGTGGCCACGATGACGTGCTTGCCGAGCAGCGACTCGTCACCGACCGCGACCTCGTAGCCGCCGTCCACCGCCCGCACGAAGCGGCCCAGGCCGTGGAAGAAGCTGACCTTGTTCTTCTTGAACAGGTACAGGATGCCGTCGTTGTTCTGCTTCACGACAGTGTCCTTGCGGGCCAGCATCTTCTTGACGTCGATGCTCAGGTCCTTCAGGCCGATGCCGTGGTCGGCAAAGTGGTGCGCCGCGTGTTCGTAGTGCTCGCTGCTCTGCAGCAGCGCCTTGCTCGGAATGCAGCCGACGTTGGTGCAGGTGCCGCCAGGGGCCGGGCCGCCCTTGTCGTTCTTCCAGGCGTCGATGCAGGCGACGTTGAAGCCCAGTTGCGCGGCGCGGATGGCGGCGATGTAGCCGCCGGGGCCGCCGCCGATGACGATGACGTCGAAGTTCTTGGACATGGTGCGCGTGCCGTCAGATGTCGAAGAGCAGGCGCGCCGGGTCTTCCAGCGCTTCCTTCATCGCCACCAGGCCCAGCACGGCCTCGCGGCCGTCGATGATGCGGTGGTCGTAGCTCATCGCCAGGTAGTTCATCGGGCGCACGACGATCTGACCGTTCTCCACCACCGCGCGGTCCTTGGTGGCGTGCACACCCAGGATGGCGCTCTGCGGCGGGTTGATGATGGGCGTGGACAGCATCGAGCCGAAGGTGCCGCCGTTGCTGATGGAGAACGTGCCGCCCGACAGCTCCTCCATCGACAGCTTGCCGTCGCGCGCCTTGGCGCCGTACTCGGCGATCTTCTTCTCGATGTCGGCAAAGCTCATCTGGTCGGCGTTGCGCAGGATCGGCACCACCAGGCCGCGCGGCGAACCCACCGCGATGCCGATGTCGAAGTAGCCGTGGTAGACGATGTCGTTGCCGTCGACGCTGGCGTTGAGCACCGGGAACTTCTTCAGCGCATGCACGGCCGCCTTCACGAAGAAGGACATGAAGCCGATCTTGACGCCGTGTTCCTTCTCGAACTTCTCCTGGAAGCGCTTGCGCATCTCCATCACGGGCGCCATGTTCACTTCGTTGAACGTGGTCAGGATGGCGTTGGTCGACTGGCTCTGCAGCAGCCGCTCGGCCACGCGGGCCCGCAGGCGCGACATCGGCACGCGCTGCTCGGGGCGGTCGCCGAGATTGACCGCCGGGGCAGCCACGGCCGGCAGCGGCCTGGCCACGGCGGGCGCGGGTGCGACCACCACCGGCGCCACAGCCTTGGGCGCCGCCACGGCGGCCAGCACGTCGCCCTTGGTGACGCGGCCATCCTTGCCGGTTCCGGCCACCGAGCCGGCGGCCAGCTGGTTGTCGGCCATCAGCTTGGCGGCAGCGGGCATGGCCACGCCGGCCTTGCTGGTGGACGGCGCGGCGGCGGCGGCTGCCGGGGCCGCCGCCGGTGCTGCAGGGGCGGCGGTCGGCGCCGCGGCGCCGGCCTTGGCCTCGGTGTCGATGCGGGCGATCAGCTGTTCGGCCGCCACGGTGGCACCGTCGGGCTGCACCAGCTCGGCCAGCACGCCGGCGGCGGGCGCCGGCACCTCCAGCACCACCTTGTCGGTCTCGACCTCGATCAGGATCTCATCCATCGCCACGGCATCGCCGGGCTTCTTCTTCCACTGCAGCAGCGTGGCCTCGGCCACCGATTCCGAGAGTTGCGGTACCTTCACTTCAACGATTGCCATGATCTATCTCTGGGTTTGTTCTGTGCGGGTCACTTCGTCAACACGAAGCCCTTGAGCTTGCCGTATGCCTGGTCGAGCAGCGCCTTCTGCTGCTCCTGGTGCAGGTGCGAGTAGCCCACGGCCGGCGAGGCCGACGCCGGCCGCCCGGCATAGCCGAGCTTCTGGCCTTCGAGCATGTTCTCGTGCACGTAGTGCTGCACGAAGAACCAGGCACCCTGGTTCTGCGGCTCGTCCTGGCACCACACGACCTCGGTGGCGTTCGGGTAGCGCTTCATCTCGGCCGCGAAGGCCTTGTGCGGGAACGGGTACAGCTGCTCCACGCGCACGATGGCCACGTCGGTGGCCTTCTTCTCTTCGCGCTTCTTCATCAGGTCGTAGGCCACCTTGCCCGAGCAGGCGATCACGCGCTTGACCTTGTCGCCGTCGATCTCGTCGCGCGCGGGTCCGATGACGGTCTTGAACTCGCCCTTCGTGAAGTCGGTCAGCGGGCTGGTCGCGTCCTTGGCCCGCAGCAGGCTCTTGGGCGTGAAGATGATCAGCGGCTTGCGGAACTGGCGCACCATCTGGCGGCGCAGCAGATGGAAGATCTGGCTGGCGCTGGTGGGTTGCACGATCTGCATGTTGTTGTCGGCCGCCAGCTGCATGAACCGCTCGAGCCGCGCGCTGCTGTGCTCGGGGCCCTGACCCTCGTAGCCGTGCGGCAGCATCAGCGTCAGGCCGTTGACGCGGCCCCACTTCACTTCGCCCGAGGCGATGAACTGGTCGATGACGACCTGCGCGCCGTTGGCGAAGTCGCCGAACTGGGCTTCCCAGATCGTCAGCGTGTTCGGCTCGGCGCTGGCGTAGCCGTACTCGAAGCCCAGCACCGCCTCTTCCGACAGCAGCGAGTCGATGACGACGAACGGGGCCTGGCCGTCGGCCACGTTCTGCAGCGGCACCCAGGTGCCGGTGTCCCACTTCTCGCGGTTCTGGTCGTGCAGCACGGCATGGCGGTGCGTGAAGGTGCCGCGCCCGCAGTCCTCGCCGCTCAGGCGCACGGCATAGCCGCTGGCCACGAGCGACGCATAGGCCAGCGTCTCGCCCATGCCCCAGTCGACGTTGATCTCGCCGCGGCCCATCGCGGCGCGGTCGGCGTAGACCTTCTCGACCAGCGGGTGCGCCTTGAAGTTCGCGGGGATGGTGGTCACGCGTTCCGCCAGGCGCTTGATCTCCGCCAGCGGCAGCGCGGTGTCGGCCGCGTCGGTCCACTTCTTGCCCAGGAACGGCGCCCAGTCGACCGCGTACTTGCTCTTGAAGTTGGTCAGCACCGGGTCGACCGTGTGCTTGCCCGCGTCCATTGCAGCGCGGAACTCCTTGACCATCGTGTCCGGGCCGTCGGCCGGCAGCACGCCCTGCGCCACCAGCTTGTCGCCGTACAGCTTGCGCGTGCCCGGGTGCTGCGCGATGCGCTTGTACATCAGCGGCTGCGTCAGGCTGGGCGTGTCCTGCTCGTTGTGGCCCAGCTTGCGGAAGCAGACGATGTCGACCACCACGTCCTTGTTGAACTGCTGGCGGTAGTCCATGGCCAGCTGCGTGCACAGCACCACCGACTCGGGGTCGTCGCCGTTCACGTGCAGCACCGGCGCCTCGATCATCTTCACCACGTCGCTGCAGTACAGCGTCGAACGTGTGTCGCGCGGGTCGCTGGTGGTGAAGCCGATCTGGTTGTTGATGACGATGTGCACCGTGCCGCCGGTGTAGTAGCCGCGCGTCTGCGCCAGCGCCAGCGTCTCCATCACGACGCCCTGGCCGGCGAAGGCGGCGTCGCCGTGCACCAGCACCGGCAGCACCTGCTTGCCTTCGGCGTCGCCGCGGCGGTCCATGCGCGCCTTGACCGAACCCTCGACGACCGGGTTCACGATCTCGAGGTGGCTGGGGTTGAAGGCCAGGCTCAGGTGCACCGGGCCGCCGCGCGTGGTGACGTCGCTGCTGAAGCCCTGGTGGTACTTCACGTCGCCCGACGGCAGCGCCTCCGGGGCCGTGTGGTCGAACTCGGCGAACAGGTCCTTGGGCATCTTGCCCAGCGTGTTCACGAGCACGTTCAGGCGGCCGCGGTGGGCCATGCCGATGACGATCTCCTGGACGCCGTGGCTGCCGGCGCGCTGCACCACCTCGTCCATGCTGGCGATGAAGCTCTCGCCGCCTTCCAGGCTGAAGCGCTTCTGGCCGACGTACTTGGTGTGCAGGTAGCGTTCCAGGCCTTCGGCGGCGGTGAGACGGTCGAGGATCTGCTTCTTCTGCTCGGCGGTGAAGCTGGGCTTGGCACGGATGGACTCGAGCCGCTCCTGCCACCAGCGCTTCTCGGCCGGGTCGGTGCAGTGCATGAACTCGGTGCCGATGGTGCCGCAGTAGGTCTCGCGCAGCGCCTGCACGATCTCGCGCAGGGTCATGTGCTCGGCCTTCGTGAAGTACGTGTTGGCGGCCGAGAAGGTGATGTCCATGTCGGACTCGGTGAGGTCGTAGAACGACGGCTCGAGTTCCGGGATCTTCGGGCGTTCGGTGCGCTTGAGCGGGTCCAGGTCGGCCCAGCGGCTGCCCAGGAAGCGGTAGGCGGCGATCAGGCTCTGCACGTGCACCTGCTTGCGCGCCACGGCCAGGTCGGCCTCGCTGGCCTTCAACGCGAAGGCATTGGCCTTGGCGCGCTGGGCGAACGATTCGACGACGGGTGCGTGGGCGACGTCGCGGCTGTCGGAGCCGTCGACCGCGGGCACGTGCTGGAGGTTGTCGAAGTAGGTGCGCCAGTTGTCGGGCACGCTGCCGGGGTTGTCGAGGTAGGCCTCGTACAACTCTTCGACGTAGGGCGCATTGCCCCCGAACAGGTACGAGTTGGACCTGTATTGCTGCATCATCTTTCGCTCACCTTTCGCCCCGGTTTCCGGAGCTCCGATGGGTTGATCAACCTTCCGCGGCCCCGGCTTCACCGGTTGGCGGATTGCGACCCGCCTTGCTGACAACAGCAAGGGGACGGGAAGGACCTTCACTTACCAAGACCGAGACTGTAGCACCGCCCACCTCCGGCCCGTGCGCCAATTGGACGCCCCGAACCCTGTTGATTGGCTGACAGGCAACCAGGCTTCACGGCACAGTGTGGGCGCCATGCCACAGCCCGACCACGGCGTTCGCGTCATCCATCTGCACGCCGGCGCGCCGCGCAAGCCCGCGGTGGGCGCGGCCTGCAATGGCTGCGGCCTGTGCTGCGCCGCCGAACCCTGTCCGCTCGGTGTGTGGATCACGCGCCGCCGCCGGGGCGCCTGCGCTGCCCTGCAGTGGGACGCCGACGCGCAGCGCTACCAGTGCGGCGCGGTCACCCTGCCCGGCCGCTACCTGCCGTGGCTGCCCGCCGGCTTGGCGCGGCGCCTGGTGCTGCGCTGGATCGCGTCGGCCCGCGGCTGCGACGCCACCATCGAACCCGCCTGAACCCGCGCCGTCAGGGCTTCCCCCAGGGTTCGCACGTGCTGCGTGCCACTGGCACGGCTTTAGCATGCGTCCTTCGATTTCCGGAGGATTCACCGATGAAACTCAAGGCCCTGATGGCGGCGCTGGCCGTGACCACCGCGCTGGCCGGTCTGGCTCCCGTGACCGTGCATGCGCAGACCCTGCGCTGGGCGGCGCAGAACGACATCCTGACGATGGACCCGCACTCGCAGAACCATGCGACGACCAATGCGATCCTGATGCACGCCTACGAAGGCCTCACGCGCTACAGCGCCACCTACCAGGTGGAGCCGGCGCTGGCCACGAAGTGGACCTACATCACGCCGACGCAGGTGCGCTTCGAACTGCGCAAGGGCGTCAAGTTCCACGACGGCACGCCCTTCACCGCCGACGACGTGCTGTTCTCCTTCGGCCGCATCAAGCAGCCGCAGGGCACGATGCAGATCTACGTGACCGGCATCACCGAGATCAAGAAGATCGACGACCACACGATCGACATCATCCTCGGCGCGCCGAACCCGATCCTGCTGCGCAACATCATCGACTTCCGCATCATGAGCAAGGCGTGGGCGGAGAAGAACCGCACCACCAACGTGCAGGACTACAAGGCCAAGGAAGAGAACTTCGCCTCGCGCAACGTGATGGGCACGGGCGCCTACAAGATCACCGGCTGGCAGCCCGAGCAGCGCCTGACGATGACCATCAACACCGACTGGTGGGACAAGCACCAGGGCAACGTGAAGGAGGTCGTCTACACCCCGATCAAGAGCGACCCCACGCGCGTGGCCGCCCTGCTCTCGGGTGACGTCGACATGCTGACCGACATCCCGACGCAGGACGTCGCGCGGCTGCGCAGCGACCCCAAGCTGAAGATCGTCGACGGCCCCGAGGTCCGCACCATCTACCTCGCCCCCGACGTCGGCAGCGCCGAGCTGAAGTACAGCAACATCAAGGGCAAGAACCCGTTCGCCGACAAGCGCGTGCGCCAGGCGCTCAGCATGGCCATCGACCGCGAGGCCATCCGGCGCGCCACGATGCGCGGCCTGAGCATCCCCGCGGGCATCATGGTGGCCCCGGGGGTCAACGGCAACACGCCCGACATCGACGTGCCGACCAAGGTCGACGTCGAAGGCGCGAAGAAGCTGCTGGCCGAGGCCGGCTACCCCGACGGCTTCGAGGTGCGCTTCAACGCGCCGAACAACCGCTACGTCAACGACGAGGAGATCGCGCAGTCGATCGTCGCGATGTGGGCGCGCATCGGCGTGAAGGCACAGCTGGTGGCCGAGAACATGGCCACGTTCAGCCAGAAGTTCCAGAACTTCGACTCGTCGCTGTACATGCTGGGCTGGGGCGTGGCCACCTACGACGCGCAGTACACGATCCAGTCGCTGGTGCGCACGCGCACCACGGGGGCCGACGGCAACTTCAACTTCTCGAAGATCAGCGACCCCGTGGTCGACCGCCTGACCGACGCGATGAAGAGCGAGACCGACGTCACCAAGCGCAACGCCATGGTCCGCGAGGCCCTGCTGCGCATCAAGGACGAAGTGCTGCTGATCCCGCTGCACCACCAGATGCGCCCGTGGGCGATGAAGGCCGGCGTGAGCACCGTGCACCGTTCGGACGACCGTCCGGAAGCGCGCTTCACCACGGTGAAGTAAGGCCGCACGGGCCGCAAGCACAGGGGCCCCGCGGGGCCCCTGTTTGCTTTGTGGCGTGTCGGATGCCGGATGCCGGCGGTCGGCAGCTCGTCAGGCGACGAGGCTGTCGCGCACGACCCGCCCGCCCTGCATCAGCAGCCGGATGCCCTGCGCCGGGTCGGCCAGCATCGCCAGCGACTGCATCGGGTCGCCGTCGACGACCAGCAGGTCGGCCCAGGCACCCGCCACCAGCTGGCCGATGCGGCCTTCCTGGCGCATCAGCCGCGCGGCCACGATGGTGGCGCTCTGCAGCGCCTCGGCGGGCGGCATGGCGGCCGTGCGCAGGCCGAATTCGCCCGGCTGGCGGCCGTGCATGTGGCCGAGCAGGTCGGTGCCGAAGACCACCGGCACACCTTCGGCGCGCGCGATGCGCACGGCGTCCAGGCCGCGGTCCTTCACCATCTGCAGCTTGTCCAGCATGGCCGGGCTCCAGCCCAGCCGCGTGCCTTCGTCGGCCAGCGCGGCGTAGGTCGACAGCGTGGGCACGAGGTACGCGCCGTGGCTCTTCATCACGCGCGCGGTGGCTTCGTCGATGAGATTGCCGTGTTCGATGCTGCGCACGCCGGCCTGCACCGCCCGGGTCACGGCGCGCGGCGAATAGGCGTGGGCCAGCGCGTACAGGTTCGCGGCCTCGGCTTCCTCGACCGCGGCGCGCAGCTCGTCCATCGAGAACTGCGTGCCTTCCAGCGGGTCTGTGGGGCTGCTGATGCCGCCGCCGGCCATGATCTTGATCTGGTTCGCGCCCTGGCGCACCTGCTCGCGCACGGCGCGGCGCACTTCGCCGACACCGTCGGCGATCGCTCCGATGAGACCCAGGCCGGCACAGCTGCAGAACATCTCGCGCGACTTCACGCCCTGCGGGCGCATGTCGGCGTGGCCGCCGGTCTGCGAGATCGGCGCGCCGGCGATGAACAGACGCGGACCCTCGAAGATGCCGCGCTCGACGGCGCTGCGCAGGCCGTGGTCGGCGCCGGCGGCGTCGCGCACGGTCGTGAAACCGCGGTGCAGCATCTCGCGCAGGATGGTGCTGCTCTGCGCCGTCACCAGCGAGGCCGGCTGCATCGCCAGCCCGACCAGGTCGTGCGAGGCCGCCACCACATGCACGTGGGCGTCGATCAGCCCCGGCAGCACGGCACGGCCGCCGGCGTCGATGACCCGGGCCGCGTCGTCCACCTGCAGCGGCTCCTGCGTGACGGCGGCGATGCGGTCGCCCTCGATGACGATGGTGCTGCCCGGGCGCATGCAGCCCGCGGCGCTGTCGAAGACGCTGGCGTTGCGGACGACCTGGCGCACGGTGCCGGCGGCCACCATGCTCAGAGCACCCGGGCGCGCGCGGCGGCGTACTCGCGCTGCAGGCGCGCCACCAGTTCTGCCGCAGGCACCACCGCCTTCACCGCGCCGATGCCCTGGCCGCAGCCCCAGATGTCCTTCCAGGCCTTCTTGGCGTCGCCGCCGAAGCTCATCTTGCTGGGGTCGCTCTCGGGCAGGTTGTCGGGGTCCATGCCGGCCGCACGCACCGACGGCTTCAGGTAGTTGCCATGCACGCCGGTGAAGAGGCTCGAGTAGACGATCTCGTCGCTGTTGCTGTCGACGATGCACTGCTTGTAGGCGTCCGACGCCCGCGCTTCGTCTGTTGCGATGAAGGCCGAGCCGATGTAGGCCAGGTCGGCGCCCATCGCGCGCGCGGCCAGCACCGCGTCGCCGGTGGCGATGGCGCCGCTGAGCGCCAGCGGGCCGTCGAACCACTCGCGGATCTCCTGGATCAGCGCGAACGGGCTCTTCACGCCGGCATGGCCGCCGGCGCCGGCCGCCACCGCGATCAGGCCGTCGGCGCCCTTCTCGATGGCCTTGTGCGCGAACATGTTGTTGATGATGTCGTGCAGCACGATGCCGCCCCAGCCGTGCACGGCGTCGTTGACGTCGGTGCGCGCGCCCAGGCTGGTGATGACGATCGGCACCTTGTACTTGGCGCAGACCTCCATGTCGTGTTCGAGCCGGTCGTTGCTCTTGTGCACGATCTGGTTGATGGCGAACGGCGCCGCCTTCTGGTTCGGGTGGTCGCGGTCCCAGGCCGCCAGCGTCTCGGTGATCTCGGCCAGCCACTCGTCGAGCTGGCTCGCGGGCCGCGCGTTCAGCGACGGCATCGAGCCGACGATGCCGGCCTGGCACTGCGCGATCACGAGCTTGGGGTTGCTGATGATGAACAGCGGCGAACCGATCACCGGCAGGGACAGGTGTTGCAGGATTGCGGGCAGTGCCATCAGAAGGACTCCAGGGCCAGGGCGGTGACGGCTTCCGAACCTTCGACGATGCTGTCGCGCAGGGCGGTGGCCTTGTTGAGGATGTGGTCGCCGTAGAAGCGCGCGGTGGCGATCTTGGCTTGCATGAAGGCCGTGTCGCGGCCGGCGGCCAGCGCGTCTTCGGCAGCGATCAGCGCCCGCGCCATCTGCCAGCCGGCCACCACGGTGCCGGCCAGCATCAGGTACGGCACGCTGCCCGCGAACACGGCGTTGGGGCTGGCCTTGGTCTGGCCGGCAACGAAGTCCACCACGTCCAGGAAGGCCTGCCGGCCCGCGGCCAGGCGGCGCGCCATCGCGCGGCCGGCGGCGCTGGGGCGCTTGGCCAGTTGCTCCTCGGTCGCCTCGATCTGCGCTGCGATGGCGCGGGCCGTGGCGCCGCCATCGCGCGCGGTCTTGCGGCCGACCAGGTCGTTGGCCTGGATCGCGGTCGTGCCTTCGTAGATCGACAGGATCTTCGCGTCGCGCAGGTACTGCGCCGCGCCGGTCTCCTCGATGAAGCCCATGCCACCGTGCACCTGCACGCCCAGGCTCGCCACGTCCAGGCTCATCTCGGTGGACAAGCCCTTCACGAGCGGCACCATGAACTCGTAGAAGCGCTGGTTCTGCTGCCGCACCTCGGCGTCCGGGTGCTTGTGCGCGGCGTCGAAGGCGGCCGCGGCCACCAGCGCCATCGCGCGGCAGCCCTCGGTGTGGGCGCGCATCGTCATCAGCATGCGGCGCACGTCGGGGTGGTGGATGATGGCTGCGGCACCGGGCAGGCTGCCGTCCACCGGGCGGCTCTGCACGCGGTCGCGGGCGTAGGCCACGGCCTTCTGGTACGCCCGCTCGGCCAGCGCGATGCCCTGCACGCCGACGCCGAAGCGTGCCGCGTTCATCATGATGAACATGTACTCGAGGCCGCGGTTTTCCTGGCCGATGAGGTACGCGGTGGCGCCGCCGCGGTCGCCGTACTGCAGCACCGCGGTGGGGCTGGCCTTGATGCCCAGCTTGTGCTCGATGCTGACGCAGTGCACGTCGTTGCGCGTGCCGTCCTGCAGCACCTTCGGGCAGATGAACAGGCTGATGCCCTTCACGCCCTCGGGCGCGCCGACCACGCGCGCCAGCACCAGGTGGACGATGTTGTCCGCCATGTCGTGCTCGCCGTAGGTGATGTAGATCTTGGTGCCGAAGAGCTTGTAGCTGCCGTCGGGCTGCGGCTCGGCGCGCGTGCGCACCATGCTCAGGTCGCTGCCGGCCTGCGGCTCGGTGAGGTTCATCGAGCCCGTCCACGAGCCGTCGATCATCTTCGGCAGGTAGGTGGCCTGCTGCTCGGGCGAGCCTGCCGTCAGCAGCGCCTCGATCGCGCCGTCGGTCAGCAGCGGGCACAGCGCGAAGCTGAGGTTGGCGCTGTTGACCATCTCGCTGCAGGCCGCGTGGATCAGCTTGGGCAGGCCCTGGCCGCCAAACTCGGCCGGGTGCTGCAGGCCCTGCCAGCCACCTTCGGCGTACTGGCGGAACGCCTGCTTGAAGCCGGGCGTCGTGCGCACTTCGCCCGCCTGGAACGACGACGGGTTCTGGTCACCCGCCCAGTTCAGCGGCGCGATCACGTCTTCGGCGAGCTTGGCGCTCTCTTCCAGCACCGCTGCGGCGGTGTCGTAGCCGGCATCCTCGTGGCCGGGCAGCATGGCCACGGCGTCGATGCCCGCGAGTTCCTGCATCACGAACAGCATGTCCTTGACGGGGGCTCGGTACGTCATGTGGTGTCTCCAGATGGAACAAGGGCGCCGCGAAGGGCGCCCTGCAGGGTCTTGCGACTCAGAGGCTGCCGGTCAGCTCCGGCACGGCGGTGAAGAGATCGGCCTCCAGGCCATAGTCGGCGACGCTGAAGATCGGCGCCTCGGGATCCTTGTTGATCGCGACGATCACCTTGGAGTCCTTCATGCCCGCCAGATGCTGGATGGCGCCGCTGATGCCGGCGGCGATGTAGAGCTGCGGCGCGACGATCTTGCCGGTCTGCCCGACCTGCCAGTCGTTGGGGGCGTAGCCCGCGTCCACCGCGGCGCGGCTGGCGCCGAGCGCCGCACCCAGCTTGTCGGCCAGGGGCATCAGCACTTCGTTGAACTTGTCGCTGCTGCCCAGAGCACGGCCGCCGGAGACGATGATCTTTGCGGCGGTGAGCTCCGGGCGGTCGCTCTTGGCGATCTCGCTGCCCAGGAAGCTGCTGCTGCCGTTGTCGGCCACCGCGGCGATGGTCTCGACCGCAGCGCTGCCGCCGCTGGCCGCCGCGGCGTCGAAGCCGGTGGTGCGCACGGTGACGACCTTGATCGGGTCCAGGCTCTGCACGGTGGCGATGGCGTTGCCGGCATAGATCGGGCGCTCGAAGGTGTCGGCGCTGAGGACCTTGGTGGCGTCGCTGATCTGCGCCACGTCCAGCAGTGCGGCCACGCGCGGGGCGATGTTCTTGCCGCTGGCGGTGGCCGGGAACAGCACATGGCTGTACGCCTTGGCGATGGCGACCACCTGGGCCGCGGCGCTCTCGGCCACGCCATGGTTCAGGCCCGCCGCATCGGCATGCAGCACCTTGGCCACGCCGGCGATCTGCGCGGCAGCCGCCGCGGCGGCGCCGGCGTCGGCGCCGGCCACCAGCACGTGCACGTCGCCGCCACAGGCAAGCGCCGCAGTCACGGTGTTGAGCGTCGCGCCCTTGATGGTGGCGTTGTCGTGTTCAGCAAAAACCAGGACGGCCATCTCAGATCACCTTCGCTTCGTTCTTGAGCTTGTTCACCAGGGTCGCCACATCGGGCACCTTGATGCCGGCACCGCGCTTGGGCGGCTCCTCGACCTTCAGCGTCTTGATGCGCGGCGTCACGTCCACGCCCAGGTCGGCGGGCTTGACCACGTCGAGCTGCTTCTTCTTGGCCTTCATGATGTTGGGCAGCGTCACGTAGCGCGGCTCGTTCAGGCGCAGGTCGGTGGTGACCACGGCCGGCAGCGTCAGCTTCAGCGACTCGGAACCGCCGTCGACCTCGCGCGTGACGGTGGCGGCACCGTCGACGATCTCGATCTTGCTCGCGAAGGTGCCCTGCGGCAGGCCGGCGAGTGCGGCCAGCATCTGGCCGGTCTGGTTGCAGTCGTCGTCGATGGCCTGCTTGCCCAGGATGATCAGGCCCGGCTGCTCCTTGTCGACCAGCGCCTTCAGCAGCTTGGCCACGGCCAGCGGCTGCAGTTCGTCGGCGCACTCGACGAGGATGGCCCGGTCGGCGCCGATGGCCATTGCCGTGCGCAGCGTCTCCTGGCACTGCGTGACGCCGCACGAGACCGCGATGATCTCCGTGACCACGCCCTTCTCCTTCAGCCGCACGGCCTCTTCGACGGCGATCTCGTCGAACGGGTTCATGCTCATCTTGACGTTGGCGATGTCCACGCCCGTGCCGTCGCTCTTCACGCGCACCTTGACGTTGTAATCGACCACCCGTTTCACGGGGACCAGCACCTTCATGACAGGCGACTCCTGTGCAGTTGACGTAAACGTTAATCGCGCATTCTAGACGTCGGGTCTGCGTGCACCCGGCGCCGGCGTAAAAATCGAACGATCGTTCTATTCTAGCCCGAGATGCGGGTCGACAGGTACGCCGGCGGCCCGCCGAGCACGAGCAGCCGTACCGGGTGGCGGAAGACCGCCTGCCGCACCGACAGCGTGCGGACGCAGCGGCTCAGGAAGGCCGGATCGGGAGAGCGCGCCACCAGCAACGTGGGACGCCGCGGCACGAAGACCCCCAGCCGCTCCCGCACCGACGGCGTGTCGTGCAGGTAACCGGCGTCCCAAGGGGCGTCGGCCGGACGCACCCGCCACCAGGCCATCTCGGCCGCCTTGATGCGCAAACGCAGCCACAGGCCCGCCCAGCGTCCGCCAGCGGCATGCAGCCGCGCCGTGCCGTCCAGGTCGCACATCAGGCCGTCCACCCACGGCCCTGCAGGTTCGGGCACGCGGGCCATCGTGAACCGCTGCTGCACCTGGGGCATGGACCAGGGCGCGAACAGCGGCGTCCGGCCCTGGCCGACGCCTGCCAGACACCAGGCACGCCAGGTCGCAGCCGGCCCGGCGGGCTCGTTGTCGCGCCACTCGGGTGGCAGCATGAACGCGCTGTCGTAGCGCGCACGCCAGGTGGCGACCAGATCGGCCAGGACGCGCAGTCGAGAGATCGTGTGGGGTGGAAGGTGCATCGCGGCGGGCACGCAGTCTTGGTGCCCGGAACGGGGATCGAACCCGTACAGACCCTCTCGGATCTGGCGGATTTTAAGTCCGCTGCGTCTGCCAGTTTCGCCATCCGGGCGCGACGCGCATGATAGTGCCGGGCAGACAAAGGGCTCCCGCGGGAGCCCTTCGATGTGGTGGAGGCGCGATCCGGAGTCGAACCGGACTGGACGGATTTGCAATCCGTTGCATAACCGCTTTGCTATCGCGCCGCAGGCTGGAGCCTAAACCAGTTCCAGCCAAAAAGAAGGGAAGCCGAAGCTTCCCTGTCTTTGAAATTTGGAGCGGGATAAGAGGCTCGAACTCTCGACCTATACCTTGGCAAGGTATCGCTCTACCAACTGAGCTAATCCCGCATCGGGGTCTTGCGACCCGCCTTGCTTCTCGACGCTGCTGTGATCGTTTGCCATTTCGATCGCGTCGAGCCTCGCATTCTATGACAGCTTTTTTGGCCCTGGCAAGGCCCTCCGCCAACTTTTTTAGTGCGGCAGTGCGTCCGACGAACCCACGGGCGGCGCGACCTCGGTCTTGGCACCTGCGTCCTTGGCGACGATCTCCTCGTCGGGCAAGGCCTCGGGCACGCGCTCGAGTGCGATCTCGAGCACCTGGTCGATCCACTTCACGGGCACGATCTCGAGGTTGTTCTTGGCGTTCTCGGGGATGTCCTGCAGGTCCTTGACGTTCTCTTCCGGGATCAGCACCGTCTTCACACCGCCGCGGTGGGCCGCCAGCAGCTTTTCCTTCAGGCCGCCGATGGCCGTGACTTCGCCGCGCAGCGTGATCTCGCCCGTCATCGCCACATCGGCCCGCACCGGGATGCCGCTGAGCGCAGACACCAGCGCCGTCGTCATCGCGGCACCGGCGCTGGGGCCGTCCTTGGGCGTGGCTCCGTCCGGCACGTGGATGTGGATGTCGCGCTTCTCGAAGATCTCGTCCTTCAGGCCCAGGCGGCGGGCGCGCGAGCGCACCACGGTGCGCGCCGCTTCGACCGATTCCTTCATCACGTCGCCCAGCGAGCCGGTGCGCGTGATGTTGCCCTTGCCGGGCATCACGGCCGCCTCGATCGTCAGCAGGTCACCGCCGACCTCGGTCCACGCGAGGCCCACCACCTGCCCGACCTGGTTCTTCTTCTCGGCGCGTCCGAAGTCGTACTTGCGCACGCCCAGGAAGTCGTTGAGGTTGTCCTCGGTGACGACCACCCGGCCCTCGTACTTCTTCAGTGCAATGCCCTTCACCACCTTGCGGCAGATCTTGCCGATCTCGCGTTCGAGCGAGCGCACGCCGGCTTCCCGCGTGTAGTAGCGCAGCACCGCGCGCAATGCCGACTCGGTGATCTCCATCTCACCATCCTTGACGCCGTTGTTCTTCTGCTGCTTGGGGAGCAGGTAGCGCTGGGCGATGTTGAGCTTCTCGTCCTCGGTGTAGCCGGCCAGGCGGATGACCTCCATCCGATCCAGCAGTGCCGGCGGGATGTTCATCGAGTTGCTGGTGGCCACGAACATCACGTCGGACAGATCGAAGTCGACCTCGACGTAGTGGTCGCTGAAGGTGTGGTTCTGCTCCGGGTCCAGCACTTCCAGCAGCGCCGATGACGGGTCGCCGCGGAAGTCCATGCCCAGCTTGTCGATTTCGTCGAGCAGGAACAGCGGGTTGCGCGTGCCAACCTTGGTCAGGCTCTGCAGCACCTTGCCCGGCATGCTGCCGATGTAGGTGCGGCGGTGGCCGCGGATCTCGGCCTCGTCGCGCATGCCGCCCAGCGCCATGCGCACGAACTTGCGGCCGGTGGCGCGCGCCACGCTCTGGCCGAGCGAGGTCTTGCCCACGCCCGGAGGGCCGACCAGGCACAGGATCGGCGCCTTGACCTTGTCGACGCGCTGCTGCACCGCGAGGTACTCGAGGATGCGGTCCTTGACCTTGTCGAGGCCGTAGTGGTCTTCGTTCAGCACGTTCTCTGCGTTCGCCAGGTCGTGCTTGATCTTGGTCTTCTTCGCCCACGGCAGGTTCACGAGCGTGTCGATGAAGTTGCGCACGACGGTGGCCTCGGCGCTCATCGGGCTCATCAGCTTGAGCTTCTTCAGCTCGCTCTCGGCCTTCTTGCGCGCTTCCTTGCTCATGCGGGCGGCGGCAATCTTCTTCTCGAGTTCCTCGAGATCGGCGCCCTCTTCCCCGTCGCCCAGCTCCTTCTGGATCGCCTTGACCTGCTCGTTCAGGTAGTACTCGCGCTGGCTCTTCTCCATCTGGCGCTTGACGCGGCCGCGGATGCGCTTCTCCACCTGCAGGATGTCGACCTCGTGCTCGAGCAGTTCGAGCAGCTTCTCCAGCCGCTTGGCGGTGGAGAACAGGTCCAGCACCGACTGCTTGGCTTCCAGCTTCAGCGGCAGGTGGGCGGCGATGGTGTCGGCCAGGCGGCCCGGATCGTCGATGCCGGCGATGCTGGTCAGGATCTCCGGAGGGATCTTCTTGTTGAGCTTGACGTACTGGTCGAACTGCTGCGTCACGGCGCGGCGCAGCGCCTCGATCTCGGGCGTGGTGTCGGCAGCGGGCGGCACGGGGGCCACTTCACCGACGAAGTGTTCGCCGTTGTCGGTGATGCTGAGCGTGTTCGCGCGCTGGATGCCTTCGACCAGCACCTTCACGGTGCCGTCGGGCAGCTTGAGCATCTGCAGGATGCTGCTGACGCAGCCGACCTCGAACATGTCGTCGGGCTTGGGCTCGTCCTTGCCGGCGGCCTTCTGCGCCACCAGCATGATCTGACGGCCGGCCTCCATGGCCGCTTCCAGCGCCTTGATCGACTTCGGCCGGCCCACGAACAGCGGAATGACCATGTGCGGGAACACGACCACATCGCGCAGCGGCAGCAGCGGCAGCGTGATCGGATCGCTGGGAAGAACGGGATGACCGGACATGAAGAACCTCTCTTTCTCGATGCCCACGTGGGGCCCGAGGGGGCGATTGCAAGTGGAACTGCGCTGGTGGCCGTGCGGAGGTCAGCCGGGCGGACCGCAGCGCGTCAGGCGCTGGCCTTCTGTTCCCGGTAGACGAGCAGCGGCTTGGCCCCGTCGTCGATGATGTGCTCGTCGACCACCACCTTGGCCACGCCATCGAGCGTGGGCAGGTCGAACATCGTGTCGATGAGCGAATGCTCCATGATGGAGCGCAGGCCGCGGGCGCCGGTCTTGCGCGCCAGCGCCTTGCGGGCGATGGCCGCCAGGGCAGACGGACGGATCTCGAGCTCGACCCCGTCCATCGCAAACAGCTTCTGGTACTGCTTCACGAGCGCGTTCTTTGGCTCGGTGAGGATCTGCACCATCGCTTCCTCGGTCAACTCGCCCAGCGTGGCCACGACGGGCAGGCGACCGACCAGTTCAGGGATCAGGCCGAACTTGATCAGATCTTCCGGCTCAGCCTCGCGGAACAGGTCGGCGGCCCGCTTCTCGTTCTTGCTGTGCACGCTGGCTGCGAAGCCGATGCCCGACTTCTCGGTGCGGTTCTGGATGACCTTCTCCAGGCCGTCGAAGGCACCGCCGCAGATGAAGAGGATGTTGGTCGTGTCGATCTGCAGGAAGTCCTGGTTCGGATGCTTGCGCCCGCCCTGCGGCGGCACGCTGGCCATCGTGCCTTCCACCAGCTTCAGCAGCGCCTGCTGCACGCCTTCACCCGACACGTCGCGCGTGATGCTGGGGTTGTCGGCCTTGCGGCTGATCTTGTCGATCTCGTCGATGTACACGATGCCGCGCTGCGCGCGCTCGACGTCGTAGTTGCAGTTCTGCAGCAGCTTCTGGATGATGTTCTCGACGTCTTCGCCCACGTAGCCGGCTTCGGTCAGCGTGGTGGCGTCGGCGATCACGAAGGGCACGTTCAGCAGCCGTGCCAGCGTCTGCGCCAGCAGCGTCTTGCCCGAGCCGGTGGGGCCGATGAGCAGGATGTTGCTCTTCGTCAGCTCCACTTCTTCCTTGGACGCATTGGCGCCCATGTGCTTCAGGCGCTTGTAGTGGTTGTAGACCGCCACCGACAACGTGCGCTTGGCGACGTCCTGGCCGATCACGTAATGGTCGAGGCTGGCCTTGATCTCGCTGGGCACCGGCAGGTCGGACTTAGCCGTCTTGGCCGCACCCGCCTCGGCGGGCACCTCGTCACGGATGATGTCGTTGCAGAGCTCGATGCACTCGTCGCAGATGAAGACCGACGGGCCCGCGATGAGCTTCTTCACCTCGTGCTGGCTCTTGCCGCAGAAGGAGCAGTACAGGACTTTCTCGCCAGAGGAGGCGCCCTTCTTGTCGGCCATGTGTTTGTCTACGAGCGAAGTTCCACGAAGGAGTCGATACCATCATAGACCAACTGCGCCGGCCCTTCCCGCGAGGAAAAGACCGGCTTTAGCGGCCACTCCGGCACGTTGCCGCGGCGCGGCAGTGGCAGGGACCGGCGGCGTCAGGCGCGCTTGTCGATGACCTGGTCGATGAGGCCGTAGTCCTTGGCCTCGGTGGGCGACAGCCACATGTCGCGCTCCATGTCGGCCTCGATCTTCTCGACCGTCTGGCCGGTGCGCTCGGCATAGATGCGGTTGAGCTGGGCGCGGGTCTTGATGATCTCGCGCGCCTGGATCTCGATGTCGCTGGCCTGGCCCTGGGCGCCGCCCGAGGGCTGGTGGATCATCACGCGGCTGTTCGGCAGCGCGAAGCGCTTGCCCTTGGCGCCGGCCATCAGCAGGAAGCTGCCCATGCTGGCGGCCATGCCCATGCACAGCGTGCTGACTTCCGGCTTGATGAAGTTCATCGTGTCGAACACCGACAGCCCTGCGCTGACGCTGCCGCCCGGGCTGTTGATGTACAGGAAGATGTCCTTGTCCGGGTTCTCGCTCTCCAGGAACAGCAGCTGGGCGCAGACGAGGTTGGCGACCTGGTCGTTCACCGGGCCGACGAGAAAGACGATGCGCTCGCGCAGCAGCCGGCTGTAGATGTCGTAGGCGCGCTCGCCGCGCCCCGACTGCTCGATCACCATGGGCACCATGCCCAGGCCGGTGGTTTCAAGGTAGCTCATCGTCGATCTTTCCAAGGTCATGCGCGGGTCTGGCTCCGCCTGCCCGCCGCATGCGCCCCCTCGGGGGGCAGCGACCGCAAGGGAGTGTGGGGGCTCATTGACTGGCCATCAGTTCGTCGAACGGTAGCACCTTGTCCGTCACCTTCGCCTGCGCCAGGACGAACGCGGTGACGTTGTTCTCGATCACCACGGCCTCGACCTCGGCCATGCGCTGGCGGTCGCTGAGGTACCAGCGCATCACCTCCGCGGGCTTCTCGTAGCTCTGGCTCATCTCTTCGATGTGGGCCTGCAGCTGCTCGGGCTTGGCCTGCAGGTTGTTGCCGCGCACCAGCTCGCTGACGACCAGGCCCAGGCGCACGCGGCGCTCGGCCTGCGGCTTGAAGATGTCCTCGGGCAGGTCGACGCTCTCCGCGTCCTTCACGCCACGCTGCTTCAGGTCGGCACGGGCCTGCTCGACCAGGCGCTGCAGTTCGCTGGCGATCAGCGCGTTCGGCAGATCGAGTTCGGCGGCCTTGCTCAGGGCGTCCATCACGGCGGCCTTGTTGCGCGCCTGCACACGGAACTTCACCTCGCGCTCGAGGTTCTTTTTGACGTCGGCACGCAGCGCCTCGACGGTGCCATCGGCGATGCCCAGGCTCTTGGCGAAGGCGTCGTCCACGGCGGGGAGGTCCTGGCGCTCGATCTTCTTCATCGTCACCAGGAAGTCGGCTTCCTTGCCGGCCACGTCCTGGCCGTGGTAGTCGGCCGGGAACTGCAGCGGGAAGGTCTTGCTCTCGCCGACCTTCATGCCGCGCACGGCCTTGTCGAACTGCTCGAGCATCTGGCCCTCGCCGATCAGGAACTGGAAGGCCTCGGCCTTGCCGCCGGCGAACGGCTCGCCGTCGATCTTGCCGTCGAAGTCGATCGTCACGCGGTCGCCTTCCTCGGCGCCTTCGGCGGCCGGGCGCTGCGCGAAGGTGCGGCGCTGCTTGCGCAGGATCTCGACGGTGCGGTCGATCGCGGCCTCGGTCACCTCGGTGCTGACGCGCTCGATCTCGGCCGCAGCCAGGTCGCCGATCTTCACCTCGGGGTAGACCTCGAACGTGGCGTCGAAGGCCAGCGCGCCCTCGGGCGCCTCGTCCTTCTGCGTGATGCGCGGCGCTCCGGCCACACGCAGCTTGGCTTCGTTGGTGGCTTCGGCAAAGGCCTGGCCGACGCGGTCGTTGACCACCTCGTACTGCACGCTGTAGCCGTAGCGCTGGGCCACCACCGACATCGGCACCTTGCCGGGGCGGAAGCCGTCGGCCTTGACGGTGCGCGCCAGCTTCTTCAGGCGGGTTTCGACCTCGCCGTTGATCGTGCTCGCCGGCAGCGTCAGCGTGATGCGGCGTTCGAGTTTTTCGAGGGTTTCGACGTTGACGGCCATGATGATGTCTCTAGTGCAAGGAAGGAATCGCTGGTGCGCCGAGCCGGACTCGAACCGGCACGCCCGTGAAGGCGTCAGGACCTAAACCTGGTGCGTCTACCAATTTCGCCACCGGCGCAGCGTGGAAGTGCGGACTTGAAGTGCAGAAGGGGCCGCGGCTGCGACCCCTCCAAACTCGGCTGATCGGAAAACCCGCTAGTTTAGCTCGGCCGCGGCAGCCGGCTCCCGCTTGACGCGGAACCAGGCGGCATACATCGCCGGCAGCGCCAGCAGCGTCAGCACGGTGGCCACGATCAGGCCGCCCATGATGGCCACGGCCATCGGGCCCCAGAACACGCTGCGCGACAGGGGGATCATCGCCAGCACCGCGGCGGCGGCCGTGAGCACGATGGGCCGGAAGCGCCGCACCGCCGACTCGACGATGGCGTCCCAGGCCGGCACGCCGCGGGCGCGGTCCTGCTCGATCTGGTCGATCAGGATCACCGAGTTGCGCATGATCATGCCCATCAGAGCGATCACGCCCAGCAGCGCGACGAAGCCGAACGGCCGGTTCAGCAGCAGCAGTGCCCCGGCGACGCCGGCGATGCCCAGCGGCCCGGTCAGGAACACCAGCATCGAGCGGCTGAAGCTCTGCAGCTGCAGCATCAGCAGCGTGAAGATGATGAACAGCATCACCGGCACGCCCGCGGCGATCGAGCCCTGCCCCTTGCTGCTTTCCTCGACCGCGCCCGCCACCTCGATGCGGTAGCCCGGCGGCATGGTCGCGGCCAGCGCCTGCAGCTGCGGCCACACCTGCGCGGTGACGGTGGGGCCCTGCACGCCTTCGACGACGTCCCCCTGGATCGTCACGGCGAAGTCCCGGCCCTCGCGCCACAGGATGCCCGGCTCCCAGCCGAACTCCGCCTTCGCCACCTGCGGGAACGGCACCGCGCGGCCGCTGCCGGTGGGCACGTAGCCGTTGCCGATGTCGGTGATGGTGTTGCGCTCGTCCAGCGGCTGGCGCAGCACGATGTCGACCAGCTTGTCGCCTTCGCGGTACTGGCCCACGGTGCTGCCCGACAGCATCGTGCGCGAGGCCTGGGCCAGCTGCTGGCTGGTGACGCCGAGCGCGCGCGCCTTGTCCTGGTCGATGTTCAGGCGCAGCACCTTGATGCTCTCGTTCCAGTTGTCGTTGACGCCGCGCATGCTGGGGTTGGCGCGCAGGATCTCCTTGGCCTGGTCGGCCCATTGGCGCACAGCGGCCACTTCGGTGCCGACGACACGGAACTGCACCGGATAAGGCACCGGCGGCCCGTTGGGCAGCAGCTTCACGCGACCGCGCACCTCGGGGAACTCCTCGGCCAGCAGCTTCGGCAGCCGCACGCGCAGTTCCTCGCGTTCGGGCAGGCCCTTGGGCAGCACGATGCTCTGGCTGACGTTGCTCTGCGGAAAGATCTGGTCCAGCGGCAGATAGAAGCGCGGCACGCCCGAGCCGACCCAGGTGCTCACCGTGGACACGCCGGCCTCCTGCAGCATGCGGCGCTCGAAGCGCTGCGCGACCTCGTTGCTCTGCTGGATGGTCGAGCCCTCGGGCAGCCACAGGTCGACCAGGATCTCGGGCCGGCTCGAATCGGGGAAGAACTGCTGCTGCACGCGGCCCATCCCGACGATGCCCAGAGCGAACGTCAGCACGGTCAGGCCGATGGTGATCCAGCGGTGCTGCACGCACCAATGCACGGCGCGGCGGAAGCGTGTGTAGAACGGCGTGTCGAACAGTTCGTGCGGCTGCTCGCCGGCACCGGTGAGGCGCGCGTGGTTGTGCAGCAGCCGTGCGCCCAGGTAGGGCACGAAGTAGACCGAGACGAACCACGAAATGATCAGTGCCGCCGCGGTGACGGCGAAGATCGCGAAGGTGTATTCGCCCGTCACGGACTTGGCCATGCCGATGGGCAGGAATCCCGCGGCGGTGATCAGCGTTCCGGTCAGCATCGGCATCGCGGTGACGTCGTAGGCGTGCGTGGCGGCACGCATCTTGTCGTAGCCCTCTTCGAGTTTGCGCACCATCATCTCGACCGCGATGATGGCGTCGTCGACCAGCAGGCCGAGCGCGATGATCAGCGAGCCCAGCGAGATCTTGTGCAGGCCCACGCCCCAGTAGAACATCGTCACGAACGTGATCGCGAGCACCAGCGGGATCGTGATGCCGACGACCAGCCCGGGCCAGATGTCCACGCGCAGCGGACGCAGGTGCAGCCCCAGGCTGATGAAGCTGACGGCCAGCACGATCACGATGGCCTCGACCAGCACCTTCACGAATTCGCCCACCGAGCGCGCCACCGCCTCGGGCTGGTCCTGCATCTGCGCCAGCGTCAGGCCCACGGGCAGGTCGTCCTGGATCGACCGGCTGGCCGCCTGCAGGGCCTTGCCCAGCGCGATGATGTCGCCGCCCTTGGCCATCGAGATGCCGAGCGCCACCACCTGCTGGCCCTGGTGGCGCACCATCACCTGCGGCGGGTCGGCGTAGGCGCGCTGTATGGTGGCGATGTCGCCCAGGCGGATCGTGCTGGCGACGCCGGTGGCGGCATTGACGGCGCGGATCGGGAAGCGCCGCAGCTCGTCGACGGAATTGAACTGGCCGGCCACGCGCATCTGCAGGTTCTCGCTGCCCGCGTTCAGCACGCCCGCGCCTTCCACCGCGTTCTGCGCACCGATCTGCGCCAGCACCTGGCCGAAGTCCAGGCCCAGCGTGGCCAGGCGCTTCTGCGAGATCTCGATGAACAGCTTCTCGGCCTGAGCGCCGAAGATCTCGACCTTGGCCACGTCGGGCACGCGCAGCAACCGCTGGCGCACGCGCTCGGCCTGCACACGCAGTTCCTCGGGCGAGAAGCCGTCGGCCTGCAGCGCGTAGATGGAGCCGTAGACATCGCCGAAGTCGTCGTTGAAGACCGGGCCGATCACGCCCGCGGGCAGCGTGCTGCGCATGTCGCCCACGCGCTTGCGCGCCTGGTACCAGCTCTGCGGCACGTCCTTCGCCGGCGACGAGTCCTTCAGCTGCAGGATGGTCAGCGACTCGCCCGGCTTGGTGTAGCTGCGGATCTTGTCGGCGTACGGCACCTCCTGCAGCGTCTTCTCGATCTTGTCGGTGACCTGCTCGGCCATCTGCTGCGCGCTGGCGCCGGGCCAGAAGGCCTGCACGACCATCGCGCGGAAGGTGAACGGCGGGTCCTCGTCCTGGCCGAGCTGGAAGTAGGCGGTGACGCCCAGCACCATCAGCACGATCATCAGGTAGCGTGTCAGCGCCGGGTGCATCAGCGCCCAGCGCGAGATGTTGAAGCGCGAGCTGCCGGCGTCGCCCGGGTTCACGGGCAGGCGCTGCGCTTCGCCGATGGCGTCGTCGGTCTGCATCGCGGCCCCTTCAGCGCGCGGCGGCCGACGCGGACGACGCCGCAGCGGCCGGCGGCGTCGTCGCCTGGTACAGCTTGACCTTCTGGCCCGGCGTCAGCACGTGCACGCCCGCCGTCACCACCACCTGCCCCGGCTGCAGGCCCGCGGTGACGATGACGGTGTTGCCGTCCGCCCCCGCCACCTGCACCGGCTGCACCTGCACCGTCATGCTGGCGGTGTCCAGCCGCCACACGGCGGTCCTGCCCTGCTGCTGCATCACCGCGGTCAGCGGCAGGCGCGTCACGCCTTCCTGCCGGGGCAGGTCGATCACGACGGTGGCGGTCTGGCCCAGCTGGGCCTCGGCGCCGCCGAGGTCGGCCTTGACCTGGAACGTGCGCGTGGCCGGGTCGGCCGCCGCGGCCACTTCGCGCAGCGTGGCCGGCAGCATCGCCTGCTGGCCCCACAGGCGCACCTTCAGCGCGCCGGGCTGGCCCAGGAGCGGGCGCATGCGCGCCACCACGTCCTCGGGCACCGCGAAGACCACGTCGCGCGGGCCGTCGTGCGCCAGGCGCACCACCGGCGTGCCGGCAGCGAGCACGGCGCCCGGTTCGGCCTCGACCGCGGTGACGACCCCGGCCACGGTGGCGGTGAGCGCGCTGTACGCCGCCTGGTTGCCCTGCACGCCGGCCTGCGCCTGCGCCTGCGCGAACTGCGCCTTGGCGGCCTTCAGCGTGCTGGCGCGGCGATCGAGCTCGGCGGCGCTGATGAAGCCTTGGGCGCGCAGGCCCTGGTAGCGCTGAAAGTCGGCTTCGGCGAGTTCCATGTTGACCTGCGCTGCTTGCAGGGCGGCCGCCGCAGCGGTCTGCGCGAGGCGCAGGTCCTGCGGGTCCAGCTGCGCCAGGACCTGCCCGGCACGCACGCGCTGGCCGACCTCGGCCGGCCGCGCGACCATCTTGCCGCCGACGCGGAACGCCAGGCGCGACTCGGTGCGGGCGCGCACCTCGGCAGCATAGTCGTGGCTGCCGCCTGCGCTGTCGGCGCTGATGGTCAAGGTGCGCACCGCGCGCACGGGCTCGGGGGCCGGCGCAGGGCGGGAGCAGCCGGCGAGCACCGCCGTCAGCGCCACCACCACCGGCAGCAACACGGGCGCCAGGTGCAGGCGCGGCAAGGACGATGTCGGGGGGTTCATGGGCGCCGATGACCGAGTTAATGACTGACCGGTCAGTAATGTAGGCAAGGGTTTGTGCTGTGTCAACGCACGTGGCATGACAACGGACGCCGCCGCGGCACGGCGAGAATCGCCGCCGTGAGCGTCGACCATTACGAGAATTTCCCCGTGGCCTCCGTGCTGTGCCCGCCTGCGCTGCGGCCGGCCGTGGTGGCCATCTACCACTTCGCGCGCACGGCCGACGACATCGCCGACGAGGGCGACGCGCCGCCTGCGCAGCGCCTGGCCGACCTGCGGGCCTACCGCGCCGACCTGCAGGCCTGCCTCGGCGGCAGCCCGCCGCAGCCACGCTGGGCGCCGGTGTTCCTGCGGCTGCGCAGCGCGATCGAGCGCTACGCCCTGCCCGCGCAGCCGCTGCACGACCTGCTGGACGCGTTCGCGCAGGACGTGGGCAACCCGTCGTACATCGACCGCACGGCGCTGCTGGACTACTGCCGGCGCTCTGCCAATCCCATCGGGCGGCTGCTGCTGCACCTGTACGGCACGACCGACGCGCTGTCGCTGCGGCAGTCCGACGCCATCTGCACTTCGCTGCAGCTCATCAACTTCTGGCAGGACCTGAGCGTGGACCACCCGCGCGGCCGGGTCTACGTGCCCCAGGACGCGCTCGTGGCGCACGGCCTGCAGCTGCCCGATCTGCACGGCCCGGACACCGCGGCGACGCGGGCGCTCGTGGCCTCGCTGTGCGACTGGGCGCGGGCACTGATGCACGACGGCGCACCGCTGGCGCTGCGCCTGCCGGGCCGCGCCGGCTGGGAATTGCGGCTGGTGGTGCAAGGCGGACTGCGGATTCTGGAGAGAATCGCGGCCATGGACCACGCCACGCTGCACGCCCGACCGAAGCTCACTGCGCTGGACGCGCCCCGCCTGCTGTGGCGCGCGCTGCGCATGGGGTCGACCGCGGCACGCGCGGCATGACGCCGCAGCAGTACGTGCAGGACCGGGCCTCGAAGAGCGGCTCGTCGTTCTACTACGCGTTCCTGTTTCTGCCGCCGCCGCGGCGTGCGGCGATCACCGCCTTCTACGCCTTCTGCCGCGAGGTCGACGATGTTGTCGATGAGGTCAGCGACCCCTCGGTCGCCGCGACCAAGCTGGCCTGGTGGCGCAAGGAAGTCGCCACCGCCTACGCCGGCCGGCCCAGCCACCCGGTCATGCAGGCCCTGCTGCCGCTGGCGCCCGACTTCGGCATCGAGGCCGGCCACCTGAACGCCGTCATCGACGGTTGCCAGATGGACCTGGAGCAGACGCGCTTCCTCGACTTCGCCGGCCTGTCGCGCTATTGCCATCTGGTGGCGGGCGTGGTCGGCGAGGTCGCGGCCAACATCTTCGGCCGCAGCGAGGCCGACACCGTGCGCTACGCCCACACGCTGGGCCGCGCGATGCAGCTGACCAACATCATCCGCGACGTCGGCGACGACGCACGCCGGGGCCGCATCTACCTGCCGGTGTCGGAACTGCAGCGCTTCGACGTCAAGGCCAGCGAGATCCTGCAGCGCGCCAAGCCCTGGGGCTACAGCGACCGCTTCACGGCGCTGATGAAGTTCCAGGCCGAACGCGCCCACGCCACCTACGACGAAGCCCTGTCCCTGCTGCCTGCCGTCGACCGCCAGCCGCAGAAGCCGGGGCTGATGATGGCCAACATCTACCGCACGCTGCTGCGCGAGATCGAGGCGCAGGGCTTCCAGGTGCTGCACCAGCGCACCTCGCTGACGCCGCTGCGCAAGCTCTGGATCGCCGCGCGCACCCACGTGCGCGGCCGCTGATGGCGCGGGTGGCCGTCGTCGGAGCCGGCTGGGCCGGGCTGGCGGCCGCGGTGCGCGCGCGTGAAGCCGGGCACGCGGTGGTGCTGTTCGAGATGGCGGCGCAACTGGGCGGGCGCGCACGCAGCGTCGACATCGACGGGCAGGTGCTCGACAACGGCCAGCACATCCTGATCGGCGCCTACCAGCGCACGCTGGCGCTGATGCGCACCGTCGGCGCCGACCCGCAGGCGCTGCTGACACGACTGCCGCTGACCCTGCTGTACCCCGACGGGCGCGGCCTGCGCCTGCCGCCCGGCCCGGCGCTGCCTGGCTTCGTGCGTGGCGTGCTGGCCTGTCGCGGCTGGACCTGGTCCGACCGCCTGGCCCTGCTCGCGGCCGCCTCGGGCTGGATGCTGCGCGGTTTCCGGTGCGACCCTGCGCTCACCGTCGACGCGCTGTGCCGCCGCCTGCCGCCCCGCGTGCGCGCGCTGCTGATCGACCCGCTGTGCGTGGCGGCCCTGAACACGCCCGCGGCCGAGGCCAGCGCCAGCGTGCTTCTGCGGGTGCTGCGCGACGCGCTGTTCAGCGGCCCCGGCGCGGCCGACCTGCTGCTGCCGCGCCAGCCGCTCGGCACGCTGCTGCCGGCGCCGGCCCATGCCTGGCTGCAGGCGGCCGGCGCAGCCGTGCATGCCGGCAGCCGCGTGCGGCAGTTGCAGGCCGACGGCGCGGGCTGGCGGGTGGACGGCGCGCCCTTCGACGCCGTGGTGCTGGCCTGCAGCGCGGCCGAGGCGGCACGGCTGGTGGAGGATGTCGCACCGGGCTGGTCGGCACGCGCCGCTGCGCTGCGCTACGAGCCCATTGTCACCGTCTACCTGCACTGCGACGGCGTGCGCTGGCCGGCGCCGATGCTGGCCCTGCAGGAAGGCGCCGACGCGCCCGCGCAGTTCGCCTTTGACCACGCGGCCTTGGGCGGCACGCCCGGCGTGTTCGCGTGCGTCGTCAGCGGTGCCCGGCCCTGGATCGATCGCGGGCTGGATGCCACCGGCGCCGCCGTGCTGCGCCAGACGGCGGCGCTGCTGCCCGGCGCGCGCGTGCTGCGCGTGCTGGCCGAGAAGCGCGCCACCTTCCGCTGCACTCCGGCCCTGGACCGCCCGCCCGGGCAGGTCGCGCCGCGCCTGTGGGCCGCCGGCGACTACACCGCCGGCCCCTACCCCGCCACGCTGGAAGGAGCGGTGCGCAGCGGCGAGGCGGCGGCGGCGTCGCTGCCCGGTTGAAGCACCGCGCGGGCCGGAAATACCGGTATGCAGCCGACGCTTCCGCGATGCAAAATGCAAGTCACTCCGCATCGACCGCCCCCATGAGCAGCAAGGACCAGACGACACCCACCATCCAGGTGCTGGAACGCACCTTCGCCCTGCTCGACATGCTGGCCTCGCAACAGGATCCGGTGTCGCTGAAGGAGATCAGCGAACGCACGGGCCTGCACCCGTCCACCGCGCACCGCATCCTCAACGACCTGGCCATCGGCCGCTTCGTCGACCGCCCGCAGGCCGGCAGCTACCGGCTGGGCATGCGGCTGCTGGAACTGGGCAACCTGGTGAAGGCGCGGCTCGACGTGCGCGACGCGGCCCTCGGGCCGATGCGCGAGCTGCACAAGCTGACGCACCAGCCCGTGAACCTGTCGATGCGCCAGGGCGACGAGATCGTCTACATCGAACGCACCTACAGCGAGCGGTCGGGCATGCAGGTGGTGCGCGCCATCGGCGGCCGCGCGCCGCTGCACCTGACCTCGGTGGGCAAGCTGTTCCTGGCCCACGAAGACCCCGCGCGCGTGCGCGCCTACGCCACGCGCACGGGCCTCACCGGCCACACCCGCAACAGCATCACCGACCTGGCGCGGCTGGAACGCGAACTGGCCTCGGTGCGTGCGCTGGGCTGCGCACGCGACGACGAGGAACTGGAGCTGGGTGTGCGCTGCATGGCCGCGGGCGTCTTCGACGACCAGGGCAAGCTGCTGGCGGGGCTGTCGGTGTCGGCACCCGCCGACCGCCTGGAAGAAGGCTGGCTCGACAAGGTCAAGGGCACGGCGGCGCAGATCTCGGCCGCGCTCGGCTACCGCGGCTGAGCCCGGGCGCGGCGGCGCCCCAGCGCTGCCCCCTTACTGCAGCGTGGCCGTGGGCGCGTCGTCGGCGACGGCTTCGGCCTGCGCGGCCAGCCACTTGCGGATGCGCTCGGCGTCGCCGATGCGCGAATACTTGCCGGCCGAGTCCAGCAGCACCATGATCAGCCGGCGACCTGCCAGCTGCGCCTGCATCACCAGGCAACGGCCCGCTTCCGAGATGTAGCCGGTCTTCTGCAGGCCGATGTCCCAGGTGCTGCTGCGCACGAGGCCGTTGGTGCTGTGGAACTGCAGCTGCCGCTTGCCGACGGCGACCTGCGCGGCCGGCGACGTCGACAGTTCGCGGATGATGGGGTGGGCGTAGGCCGCCTTGACCAGCAGCGTCAGGTCGGTCGCGCTGGACTGGTTGCGGCTGCTCAGCCCGGTGGGCTCGACGTAGCGCGTGTCCGCCATGCCCAGCTCCACCGCCTTGCGGTTCATGGCCTCGACGAAGGCGTCCAGCCCGCCGGGGTAATGGCGGCCGAGCGCATGGGCGGCGCGGTTTTCCGAGGCCATCAGCGCCAGGTGCAGCATGTCGCCGCGGCTGAGCTGCGTGCCCACGCGCAGGCGTGAGCCGCTGCCCTTTTCGGTGTCGACGTCGTCCTGCGAGACCGTCAGGGTCTCGTCCAGCGGCAGCTGCGCTTCGGTGACGACCAGCGCCGTCATCAGCTTGGTGATCGAGGCGATGGGCAGCACCGCCTGGGGGTTCTTGCTGACCAGCACCTGGTCGGTGTCCTGGTCGATGACGAGCGCGACGCTCGACTTCAGGTCGAGCGGGTCATCGGTGGCGTGCAGGCCGTAGATCTGGCCGAACGATGGCCGCGGCGGCTCGGCGCGCACGACACGCTTGCGTTTCACGCTGGCCTTGGCCGCGCGGGCGTTGCGCACCGGCTTGGCCTTCGACGACTGCGCTGCGGCGGCCTTGGACTTCGAGGGCGCGGCGCTCGCGGCGGCAGCCTGGCCCGGCAGCATCAGTGCCGCGCAGGCCAGCGCCAGCAGGGCCTGGCCGGCACGGCGGAACAGCGAGTTGTCGGAAGTGCCCACGGAAGACCTCGGCAGAGAATGCGTCAAAGTGTAGGCCACTGGAAAAAAGCACGCAAGATCAAAAACTTGCGTGGTATTCCTCAAGTGCCTGTCGCGTCGCCTGCGAGGTCTCCGCGGTCAGCCCTGTGCCGCCACCCGTTCTGCCGTGCTGTGCAGCTTGTTCAGCGCCGACAGGTAGGCCTTGGCCGAAGCGACGACGATGTCGGGATCGGAACCCACACCGTTGACGACCCGGCCGCCGTGTTGCAGTCGCACGGTGACCTCGCCCTGGGATTCTGTGCTGCCCGAGGTGATGGCATTCACCGAGTACAGCAGCATTTCCGCGCCACTTTTCACCTTCGACTCGATCGCCTTCAGACTGGCATCCACCGGTCCGTTACCATCGCTTTCGGCTCGAAACTCCGTCTCACCAGCGGCAAAAGACACAGCGGCGTGGGGCCGCTCGCCCATCTCGGAGCGCTGCGCCAGCGACAGCAGCCGGTAGTGCTCCTGCGCTGCGGTGACGCTCTCGTCGCCGACCAGCGCGATGATGTCCTCGTCGAAGATCTCGCTCTTGCGGTCGGCCAGATCCTTGAATCGCGTGAAGGCGGCGTTGATCTCGGCCTCGGACTCCAGCACCACGCCCAGTTCCTGCAAGCGCTGCTTGAACGCATTGCGTCCCGAGAGCTTGCCGAGCACGATCTTGTTGGCCGCCCAGCCCACGTCCTCGGCACGCATGATCTCGTAGGTGTCGCGCGCCTTCAGCACGCCGTCCTGGTGGATGCCGCTGGCGTGCGCGAAGGCGTTGGCGCCCACCACGGCCTTGTTCGGCTGCACGACGAAACCGGTGGTCTGGCTCACCATGCGCGAGGCCGGCACGATCTGCGTCGTGTCGATGCCGAGCTCGAGCCCGAAGTAGTCGCGGCGCGTGCGCACCGCCATCACCACTTCTTCCAGGCTGCAGTTGCCCGCACGTTCGCCCAGGCCGTTGATCGTGCATTCGACCTGGCGCGCACCGCCGATCTTCACGCCGGCCAGCGAGTTCGCCACCGCCATGCCCAGGTCGTTGTGGCAGTGCACCGACCACACGGCCTTGTCGCTGTTCGGGATGCGCTCGCGCAGCGAGCGGATGAACGCGCCATACAGCTCGGGCACGGCATAGCCCACGGTGTCGGGGATGTTGATCGTGGTGGCGCCTTCGCGGATCACGGCTTCGAGCACGCGGCACAGGAAGTCGGGCTCGCTGCGGTAGCCGTCCTCGGGCGAGAACTCGATGTCGGCGCACAGGTTGCGCGCGAACCGCACCGCCTGGATGGCCTGCTCGTGCACCTGGTCGGGTGTCATGCGCAGCTTCTTTTCCATGTGCAGCGGCGAGGTGGCGATGAACGTGTGGATGCGCGCCCGCGCCGCCGGCTGCAGCGCTTCGGCGGCACGCCCGATGTCGCGGTCGTTGGCCCGTGCCAGCGAGCAGACGGTGGACTCGCGCACGGCAGCGGCGATCGCCTTCACGGCCTCGAAGTCGCCGTTGCTCGACGCCGCGAATCCGGCCTCGATGACGTCCACGCGCAGGCGCTCGAGCTGGCGTGCGATGCGCAGCTTCTCGTCGCGCGTCATCGAGGCGCCGGGGGACTGTTCACCATCGCGCAGCGTGGTGTCGAAGATGATGAGCTTGTCGGTCATGGCGGGGTCCTGTGGGGGTTCTGGCGCCGTCTCAGGCGGCGGCCGGGCTGCGTTGCTCGAGCGCGATGCCGGCACGCAGCAGGCCCGAGAGCACGGCCTTCATCGAGGCGGTAACGATGTTGGCATCGATGCCGACACCGAACAAGCTGCGGTCTTCGCCGATGCGCAGCTCGAGGTAGGCCGCGGCACGCGCCTGCGCGCCGGAGCCGATGGCGTGCTCGTGGTAGTCGAGCACGCGCACGGCCACGCCCAGCGCCGCGGCCAGCGCCGCCACGAAGGCGTCGACGGGGCCGTTGCCCTCGCCCTGCAGCCGGAGCGTCGCCGCGCCGCAGCGCAGGCCGGTGTGCAGGTGCAGGCGGCCGTCGGCCAGCTCGCGCGTGTGCGGGTGCTCGATCGCGGGCGCGTCGTCGCCCAGCCGGTATTCGGTCTCGAAGATCCGCCACAGGTCGGCAGCCTGCAGTTCGCGACCCTGCGTGTCCATCACGCCCTGCACCACCTGGCTGAACTCGATCTGCAGGCGGCGCGGCAGTTCCAGCCCGTAGTCGTTCTCGAGCAGGTACGCGATGCCGCCCTTGCCCGACTGGCTGTTGACGCGGATCACGGCGTCGTAGCTGCGCCCGAGGTCCTTCGGATCGATGGGCAGGTAGGGCATGTCCCAGACGTCGGACTCCCGCCGCGCCGCGAAGGCCTTCTTGATCGCATCCTGGTGCGAGCCCGAGAAGGAGGTGTAGACGAGGTCGCCCACGTACGGATGCCGCGGGTGCACCGGCAGCTGGTTGCAGTGCTCGACGGTGCGGCGGATGTCGTCGATGTCGGAGAAGTCGAGCCCCGGCGCGACGCCCTGCGTGTACAGGTTCAGCGCGATGTTCACGAGGTCGACGTTGCCGGTGCGTTCGCCGTTGCCGAACAGGCAGCCCTCGATGCGGTCGGCGCCGGCCATCAACGCGAATTCGCCCGCGGCCGTGCCGGTGCCGCGGTCGTTGTGCGGGTGCACCGACAGCACGATGCTGTCGCGGCGCTCGAGGTGCCGGTGCATCCACTCGATCATGTCGGCGAAGATGTTCGGCGTGCTGTGCTCCACCGTCGACGGCAGGTTCACGATGCACTTGCGCCCCGGCGACGGCTGCCACACCGCCGTCACGGCGTCGACCACGCGCTTGCTGAACGCGAGCTCGGTGCCCGAGAACATCTCGGGCGAATATTGAAAGGTCCATTGCGTGCCCGGCTGCTGCGCGGCGTGCTGCTGCAGCAGCCGGGCGTGGGTCGTGGCGAGCTCGACGATGCCGTCCTCGGCCATGCCCAGCACCACGCGCCGCATCACCGGCGCGGTGGCGTTGTACAGGTGCACGATGGCGCGCGGCGCGCCCTGCAGCGCTTCGAAGGTGCGCGCGATGAGGTGGTCGCGGGCCTGCGTCAGCACCTGGATGGTCACGTCGTCGGGGATCAGCCGCTGCTCGACGAGCAGGCGCACGAAGTCGAAGTCGGCCTGGGATGCAGCCGGGAAGCCGACCTCGATCTCCTTGAAGCCGATGCGGACCAGGGTTTCGAACAGGCGCAGCTTGCGCGCCGGGTCCATCGGTTCGATCAGCGCCTGGTTGCCGTCGCGCAGGTCCACGCTGCACCACAGCGGCGCACGCTGCAGTTGCACGTCGGGCCAGCGGCGGTCGGCCAGGCGCGCCGGGGCGAAGGCGCGGTACTTGGTGGCGGGGTCGGGAAGCATCGGCATGGTGGTCTCCGGGGGTCTGGGGGGTACACGCAGCCGGGTGGGAATCTGAAATGCAAACGGCCCGCTGCGTTGCGCTGGGCGGGCCGTCGATCCGTGATGGGCAAAGGAGGTCGTGGACGATCAGCGCGCCTGAAGCACTCCTAGCAGTAGCAGCGAGATCGGGGGGCGGTTCGTCATCACGGCATCGATGCTAGCACGGGGGCCCACCTCAGCGGTGCAGGCCCTGCTCGTCGGGTTCGTCGGTCGAGGTCGCGATGACGCTCACCTGCTTGCCCTTGGCCTTGCGCACCGCGTACACGACGTAGCCCGACAGGCCGTAGGCGCAGAAGATCGCGAACAGCACCCGCGGCGGGTCCAGGCTGATCAGCGCGATGCCCAGCGCCACCGCCACCAGGACGATGAAGGGCACGGTCTTGCGGCCGCCCACCACCTTGAAGCTGTAGAACGGTGCATTGGTCACCATCGACAGGCCGGCATACAGCGTGACGCCGGCAGCCGTCCAGGCCAGCCAGTCGATCTGCGACACGTTCCGGAAGCCCGCGTCGTCCATCACCCACACCAGCCCGATCACGATGGCCGCTGCCGCCGGACTCGGCAGGCCCTGGAAGAAGCGCTTGTCGACGACGCCGATGTTGACGTTGAAGCGCGCCAGGCGCAGCGCCGCACCGGCGATGTAGACGAAGGCCGGGATCCAGCCCGGCTTGCCCAGGTCCTTCAGCGCCCAGATGTACACGATGAGCGCCGGCGCTGCGCCGAAGCTCACCATGTCGGACAGGCTGTCCATCTGCTCGCCGAACGCGCTCTGGGCGTTCGTCATGCGCGCGACGCGGCCGTCGAGGCTGTCGAGCACCGCGGCCACGAAGATCGCGATGCAGGCCAGCTCGAAGCGGCCGTTCATCGCCATCACGATGCCGTAGAAGCCGCTGAACAGCGCCGCCAGCGTGATGGCGTTGGGCAGGATGTAGATGCCCTTGCGCCGCGGCCGCGGTTCGGTGGCGGGCTGGCCCTGTTCGTCGTCGGCGAACTTGTTGTCGTCGTTCATCCGGCGAAGGATACCGCGGCCCGGGCGCTGGCCCGGGCCGCGGCCCCGCTCAGTTGCGGCTCTTGTCAACCAGCTTGTTGGCCTTGATCCACGGCATCATCGCGCGCAGCTTCTCGCCCACGACCTCGATCGAGTGCTCGCTGGTGATGCGGCGGCGACTGGTCAGCGTCGGCGCACCGGCACGGTTCTCCAGGATGAAGCTCTTGGCGTACTCGCCGGTCTGGATGTCCTTCAGCACCTGCTTCATGACCTTCTTGGTCTCGTCGGTGACGATGCGCGGGCCCGTCACGTACTCGCCGTACTCGGCATTGTTCGAGATCGAGTAGTTCATGTTCGCGATGCCGCCTTCGTAGATCAGGTCGACGATCAGCTTGAGCTCGTGCAGGCACTCGAAGTACGCCATCTCGGGCGCGTAGCCGGCTTCCACCAGTGTCTCGTAGCCCGCCTTGATCAGTTCCACCGTGCCGCCGCACAGCACGGCCTGCTCGCCGAACAGGTCGGTCTCGGTCTCTTCGCGGAAGTTGGTCTCGATGATGCCGGCCTTGCCGCCGCCGTTGGCCGCGGCGTAGCTCAGCGCCAGGTCGCGCGCCTTGCCACTCTTGTCGGCGTGCACGGCGATCAGGTGCGGCACGCCGCCGCCTTGCGTGTAGGTGTTGCGCACGGTGTGGCCGGGGGCCTTCGGCGCGACCATCCACACGTCGAGGTCGTCACGCGGCACGACCTGGCCGTAGTGCACGTTGAAGCCGTGCGCGAAGGCCAGCGAGGCGCCCTTGCGGATGTACGGCTCGACGTCGTTCTTGTAGACCGCGGCGATCTGCTCGTCGGGCAGCAGGATCATCACGACGTCGGCGTCCTTCACCGCGTCGGCGACCTCGGCCACCTTCAGGCCGGCCTTCTCGACCTTGTTCCAGCTGGCGCCACCCTTGCGCAGGCCGACCGTGACCTTGCAGCCGCTGTCGTTGAGGTTCTGCGCGTGGGCGTGGCCCTGCGAGCCGTAGCCGATGATGGTGACGTTCTTGCCCTTGATGAGGGACAGGTCGGCGTCCTTGTCGTAATAAACCTTCATGGTCTTCTCCGTTGAAACTGGTGGGATGCGTGGCTGGTGTGGGTGGGGCTAGACCCGGAGGATGCGCTCGCCGCGGCCGATGCCGCTGGCACCGGTGCGCACGGTCTCCAGGATCGCGGCGCGGTCGATCGCGAGCAGGAAGGCGTCGAGCTTGCCCGAGTCGCCGGTGAGCTCGATCGTGTAGCTCTTCTCGGTGACGTCGATGATGCGGCCGCGGAAGATGTCGGCCATGCGCTTCATCTCCTCGCGCTCCTTGCCCACCGCGCGCACCTTGATGAGCATCAGCTCGCGCTCGGTGAACGCACCTTCGGTCAGGTCGACCACCTTCACGACCTCGATGAGCCGGTTCAGGTGCTTGGTGATCTGCTCGATGACCTCGTCGCTGCCGGTGGTGACGATGGTCATGCGCGACAGGCTCGGGTCCTCGGTCGGCGCGACCGTCAGGCTCTCGATGTTGTAGCCGCGGGCGGAAAACAGCGCGACCACGCGCGACAGGGCGCCGGGCTCGTTCTCGAGCAGCACGGCAATGATGTGTTTCATGGGGTCCTTCGTCCTGCGGGGCTCCTCGGCGCCGCCGGCGGTCACCGGCGGTCCTTGGCCTCGCTGTTCGATGTGGAAGTCAACGATGTTCCGGGGCGGTGGGTGCCATCCTGCGCCGCACGGACGCAGCGCGGTAACGCTGCGGCCAGGCGGCGCATTCAGGCGCTCACAGGTCCTCGGAACCCAGCAGCATCTCGCTGATGCCCTTGCCCGCCTGCACCATGGGCCAGACGTTCTCGGTCGGGTCGGTGCGGATGTCGAGGAAGACGGTGCGGTCCTTCAACCGGATCGCCTCCTTCAGCGCGCCCTCGACGTCACCCGGCTTCTCGACCAGCAGGCCGACGTGGCCATAGGCCTCTGCCAGCTTCACGAAGTCGGGCAGCGCGTCCATGTAGCTGTGCGAGTAGCGGCCGCCGTAGTCCAGCTGCTGCCACTGCCGCACCATGCCGAGGTAGCGGTTGTTCAGGCTGATGATCTTGACCGGCGTCTTGTACTGGCTGCAGGTCGACAGCTCCTGGATGCACATCTGGATGCTGCCTTCGCCGGTGATGCAGAAGACGTCGGCGTCCGGCTTGGCCAACTTGATGCCCATCGCGTACGGCAGGCCCACGCCCATCGTGCCCAGGCCGCCGGAATTGATCCAGCGCCGCGGCTGCTCGAAGCGGTAGTACTGCGCCGCCCACATCTGGTGCTGGCCGACGTCGGAGGTGATGTACGTGTCGCGGTCCTTGGTCAGCTGCCACAGCTTGTCGACCACCATCTGCGGCTTGATGACCTCGCTGCTGCCCTTGTAGGCCAGGCACTCGCGCTTGCGCCACTCGTTGATCTGGCTCCACCAGGCGTTCAGGGCGCCGGCGTCGGGACGGCTCTGCGCTTCCTTGATCTGGGTGATCAGCTCGACCAGCACGTCCTTCACGTCGCCGACGATGGGAATGTCGACCTTGACGCGCTTGCTGATGCTCGACGGATCGATGTCGACGTGGATGATCTTGCGTTCGACCGAGGCGAAGTGCTTCGGGTTGCCGATCACGCGGTCGTCGAAACGCGCCCCCACGGCCAGCAGGACGTCGCAGTTCTGCATCGTCATGTTGGCCTCGTAGGTGCCGTGCATGCCCAGCATGCCCAGGAACTTCGGGTCGCTGGACGGCGTGGCGCCCAGACCCATCAGCGTGTTCGTCACCGGGTAGCCGAGCAGGTCGCACAGCTGCCGCAGCTCGGCCGAGGCGTTGCCCAGGATGACGCCGCCGCCGGTGTAGATGTACGGCCGCCTGGCTGCCAGAAGCAGCTGCACGGCCTTGCGGATCTGCCCGCCATGGCCCTTCTTCACCGGGTTGTACGAACGCATCTCCACCGACTCGGGGTAGTGGAAGGCGCAGGTCTTCAGCGAGACGTCCTTCGGCACGTCCACCACCACCGGGCCCGGACGGCCCGTGCGCGCGATGTGGAAGGCCTTCTTCATCGTCTGCGCCAGGTCGCGCACGTCCTTCACCAGGAAGTTGTGCTTGACGATGGGGCGCGTGATGCCGACGGTGTCGCACTCCTGGAAGGCGTCGAGGCCGATCGCCGGCGTCGGCACCTGCCCGGTGATGATCACCATCGGGATCGAGTCCATGTACGCGGTGGCGATGCCGGTGACGGCATTCGTGACGCCCGGGCCGCTGGTGACCAGGGCCACGCCGACTTCGCCGGTGGCGCGCGCGTAGCCGTCGGCGGCGTGGACCGCCGCCTGCTCGTGGCGCACGAGCACGTGCTCGATGCTCTCTTGCTTGTAGAGCGCGTCGTAGATGTAGAGAACGGCTCCGCCCGGGTAGCCCCAGAGGTACTTGACCCCTTCGGCCTGCAGGCAGCGAACCAGGATTTCCGAGCCGTTGGGCTCGGGGGCGGGAGAACCAGGGGGAGAGGAAGGCTGTGCCATTGCGGCACGCTTGACTTCCGCGGCAGACATGTCCATTTCAAACCTTTGTGAATTTCTCTGACGAAAAACCATCGGTGCACCTTGGTCGCGTCCTCGTGAGACGGCTTCGGTGCTGCGCGCGGCCAAAACACCGCCGTCCAGGTCGGACGGCCGGCATGAGACCCATAAAGAGCGTTGTGCGGGGCAGCATTATGTCACCACCTGCGACGCGGGCGCGGCGCCGGCGGGCCCGATGCCATAATCCGCCGCGCCCGAACCGGGCATGCCGCCGCCGCCGAGCCTGCGTTGGCCACCGACAAAGAACTCACCGATTTCCTCAAGAGCGTCGAGAAGCGCGCATTCAAGCGCACGGCCTTTGCCGTGCGCGACGACGAGGCGGCGCTGGACATCGTGCAGGACACGATGATCCGTCTGGCCGAGAAGTACGCCGACCGCCCGCCGGCGGAACTGCCGCTGCTGTTCCAGCGCATCCTGTCGAATGCGACGATGGACTGGTTCCGGCGCCAGAAGGTGCGCAATGCCATCGTGAGCAATCTCTCGGACTTCGAGGGAAACGACGATGACGGCGACTTCGATCTGCTGGAAACTCTGCAATCGATGGACGGCGCGATGGGCGCCGAGAGCGCGGCAGACGCCGTTTCGCGCGGGCAGATCCTGCGGAGGATCGAGATCGAGGTCGGGGCCCTGCCCGATCGTCAACGCGAAGCCTTCCTGCTGCGTTACTGGGAGGAATTCGATGTGGCCGAAACGGCGGCCGTGATGGGTTGCTCGGAAGGCAGTGTCAAGACGCACTGCTCCCGGGCGGTTCACGCGCTGGCGAAGGCCCTTCGATCCAAGGGAATCGTGCCATGAGAAGCCTCACACCGTACATCGACGCCGAAGCCCTGCAGGCGCGCGTCGCGGCGCGGCTGGTCGCCGGGCTCAGCGAGCAAGCCGGCGCATTGCCGCACGACGTCAGCGAGCGGCTGCGCGCCGCCCGCGAGCAGGCCATCGGCCGCGCGCGCGAGATGCGCCGTCTGGCGCCGTCGCCTGCGGCATCCGTGCTGGGCACGGGCGGAGGCTCGCTGCGCCTGGGCGGCCCGCCGCCGTGGTGGCAACGCATGGCGGCACTGCTGCCCTTGCTGGTGCTGCTGGTCGGCCTGGTGTTCATCGACCAGTGGAACCTGCGCGAGCAGGTGCTGGCGGCGGCGGACATCGACGCCGTGCTGCTGGCCGACGACCTGCCGCCCGCTGCCTACAGCGATCCCGGCTTCGCCGAGTACCTGCGCTCGCCGAATCCATGACGCTTCGCCTGGCTGCAGCCTTGTTCGCGCTTGCCCTGTGCACCGGGGTGGCGCTGGCCGCCGACGGCGAGCCACCGGCCTGGTCGCAGCTGACGAAGGCGCAGCAGACCGTGCTGGCCCCGCTGCAGCGCGACTGGTCGGCCATCGACAGCCAGCAGAAGGCCAAGTGGCTGGAGGTGGCCGGGCGCTACCCCAAGATGCACCCGGCGGATCGCCAGCGTCTGCAGGAGCGCATGGCGGCCTGGGCCCGGATGACCCCCGCCGAGCGCACCCGCGCACGCATGCAGTTCAAGGAATCGCGCCAGTTCAGCCCCGAAGACCGCCAGGCGCGCTGGGAGGCGTACCAGGCCCTGCCCGACGACGAACGCCGCAAGCTCGCGCAGCAGCGCGCGAAGCCGGCGGTCAAGGCGTCTGCGGCGAATGGCAACGGCACCGGCGAGCCGGCGCCCAAGCGCAACATCGTCTCCCCGGCGCGCCAGACGGCCGCCAAGCCCGTGACGCCCACCGTCGTGCAGGCCCGTCCCGGCGCCACCACCTCGGTGATGTCGACGCGCACCCCGGCGCCGGCGCACCAGCAGCCCGGCCTGCCCAAGATCGCTGCCACCGAAGGTTTCGTGCATCCCGACACGCTGCTGCCGCGGCGTGGCCCGCAGGGAGCCGCGGTCAGCGCGGCCTCGGCACCGGACGACCGCCCGTGACGGCGGTTCCGGTGGCCACGGGCGACCTGCGGGCGCCAGCCCTGCTGCGCCGGATGGCGTGTTTCCTGTACGAAGGCGTGCTGCTGTTCGGCGTCGTGATGGCGGCCGGATTCGTGTACTCGGTCGCCACGCAGCAGCGTCATGCCCTGGTGGGCGTGCACGGCATGCAGGCCGTGCTGTTCGTCGTGCTCGGCGCCTACTTCGTGTGGTGCTGGACACGCAGCGGCCAGACGCTGGCGATGCAGACCTGGCGCATCCGCCTCGTCACCCACGACGGCCGGCAGGTGCGCAGAGTGCGTGCCCTGTGCCGCTATGTGCTGAGCTGGCTGTGGTTCATGCCCGCGCTCGTGACGGTGTGGGCCTCTGGACTGAAGAGCAGCGCCGCGGTCTTCACCGCCCTGGCGGTCGGCGTGCTGACCTACGCGCTGCTGTCGCGCCTGCATCCGCAGCGCCAGTTCCTGCACGACGCGGTCTGCGGCACGCGGCTGGTGGACTGGACCAACCAGCGCGCCTCCTAGAATCCGGGCCGACATGGCCTCCAGTTCCAACCCGCACAAGGGCCGCACCGGCATCGACCGCGTCGTTCATGCCGCAGGCTACTCGCTGCAGGGCTTGCGCAGCGCCTACCGCCACGAGAGCGCGTTCCGGCAGGAGCTGTGGCTGGCGGCGCTGCTGCTGCCGCTGGCGCTGTGGCTGGGGCGCGGCTGGGTCGAGGTGGCGCTGCTGGCCGGCAGCGTGCTCCTGGTGCTGATCGTCGAACTGCTGAATTCCGCCATCGAGGCGACGGTCGACCGCGTGTCGCTGGAGTTGCACGAGCTGTCCAAGCGCGCGAAGGACTTCGGCAGCGCGGCCGTGATGCTGTCGCTGCTGCTGGCCGGCGGCATCTGGGCCGCCGCACTCTGGACAAGGTTCCTGGCATGAGCACACCCACCCCCTTCAGCGTCTGCGTCTACTGCGGCTCGCGCCACGGCGCATTGCCGGCCTACGCCGAGGCTGCGCGTGCGCTCGGCACCGCCATCGGCGCACGAGGCTGGCAGCTCGTCTACGGCGGCGGCAAGGTCGGGCTGATGGGCGAGGTGGCCGATGCCGTGCTGGCGGCCGGCGGGCGCGTGGTCGGCGTGATCCCCGAAACGCTCATGCAACGCGAGGTGGGCCACAAGGGGCTGAGCGAATTGCACGTGGTACCCACCATGCACCTGCGCAAGCAGATGATGGCCGAGCGCGCGCACGCCTTCGTCGCGCTGCCAGGCGGCATCGGCACGCTGGAGGAGTTGTACGAAGTGTGGACCTGGCGCCAGCTGGGCTACCACGACAGCCCCATCGGACTGCTCAACACCGGCGGCTTCTACGACGGCCTGCTGCAGTTCATGCAGCACACGGTGGACCAGGGCTTCCTGTCCGAGGCGCAGCATGCCGCCCTGCTTGTGGGCAGCGACCCGCAGGCGCTGCTGCTCGAACTGGCCGAAGCCGCCGGCGCGTCCACCGCCCCCGACAACTACCGCCGCATCTAGCGGCGGCGCTTCAGACCGCCGACTCGTCGGTCTCGCCGGTGCGGATGCGCACCACCTGCTCCACCGGCGTGACGAAGATCTTGCCGTCGCCGATCTTGCCGGTCTTGGCGGCCTTCACGATGGCCTCGATGCAGCGCTCGACGTCCTCGTTCTTCACGACGACCTCGATCTTCACCTTGGGCAGGAAGTCGACGACGTACTCGGCGCCGCGGTAGAGCTCGGTGTGGCCCTTCTGGCGGCCGAAGCCCTTGACCTCGGTGACGGTGAGCCCGGAAACGCCCACATCGCCCAGCGCTTCGCGCACCTCTTCCAGCTTGAAGGGCTTGATGATGGCGGTGATCTGCTTCATGGCGCGCGCTCCGGCGATGTGACGACTGAGGCTGATTTAAGCACGGAACTTCGAGGTGATGGGGTAGCGCCAATCACGCCCGAACGCCCTGTGGGTGATGCGGATGCCCACCGGTGCCTGGCGCCGCTTGTATTCGTTGATCTTGATGAGCCGCGTCACGCGCTCCACGTCCGCACGTGCGTAGCCGGCGGCCACGATCTGCTCGATGCTGCGGTCCTCTTCCATGTACAGGCCCAGGATGGCGTCCAGCACCTCGTAGGGCGGCAGGCTGTCCTGGTCGGTCTGGTCGGGCCGCAGCTCGGCCGACGGCGGGCGCGTGATGATGCGCGACGGGATGACCTCCGCGCCCTGCGCGTTCTTCCACAGGCACAGCCGGTAGACCAGCGTCTTCGCCACGTCCTTGATCACCGCGAAGCCGCCGGCCATGTCGCCGTACAGCGTGCAGTAGCCGGTGGCCATCTCGCTCTTGTTGCCGGTGGTCAGCACGATGGCGCCGGTCTTGTTCGACAGCGCCATCAGCAGCGTGCCCCGGATGCGGGCCTGCAGGTTCTCCTCGGTCGTGTCCTCGGCCAGGCCGGCGAACTGATGCGCCAGGCTGGTGCGGAAGGCGTCGAACATGGGACCGATCGGGATCTCGTCGTAGCGCACGCCCAGGCGCGCGGCCATCTCGCGCGCATCGATCCAGGAGATGTCGGCGGTGTAGGGCGACGGCATCATCACCGCGCGCACCTTGTCTGCGCCCAGCGCGTCCACGGCCAGCGCCAGCACCAGTGCCGAGTCGACGCCGCCCGACAAGCCGATGATCGCGCCGGGGAAGCCGTTCTTGCCCAGGTAGTCGCGCACGCCCGTGACGAGGGCTGACCAAGCCTGCGCCTCCAGCGACGGCACCGGCGCGAGCGATCCGCGCGGCACGCCGGCGTCGAGGTCGACGACCAGCAGATCCTCGGCGAAGGTGGCGGCGCGCGCTGCCACCCTGCCCCCGGCGTCGACGGCGAACGAGGCGCCATCGAACACCACCTCGTCCTGCCCGCCCACCAGGTGGGCGTACAGCAGCGGCAGGCCGACGTCGCGCGCGCGGGCCGCCATGCGCTCCTCGCGTTCGCCGGCCTTGTCGAGATGGAACGGCGATGCGTTCAGCACGCACAACACCTGTGCACCGGCATCGCGCGCTGCACGCGCCGGTTCGTCGAACCAGGCGTCTTCGCAGATCAGCACCCCGAACCGCAGGCCACCGGCCTCGAACACCAGGGGCGGCAGGCCGGCATCGCGGCCCGACACGAAGTAGCGGCGTTCGTCGAAGACCTGGTAGTTCGGCAGCTCGCGCTTGCAATAGGGGCCCAGCACCTGCCCGCCCGCCAGCACGGACGCGGCGTTGAAGCGCTGCTGCACGGCCAGCGACTTCGACCTAACATCGGCCAGCTCGCCGAACTGGTGCGGGTGCCCCACCAGCAGATGCAAGCCCTCGCAGTCCGCCAGGTCCCGCGCCAAAGCCGCCAGCGTCTCGGCGCAGGCCTGCATGAAGGCCGGGCGCAGCAGCAGGTCTTCGGGCGGATAGCCGGTCAGTGCCAGTTCAGGCGCGATCACGAGGGCCGCGCCCTGCGCATGCGCACGCCGGGCCGCGGTGGCGATGCGTGCCGCATTGCCGCTGAGGTCGCCCACGGTGGCGTTGATCTGTGCCAGCGCCACTTTCACGATGTGTTCCCCACGCATGCCGACTGAAATCACTGCTCAAGATTATGTCATCCGGGTCCACGCCGACCCGGCCGCCATCGACGCCGGCGCCTGGGACACCCTGCTCGACGCGCAGGCTGCACCCACGCCGTTCCTGCGCCATGCCTACCTGCTGGCGCTGCATGCCTCGGGCAGCGCCGTGCCCGACACCGGATGGGCACCGCAATTCATCACCGTCGAGCAGCACGGCCGGCTGGTGGCCGCCACGGCGCTGTACCTGAAGAGCCACTCGTACGGCGAGTACGTGTTCGACTGGGCCTGGGCCGACGCCTACCGCCGCCACGGCCTGCGCTACTACCCCAAGCTGCTGGGTGCGGTGCCGTTCACCCCGGTGCCGGGCACGCGCCTGCTGGCACCCGACGACGACCTGCGCGACGTGCTGGTGCACGCGATGCACCGCCTCGCACTGGACGGCAGGCTCTCGTCGGCGCATGTGCTGTTCGGCGACGACGCCGACCGCGCCGCGTTCCAGCGCGCCGGCTGGATGCTGCGCGAAGGCGTGCAGTTCCACTGGACGCAGGACCCGCAGCAGCCGGCGGCCGACTTCACCGACCTGCTGGCGCGCATGCAGCGCGACAAGCGCAAGAAGATCCAGCAGGAACGCCGCCGCGTGGCCGAGCAGGGCGTCACCTTCAGCGTGCACGAAGGCGACGCCATCACGACGCCGCTGTGGGACTTCTTCTACCGCTGCTACACGCTGACCTACGCGGCGCACCACTCCACGCCCTACCTGACGCGCGACTTCTTCGCACGCATGCAGCAGACGATGTCGCGGAACTGGGTGCTGTTCGTGGCGCACCGCGGCGGGCAGCCGGTGGCGGCGTCGCTGGTGGCGGTCGACCCCGAGCGGCGCGCGGCCTGGGGCCGCTACTGGGGCTGCGTCGAGCCCCTGCCCTGCCTGCACTTCGAGGCCTGCTACTACCAGCCTCTGGCCTGGTGCCTGGCCCACGGCTACCAGCGCTTCGAAGGCGGCGCCCAGGGTGAACACAAGATGGCGCGCGGCCTGCTGCCGGTGCGCACGGGCTCGGCCCACTGGCTGCGCGACGGGCGCTTCGCCGCCGCGGTGGCCGACTTCCTGGCCAGCGAGGGCCAGGGCATCGCACAGTACGTGGACGAACTGCGCGAACGCAATCCCTTCAAGGCGGGCGCCGGGCCGGCAGCGCCAGGCTGAGGCCGCCTGGAGCGCCCGGCCTGCGGCGTCAGGCCGTCTTCTTCGCGTCGTAGTTGCGGATGCCGGCCAGCACTTCCTCGCGCGCCGCGTCCGCACCTTCCCAGCCCAGCACCTTCACCCACTTGCCGGGTTCCAGGTCCTTGTAGTGCTCGAAGAAGTGCTGGATGGTCTTCAGGCGCAGCGGATTGAGGTCTTCGGGCTTCTTCCACTGCGAGTAGATCGACAGGATCTTGTCGATGGGCACCGCGAGCAGCTTGTTGTCGCCGCCGGCCTCATCGTCCATCTTCAGCATGCCCAGCGGGCGGCAGGTGACGACCACGCCGGGAATCAGCGGCACCGGGGTGATGACGAGCACGTCCACCGGGTCGCCGTCGTCGGCCAGGGTGTTCGGGATGTAGCCGTAGTTGCACGGGTAGTGCATCGACGTGCTCATGAAGCGGTCGACGAACAGGGCGCCGCTGTCGTGGTCGACCTCGTACTTGATCGGGTCGCCGTTCATCGGGATCTCGATGATGACGTTGAATTCGTCGGGCGCCTTTGCGCCGGGGGTCACGTTGTGCAGGCTCATGGACAGCTTTCGGTCAGGGATTGCCCGCGATTTTAGATGCTGCGCTTGCCCACGCCTGACGGGGTTTGACGCGGGTCAGTCCGGGGTCACACCGCAGGGAAACCCCATGCCTGGCAGGGCGACCTTCCCCTAGCATCGTTCGGCGCACCGCCGTGCTGCGACGGACGGTGTCCATCCATCACAAAACCCGAACGAGGAAGGAGACCTTTCCATGTCCACCACGATGGCGCTCTATGTGGCGCTGGCCTGCGGTGTCGCTGCGGTGCTCTACGGATTCGTCCAGCGAAGCTGGATCCTCGGCCAGGACGCCGGCAACGCGCGCATGCAGGAGATCTCGGGCGCCATCCAGCAAGGTGCCGCGGCCTACCTCGCGCGGCAGTACAAGACCATCGGCATCGTCGGCGTGATCCTCGCCGTGCTGATCTTCCTCTTCCTCGACACCAAGACCGCCATCGGCTTCGTGCTCGGCGCCGTGCTCTCGGGCGCCTGCGGCTTCATCGGCATGAACATCTCGGTGCGCGCCAACGTGCGCACCGCGCAGGCCGCCACGCGCGGCATCGGGCCGGCGCTCGACGTCGCCTTCAAGGGCGGCGCCATCACCGGCATGCTGGTGGTGGGTCTGGGCCTGATCGGCGTGGCGCTGTTCTTCTGGTGGATCACCGGCGCGCGCATGCCGGCTGAAGGCACCTCGCTGTCGCAGGTGCTCAAGCCGATGCTGGGCCTGGCGTTCGGCTCGTCGCTGATCTCCATCTTCGCGCGGCTGGGCGGCGGCATCTTCACGAAGGGCGCCGACGTCGGCGCCGACCTTGTGGGCAAGGTCGAGGCCGGCATTCCGGAAGACGACCCGCGCAACCCGGCCGTGATCGCCGACAACGTGGGCGACAACGTCGGCGACTGCGCCGGCATGGCCGCCGACCTGTTCGAGACCTACGCCGTGACCCTGATCGCCACCATGGCGCTGGGCGCCATCATGCTGACGGCGGTGCCGATGGCCGGCGTGGTGTACCCGCTGGTGCTGGGCGGCGTCTCGATCATCGCGTCGATCATCGGCTGCTACTTCGTCAAGGCCAAGCCGGGCATGGTCAACGTGATGCCGGCGCTGTACCGCGGCCTGGCCGTGGCCGGCGTGCTGAGCCTGATCGCCTTCTACTTCGTTACGCAGGCGGTCTTTCCCGAACCGGTGGCGCTGGCGGGCGGTGCCACGACCACGGCCCTGAAGCTGTGGGGCGCGTGCTTCGTCGGCCTGGCGCTGACGGCGGCGCTGGTGTGGATCACCGAGTTCTACACCGGCACGCAGTACAGCCCGGTCAAGCACATCGCGCAGGCGTCCACCACCGGCCACGGCACCAACATCATCGCCGGCCTCGGTGTCAGCATGCGTTCCACCGCCTATCCGGTGCTGTTGATCTGCGCGGCCATCTACGCCGCCTACGCGCTGGGCGGGCTGTACGGCATCGCCGTGGCGGCCACGGCGATGCTGAGCATGGCCGGCATCGTGGTGGCCCTCGACGCCTACGGCCCGATCACCGACAACGCCGGCGGCATCGCCGAGATGGCCGAGCTGCCCAGCAGCGTGCGCGACATCACCGACCCGCTGGACGCCGTGGGCAACACCACCAAGGCCGTCACCAAGGGCTACGCCATCGGCTCGGCCGGCCTCGCCGCGCTGGTGCTGTTCGCCGACTACACGCACGCGCTGGAAGCGCGCGGCATGGACCTGAGCTTCGATCTCAGCGACCACAAGGTGATCGTCGGCCTGTTCATCGGCGGCCTCATCCCCTACCTGTTCGGCGCCATGGCGATGGAGGCCGTGGGGCGCGCCGCGGGTGCAGTGGTGGTGGAAGTGCGCAAGCAGTTCGCCGACGGCCAGATCATGGCCAACAAGCGCAAGCCCGACTACAGCGCGGCCGTCGACATGCTGACCACCGCTGCGATCAAGGAAATGATCGTGCCCAGCCTGCTGCCGGTGGTCGCACCCATCCTGGTGGGCATGCTGCTCGGTCCGGCAGCGCTCGGCGGCCTGCTGATGGGCACCATCGTCACGGGCCTGTTCGTCGCCATCAGCATGTGCACCGGCGGCGGCGCCTGGGACAACGCGAAGAAGCTGATCGAGGAAGGCTTCACCGACGCCAACGGCGTGCTGCACAAGAAGGGCGGCGACGCCCACAAGTCGGCCGTCACGGGCGACACCGTCGGCGACCCATACAAGGACACCGCCGGTCCTGCCGTCAACCCGCTGATCAAGATCATCAACATCGTGGCCCTGCTGATCGTGCCGCTGCTGCCGATGAGCACCGGCCCGGCCAAGGCCGCGGCGCATGCGCCGTCGGCCACCTCGGTGGCGCCGGCGGCGATGCCGGCCACACCGGCGGCTTCGCAGTAGCGGGGCGGCATGGCGGGCCTGAGCGCCCTCGAGGTGGCGCGCTACCACACGGAAGGCTGGGTCGTGCCGGCCTTCCGCCTGCCGCCGGCGCAGCTGCAGGGGCTGCAGCAGGCGCTGGAACAGCTGCTGCGCGACAACCCCGGAGTGCGGCCCGAGAAGCTGGTCTCGGCGCACATCGCAGGCGACAACGGCGAGGGCGTGCGCGGCAGCGCGCGCTTCCTCGAACTGGCGCAGGACCCGGCCATCGTCGACCTGGTGGCCGGCGTGCTCGGCGACGACGTCATCCTGTGGGGCTGCCACGTCTTCTGCAAGCCCGCGGCCGAAGGCTACGAGACGCCGTGGCACCAGGACGGCCACTACTGGCCGATCCGCCCGCTGGCGACCTGCACCGTGTGGGTGGCGCTGGAGCCGTCGACACCCGCCAACGGCTGCCTGCGCGTGATTCCGGGTTCGCACCGGGCACAGCGCCTGCACCCGCATCTGCGCGAGGACCGGCAGGACCTGACGCTGAGCCAGCGCCTGGACAGCGACAGCTTCGACGAGAGCCGCGCCGTGGACATCACGCTCGAGCCCGGGCAGATGTCGCTGCACGACGTCTACATGATCCACGGCGCCGCGGCCAACCGCTCGACGCAGCGGCGCACCGGCGTGGCGCTGCGCTACATGCCGGCCAGCTCGGTCTTCGAGCGCCACCTGCGGCCGGCCGACGGCCAGAGCGGCGTGCCGGTGGACTTCTCGCGCCGGCCGCTGTGGCTGCTGCGCGGCGTCGACCGCAGCGGCCGCAACGACTTCGAGGTCGGGCACCGACGCTGAAGGCGGCAGCGGGCGCAGGGCTGCATCCGGCAGCCCGGTGCGTGCGTACAGCAGGGACAGTCGGGCGCACAAGCCCGGCGCACCCTGCCAACCACGCAACGAGGAGTTTGCCCATGACCACCGCCCCCCGCCCGTCCCTGCTGGCCGCACTGGCCGTGACCGCGGCCGTGTCGGCCTGCGCCACCGGCCCGATGCCGGCGCCGATGTTCTCGCAGGCGGCCCTGCCCGCCCCCGTGCAGGTGCCGGCGGGCCACCGCGTGGCGATGGAGACCGTGGGCGCAGGCGAGATCACCTACGAGTGCCGCGCCAAGGCCGGGATGCCCGGCACGCACGAGTGGGTCTTCGTCGGCCCGAAGGCCACGCTGACCGACCGCAGCGGCCGCACCGTCGGCAGCTACTACGGCCCGCCCGCCACCTGGGAGTCCAGCGACAAGAGCAAGCTGACGGGCAAGCAGCTCGCCGTGGCGCCGGCCGCCGCCGGCAGCATCCCGCTGCAACTGGTGCAGGCCGACCCGGCCATGGGTGCCGGCGCCATGACCGGCGTCACGTACATCCAGCGCGTGGCCACGCAGGGCGGCGTGGCACCGGCCGCGCCGTGCACGGCGCAGACGGCCGGCGCCCGGCAGCAGGTGCGCTACCAGGCCGACTACATCTTCTGGAAAGCCGCCTGAGGCCAGCCGCGGCCCGGAAGGCCGCAGTCCGGCATGCAGGCCGCGGTTACACCCGTCGCGGCCTGTTGCAGCATCGGCGAACCCCGACTTCCTCTTCAAGTGAGCGGCACGACCGCAGCGCTAAGCTGACGGGTCCTGCCACTGCCCACGAGGTCGTCGATGATCCTGACCGTCTTCCGATCGCGTCTGAACGAAGGCCACCGGGCCGAGTACGACCGCCACGTGCAGGCCACGGCGGCGCTGGCCGAGCAGATGCCGGGCTTCCTGGGCCACAAGATGTTCGTTGCCGACGATGGTGAGCGGGTGACGCTGGTGGAGTTCGACAGCATGGACCACCAGCGCGCCTGGTCGCTCAGCCCCGAGCACAAGGCCGCGGCCATCGCAGGCCGGCGCGGCTTCTACGCCGAGTACCGCATCCAGATCTGCCGGGTCGAACGCGACGCCCGCTTCCAGGCCAAGGCAGGCGCCGAAGGCGGCATGGTCGGCGCCACGGGTGCGCCCGCGGCCGGCCCGGCGGAACTGGCCGTCACGGCGCGTCCGTGAGCGGCCGGTCGCCGCCGCGCTCCTGGCACGCGCGGGCGCCGGCTGCGTCTGCATTCCGGCCGACCAGGGCGTGCCTTCGCTCTGCGACCGGGCGGGGCCGTGGCCGCGACCCGCGGTAGCACGTCCAGGCGCGGGCCGGGCAGGCGCCGCAATGCCCCCGGACCCGCTCGGGCTTCGTTGACGTCCGCGCGTACCGCCGATTCCAATCCGGCGATGAGCCTGGAGACGCCAACGCACGCCGCTGTCGCAACGCACCTGCCGCTGGTGCTGGTGCTCGACGACGATCCTGCCATCCGCCAGCTGCTGACCGATTACCTCGGCGACAACGAACTGCGGGTGCATGCCGTCGCCACCGGCGCCGCGCTCGACCTGGCGTTGGCGCGTGACCCGGCCGACCTGCTGATCCTCGACCTGCGCCTGCCCGGCGAAGACGGCCTGGCGATCGCGCGGCGGCTGCGCGCGTCCTCGGCGATCCCGATCCTGATGCTGACCGGCCGGGCCGAAGAGGCCGACCGCGTGATGGGCCTGGAGCTGGGCGCCGACGACTACCTGACCAAGCCCTTCAGTCCGCGCGAACTGCTGGCCCGCATCCGGGCCCTGCTGCGGCGCGCGCAGCTGCAGGCCAGCGTGGCCGATGCCATGGCGCGCATCCGGGCCTACCGCTTCGGGCCCTGGGAGCTGAACGTCGGCCTGCGCAGGCTGAAGGCCGCCGACGGCCGCCAGGTCGAGCTGACCAACGGCGAGTTCAGCCTGCTCGCGGCCTTCCTGTCGGCGCCGCAGCGCATCCTGACGCGCGACCAGCTGCTCGAGCTCTCGCGCCTGCACAACGCCGAGGTCTACGACCGTTCGATCGATGTCCAGATCCTGCGGCTGCGGCGCAAGGTCGAGGCCGATCCGGCGCGGCCGACCTACATCAGGACCGAGCGGGGCAGCGGCTACTTCTTCGACGCCGCGGTCGAGGCCGTGCGCTGACGGCACGCCCGCCGGATTGCAATTGCAATCCGGCGGCGGCCCCGTGCAAGCGGGGTGCAACCGGAGCGGGTGATCCTGCCGATGCCGAGCGACGCCACCGAGGACCTGCCATGCCACGACCCACCCCTGACACCGCAACGACGCCGTGGCGCTGGGCGGCACCGCCCTGGCCGCCGCTGCCGAGCCAGGGCGACGGCACCGCGCCCGCCCTCAACGGCACCGAGGCGAGCTCGGCGGCCTGCGCGGCCCCGGCGCGGTGACGCGGCATCCGCAGGAACCGGCGAGGCCGGCCGCCGCGGGGCGCCGCCGGTGGTGGCTCGCGATGCATCATGTCGGCGTGATGCCGAGCCCGCCATGACCGATCGAACGCCGCCTCCGCTGCCCGAGGGCCGCGCGCCGTGCGCGCTGGTGATCGATGCCGACGCCGACCTCGCCGGGCTGATCGAACAATGGCTGCAGCCCGAAGGCCTGCAGGTGCGCACCGCGCCGCACCCGGTGTGCGGTGCCCTGCCTGCACCCGCCGAACCGCTGTCGGTCGCCGTGGCCATCGTCGACCTGCCGTTCCCGAGCCGGCTCCACCTCGACGCCCTGCGTGCGCGGCTCGCGCCGCATGGCGAGGTGCCGATCCTCGTGCTGTCGACCACCGTGTTCGCAAGCGTCGACTGCTGCGGTCCCGCGGCCCGTGCGCTCGGGGCCGATGGCCTGCTGCCCAAGCCGACCACCGGCGAAGCGCTGCGCCGCGCCGTCCGCAGCCTGATGCGCGTGTGATGTGACCGCCACCGACGACCGCCTCTCCACCCTGCTCGGCCGCTGGGTCGCCGGCGTCGGCCTGTTCTTCATCGCCGCGATGGCCGGCCTGTCGGCCTACGACATCGTGCACAGCCAGCGCGAGGCCGTGGCGGAGATCGGCCGCGACCTGCAGCGCCAGGCCCGGGTCACGGCCGAACAGACGGCGCGCAGCCTGCAGGCGGTGGACGTGGTGCTGCGCAACGTTGCCGCGGAGAGCCGCGCGACCGACCTGCGCAGAAGACCCGCGGACCAGCTGCACGACTACCTGAAGAACCAGGCTCTGGGCCTCGTGCAGGCCGAGGGCCTGGCACTCTTCGATGCCGGGGCCGACCGCTATGCAAGTTCGGCGATGGCCCGCATGCCGCTGCCGCTGGTCAACTTCGCCGCCGACCCGGTGTACCAGCTCCTGCGCGCCGGGCCACGGGACACGCCGGTGCTGGCCACCGTGCGGCCGGGCGCACTCACAACCGGGAGCTGGTTCCTGCCGGTCGTGCGCCGCCTCGAGACGGCCGACGGCCGCTTCGCCGGCGTGGTGGCAGCCAGCGTGCGCGTGGCCTACTTCCAGGACTTCTTCCAGGAGATCGCCCCCGAGGCCGATGCCGCGATCACGGTCGTGCACGACGATGGCCACCTCGTGGCGCGCCACCCGCTGGCCGAGCCGGCGCTCGGTCGGCCGTGGACCGCCTTTGCCGCGCTGCAGACCGCCTGGGCAGGACGCACGCTGCTGGCGGCCCGCGCCGCCGCGCCGTCCGATGGCCGCGATCAGTTCGGCGTGCGCGCGGCCGTGCCCGACTACCCGCTGTCCATCGTGATCACTCGCGACGCCGAGCGCGCACTGGCTCCCTGGCGAGAACGCACACGGGGCACCGTGCTGCGCACGGGCACGCTGGTCGCGGTCGCGCTGGTGCTGCTGGCGCTGCTGCAGCGCCAGCTGCGCCGGCTGGCGGCGACCCGCGCTTCGCTGCAGCTGTCACGCGAACGGTTTGCGCTCGCGGCGGCCGGCTCCGAGGAAGGCATCTGGGACTGGAACCTGGTCACCGACGAGATGTACGGCTCGCCGCGCGCGCGCCAGATCTTCGGGCTGCGTCCCGGCCCCGACCATGTGCGCCTGGCCGACTGGCGGTCCGAGGTCCGGGTGCATCCCGACGACGACGAGACCCGCCGTTCCGAGCTCGCTGCGCACATCGCCGGACACACGCCCGTGTACGCCTGCGAGTACCGCGTGCGCAGCAGCGACGGCCCCTGGCGCTGGGTGCGCGTGCGCGGCCTGTGCGAGCGCGATGCCACCGGCCGGGCGCTGCGCATGGCCGGCTCGGTGACCGACATCGATGCGCAGAAGCAGACCGAAGAGGCACTGCGCCGCTCGGAGGAGCGCTACCAGCTCGCGGTCGCCGGCTCCGACCAGGGCTTGTGGGACTGGGACCTGGCAAGCGACCAGCTGTTCCTGTCGCCGCGCGCGCAGCAGCTGTTCTGGCCCGACAGCGGCGAGCCGCAGCGCCCGCGGCGCGACTGGATCGCGCGCACGCCCTACCACCCGGACGACGTCGCCCCCGTGCGCCGGGCCATCGCCGACTACCTGCAGGGCCGCACGCGCGGCTTCAACGTCGAGTACCGCGTGCGCCACCACGGCGGGGCCTGGCACTGGTACCGCCAGCGCGGCATCGCGGTGCGCGACGCAGCCGGGCGCCCGACGCGCATGGCCGGCTCGATCGAGGACATCAGCGACCGCAAGAACGCCGACATCGCGCGTGACCACCTCGAGAGCCAGTTGCGGCAGGCCCAGAAGCTCGAGGCCATCGGCACGCTGGCCGGCGGCATCGCGCACGACTTCAACAACATCCTGGCCGCCATCCTCGGCTACGGCGAGATGGCGCTGAAGGACGCGCCCGAGGGCTCGGCGCAGCGGCGCCACATCGACGCCGCGGTCAGCGCCGGCCTGCGTGCCAAGTCGCTGGTCGAGCGCATCCTGGCCTTCAGCCGCAGCGGCATCGGCGAACGCGTGCCCGTGCATGTGCAGTCGGTGGTGCAGGAGGCGCTGGACCAGCTGCAGGCCTCGACGCCGGCGGGCCTGCACGTCGAGCGCCGGCTCGATGTCGGCGACACGGCGGTCCTCGGGGACCCGACCCAGGTGCACCAGGTGGTGATGAACCTGTGCGCCAACGCCGTGCAGGCCATGCGCTCGCAAGGCAAGGTGATCGTGACGCTGGACCGCGTGCGGGACGGCCAGCCCGTCTGCATCACGGGCCGGCTGCCGGCCGGCGACTACGTCCGGCTGCGGGTCAGCGACAGCGGCGTCGGCATCACGCCGGAGGTGCTCGAACGCATCTTCGATCCGTTCTTCACGACCAAGGGCGTCGGCGTGGGCACGGGCCTGGGCCTGTCGCTGGTGCACGGCATCGTCACCGATCTCGGTGGCGGCATCGACGTGCAGAGCGAGCCCGGCGTCGGCTCGACCTTCACCGTCTACCTGCCCTCGCAGAGCAGCATCGCGCCGCCCGCACGCGAGACCACCGCGGTGCCGTCGGGCCGCGGCGAGACCGTGCTGCTGGTCGACGACGAGGAGGCGCTGGTGCGCCTGGGCGAGGAGCTGGTCGCGGAGCTCGGCTACGAGCCGGTGGGCTACACCTCCAGCCGCGCCGCGCTCGACGCCTACCGCGCCGACCCGGCGCGCTTCGACGTGGTGCTGTCCGACGACGCCATGCCCGAGCTGACGGGCTCCGAGCTCGCGCTGGCCGTGCGCCAGCTGCGCGGCGACCTGCCCATCGTGCTGATGAGCGGGCTCGTGACGCCGGCGCTGACGCTGCGGGCGCGCGAGGCCGGCGTGACGGAGGTGCTGGCCAAGCCGCTGGTGGCGCGCGACATCGCACGCGCCCTCGCGGCGGCACTCGGCCGCGCCTGAACGCGCGGCAGCCGCGCGCTGCATTGCGGCTGTAACGCACGCACCGCGAACTGAAATCGCGCCGTTGCGCGCCGCTCCGACCATGCATCCACGTCGCCGCGGCCATCGCCTGCGGCGCTGCGGACCGGGCAGTCGCCCGGCCGCTGGGTCACACCTCAAGGAAACCTTCCATGTCACGCATCCACACCCTCGCTCTCGCAGCCATCGCGGCCGCGAGCCTCCACGGCGCCGCATCGGCCGCAGCCCTGTACGCCGGCGCGGCGATCGGTCAATCGGACTACCGCATCGACACCACCGGCGCCAGCAGCGCCGACACCACGGACACCGCGGGCAAGGTGTACCTCGGCACCACCATCACGCGCCATCTGGGCGTCGAAGCGGCCGTGTTCGATCTCGGCCGCACCACCGGCTCGATCTTCGTGCCCGGCGCCGGAACGGTGAACGCTTCGGCCCAGGTGCGCGGCCTCGGTATCTCGGGCGTGTTCAGCGCCCCGGTGGGCCCGGTCTCGCTGTTCGCGAAGGCGGGCATCGCCTACGTGCGCGCCAGCGCCGAGGCCAACGTGAGCACGGGCCTGCCCGGCAGCGAGAGTTCGTGGCAGCCGACGGTGGGCCTGGGCGTGTCGTACCCGCTGGCCGGCCAGCTCGCGGTCCGTGGCGAGTGGGAGCGCGTGCGCGCCCGTTTCCCCGGCGACGGGGAGGACCACGTCGACCTGCTGTCGGTCGGCCTGTCCTACCGCTTCTGATGACCCGCCCGCCCGTCTTCGTCGTCCCGGCACTCGCTGCTCTGCTGGCGGGCTGCATGGGCATCGACGTCCACAGCGTGCGGCGCGCCGACCCTGCGGCGCACAGCCCAGGGGCAGCGCAGGCGGTCGCCAGCGGCCGCATCCGCCACCTGGTGGACGGCAGGCCGATCGACTACGGCCTGCTGAACAAGCCGCACCTGTCGCTGTACCACCGGCAGAGCGGCGTGCTGATGTCGTCGCCCGAGGTCCAGGGGGACGGAAGCTACCGCTGGACACTGCCGGCGGGGGACTACATCGTCGCCGTGATCTTCGGCGGTTTCTCGCCCACTGCGCAGCCCTTGCGCCTGCCCAGCGGCCAGGTGATCCGGGTCAACGGCATCGTCGACCCCGGGGCGGCCTTCACGCTGCCCCAGGGCGCCGTCGTCGACCTGGGCACCCTGGTGGTCGACGTCGAATCGCGGCCGTCCACGGGCCTGCTGTTCGGCAACGGGCCGGTGTTCGGCCGCCTGCGCGGCCTGCGGGTCGAGCCCGAGCCCGGCAGCGCCGCGGCAGCGCCCGCAGCCTGGCTGCTGGCCGCCGCCCCGCCAGACCGCGGCGGCCGCGACGCGGCTGCGCGTCCCGATCCCGGCATCCCCCCGGCCGTGCTGGCACCGCTGCTGCCACTGCTGCTGCGCTGAACGTCGCGCCTCGTCGCGACCGACCATCTGGAGAACACCCCCATGCGATCCCTTCTGTCCCTGGTGCCCGTCCTGCTGGGTGCGATGCACCTGTCCGCCCCGGCCCAGCCCGTGCAACCCGGCGAGAAATTCCCCTGGCAGCAGCTCGAGGTCCGTGCCCCCGAATCGCCCGGCTGGGTGCTGATCTCGGCCTCCAAGCAGGCCCTGGCCTTCATGCGCCGCAGCGACGAGCTGGCGCGCAGCGAGGTCGCGACGGTCAGCGTCTTCAAGCTGCCCGAGCCGCTCGACCGGGACCGATTCCGGGCCTGGGTCGACCAGGCCGTGCAGGCGGAACTGCCCGCATCGCGCTTCCGCCCCGTCGAGCAGCATGCCGAGGCCAGCGACACCCGGGGCTACGACTGCGTCGTGCACCGCAGCGTGAGCCACGACCTGCAGGCCCGCACGACGCAGGCCGGCAGTGCGCCGCCCCTGCTGCAGCAAGTGGCGCTGTACTGCCGCCACCCCGCGCGTGCCGGCACGGGCTTCTCCGCTGCCTTCTCGACCCGCGGCGCGCTCTACGACCCCACGCTGCAGGCCCGGGCCGGCGACTTCCTCGGCAGCATCGTGGCCACGGCCCCGGCCAGCGGCAGCGCGCCGTAGAGGCGCCCGCCACCCGGGCTCGCGGCCGGCGGGCACAGGAGCCCGCGGAGCCCGGCGCTGGAACTCTCTGTTGCCGACGCCCGAACAGTGGATGCCCCGACGGCCCACACGGCGGCGCTGCGCTTGGAGAGAATCGGCACCACCCTAGCAGCGACCGGGAGGCTTGTTCATGGATCGGCATCAGTCCTTGCGGTGCTTCTGCCGCATCGTCGAGACCGGCAGCTTCGCCGCCGCGGCGCGCGATCTCGACGTGGCGCGCTCGGTGGTCACGCGCACGGTGCAGGAGCTGGAGGAATGGACCGACAGCCGCCTGCTCGAGCGCACCACCCGCACGATGCAGCGCACCGAGGCCGGCGACCGGTTCTACGCCTACTGCCGCCGCGTGCTGCAGGACACCGAACAGACCCTGTCGGCGATGCGCAGCGAGCGGTCGGGCCTGTCCGGCCGCATCACCATCTCCACACCCGTGTCTCTGACACTGTCGTTCCTGCAGGAGCATCTGCTGGCCTTCCAGCTCGCCCACCCGGCGCTCGAGCTGGACCTGCGCCTGAGCGACAAGCCCGTCGACCTGGTGCGCGAGGGCGTCGACCTGGCGCTGCGGGGCCGCGCCCAGCTGGAGGACTCCTCGCTCGTCGCGGTTTCCCTGATGACGATCGCCCGCGTGGTCTGCGCTTCGCCGGCGTACTGGCAGCGCCACGGCAAACCCGCGCATCCGTCGGACCTGACGCAGCACGACTGCGCTGCCTACGTGCTGGGCAGCGATGCCTCGCGCTGGGAGTTCGACGGTCCGGACGGGCGCCACGGCGTCGACGTGCGCGGCCGCCTGCGTTCCGACAACAGCCTGCTCCTGATCGACGCCCTGCGCAACGGGCTCGGCGTGGGCCTCGTGCCCGAGCCGATGGTGCGTCGCGCGCTGGCCGCCGGCGAGCTCGAGTCCGCCCTCGGCGACTTCCGTGCGGAGCCGAGAACCCTGTACGCGGTCTACCCCAGCCGGGAACACCTGCCCGAGCGCGTTCGCTCCCTGGTGCGGTTCCTCAAGGAACGCCTGCCGGCACCTCTGGCCGCCTAGGCGCGTCGCGTTGCCTGCGCGGCAACACAGCGCTCGTCCCGGGCGGCTATCTGGCGACGTCGCGGTTGCCGATCATCTGGACTCCATCCACTTTGATCGCCTTCGCAACATGAAGCCCTGGATCCTCTCCGCCACCGCAGCGGCCACGCTGATCGCCGTCAGCTGCGCCTCGGCCACGCCGTCCACCGAACAGGTGGGCCACAGCCCCTGGGGCCCCGCCGACGAGATCGGCGCACTGAACAAGCTCGGTCCCGCATCGACCCTGGCCGTGCTCAGCCGCATCAGCTCGGGCAAGGTCTACGACCTGAGCGTCGAGTACTTCGTGGGCATGCCCAGCTACTACTTCCTGGGCCAGCCGCGGTACCAGATCTGGAACGTCCACACGCCGCAAGGCACGATCGTCGACGACCCCAACGGACTGGGCAAGGAGAAGAACAGCCTCGTCACCTACTCCGGTTCCGCGATCTCGATGTACGTGCACACCGGCACCCACATCGACGCCCTGTCGCACTTCGGCCTCAACGGACACATCTACAACGGGTACCGGACCGACGAACAGCTGGGCGACCGCGGCTGGCGCAAGGCCGGCGTCGAGAAGTACCCGCCCATCATCGCGCGCGGCGTGCTGCTCGACGTCGCGCGGTACAAGGGCGTCGATGTCCTGCCGGCCTCCTACGGCATCACCGCCGACGACCTGCAGCAGACGGCCGCGGCGCAGGGCGTGACGGTCGAGGACGGCGACGTCGTGATGGTGCGCACGGGCCGCATGCAGTGGTTCCGTGAGGCCGAGAAGTACATGCGCGACACGCCCGGCCTCACGCGCGAGTCGGCCAACCACCTGGCCGATCGGGGCGCCATCGTCATCGGCGTGGACAACATCAGCACGGACGTCGGCCCCTCGCAGGAAGAGAACAACTGGGTGCCGGTCCACAGCGCGATGCTGTCGCAGCGCGGCGTGCCGATCATGCAGAACGTCAACCTGGAGCAGCTGGCTGCCGACCGGGTCTACAAGTTCGCGTGGATCGGGGCGCCGCTGAAGCTGCGTGGTGCCGACGGCGCGCCCATGCGGCCGATCGCGCTGCCGATCCGCTGAGCGACCCGCCGCGTGGTGGTCAGTCGTACCGCAGGACTGCGCAACGGTAGGCACCACCCGGCGTTTCCCCGCCGACCACGAGAACGCCACCATCCGCCAGCAGCGTGGCGGTGTGCAGCTCGCAGCCGGCGTCCAGGCCAGCCAGGCCGCGGGGCGCGGCGCCAGGGCGGACCTCTTCCGCGGAGGCGATGGGCACGCCCGCGGCACCCAGCCCGCCGAACAGCAGCATGCCGCCGTCGGGCGTGGCGACGCCGGCGTGCCGGGAGCGTGCCTCGCGCAAAGCGGTGGCGGTCGCGAAGCGGCCCAGGGCCGGATCGAACACGAGCACGCCGGACAGGGGCCGAGGCATCGGGTCCTCGGGTGCAGCACCCTCGCCGCCGAGCAGCCAGACGCGTCCGCCGGCGCAATGCGACGTGTGGTGGGCGCGCGGAGGCCCGTCGCCGGGTTGCGCGACGAAGCGCTCCGTCGCCGGATCGAACACTTCGGCGAACGTGTAGCGCGCGCCGGCCGCGTAGCCCCCGGTGACGAGCACCCTGCCGTCGGGCAGCAGGCTCATCGCATGGCCCGCGCGGCCCATCTGCATCGGCGCATCGAGACGTCGGAAGGTCCCGGTCCACGGACTCCACACCTCGCCCGAGGCGCTGATGCCCGATGGCGCCGCTTCGCCGCTGGAACGTCCGCCGGTCACGAGCACGCGGCCGTCGCCGAGCCGGACCGCCGCGTGGTGGAGCCTCGGCACCGACATCGCGCCGGCCGCCGTGCTGCCTCCGGACAGCAGGTCCAGGCGCTCCGCTGCCCGCGCGCTGCCGGATGCGACCAGCCCGCCACAGATCAGGACGCCGCCGTCCAGCAGCGGCGTCGCGAGGTGCAGCGCACGACCGGCCGCCAGCGTGCCGATGCGCCGCGTCGCGCCCGTGGCGGTGTCCATCCGGTCGACGGCGTCGGACAGCAGGCCCAGACCGCGCGAACCTCCCGCCACGACCAGCGTGCCGTCGGGCGCGGCCGAGGCGCTGTGCTGCGACACCGCGAAGCGCTGGGGCAGCACGGTGACGCGACGGGTGGGCGCGGGCGCCGGGTCTCCGCCCGTGCCGCCGCCGCAGGCCGCGAGCATCGTCATCGCCCCCCCGGCAAGAACGATCTGCCGCCGTCTCGCCGTCGCGCGCACCGGCGGGTTCGCCGCCGCGTGGGCACGTGCGCCCGCGACCGGGCGCCGGGCCTGCCGACCGGCGCGGTCAGGCACCGGCCGTCGCGGCCCCGGCCGGCGCCTGCGCTGCGGCCCGTCCGAGCGCCAGGGCCTGCGCCACGGCCGCCACATGCGCGCCCTGGAAACGCGCCCCCGCGATCTCGTTGGCCGACACGGCGCGCGCGCCGTCGCCGCCTGCCAGCGCCGTCGCGCCGTAGGGCGTGCCGCCCGTGATCTCGTCCATGCGGGTCTGCCCTTCGAACGCATACGGCAGGCCGACGACCACCATCCCGTGGTGCAGCAGCGTCGTGTGGAAGCTGGTGATCGTGGTCTCCTGCCCGCCATGCTGCGTGCCCGTGACCGCGAACACGCTGCCGACCTTGCCGATCAGCGCACCGCGGGCCCAGAGCCCGCCCGTGCGGTCGAGGAAGTTGCGCATCTGCGCGGCCATGTTGCCGAACCGCGTGGGCGTGCCGAAGACGATGGCGTCGTACGTGGCGAGCTCTTCCGGTTCGGCCAGGGGGGCGGGCTGGTCGAGCTTGTAGCCACTGCCGCGCGCGACCGCGTCGGGCACCAGCTCGGGCACCCGCCGCAGGTCGACGTGGACGCCGGGAACGGACCTGGCGCCTGCGGCGACGGCCTCGGCCATCGTCTCGACGTGGCCCCAGCTGGAGTAGTACAGGACAAGGACGCGGGTGTGCATGGATCGTTCTCCTCGGTGTGGTGGGTTCAGGGGGATCGGTGGGTCGGGTGGAGTCACGGCGTGACCGGCAGGTCGAAGCACAGCACGTCGGCGGCGGTGACCGCCTCCAGCGTCAGCGGCCCGGCCGCGTCGCGTTGAACGAGCGCATCGCCGGCCTGCAGCCGGTGGCCCTGCACGGCCAGCGATCCGCTCATCAGATGCAGGTACCGGCGGGCGCCCGCACGCGCGGGCAGGCGCAGGGCGTCGCCGGCGCCGGCGCTGCCCCAGGCCACGGTGGCGTCCACGTCGATGGCCGCGCCGCCGGCGCCCAGGCCCGAGGCCAGGACGATCCACGCGCCGCGGCCCGGCGGTGTCAGCCGCAGGGTCTGCACATGCGGCGTCAGCTGGCTGGTACGCGGTGCGAGCCAGATCTGGAAGTGGTGATCGACCTCGAGCGAGGAAGGATTCATCTGGCTGTGGCGGATGCCCCAGCCTGCACGCATGACATGCAGCTCACCCGGCGCGATGACGGCGTGCCCGCCGAAGTCATCGCGGTGCTCGATGCGACCGCTGCGCGGCAGCATCAGGATCTCGAGATCGGCATGCGGGTGCATCGGGAAGCCGCGGGCGGGCTGCACCCGGTCCTCGTTGATCGCCAGCAGCGGGCCGAACCGCTGCCAGGCCGGGTCGTGCCAGGCGCCGAACGAGAAGCTGAACCTGGCGTCGAGCCAGTCGTTGGTGAAGCGGCCGCGATCGGCGTCGCGCCGGACTTCGAAGGAGGCGGTGGACATCGCGGCTCCTTCACCGGCCCGGCACGCCCGGTCGCCGGGCGGCGGTGCTCTTCATCATCCAGAGCGCGGCACCGATCAGCGCCAATGCCGGCAAGGTGGTCCAGGGCAGGCGCTCGCCGAAGGCCGCCGTGCCGATGGCCACGCCCGTGGCCATCACGACATAGCCCATGAAGCTGAACGTCACCGGCTCGGCGCGTTGCTGCAGCAGGAAGTAGAGGATGTAGCCCGCCACCAGCGCCAGGGCCTGCAGCGCCAGCCATGCGATGGCAGGCGCTGCGGGCGGCACCGCCATGCCCCCCGTGGCCAGGCCGACGACCGCAAGGATCACCGACGACGACAGCAGCGTGATGCCCGACAACCACTCGGCGGCGAGTCCCCGGGGCAGCCGCAGCGACCGGTAGACGTTGGCGGCGGCAATGACGGCCGGTATCGCGACGACCAGCCACAGGGCGCCCAGGCTGTCGGTGGTGCCCATGGTGCCGCGACCGACCACGAACAGCACCGCGCCGGTCAGACCGATGGCGACCCCGCCGACGCGGCGCCAGACCGGCCGCTCGATGCCGATCAGCAGCGTGATGGCCAGCGTGAACACCGGCGGCAGCGTGAATGCGAGCGCGGTGAAGCCGGCGCCGGCCTCCGCCGAGAGCCAGTAGGCCGCCGACATCGGCAGGGCGTGGCCGAAGAGCCCGGAGATGGCACCGAAGCGCAGGTCGGCCAGCGTCAGCGCGGGTGCACCGTGGCGCAGGCGGCCGAGCGCGACGAGCACGAGGCCTGCCGCCAAGGTCGGCCAGAAGGCGAAGGCCAGTGCGCCGACCTGTGCTGCCGCCGCGGCCTTGGCCAGGGGCACGCCGAGGCCCAGGAAGACGCCCGTGCCGACGAGCACGGGCCAGATGGAAGGTTTCATGGGGGATGGTCTCGATCCGTTGCGGGTCGAGGTCACTGTAGGCAGCACGTCCTGCCGCAGATAGGCCGGGCGGCGCAACGGATCGTTCGCGCGGCACGACCAATGCGGTCGTCCGGATCCGGGGCATCGATCGAACATCCGCCCCGCGGGTCCCCGTCCCCAGCGGCGCGGTGCTGGGACGCCCAACGGGGCGTGGGGATCCTGGCCACCCGCGTGGCAGGTGCCATGGATGGACAGCGCGGTCTCTCGCGCCTATCGTTCGGCGCCGGGCGGGCGCCGCTGCCCGTTCCTCGCAGGTGCATGGACCATGGGTACTCGGCAGACGTTGTCGTACGCGCAGGGGCTGGTGCTGGCCGTGGGGGTGCTCGTCCTGCTCGGAGGCGGGATGCTGGCCTATGAGGTCGTGGCGCAGGCGGGCGCGGGGCCCCTGCTCGAGGGCGGTGCGCTCACCGACGCGCAGGCCGAGGCGGTCAAGGTCACGCTCAACCTCTTCGAGCTCCTCATGACCTGGGCGCTCGCCATCATCGGAGCGACGGGCTTCTTCCTGAAGCTCAACGTCGAGAAGGGGCTGCTGCTGCGCCCGGTCGATCTGTTCCTCGCGCTGGCCATCATCGTCGCGGCGGTGCTCTCGCTCTTCTTCGGCCACCTGGGCATCGATCGCACCGCGGAACTCCTGTCGCTGCAGCAGGACCCGGTGCGCAACCTCGGCCTGCGCCAGATCGGCAAGCTGCAGTACCTCTCGTTCTTCTCGGCGGTCCTGCTCTTCGGATTCCACATCTTCCGGTTCTTCTGGGCACGGGTGCTCTCGGCCGACGAGACCGGGCAACGCTGAGGAGGTGCCATGCCGTCGATCAACGTCGTCCGCAAGTCGCTGGTGCTCTGGGCACTCGGCGCGTTCTCCCTCGTGCAGGCCGCGACCTTGCGGATCGACAACCCGGACGGCGGACTCGGGGCCGCGAAGGTCCGCGACAACCACGTTCTTGTCGGACTCGTCGGCGACACCGTGGTGCTCGGTCCCGGCGACCACGAGCTGCAGATCGACGCGCCGCGCGACCACACGCTGGTCATTGCGCTGCGCGTCGACGGCGAGCAGGTGACGCTGGTGGACGCACGAACGGCACCAGGGAACTGCGGGCCCAGCTTCGAGACCACGTGGGACGCGCCGAAACTCGCCGCGCGGGCCACGACCGCGGGCGCGGCGAAGAAGGCGAGGCAGGAGCGAGCGGACGCGGCGGTTGCGCCGGGCCCGGACGCGGCACGACGCGGGACGACGCTCCTGGTGAGCACGCCGAAGTTCGGAGCCCCGAGCGATCGCGGTGCGTGCGCCCTGCCCTCCATGCTGTCCTGCACGAAGCAGTTCACCACCGTCTCGGTCGACTCCGTGCCGCCGGGGGGCGAGATCTGGGTCGCCGGCGAACGCACCAGCGTCAAGACCAGGGGATTGCTGAGCGTGCCGTTCTGCCCGGGGTACGACAAGACGAAGTCGCTGCTGGTCCGCATGCCGGGCCGGGTGACCTGCCTGCGCGACGTGCCCATGTCGGAGGGTGGCCGCGTCGACGTGCGGTGCGACCTGCCCCTGCCGCCGTAGCCCGCCCGCACGCCTGCGGATGCGGCGGCGCCGGGGGTCACCGCGGTCCGTTGCCGTCCCGCCGGTCCAGGGCCCACCGCGTCGTCGCTGCTTCCCCGTCCGCGGGCAGGAAACGCGCGCCCAGCGCACGCTGGAGCACCACCAGGTGCTGGTGCTGGCCGGTCAGGGCCGTCGACAGGGCGATCTCCGCCCGCTGCGCGGACCGCTGCGCATCCAGCATTTCCAGCAGGTCCGTGCCGCCGGCGGAGAAGCGCTTGCGGGCCAGGTCCTCCGCTGCCACGGCCTGCCGGGTCTGCTCGTGCAGCGACGCCAGACGCTGCTGGCCGTGCCGCACCTGCGCCAGCGCGCTCTCGACCTCCTCCGTGGCCAGCAGCACGCGCTGCCGGTAGGCCAGCAACGCCTCGCGCTCGCCGGCCCGGGCCGCCTGCAGGCGGGCGTCGATCCGAGCGTGATCGAACACGGGCAGCGACACGCTCGGCGCCACGAACCACGACGCGGCGCCCGCTGCGCCCAGCCCGGACGCGGAGCCCGCCACGACGCCGAGCAGCCCCGCGATCGAGAGCCGGGGCAGGAAGTCGGCACGCACCGCCTCGACGTCCAGCGCCAGCGCCCGCAGTCGCGCCTCGGCCGCCCGCAGGTCCGGGCGCTGCGCGGCCCACGCGGCCGGTTCGGGCAGGCGCAGGTTCACCGGCCGGGGAGCCGGGTCGCTGGCCACCGGCGCCTCGAAGCCCGACGGCGACGCGCCCAGCAGCACGGCCAGGCGATGGCGCGCGACGGTCTCGGCGGCGTCGAGGGCCGGCTGCTCGGCCTGCGCCGCCGCGAGCTCCGCACGGGCGCGTGCCTCGTCGAGCGGCGCAGAAAAGCCCGCCGCCACGCGCCGCAGCACCAGACCCAGCGTCGTGCGGCGGTTCTCCACCACCCGGTGTGCCAGCTGCGCCTGCGTCCGTGCGCCGTCCATGGCGAACCAGGCCTGGGCGATCTCCGCTCCCACCGCGAGGCGCAGCGCCGCTGCGTCGGCCTCGACGGCCTGCGCGCGGGCGTCGCTGGCCAGCGCCGCGTGGCGCAGCCGGCCGAAGAGGTCGAGTTCCCAGGACAGGCTGGCTCCGGCGGACACGCTCTCGCTGCGGCGCCCGTCGTCCGCGACCCCGGGCGCCTCGAAGCGGCTGCGCTGCTGCACCCGCGCCCCGATGCCCGCGCTGCCGCCCGGCCCGCGTTCGGCGTGCGCGCCCGCCGCCAGGGCGCGCGAGCGCTGCACCCGCTCGGCGGCCTGCTGCAGGTCGAGGTTGGCCGCCAGGCCGCGCCGGATCAGCGCGTCGAGCGTCGGGTCGCCCAGCACCGACCACCAGTCGGGCTGCGCCGCGTGACCTGCTGCGATGCCCTGGCCCTGCACGAACGCCGGCGGCAGCGCTGCCGCCGGCACGGCCGGCGCCGGTGCGGTCCCGCAGGCCGCCAGCAGGGCTGCCAGCGCGACCGCCGTCAAGCTCGTCTTCATCATCTGCATCTCCTCATTGCGGTGCTGCCAGCGCGACGGCGCGCCGGGCGCGGCGCCGCTGCAGCAGCACGTAGAACACGGGGGTGAAGACCAGTCCGGCGACGGTGACCGCCAGCATCCCGGCGAACACCGCCACGCCGACGGCCTGGCGCATCTCGGCGCCGGCTCCGCTGGCGAAGACCAGCGGCAGCACACCCATCACGAAGGCCAGCGAGGTCATCAGGATCGGGCGCAGCCGCAGCCTCGCGGCCTCGACCACCGCGTCGATGGCGGCTGCGCCCTGCTGCTGGCGCCGCCGGGCGAACTCGACGATCAGGATCGCGTTCTTCGTCGCCAGCCCGACCAGCACCACCAGGCCGATCTGCGTGAACAGGTTGTTGTCACCCCCGATCACCCACACGCCACCCAGCGCGCCCAGGACCACCGCGGGCACGATCGCCAGCACGGCCAGCGGCAGGCTCCAGCTGCCGTAGGCCGCGGCCAGGATCAGGAAGGCCAGCGCCACGGCCAGCGGGAACACCCACAGCCCGCCCGAACCCTCCTGGATCTGCTGGTAGGTCAGGTCGGTCCATTCGTGGGTGAAGCCGTCCGGCAGCGCACGCGCCAGGACCTGCTCCATCGCCGCCACCGCCTCGCCCGAGCTCACGCCCGGTGCCGGCATGCCGGAGAGGTCGGCCGAGGCGTGGCCGTTGTAGCGGCCCACCGGGTCCGGGCCGGTGGCGGGGCGGCTGGTCACCAGTGCGGCCAGCGGCACCATCTGCCCCTGCGCGTTGCGCGTCCACAGCCGGTCGAGCGCGGTGGCATCGGCGCGGAACGGCGCGTCCGCCTGCACGTTGACCTGCCAGGCGCGGCCGAGGAAGTTGAAGTCGTTGACGTACAACGAGCCGAGGTAGACCTGCAGCGACTGGTGGATGGCCTCCAGCGGCACGCCCATCGCGAGGGCCCGCTCGCGGTCGATGTCCAGCGCCAGCTGCGGCACCCCGGTCTGGTAGCCGCTGAACAGCCCGACCAGCCGCGGATCCTTGCCGGCTTCCGCCATCACCGCGCCCAGCGCGGCATTCAGCGCCTCGTGGCCCTGCTGGCGGCGGTCCTGGATCTGCAGCTTGAAGCCGCCGGCCTGGCCCAGCCCCGGAACCGGCGGCGGCGGGAACATCGCGACGAAGCCGTCGTCGATGCCCTGGAACCGGCCGTTCAGCGCACCGGCGATCGCACCGGCGGCCAGATCCCGGTCCTGGCGCTGCTCGAAGGGATCGAGCATCGTGAAGATCACCGCGGTGTTGGGACTGTTGACGAAGCCGTTGATCGAGATGCCCGGGAAGGCCACGACGCTCTCGACACCCGGCTGCGCCAGCGCGATCGCGGTGACCTGCTTCGTCACCGCCTCGGTGCGGTCGAGCGAGGCCCCGGGCGGCAGCTGCACGATGCCGACCAGGTAGTACTTGTCCTGGGCCGGCACGAAACCCGACGGCACGCTCCGCAAGCTCCACACGGCGCCGGCCACCATCACCGCGTAGACGACGAGCAGGCGCAGGCCGCGCCGCACGCCGGCACGCGTCAGCACCGCGTAGCGCTCGGACGCCCGCTCGAAGGCCCGGTTGAAGCCGCCGAACATGCGTGCGAGTACGCCGTGGCCCGTGGCGGCATGCGGCTTCAGCCACATCGCCGACAGCGCAGGCGACAACGTCAGCGAATTGACGGCCGACAGCACGGTGGAGATCGCGATCGTCAGCGCGAACTGCCGGTAGAACTGGCCCGACAGCCCGCCCATGAAGGCGGTGGGAATGAACACCGCGGCCAGCACCGCCGTGATGACGAGGATCGGCCCCGTCACCTCCCGCATCGCGGCCAGTGCCGCCTCGCGCGGCTTCAGACCGCGCGCCAGGTGCCGCTCGACGTTCTCGACGACGACGATCGCGTCGTCGACGACGATGCCGATCGACAGCACCAGGCCGAACAGGCTCAGCGTGTTGAGCGTGAAGCCGGCCGCGTGCATCACCGCCAGCGTGCCCACCAGCGACACCGGCACCGCCGCGATCGGGATCAGCGACGCGCGCCAGTTCTGCAGGAAGAGCAGCACCACCAGCACCACCAGCACCATCGCCTCGGCCAGCGTCTGGATGACGTTGCGGATCGACGCCTCCACGAACAGCGTGGGGTCGTAGGCGATGCGGTGCGCGATGTCCTGCGGGAAGCCCTGCTGCAGCCTCGCCATCTCGGCGCGCACGGCGGCGGCCACCTCGACGGCGCTCGCCGCCGGGTCCTGCACGATCTGGATGCCGACGGCCGGCTTTCCGTCGAGCAGGCTGCGCAGCGAATACGAGCTCGCGCCCAGCTCCACACGCGCCACGTCCTGCAGGCGCAGCCGCTCGCCGGCGGGGCCACTCCTCAGAACGATGTCGCCGAAGGCCTCGGGCGAGCCCAGGCGCCCGGCCACCGTGAGCGGCAGCTGGTGCGCGCTGCGCGCGTCGGGCTGCTGGCCCACCGAGCCGGCGGCCACCTGCAGGTTCTGCGCGCGGATCGCGTCGACCACGTCGCCCGCGACCAGGCCGCGCGCGGCCATGCGGTCGGGGTCGAGCCAGACGCGCAGGCTGTAGTCGCCCGCGCCCCAGACGACGACCTTGCTGACACCCGGCACGCGCAGCAGCGCGTCGCGCACCTGCAGCTGCGCGAAGTTCGACAGGTGCAGCAGGTCGTAGCGGCCCTGCGGCGACGTCAGGTGCACGACCATCAGCATGTCGGGCGCGACGCTCTCGCTGACGACGCCGAGCCTCTGCACCTCGGCCGGCAGCCGCGGCATCGCACGCGCGACGCGGTTCTGCGTGTCGGTCTCGGCGCGCGCCGGATCGACCTCGGCGCCGAAGGTCAGCGTCAGCAGGTAGCGGCCGTCGCCGCTGGCATTGGAGCCCATGTACTGCAGGCCCGGCAGGCCGGTCAGCTCGGTCTCCAGCGGCGTCGCCACCGTGTCGGCGATGACCTGCGGGTTGGCGCCCGGGTAGGCGGCACGCACCTGCACGGTGGTGGGCATCACGTTCGGGTACTCGGTCAGCGGCAGCCTGCCCATCGAGAGCAGGCCGGCGAGCAGCAGCACCAGCGACAGCACGATCGCGACGATCGGGCGGTCGACGAAGAGTCTGGCAAGTCGGTTCATGGCGATGCACTCCCCGGCGCTCAGGTCCGGTCGGGCACGGGGCCCGAGCGGTCGAGGGCCTGCGGCGCCACCGGCCCGGTGGATGGCTGGGGCGAGACCGTCATGCCCGGTCGCACGCGCATCAGGCCCGAGACGATCACCTGCTCGCCGGCCTGCAGGCCCCGGGTCACGATGCGGTCGCTGCCCTGCGCTGCGCCGACGTCGACCGGGCGGTACCCGACCATCCCGGCCGCATCGACCACGAGCACGAATCGGCGGCCCTGGTCGGTGCCGATCGCCTTGTCCGGCACCAGCAGCACCGGCTGCGCGGCACCGGTCGCGATCTGCACGCGCACGTACTGCCCCGGCATCAGCGCGGGCGTCGGCGCGTCGATGCGCCCCCGCAGCCGCACGGTGCCGGTGGCGGCATCGACCGAATGGTTCGTGAAGTCGATCGGCGCCTGCGCCAGCTCGCGCTGGCCGTCGGCATCGAGGACACGGGCCTTCCAGCCCCGCGCACCACCGTCGTCGGCCAGGCGCTGCAGCAGGCCGCGGTCGGCCACATCGATGTGCACATGCAGCCGGGCCACGCCGACCAGCGTGGCCAGCGCGGTGGTGCCGCCGCCCGCCGAGACGAAGTTGCCCGTGGTGACGAGCGCACGGCCGATGCGGCCGTCGATCGGCGCGCGCACGAGCGTGAAGTCGCGCTCGAGCTGTGCCGTCTGCAGCGCCGCCTCGGCACCGGCGCGTCGCGCCTGCGCCTCGGCATGCGCGGCGACGCGGCGTTCCATCTCCTCGACCGCGATCGCGCGGTCCGCCTGCAGCTGGCGCGCGCGTTCGGCCTCGGCGGCTGTCCAAGCCTCGCGGGCGCGGGCGAGCTGCACCTCGGCGCGGGCCCGGGCGAGGGCTGCGTCATAGGGCTGGGGATCGATCTGGAAGAGCGGCTGCCCGGCGCGGACCAGGTCGCCTTCGCGGAACAGCACCGCATCGATCGGCCCGGACACGCGGGCCCGCAGCTCGACGTGCTGGGCCGCCTCCACGCGCGCCACCTGGGTCGCCGTGGCCACCGCGGCAGCCGAGCGCACCCGTGCGACGGGAACGGAAGGCACTGCCGCCGCGGCGGACGGTCCCGCCTGCACGTCGGTCACGGCGGGCGCGCACGCGGCAAGCACGGCGGCCGCGGCAACGGCCAGGCCGGCGGTGGCGAGCGTGCCGGTCAGGCTGCGCCGCTGCTGCGCAAGCGGCGAGGAAGAGGTCTGCATGGTCGGCTCCTGAAGCTGGAATGCCGGCATGCTGCGGATTGACGCTGTGGCAAGGTCAAGCGGCGCCGGCGTTGCGCCGGCCGCGGCGGCGTCAGCCGTCCGGGGCGGGCACCACCGCGCGGCGGCGCAGCAATGCGAACACGGCGGGCACCACGAACAGGGACAGCAACGGCGCCGTGACCATACCGCCCAGCATCGGCGCGGCGATGCGGCTCATCACCTCCGAGCCCGTGCCGCTGCCCCAGACGATGGGCACCAGGCCGGCCAGGATCACCGCCACGGTCATGGCCTTGGGCCGCACCCGCAGCACGGCCCCTTCGCGGACCGCGTCGTGGACCACGTCCGCCGACGCCGCGGCCCCCGCGTCCAGCCGCGCCTGCAGCGCCTGCTTCAGGTACAGCAGCATCACGACGCCGAACTCGGCCGCCACGCCGGCCAGCGCGATGAAGCCGACGCCGGTGGCGATCGACAGGTGGTAGCCCATGGCCCAGAGGAACCACACCCCGCCGATCAACGCGAACGGCAGCGTGGCCATGATCAGCACCGCCTCGTCGATCCGGCGGAAGGTCAGGACCAGCAGCACGAAGATGATCGTCAGCGTGGCCGGCACCACGATCATCAGCCGCGCATTGGCGCGCTCCAGATACTCGAACTGCCCCGCGTAGGCGATGCTCACGCCGGGCGCCAGCGGCACGTCGCGCGCCACCGCGGCGCGCAGTTCGGTCGCCACCGCGGCCAGGTCACGGTCGCGAACGTCGACGTAGACCCAGCCCGCGGGCCGCGCGTTCTCGCTCCTGAGCATCGGCGGGCCGTCGCTCACCTGCACCCGGGCCACGGTGCCGAGCGTGATCTGCTGGCCCGCGGCCGTGACGATCGGCAGCGTGGCCAGCCGCTCCGGCGTGTCGCGCCACTCCCGCGGGTAGCGCAGGTTGATCGGGAAGCGCGCCAGCCCCTCCACCGTCTCCGAGACGTTCTCGCCGCCGATCGCGCCGCTGACCACCGCCTGCACGTCGGCGATGTTCAGCCCGTGGCGGGCCGCCGCCACGCGGTCGATGTGCACGTCGACATAGCGCCCGCCGGTCAGCCGCTCGGCCAGCGCGGAAGACACGCCCGGAATCGTCCGGGCCACCTGCTCGACCTGCAGCGCGACGCGGTCGATGACGGCCAGGTCGCTGCCCGTCACCTTGACGCCGATCGGGCTCTTGATCCCGGTGGCCAGCATGTCGATGCGGTTGCGGATCGGCGGGATCCAGACGTTGGCCAGCCCCGGCACCTGCACCGCGGCGTCGAGCGCCTCGACCAGCTTCTCCGGCGTCATGCCGGGCCGCCACTGGTCGCGGGGCTTCAGCCGGACCGTGGTCTCGAACATCTCCAGCGGGGCCGGGTCGGTGGCCGTCTCCGCACGGCCGGCCTTGCCGAACACGCGCTCGACCTCGGGCACGGTCCGGATCATCCGGTTCGTGACCTGCAGCAGTTCGGCCGCCTTCTGCGCCGACAGCCCCGGCAGCGCCGAGGGCATGTAGAGCAGATCGCCTTCGTCCAGCCGCGGCAGGAACTCGCCGCCCAGGCGCGACAGCGGCCAGGCCGTGCTCGCCGCCGCCACCACGGCCAGCAGCACGGTCGTCTTCGGCCAGCGCAGCACCCGCTCCAGCGCCGGCCTGTACACCGCGATGAGCGCGCGCGTGATCGGGTTGCGCTGCTCGTCGGGGATGCGACCGCGGATCCAGGCGCCCATCAGCACCGGCACCAGCGTCACCGAGAGCGCTGCCGCCGCCGCCATCGCATAGGTCTTGGTGAAGGCCAGCGGCCCGAACAGCCGCCCTTCCTGCGCCTCCAGCGTGAACACCGGGATGAAGCTCAGCGTGATGATCAGCAGCGAGAAGAAGAGCGCCGGCCCGACCTCCTCGGCGGCCTCGGTGACGACCTTCCAGCGCGCCGGTCCGGCCAGGGTCGCGCCCGGATGCGCGTGCTGCCAGGCCTCGAGCTTCTTGTGGGCGTTCTCGGTCATCACCACGGCGGCGTCGACCATCGCGCCGATGGCGATGGCGATGCCGCCCAGCGACATGATGTTGGCGTTGATGCCCTGCCAGCGCATGATCAGGAAGGCCGCCATCACCCCCAGCGGCAACGCGATGATGGCCACCAGCGCCGAGCGCAGGTGCCACAGGAAGACGACGCACACGAGTGCGACGACGATGAACTCCTCGATCAGCTTGATCGTGAGGTTGTCGATGGCACGCCCGATCAGCGCACTGCGGTCGTAGGTGGTGACGACCTCCACCCCCGGGGGCAGGCTGCCCTGCAGCTCGGCGAGGCGTGCCTTCACCGCGGCGATGGTCTGCTGCGGGTTCGCGCCCGCGCGCAGCACGACGACGCCGCCGCTCACCTCGCCCTGCCCGTCCAGTTCGGCGATGCCACGCCGCATCTCGGGGCCCACCTGCACCGTCGCCACGTCGCCCAGCGACACCGGCACGCCGCCGCGCGCCGCCAGCGGCACGGCGCGGAAGTCGTCCAGCGTCTTCAGGTAGCCGCTGGCACGCACCATGTACTCGGCCTCTGCCAGCACCAGCACCGAGCCACCCGCTTCCTGGTTGCCGGCCAGCAGCGCCGCGCGCACCTGCGCGTGCGTGACGCCGTGGGCGGCCAGCTTCAAGGGGTCGAGCACCACCTGGACCTGCCGGTTCATGCCGCCCACGGTGGCCACCTCGGCCACGCCGGGCAGGCTCTTCAGCTCGTACTTGAGGAACCAGTCCTGCAGCGCACGGAGCTGCGCGAGGTCGCTGCCGCCCGTGCGGTCGACCAGCGCGTACTGGAAGATCCAGCCCACGCCGGTGGCATCGGGCCCCATCGACGACGTCGCCCCCGCCGGCAGCCGGCCCTGCACCTGGTTCAGGACCTCCAGCACCCGGGAGCGCGCCCAGTACAGGTCGGTGCCGTCTTCGAACAGGACGTAGACGAAGCTGTCGCCGAAGAACGAGAAGCCGCGCACCGTCTTCGCGCCGGGCACCGACAGCATCGTCGTCGCCAACGGATAGGTCACCTGGTTCTCGACGATCTGCGGTGCCTGGCCCGGCAGCGTGGTGCGGATGATGACCTGCACGTCCGACAGGTCCGGCAAGGCGTCGACAGGCGTGGTGCGCACCCCCCACAGGCCGGCGGCGGCGAGGAAGATCGAGCCCAGCACCACGAGGAAGCGGTTGGCCACCGACCAGCGGATCAGGGCGGCGATCATCGGCGCGCCCCCGCGTCGTCGCGCTCGATCGCGGTCACGACGTGCTCGTCGCCCTGCTGCCGGAAGCGGAATCGCACGGCGTCACCCGCCTTCAGCCCGCGCACGAGGTCCGGCTGCGCCAGCTGGAAGGGCATCGTCATCGCCGGCCACTGCAGCGCCGGCACCGGCGCATGCTCGAGCGTGATCGATGCGTCGTCGAGTTCGACGACGCGGCCGCGCGTGGCGTGCTCCGCGGCAGAGGCTGCGGCGGCAGGGGCGGCCGATGCCGCGAGGCCCTGCAGGCTCGCTTCGGAATCGATCAGGAACTGCCCCGAGGCCACCACCTGCTGCCCGGCAGCGAGCCCCCGCAGCACGGCCACGCGGCCATCGATCTCCGCGCCGAGTTCCACCGCCACCGGCCGGTACCGGCCCGGCGCGTCGAGCACATGGACGAGCGCCCGGCGTCCGGTGCGGATCACCGCCTCGGCCGGCACGGTGACCACCTCGGCGCCCGCGCCTGCGCCGGCCAGGCGCACCTGGCCGGACATGCCGGGGCGCAGCCGGCCACCCGGGTTGGGCACCTCGACGCGCACGCGCAGCGTGCGCGTGTCGCGGCTCGCCTCGGGCAGCACCGCGGCCACCCTGCCGCGCAGCACCTCGCCCGGGAACGCCACCAGTCGCAGCTCGGCGCGCTGACCCGGGGCCACCGCGGCGGCCAGCGCCTCGGGCACCGCCGCCTCGACCCACACGGTGCCCAGTCCGTTGATGCGCGCCAGCGTCGCACCGGCGGACACGGTCATGCCCCGGCGCACCATCAGCTCGGCGATCAGGCCGCCCGACGGCGCCACGATCGTCGTCAACGCCTGCGGCCGCCCGTCGGCCTCGATGCGCTCGATCAGGCCGACCGGCATGCCCAGCAGCGCCAGGCGCGCTCGGGCGGCCAGCGCCAGGGTCTCGTCGTTGGTGGCGCGCACCGCGAAGTACTCGCGCTGCGCCGCCAGCCAGTCCGGATGCAGCACCTCGGCCAGCGGCGCGCCGGCCGCGATCACGTCGCCCGGTGCGCGCGCATGCACGCGCTCGACGAATCCTGGCGCGCGTGCCTGCACGATGCTGACGTCGCGCTCGTCGAGCCCCACCACGGCGACCACGTCCACGGCCGGCTGCAGCACGCGCAGATCGGCCGTGGCCACGCGCAGTCCCAGCGACTGCGCCGCCTGCGGCGACACCGCCACCGCCGGGCCGGCACCGGCGCCGGCCTCGTCGGCGTAGCGCGGCACCAGCTGCATGTCCATGAAGGGCGACTTGCCGGGCTTGTCGAAGCGCTGCGTCGGCACCATGGGGTCGTACCAGTACAGCACCCGGCGTTCGGCCGTGCCGGCCGCGGCAGCGTGCGCGGGTGGCGCCGTGCCGCCCCGGTCGCCCGCCGCCATCCACTGCGAGAGCGCCCAGCCGCCGCCGAGGCCGGCCAGCAGCATCGCCGCGCCCGCGGCCACGGTCTTGTTCAAGGAAACATCCATGGTCTCACTCCGCGATCAGGGTGGACAGGCGCAGGCGCAGGGCAGCGCGCTGCGCGTCGAGGTCGACGGCACGCAGGTGCGTCTGCAGCACCTGGCTGCGCGCGGTCAGCACGGCAGCGAGATCGCCCCGACCCGCCTGGTAGGCCGCCAGGGCCAGGGCCACGCGTTCGGCCGCCAGCGGCTGCCCGGCGCCGCGCAGCCGCTCGGCCTGCGCATCGGCCGCCTGCAGCTCGGCCAGCATCGCCTCGGTCTCGGCCGCATGGCGGCGCAGCACCTCGTCGCGTTCGGCCTCGATGCGTTCGATCTCGCGCCGCCTGGCCTCGATCTGCGGCTCCTGCCGGCGCGCGCGCTGCCACGGCAGGTCGAAGCTGAGCTGGAACGACACCATGTCGTCGTCACGCGGGCGCCGGCTGTAGGCCACCTCCCAGGCCCAGTCGCCGTGCCTGTCGGCGTCGGCCTCCGCCGCCTCGGCCTGTGCCAACGCGCGCAGCGGCGCATACGGCGCCAGCTCGGCGTGCCGCGGCAGCGCCGCGCGCAAGGCCTCGCCGTCGACGGCGATGGCCGGCGCTTGCGCCTGCAGCGGCGCATCCGCGCGCGCGCCGATCCAGCGGCGCAGGTCCGCGCGCGCCTTGTGCACGTCGCGGGCCAGTTCGTCGGCGCGGTCGGCGATGGCCAACGCCTCCTGGCGTGCCATCGTCAGCTCGGCAGGCATCGCCGAGCCGGCCGCGATGCGCGCCGGCAGCGTGTCCTGCAGCAGCCGGTTCTCGCGCTGGAAGCCGGCCACCTGCGCGAGCCTCGCCTCGGCAAAGTGCACCGCCAGCCAGGCCAGGCCGGCGTCGCGGCGCACGGCGAGTTCGGTGGCCGCCAGCAGCGCGCGGTCGCGCGCGATGCGGGACAGTGCCGCCTGCTCGCGCGCGTCGCGCCTGGCGCGGTTGGGCACCTCCTGCATCAGCGCGATGCGCTGCATCGTGCCGCCGTCCTGCGTGGTGCGCCAGCGGTCCGGCCCGGCGACGGGCAGGTTCTCCAGGCCGACGGACAGGCGGGGATCGGGCAGCGTCGAGGCCGACGGCACCAGGGCGGTCGAACCTTCCAGCGTCGCCAGCTGCGCCCGCAGGGCGGGCGCCTGTCGCCGGGCGATCTCGAGCGCCTCGGCGTAGCCCAGGGGGGGCGCGGCGCGGTCCGCCCACGCCGGGCCGCTCGCGAGCGCTGCAAGGGCCAGCGCCAGCCGGGCGGCCTGTCGAAGGGCCCGACCAGGGGCCCGGAGGAACGGCAGGCGCCGCCCGGCGTGCCGGCACGGCACGCGCACGATGAAACGGGACACGACACTCTCCTTCGGAACGAACGCACGACGCGCGCCAGGGAGCCGGGCACGCTGCGACAGCACACCCGGCCGGGAGTGCGCGGGCTAGTTCCGAAGGACGAGCAACGAGAGGTACAGCGGCGGCGACCCGACGGGCGGCCCGTCGGCCACCGAGGCAGGCATGCTGGCAGCCAGCGCGGCGGCATCGGCCACGTCGACGATGCCGACCAGCGCCGCGCCCACCGCCAGCGCAGGCGGTGCGTCGGGCGCGGCCACCGGGCTGTTCACCGAGGTCTTGCCGGTCTCGCAGTGCGCCTTGCACAGCTGCGGCCGCTCGGGATCCATGCGCGTGGGCACGCTGCCGTCGCAGTCGGGCATGGCAGCCATCGCGGCGACGCCGTCGCCGTGCACGGACGACAGCTGCGGGCAGGCATACGCCGCCGTGGCCAGCTGCGTGAACAGCACCAGGGCGATGAGCCAGCCGGACAGCCGGCCGCGATGACGGCGCAACGCTTGCATGCGCGCCAGTCTACGACTCCTCGGGCGCGGCGGCGTGGTGGTCGAGCCGGCCGGTGCCGACGCGCAGGGACTTCACGACGCCGTCGACGAAGGCGGGCATGGCTCCGGTTCGAGCGGCAGCGGCGACGGGAGCGCCCGCGGCGCCGCCGGTGCGGCGCCCCGCCCCACCGGGGCGACCGCACGCGGCGGGCTCAGGACCCGCCGTGGCGCTGGTGCAGCTGGTGGGTCCAGGCCATCAGGCCGGCATGGTGCGGCGCGGGCGCAGGGGCCGCAGGCGGTCGCGCCTTCGCGGCCGCCGGCCTGCGCGCCGATGCCGGCTTGCGCAGCGTGCCGGGCTCGATCGACCCCGGGACCGGAGCCGCCGGGCTCTGCACGGCAAGCTCCGCGAGGATGGCGCAGTGCGGATGGTCGTCACCGTGGCACGAGGCCACGAGGCGCTCGAGGGCCTGCTTCATGTCCGCCAGTTCGCGCATCTTCTGCGCGAGGTCGGCCACGTGCCGTTGCGCGACGGCCTTGACGCTGCGGCTGGCCCGGTGCGCGTCGCTCCACAGGCCGAGCAGTTCGGCGATCTGCTCGATGGAGAAGCCGAGCCGGCGCGCTTGGCGGATGAAGCGCAGGACCGACACGTCGCGCTCGGCGTACTGGCGGTACCCCGCGTCGGTGCGCGCCGCCGCAGGCAGGAGTCCGATCTGCTCGTAGTGACGGATCATCTTCGTCGAGACGCCGGCCGCTTCCGCGGCCTCGCCGATGTTCATCGCGTGGTGCATGGGGTCTCCTCGAACGTGCGGCACGCGTGGACTCTGAAGCTTCCCCTCGTTGGAATGTCAAGCCCCCGGCCCGCCGCACCGGGTCGACGCCGCGGTGCCGGCCTCATGCCGCAGGCGCGGTGCTGACCGAGCGCAACCTCGCTGCAGGGTGCCCGGGTGCCGCACCGGCCCGGCCGATGCGGCGCGTCGATCGGCGCCGACATCGCGTCTGGCGTCACGACTTCCGGAGAGCTGCCGGCGGCGCACGGCTGATTCGGTCGCGTGCAGGGCGGGCCGCTCCGGTGACGGAGCGCCTGGCGACGCCCATGGCCCGGCAGCCTTCTTGCCGTTGCACCCTCGGAATGCATCCGGCCGCCCCACAAAGCCAAACGGGTTAGCCCCTTGTGAGAGCTAACCCGTTGATTCGTAATGGTCGGGGTGGCGGGATTCGAACTCGCCGTGACCTCTAGCATTCAAGCGGGTTTCCGGGGCAAACGGCCTCGTTGTTGCTCTGTTGTTGCACCACCGGGACCACTGTAGACCACTCCGCGACCGAACAAAAGCGTCCTCTGTTGACCAGTTCACTGCTCAGGCGCAGGGCGGGTGCGCTCGGGCAGCTCATCGGCATTGACCTCCAGCGATTGAGCCGTCTCGTCGGAAAGCTCTCCGTCCTCGGACTCTCTGGCTGTCCGCCTAGCCTCCTGAGGGTCGACTTGCCTGGACTCGATGAGCTTGACCAAGCGTGCCCACAGCGGGCCGAAGACTACTGCCGAGCCCTGCCCCGCCCCCTGCATCGCGCCCACCGCCGGAATCCACCGCCCGTAGTGCTTTTGGAGCATCGTCCAGTCCTTGTGTCCCATGTCAGCGGCCACCTTCAGCAAGGGCTCGCCCGCCGACAGTTCGGAAGAGCCGTAGGTGTGCCGGCACTGGTAGGGTCGGCGGTAGCGGACCCCGGCAGCAGCCAGGAGCGCCTTCCATCGCTTCGTCAGCTTGGACTCGTTCGCGTAGCGCTCTCCGGTGGCCGGGTTAGGAAAGACCCACGCCGCCTGTTGGCCGCTGTAGCTGAACTGGGCCTTGACGGCGGCCAGTGCGTGGGGTCGAAGCGGCAGCCAGCGCCAATCGTGGCGCTTGAGCGTCTTGAGCTTGCCTCTCGACAGCGACCGGCGGATGCACACTTGGTTCGTCTCGAGGTCGATGTCCTGCCACTGCAGCGCGAGCACTTCACCCGTGCGAAGCCCGCACGCGAACCAGAACGATAGGGTGTTGAGCAGAGGACCCTCGGCTTCTCCAAGGATGGCCTCCATTTCGTCCGGCGCGAACGGGTCCGCCTTGCCTTTGTCAGCCTTGAACTTGGCAACCTCTTGAAGCGTCTTGGCAGGTGCGGCGGGGTCGACCTTGGCGGGAGCGTCGTGTTGCACCCTCGTGTCCTTGAGAGGCTTGAGCCCTTCGAACGGACTCTCAGTTAGGAGCTTTCGCTGTACGAGATTCGCGCACATGCCTCTTAGCGGGATGAGGATGTTGCCGACCCGTCGCCCCGAGAGCCCCTGTCTGTGAAAGAGGTGGTTCCTGAGCAGCGAGACACGCTCGCTGGTGATTTCGTCCACGGGGAGCATCTCTAGGGGTAACCCCGCGTAGGGATGCGGTGACCGAATGCCAAGGACCTCGACAGGCAGCGGCTTCAGCGAGTACTGGATGACGCGCCGGTAGTCGTCCTCGGTGTTGGGCCCGACGCTCGTTCGGATGATGTTGAACCACTGGTCCAGGCAAGGACCAGTTGGCTCAACCCGGCTGAGGGCTTGCTGGCGCCGAACTTCTGACGCGCGGCGACTGCTCGGGAACTCGTCTTCGTACTTGAACTTGCCCATCGCGATGAGCTGCAGAACCTCCTCGCGACGCCTTGCTGCCTTGACGACCAGCGATGGGGTCGGACGCCCCGGGTAGGTCTCGAAGCAGCGCTCTCCGTTCCATGCAAAGGACATCTGGATGCCCCGTGCGCTTCGGATGCTCAGGCCTTCGGGGAGTGGTTCACCGCTCTCTGGGAGTACCCGGGTTCCAACGGCGAGCAGCGGCTCGTCGTTCTTCTTGCCCTTGGCGGAGCCGCCCTTCGGTCCGTTGTTCGACATTTCAGCTTCTTCATCGAGATGAAAGAAACTGGCTGTCGGGCTTGCGTTGCGGTCACCATGTTTTCAATCGCAGTTAGTGGATATTGGTAAAACTAAATCGGATTTACCATCAGGTCAATTGTCTAGACCTGTGCAAGCGGAAGGCTCCGTAACGCCCATCGATAGATTACCAATAACTCCAACCGTCGACCGTATCATCTGACCTAGATACCGGCGACTATTGCACGCCGCTCGCCATCCACTTCTGGATGGCCGGTAGATTGAACACCAAGCGATTGTCGGGCGCCCGCTTCCAGTGGACGTTGAACTTCCACTGGTTCTTCTTCTGCTTGGCGCGAATCGCGTTTACCGTATACCCGGTCTCGTTCGAGAGTTTTTCGATAAGGACCCAGAAAGGGGTTGCTGCCGTATCCATGTGACGTACCGAAGTGCTGAATCAATACCAACACTCTAATACAAGCGACACATGGTTGATTTTAGGCTTCGATTTACCCCAATCGAACCACCCCGCGCGCCGTGGCTCAATCGGAGAGTGCGGCGCTGTTCCGAGGCTGGCTGTACGCCAGCTCGCGTCAAGGGGCAGGTTCGGCCACCCGTTTGCGCTGGCCACCGCTGGCAGGCAATAGCAGGAACGGGGACGCGCGAGTCGATTGATGCATCGAACGCGGGCGATGGGTGAACCAGAAGGGTGGCACGACAAGATGGGCGTCGCTGGCCAGCGAACGTTACGGCCTATTCGGCCGCTGACTTCGTCTGCACCTTACGCTACTGAATCCACCTGTTCGGTGGCTAACGGGATGCTGACGCCGCCAAGAATCCCCGCTGACGCGGGGGGAGGCTACCCAATCAAGTCGTGCCGTCCACAGTATAGCCACCTCCATCGCAAAGACACAAATTCGATTCTTCGACCACAAGAAATATCTCACGGACGACTCCTGAAAATTATATCTATCCGCATCGATAGAAAATATCCAGGGGTATAGATTTCCCGAATGCGGCGTCCAGTCCGACAGGTCGGAGTACCTGCCATTCAACTGCCGCTGGCGACCCACTTTGGCCAGTACTGTGGGACTAGCTAGGGTTCCCGGGCGGAGCCGCAGTCCGCCAGGAGCCCGAACTGGGGCTTGAGGACAAGAGTGCTTGAGTTCCCTCAGTAACTCCGCGGTCGACCGCTCTTGCCTGCGTCGCCCCTTGCCGTTCCAGCCCCAATCGACGCCGAAGCGGGGTCGCGCGACGGTCGCGAACTTCGTCAGCTGCCTGAACTTCAGGTTGCTCGCTGAGCACGAGCTTTGCGTACCAACTGTGCAGAGCCAACAGCCGACAGCGCATCGCGCCCGTTGACTCTCCTGCCGACCATGGCCGCCCAGACGGCAGAAGGCGTCTTTAGGGAATGCGGCCTCTGGCTTTGTCACCTCTCCCCGTCCGAGGCGTAGCTGCGAACGGCGCCAACAAGCGCCATCCTTCCTAGAGTCGCTGAATCACCCGCATCCACCAAGCGCTGGCAAGGACGTGGCAATCCGCTCTGGAGTCATGCCAGAACGTTCACCCTAGCCGAAGGAGCATCGCGGCACGCTTGGCCCGCGTTAGGGCGACGTAGACGAGCTTCCTCTGGTTGACCGACACCTCAACGCTGCCGAAGTAGGAGGCTGGGGCCACCACGACGACCGCATCGAACTCGAGCCCCTTGGCCCTATGCATCGTCGCAAAGTGCACGGCGTCGCGGGCATCCGCGTGGTTGCTCTGCGCCGAGATGGTCACACCGGCGAACCCTGCCGCAAGCAGCTGTTTCGCCATCGCGTCGCG